>DWWP01000047.1 GCA_019119635.1 Candidatus Dietzia intestinipullorum
CATCTTCGCAGGCCCGACCGGTGTCGGAAAGACCGAGCTGGCCAAGGCGCTCGCCGAGTTCCTGTTCGACGACGAGCGGGCCATGACCCGGATCGACATGAGCGAGTACTCGGAGAAGCACTCCGTCTCCCGGCTCGTCGGTGCCCCTCCGGGGTACGTCGGCTACGAGGCCGGGGGGCAGCTCACCGAGGCGGTGCGGCGCAGGCCGTACACGATCGTGCTGCTCGACGAGGTGGAGAAGGCCCACCCGGACGTCTTCGACATCCTGCTCCAGGTGCTCGACGACGGCCGCCTCACCGACGGTCAGGGACGCACGGTGGACTTCCGCAACACGATCCTCGTGCTGACCTCCAACCTGGGTGCCGGCGGCACGCGTGAGCAGATGATGGACGCCGTCAAGCGGGCGTTCAAGCCGGAGTTCATCAACCGGCTGGACGACGTGGTGGTCTTCGACGCGCTCAGCGAGGACCAGCTCGAGCACATCGTGGACATCCAGATCGACGAGCTCGCGCGACGACTCCAGTCGCGGCGGCTCACGCTGGAGGTCGACGCGGCGGCCAAGGGCTGGCTCGCCCGGCGCGGCTACGACCCGGCGTACGGGGCGCGCCCGCTGCGCCGCCTGGTGCAGCAGGCGATCGGCGACAAGCTCGCCCGCGCCCTGCTGGGCGGCGAGGTCCGCGACGGGGACACCGTCCGGGTCACGCTCGCTGAGGACGGGGAGTCGCTGCAGCTGAACTGACAGCGCGTGCACCTGACCGGTGCGCGGGGTGAGGGCCACCCCGCGCACCGGTCGTCTGTGCTGTGCCGCACCCCGCTGTGGCGAGTCGGCGACTGAGCCGCGCCAGACCGGAGACACGACAACGCCGCCGACATCTACAGGTGCCGGCGGCGTAGTGGGTGGACCGGGACGCGAGGTCGCCTCACGGCGGATTGCGCGACGCGGCTCCAGCCGAACGGAATCCCGCGAAGGCGGTGGGGTGAGCCCGGGGGACACTGTCACGTCCCGATCCACCCCGTACAACACGCGCAGGTCCCGATCTGTTCCCGCGCGGTCAGAGCGCGATGCGCGGCACACTGCGCGGCCCTCCGGGACGGGTCTTCACGTCGTCGTCGTAGCGCCTATCCTTGGGTCGTGACCCCCGATTCTTCACCCGCCGCCGGACGCCCCGACCACCCCCTGCTCGTCTCGGCCCGCGACCTCATCGCGGATGTCTCCGGCCTGCCGACGCCCACGATCCTCGACGTGCGGTGGCGGCTCGGTGACCCGCTCGGCCGGGAGCACTACTTCTCCGGTCACATCCCCGGTGCGCAGTTCGTCGACCTCACCGCCGACCTGTCGGCGCCCCCGTCGACCAAGGAGGGCAGGCACCCGCTGCCGGCGCCCGACGAGTTCCAGGAGGCGCTGCGCTGGGCGGGCGTCAACGACGACGACCGCGTGGTGGTCTACGACGACTCCGGCAGCACCTCCGCGGCCCGCGCCTGGTGGCTGCTGCGCTGGGCGGGCAAGGAGAACGTCTCCCTCCTCGACGGCGGGCTCAAGGCCTGGATCGCCGAAGGGGAGGACCTGGCGGTGGGGCCGGGTAACCCGGTGGAGCGCGGCGACTTCACGTGCCGGCGCGGCCACATGCAGGCCGTCGACATCTCCACGGTGGCGGACTGGCCGGATCGCGGCGTGCTGGTCGACGCCCGCGCCGCCGAGCGGTACGAGGGCCTGACCGAGCCGGTCGACACCCGGGCCGGCCACATCCCGGGGGCCGTCAACCTGCCCACCACCTCCTTCCTGGACGACCGCGGCCGCTTCCTGCCCCCGGAGCGCATCCGCGAGATGTTCTCCGACGCGGGCATCACCAGTGGGGACGACACGGTCGTGTACTGCGGTTCCGGCGTCCACGCGTGCCATGCGCTCGTGGCCATGGAGGTCGCGGGCCTCGAACCGGGGCGCCTGTACCCGGGCTCGTGGTCACAGTGGTCGGCGGACCGTCAGCGGCCCATCGCGCTCGGGGACGAGCCGCGGTAGTCCCCGACAGGCAGGAGCGCCTCATGGGCGCGTGGCCCCGCGCTGAGTAGTCTCGGTGCCCATGGTGTGGTTCCTCGTCGCCCTCGTGCTGCTCGTCGCTGCGGTGGCCCTGCTCTGGCTCGATCACAGATCGCGTGGCGGGGCGGGCGGTCGCGCCGACTCGGCGCAGACTCCCGCCGACCGTGGGGGCGGCGAGCTCGACAGTGCGGCAGCGGTGGACAGCGCGGATGTCGACGACGACGAGGCGGAGCAGTTCGCCCCGGTCGACGACCCCGCCTCCGAGCAGCCCGAGCCCTCGGACGGCGCGCCGGACGCCGCCGAGCCCGCGGACCCCGTCGAGCCCGCGGCCGCCGCCGGGGGCGCGGAGCCCGCGATCCCCGCGACGGCGGGCGCGGCGGACGAGGCCACAGAGCCGGACGAGCCCGAGGATGCCGGGGCGGACGCCGATCCCGACGCTCCGGTAGGCGCCGACGAGCAGGCGGGCCCCGGGCTCGGCGCGGCTGCGGCGGGCGCCGGTGTAGCCGCAGCGGGCGCGGGTGCCGCGGGCGCGGCCGCGGCGGGGCCGTCGAAGCTCTCCGACCGCGTGCGCCGCTTCCTCCCCGCGCGCAAACCCCACCGCGGCGCTGACCGGCCCGCGCCGGAGGCCGAGCCGGAGCCGGCGGACCCGCTGGCCGGATCGCCGGTCGTGCAGTGGCTGGAGCAGCGGGAGTTCGCGCCCACGCAGACGCCCGCTCCCGACTTCCGGCACGGCGACTTCGCCGGCGGGCTGCCCGCGCTGGGCACGGTCTCGCACGGGGTGTTCCGTGGCCGGCGCGCGATCATGGGCGTGGCCGGGGGCCGGGCCGTGCTGGCGTTGCAGCGGGGGACCGCCTCCGACGTGGTGCTCGACCTGAGTCGCCCGGATGTCGACGCCGAGCCCGGCTTCCACGACGCCGGCGAGGTGGCGGCGCTCGAGGCGCGCACCTCCGACTACGGACGGCTCGAACTGGTCGACCGCGATCGACTGGCCGACGCCGTGCGTGAGCTGCCCTCCGACGTGCGCAGGGTGTGGGCCGAGGGTGAGTGGATGGCCGCCACCGTCGACGGCGCCGAGAACCCGGCGACCTGGGATGACACGGTGGTCGTGTTGTACGAGGCGGCCGGCGTGCTCGCGCCGCTCCCGCCCGTCGGAGGCAGGGCCCGACCGCTGCCCGCCGAGATCGATCCCGGCGCGCCCGGCGCCGTCGAGGGCCCGGAGGCCGATCCCGCGGGCGGTGTGCCGGACCCGAACGCCCGTCGTGCGGCGCCCGGCGCTGACGGCGCCGAGGTGGCCGGCGGTACCGGCGAGGCGGATGCCGGTGCGGGCCAGGAGGAGCAGGCTGCCGAGGGGGCCGGCCTGGAGTCGGTCGACTCCGCCGAGGCCGCCGACTCCGCTGTGCCCGTCGAGGCGCGACGGACCGGGCACCTGCGGTTGGTCCCGGATCGCCGCGAGGGCATGCGGGACCTGGGGGACAAGCCGGTCGTGGCCGATCGCGGGGACGAGGAACCGGCCCCGGAGGCGGAGGCCGCCGGCGGCGCCGCGGCTGCGGACGAGTCCGCCGAGTCCGCTGATCCCGCCGAGGCTGACCCGTTCTCCGAGATCATGGGGCCTCCGGGGCCGGTGGCGTCCCGCGGTGACGTGGCCGCGGATCACCTCGAGCCGCGCGAGCCGCTGTCCCGTCCGACCCGCGGTGTGGGGCACACGTATCCGGAGGACGCGTCGGTGCCCCCGTTGGCGTCGGGCGCCACGTCGGGGGCCGCCGGTATCAAGCCGATCGGGTCCGAGGACGACGACGAGGACGACATCCGCAGCGAGGTCGAGCGGTTCGACGCCGCGCGCATCGACGGCGGCTCGGACTTCGACGAGTCCTCGACCGGCCGCCACGGCGAGGCGAGTGAGGAGCCGGGCGGGAGTCACGGCGAGTCGAGCGACGAGTCGGGCGGACGGCACGGTGAGCCCAGCGAGGAATCGGGCGGGCGCCACGGTGCTGACGACGTGGACCCGTCGGAGGTCACGCAGCGGCTGTCGGTGGCCGACCTCGCGGCGCGGATGGGTGTTGATCCGGCGGAGATGCGGTCGGCGGATCGGCGGCGGCGTCGTCGGGCTGCCCCGGACCCGGACGAGGAGAACGACGTCGAGGCGGCCGGGCCCGAGGGCCGGGAGCGGCCCGGGGTCGAGCCGGACGTCGAGCGGACCGCGCGACTGGATCTGCCGCCCGACATCACGGAGTGACCGGCAGAGAGCAGAGGGCCCGGCCGCGCTGGATGCGCGGCCGGGTCCTCGGGCTTTGGCGGGCGAACTCAGAATGCGGAGCTGAGCATCCCGGTCAGGTTGTCGTTGGACAGCGGAGCGAGGTCGTAGCCCGACAGTTCGGACAGGCTGGCGGTGAACGCACTCTCCAGCGAGCCGAACTGCAGCGATCCCGTGGTGGGTTCGGGCGCGGTGACACCGGTGCCCTTGACGAGGATCGTGGGCGGGTTCGCGGTGGTGCCGGTCCACTCGTCGGAGTCGACCTTGACGCTGACCAGCTCGACCTCGTAGGTGACAGACTTGGTCTGCTGCTCGCGCGGGACCTCATCGGTGAACGTCAGGGAGTTGCCGGTGTCCGGCATCGGGACGGGCTCTCCCAGTGCTTCGTCATTGCGGAAGAGCTGGGCCACGGTGCCCTCGGGATAGTCGAGCTCCGGGCGGGTGAAGTCCGCGGTGATGTCGACGTTCTGAACTGTCGCCGTGGGTCGCGGGTGGCGCGTGTCAGGTCGTGCAGTAGTTCGGTCGCACGGCGCTCGCCGTGGTCGGTGACGCCCTTCCTGCAGGCGCCGTGGGTTGTCGGTCGAGGTCCGGGAGGTCTGCGACGGCGCGGTGTCAGCGCAGCAGCTCAAAGAAGTGCTCATTTCCTAACTGCTCTGTGACGGCTCTGATGTGGTCGCCCCGATCAACCTCGTCGACTCTAGGCACACCCTTGGCCTGCAAACTGTGGACATGGCGGTCTATATCCACGACAGCGCTCAGGCTGTACGCGGGTAACACCAGAACGATCGATCCCCCGGTCAAGGGTGCACCGCCGTGTCGGAGTAGCACGATACGTTTTGGGGACTGACCGGGAAAGGAGGGCGCTAAGTGGGCTTGGGCGAATACGTCGGCTATGTACTGTTTATCGTCAGTCTGATCGTTCTCGGCGCGGCGCTGTACCAGCTTCACCGTGGCGGATACAGCCGGGAGGCTCTTGTGCCGGTAGTGTTTGGGGCGATTTGGCCGAGCGGCATGCGCGGTGACGCCGGGGGAGGGGCGAAGGGAGCAGCCCGATACCGTCGCCGCCGCAACGGCCGGAACTTCTACGGCGTGTAGAATTGTGCCGGCGGAACCGGACGCATACATTCGGTGTTCCCGCCGGTGAGGACGTGTGCGGATGACAGTGCGCGGGACGGCGACGCGGACCGCTGACGGGATCGACCCCTGGGTGCTCGAGGCCGAACGGACCGCCGGACGCGACGTCCGACGCCCGGAGCCCGGGCCCGCCCCGACGCCCGCGCTGGTGATCCTCGGGCTCCTGGCGGCGCTGCGGGCCGTCGGCCTGGTCCTGGTGGCCGAGGGCGTCGCGCGCGGCATCGCGGGCCTGGCCGCGGACACATTGTCCACGGGCTCGGTGCGCGTGATCCTGCTGACCGGGCTGGGCGGGGCGCTGCTCCGGGCGGTCGCCGAGTGGGCCACCGAGGTGTGTGCCCGGCGGGTCGCCACGACCGTCAAGCACGACCTCCGGGGACGGCTGTGGCGGCGGGTCGCCGAGGGCGAGGACCCCCGCGGTGGGACGGCGGTGCTGGCCACCGACGGCATGGACCATCTCGACGAGTACTACGTCCAGTCCGTGCCCGCCACCATCGCGGCGGCCGTGGTGCCGCCGCTGCTGGTGCTCCGCATCCTCGCCGCGGACTGGGTCAGCGCCCTGGTGATCGTGGTGACGATCCCGCTCGTGCCCCTGTTCATGGTCCTCATCGGCCGGCACACCGGGCAACGCACCGACGCCGCCCTGGGTGCCCTGACCCGGCTCTCCGAGCACCTGGTCGAACTGGCCCGTGGGCTCCCCGTGCTGGTCGGGCTCGGTCGCGTCGCGCAGCAGACGGCCTCCCTCGACGCCATCCAACGGGCCTACGGACGCCGCACGCGCGAAACCCTGCGGTGGGCGTTCCTCTCCGCGCTGGCACTCGAGCTCATCGCGACGCTCTCGGTGGCCGTGGTGGCGGTGTTCCTGGGCCTCCGGCTGCTCAACGGGACGATCGACCTGCAGCCCGCGCTACTCGCGCTGCTCCTGGCCCCGGAATGCTACGCGGCCCTCCGGCGCGTGGGCGTGGCGTTCCACGCCTCGCAGGACGGGCTCTCCGCGCTGCACCGCGTCCGCGAACACCTCCGGGCGCGGCGGGGGACGGACCCGCGCGACGGCGGCGGCGCCACCGTTCCCGACGGCGGCGCCACCGTTCGGGTCGAGGGGCTGGAGGTGCGGTACGCGGGCCGCGGGGCGGCGACGCTCTCCGGGGTCGACGCCCGACTCGACGGCGTCGTGGCGGTCTCCGGGCCCAGCGGAGCCGGGAAGACCACCTTCCTCTCCGCGCTCGTCGGCGCGCTGCCGGCCGATGCCACAGTGCACGGCCGGCTCACGGGCATCGAGGCGGACGGCGTGGGGTGGTCGCCGCAATCGCCGCGCGTGTTCGCCGCCACCCCTCGGGAGGAACTCCGGGTGTACGGCGCGGATCCCGACGCCGCCCTCGCCGAGCTGGGGCTCTCCCGGGTCGCCGAGGCCGCCGTCGCGGAACTCAGCCCCGGCGAACTCCGGAGGCTGTCCGTGGCCCGCGCGCTGGCCCGCGTCGACGCCGGAGCGCGCCTGCTGGTGCTCGACGAGCCGACCGCGCACCTCGACCGCGACGCCGCCGAGCGCGTCCGCGGCGCGATCCTGCGGCGGGTCGGCCGCGCCACCATCGTCCTGGCCAGCCACGACACGGCGACGCTCGAGCTGGCCACGAGCACGATCCGGATCGCCGGCCCGGCGGGTCGGGCCCGCACCCCCGCGGAGGCCCCGCCGGAGACTCCTTCACCGTCCGTACCCGCCGGCGCCGCCCGGGACAGGGGCGCGGGCCGGGGCGCCGACGCCGGCCCGGACGGGGATGCCGCCGGCCCCCGGGGTTCCGCGGCGGGGGAGACGGCCGGGCCACCCCCGACGCCGCCCGGCCCCGCCCGCGACGGGCGGCTGCGCCTCGGTGCGCTCCTGCGCTCGCGCGGTGGGCTGTGGGCGGGGGCCGTCGGTCTGTCGGTGCTCGCCACCGCGCTGGGCCTGGCCCTCACCGCGCTGTCAGGCTGGCTGATCGTCCGGGCGAGCGTCGAGGAGTACATCATGTACCTCCTGGTGGCGATCGTCGGCGTCCGCGCCTTCGGGATCGGGCGCTCGGTGGCGACGTACGCCGAACAGCTGCTCACCCACCACGCCGCCTTCCAGACCATCGACGACCTCCGCCTGCGGCTCTGGCGGGCGATCGCCGCACGCGGGGCCGGGTCCCGGCGACTGCTCGAGGGCGGGGCGCCGCTGGACTACCTCGTGACCCAGGCCGATGAACTGCGCGAACAGCTCCCCAGGGTCGTCCCGCCTCTGGTCTCCGGGGTGGTTGTCCTGCTGGGGGCGACGCTCACCACCTGGGCGGTCACCCCGGCGCTCACCGTCGCCGTGGGGGCCGGGCTGGCCGCCTCCATGCTCCTCGGAGCGGCCCTGGCGACGGCGGTCGAACGCGGGGGCGGCGCCGCGCGGATCGGCGGTCGGTCGCAGCTGGTGCGCGGCTCGGCGTCGCTGAGCGCGGCGGCCGCGGACCTGCGCGGCAACGGGGTGGCCGAGGTCGCCGTCGCCCGACTCGACGACGTCAACCGGGAGCTGGCCGCCGACGAACGGCGCGCGACCCGCGGCGCCGGCCTCGGTACTGCGGTGGTGTCCGCGGGCACCGGCGTCCTGGCGGTCCTCGTGGCGGTGGCCGATCCCGGGGCGGGGGCCGAACGGGCCTCGGTTATCGCCCTGCTGTGCCTGGCGCTGGGCGAGCCGCTCGCCGCCTGGGTCACGGCCGTGCACCGCGTGCCGACCGTGCGCTCACTGCTGCGCGGCCTCGGCGCGGTGCTGCGCCCCTTCCCGCAGCCCACCTGGGGGGACGGCGCTCCGGACGGTCCCGTGGAGTCGGTGACGCTCGAGAAGGTGAGCATCCGGTACCCGCACACCGCGCGGCCGGCCGTGGCGGGGGTGGACGCCGACGCGCGAACCGGACGGTGGCTGCTGATCGACGGGCCGTCGGGATCGGGCAAGTCCACACTCCTGTCCGCCGTCATGGGGGCGCTGCCGCTGAGCGGCGGCGCGATCCGGGCCGACGCCCTCCCGATCTCCTCGTTCACCGAGCGCGCGTGGCGCTCCCGCGTGGCCTGGTGCCCGCAGGACGCCTACGTCTTCGACTCCACCCTGCGCGGCAACCTGCTCCTGTCCCGCCCGGCCGCCGACGCCCCCGACGATGCCGCGATGCGCGACGTCCTCGAGCGCGCGGGCCTGTCAGCGCTGCTCGCCTCGCTCGCGGACGGGCTCGACACCCGCGTCGGCGCCGGCGGCCGCGCCCTCTCCGGGGGGGAACGTCAGCGGCTCGCAGTGGCGCGGGCCCTGCTCACGCGCGCCGACGTCCTCCTGCTCGACGAGCCCACGGCACACCTGGACGCGCCGACCGCCGAGGCCATGATGGGCGACATCCGTGCCGCCGCCGAGGACCGGGTGGTGATCCTGGTCTCGCACCGCCACGCCGACCGGCGCCCCGGCGACCGGGTCGTCCACCTGGGCTGACCGGGCCGCGGGCGACCCGGGCTCACCGCAGGCGCCCCGGGACCCGCGCCCCGAGGCGGTGGAGTCGGTCGCCCATGCGCCCGCTGTCGCAGGTGGCCTCCTCCTCGTTCTTGCCGTTGTCGTCGACTCCGTGGTCGTCGCCGTCGGCCGCGCCGACCCGGAGGATCGCGCGGGCCACCACCTCGTCGCGGATCTCGCGGCGGGCACGGTCGTCGGCCAGCATCTCCACCAGCGCGGCGACCTCCGTCTCTGCGAGGGCTGCGGTCGGCAGGCCCGGGAGGGCGGACCGCCAGGCGCGGAACGCCAGCTGCAGGATGTCGTGCCGCTGCTCGACGTGTGCGCGTTCGTGGGCGATCACGGCCGCCAGCTCATCGGGGTCCAGGCGGTCGAGCAGTCCCTGCGAGAGGACCGTGACGGAGCCGGCGCCGCGGGGGATGCAGTACGCCACCGGCACGGCCTCGTCGATCACGCGCGTGCGCGCACGGGTCGGGTGCGGCGCCGTGAGCAGCCGGAGCAGCGTCAGGTGTCGCCGCCGCTGCCGGGACACCTGCACGACGGTCACGCCCAGGTGGGCGAGCAGGTAACAGGCCAACAGGATCGCGGGGACCACCGCAGCCACGGGGTGCCCCGGCGCCGCCGCGTGGCCGAGCAGCGCGAGCGCGCCGATCATCGAGACCCCGCCGGCCAGGCCGATGGCCTGCCACAGCAGGAGCGCCCGGACGGGGGCGTGCATCGGCCAGCGGGCGCGGGCCAGCAGGACCGGCACCGGCCAGGCCAGGGCCAGGGCGACCCCGGCCAGCAGGAGCCCCACGGTGCCGGTGGACATCGCGGTCTCGGGGATCAGCCGCGGCCCGTGAGCAGGCTGCGCAACGCCGCGGCCTCGTCCTTGGAGACCCCGCCGACGAACCGCGCGAGGACCGCGTTCCGATCCTGGGAGACCCCGAGGACCTCGTGCATCAGCTCCGCGATGTAGTCCTCCCGGGAGGCCACGGCCCGGTAGCGGTGGGGGCGGGCGGAGCGGTCGGACTCGACCAGGCCCTTGCGGGCGAGGCGGCTCAGGACCGTGAGCAGGGTGGTCACCGCGGGCGGGCGGTCCCGGGAGCCGTCGAGCACGTCCTTGACGTCGTACGCCGTCACCGAGTCGCCGTGATCCCAGATCACGTCCATGACGGCACGCTCCAACTCGCCCAGGGTGGCCACGGTGCTCCTCTCCTCCTGCATCGTGCCCGGATTCTATCAGGGGTGGAACTATTTCGAGGCCGGATAGAATTACTTCTACGATATGTAGAATGCCGGGCACGGGTGAGAACCCGCCCGACGCTCCGGTCCGGTGAAAGGGGTTGGCGTCGCATGGACGTCCTCGAGATCGCACGCTGGCAGTTCGGCATCACGACCGTCTACCACTTCCTCATGGTCCCGCTGACGATCGGACTCGGGGCGATGGTCGCCGTGATGCAGACCGCCTGGGTGCGCACCGGCCAGGAGAGATTCCTCCGGATGACCAAATTCTGGGGCAAGCTCTACCTCATCAACTTCATCCTCGGCGTGGCCACGGGCCTGGTCCAGGAGTTCCAGTTCGGCATGGCCTGGAGCGAGTACTCCCGGTTCGTCGGGGACGTGTTCGGCGCCCCGCTGGCGCTCGAGGGGCTGCTCGCCTTCTTCCTCGAATCCACCTTCCTGGGCATCTGGATCTTCGGCTGGGGCCGGCTGCGCAAGGGCGTGCACCTCGCGGCCCTGTGGTGCGCGGTGATCGGCTCGTGGGTCTCGGCGTACTTCATCATCGTGGCCAACTCGTGGATGCAGCACCCGGTGGGCGTCGAGCTCGGCGAGGACGGCCGGCCGGTCATGACCGACATCTGGGCCGTCCTCACCAACGACACCGCCCTGGCCGCGTTCACCCACGCCGTCTTCGGCGCCCTCGTGGTGGGCGGGATGTTCCTGCTCGGGATCGCCTGGTACCACCTGTGGCGCCGGCGCCGCGACCGGATCGACGACGTCGACGAGCACGGCCGCGTGATCGTGGGCGAGGCCCCCGACACCCCGGGCCGGGACCGCACCGACCACGGCGTCTGGATCTGGTCCCTGCGGTTCGGCGCGATCGTCGCCATGATCGGCTTCCTCGGCACCGTCGTCACCGGCGACGTCCAGGGCAAGCTCATGTACGAGCAGCAGCCCATGAAGATGGCCGCCGCCGAGGCCGCCTGCCACTCCGGCTCCTCCTTCTCCGTGCTCTCCCTGGGCGACCCGGGATCCACGGACTGCCGCGACGTCACCACCCTCATCGAGGTGCCCGGCGTCCTCGGCTTCCTCGGCGCGGGGGAGTGGGGCGCCGACATGCCGGGCATCCGGGACCTCGAACCCGAGTACGTGGACCGCTACGGCGAGAGACTCCCCGATGACGCCCTCTACGGCGACCGCGCCGGCGCCGAGATCGACTACGTCCCCGTCATGTGGGTGACCTACTGGGGCTTCCGCCTCATGATCGGGCTCGGCGGGATCGTCGCCGCCGCCGGCGCCGTCGCCCTCTGGCTCACCCGCCGCGGCACCGTCCCCCGGTCCGCCGGCCTCATGCGGCTGGCGCTCGTCGGGATCCTCGCGCCGTTCGCCGCCAACATCGCCGGATGGATCTTCACCGAGATGGGCCGACAACCGTTCGTCGTGGCCCCCAACCCCGACGCCACCGGCGCCGACTCCGTGTTCATGTACACCCAGGCCGCAGTCTCGCCCGGCGTCACCGCCGGTGAGCTGCTGTTCTCGCTCATCTCACTGGGCTCGATCTACGGGGTCCTGCTGGTGGTCGAGCTGTACCTGCTGGTCCGGTACACGCGCGGCGGCGTCGCCAGCGCCATGCCCGAACTCGCCGGCCGGGACGACGACGCCGACGACCCCGACGCCGAGCACGACGACGTGCTGGCGTTCGCCTACTGACCCCCGAGACGAGGAACGAGGAACAGCCGTGGAAACGCTGGCCATTGTCTGGTTTGTCGCCATCGCGCTCCTGTGGACCGGATACCTCCTGCTCGAGGGGTTCGACCTGGGCGTGGGCATGCACATGATCTTCTCGACCCGCAGCGAACGCGACCGGCGCGTCATGCTCAACACCATCGGCCCCGTCTGGGACGGCAACGAGGTGTGGCTCATCACCGCCGCCGCCGCGATGTTCGCCGCCTTCTCGCCCTGGTACGCCGCCCTGCTGTCGGTCCTCTACGTGCCGCTGACCCTCGCGCTGCTCGGGCTGATCGTCCGGGCCGTCGGCATCGAGTACCGCGGCAAGGTCGCCACCCGCGCCTGGGCGACGTTCTGGACGTACATGATCGGCCTGGGGTCCGCGACGGTCGCGTTCCTCATGGGCGCCATGCTCGCCCTCACCTCCCTCGGGCTGCCCATCGACGCCAACGGCGACCGCGTCGGCGGCCCCTTTGACTGGCTCTCGTGGCCCGCCGTCCTCGGGGGCCTGGCCGTGGTCGGGTTCGCGCTCGCCCACTCCGCCACCTTCCTGGCGCTCAAGGCGGACGGCCCCGTGCGCCGACGAGCCGCCCGCTTCGCCGCCCGGTGGGCCCCCCTCTGCCTGCTGCCGCTGCTCGTCTGGACCGTGGCGGTGCAGCTCGAGCACGGCGCCGGGCCCGTGGGCTGGACGCTCACCCTCCTCGTCGTCGTCTCCGGGGGCGTCGGGCTGGCCCGGGCCCGGCAGGGCCGCGAAGGCCTCGCGTTCACCGGCTACGCCGGCGCCGGCCTGTCCGGGCTCGCCGCGATCTTCCTGGCGATGTTCCCCGTCCTGCTGCCGTCCACCGTCGACGGCGCATTCGACATCACGGTGCAGTCCGCCGCGCACAGCACATACACGCTCGGCGTGATGACCGTCATCACCGTGGTGGCCCTGCCCGTGATCGTCTGCTACCAGGCGTGGAGCTACTGGGTGTTCCGGCACCGCGTCACGCCCGGGATGATCCCCGAGCCCCACATCGTCCTCCCGGCGATCCTGCGGGACCGCGACTGAGCCCCGGCGCCGCCCGGTGCCCCCGAGCGCCCGGCGGTCGCCCGGTTATACAGTCGGGTCGACACGCGACGCCCGGGCCCCGGGCCGACGACCTCCCGAGGAGACGCATGCCCCCCGCACCCCCGCCCGAGACCGACGCCCGCGCCCGCCTCGCCGCGCTGGTGGCCGACCTCGCCGTCGTCCACGGGCGCGTCACCCTCTCCTCGGGTCGCGAGGCCGACTACTACGTCGACCTGCGGCGCGCGACCCTGCACCACGAGGCGTCCCCGCTCATCGGGCGGCTCCTGCGCGAGCTCACCGCGGACTGGGACTTCGACGCCGTGGGCGGGCTCACGCTCGGCGCCGACCCGGTGGCCACCGCGATCATGCACGCGCCGGGCCGGCCGATCGACGCCTTCGTGGTGCGCAAGGAGGCCAAGAAGCACGGGATGCAGCGCCGCGTCGAGGGGCCCGGGGTCGAGGGTAAGCGGGTCCTCGTGGTCGAGGACACCACCACCACCGGGAACTCCCCGCTCACCGCGGTGGCGGCGCTCCGGGAAGCCGGGGCCGAGGTCGTCGGGGTGGCGACTGTGGTCGATCGCGCCACGGGCGCGGACGAGGTGATCCGGGCGGAGGGCGTCGACTACCGCGCCCTTCTCGGACTCGAGGACCTGGGGCTGTCATGAGCGCACTGACCACGCGACTGGCCGGCGCACTGCGGGACCGGGTGCTCTCCCTGACCGACACCACCCGCCCCGAGGGGCCGGTGTTCCTCGCGGCGACCCTCGGCACCGAGCTGGCCAAGGCCACGCGCCTGGCCCCGCTCGAGAAGCTGTGCAAGCCCGCGATCGTGCCGGCGGCGCTCACGCTGGCACTGCGCGACGGCGAACTCGCACCCGTCGACACCGCCCTGCTCGCCGCGACCGGCGCCGGATACACCGCCGGGGACGTGATCCTCATGCTGGGCGACGGGCACGCCAACCGCTCGACGCGACGTCTCGTGGCCGGCGCGGCCGCCTTCGGGGTGGGCCACCTGGCGCTGGGGGCGATGATGCTCCGGGCGGGGATCCGCTTCCGGCCTCTACAGGCGTCGATTCACGGGGTGGCGGCCGGGACCGCGTCGGCGGTGCTGCTGGCCGGCGGCCGCGCCAACGCCCCGCTCGCCGCGTACGCCACCCTGCTCGCGGCGCTGTCCGCCCTTGCGACCTCGGTCGACGAGTCCGCCGGGCCGGCCGCTGCGGTGCTCACCGTGGGCGGCCCCGTGTTCCTGCTCTCCGACGCCCTCATCCTGGTGCGGGGCAGGGCCCCGGAGGGTTCCGCGTCCGCCCGGGCCCTCGACGTGGGCGTGATCGACACCTACGCGGCTGCCGCGCTGCTCCTGCTCACCGGCACCGCCGCGGCCGCCCGCCACACGAGGGCGTCGTGACCGGACGGCCACCCCTCCCACCGTCGTCCCGCCGCGCCCCGTGAGCGGGGACGCCGGCCCCACCGAATGGGGCGCCGGGACCGTGGGGGTGGGCCCGTGGGAGGTCGAACGCCCCGGCACGCCGCGCCCGACCGGCGAGCACTGGGACCCCGAACTGCTCGACGACGGCGACCGCCGCAACGTCGTCGACAGGTACCGCTACTGGCGTCGCGAGGCGATCGTCGCCGACCTCGACCCCCACCGGCACACCTTCCACGTGGCCATCGAGAACTTCGGGCACGACTCCAACATCGGCACCGTCGTCCGCACCGCCAACGCGTTCCTCGCCGCCGAGGTGCACATCGTGGGACGACGACGCTGGAACCGCCGCGGCGCCATGGTCACCGACCGCTACCAGCACATCCGGCACCACGAGGACGTGTCCGCGCTCATGGACTGGGCCGGAGCCCGCGGACTGCAGGTCGTCGCCGTCGACAACCTCCCCGGCGCCGAACCGCTCGAGACCGTGGCGCTCCCACGCGAGTGCGTCCTGCTGTTCGGCCAGGAGGGGCCCGGCGTGAGCTCCGACGCGCGACTGCGGGCGGCGCGGACCGTCTCGATCGCCCAGTTCGGCTCCACCCGCTCCATCAACGCCGGCGTCGCGGCAGGGATCGCGATGCACTCCTGGATCCGCCAGCACGCGGGGCCGCCGCCGGGCTGACGGCGCTACGGTGGGGCCGTGGCCCCCACCGACCTGCCGGACACGCTCCGGCTCTCACTGCTGGACCGGTCGCGCACCCGCCACGGCGAGCCCCCGGCGACCGCGCTCGAGGGCACACTGCGCCGCGCCGAGCACGCCGACGAGCTGGGCTTCCACCGCTTCTGGACGGCCGAACACCACGCCGTCCCCGGCATCGCGAGCGGCAGCCCGCCGCTGCTGATCGCGGCCGCCGCCGCCCGCACCGAGCGCATCCGACTCGGATCCGGGGGCGTGATGCTGCCCAACCACCGCCCGCTCATCGTGGCCGAGCAGTTCGCCATGCTCGAGTCCCTGCACCCCGGACGCGTCGACCTCGGCGTGGGGCGGTCCCTCGGTTTCACCGCCCCGGTCCGGGAGGCGCTCGGCGTCACCGACTACGACACCGACGCGCTGGACCGCGACCTCACCGCGGTGTGGGACTTCCTCCACGGCCGCGGGCCCGTCACCGCCCAGCCCGTCATCGAGAACCCGCCCCCGGTGTTCGTGCTCGCCACCGGCCGGGGCCTGGAGGTCGCGGCGCGAGCCGGCCTGCCGGTGGTCGTCGGCGGACCGCGACTCCTCGCCGACCCCGAACCGCTGGACCGCTACCGCGACTCGTTCCGCCCGGTCGGGGACTCGCCGGAGCCGTACGTGGTGGTGAGCCTCGACGTGATGGTCGCCGACTCGACCGACGCCGCCCGTCAGCTGTTGCTGCCGGAGGCGTGGGCGATGGCCGAGTCCCGGGAGACCGGGGCCTTCGGGCCGCTGCGGCCCATCGACGAGATCCTGGCCAGGAGGTTCCGGCCGCAGCAGCTGCGCCGGATGGAGAACTGGATGGCCGGGACCATCCACGGGGACGCCGAGAGCGTGGCCGGAGCGCTCGCCGACCTCGTGGACCGCACCGGCGCCGACGAGATCATGGCGTCCACCTCGACGTACGACCGCGACGCGCTCGCGCGCTCCGACGCGGCGCTCGCCGGCCTGACGGCCGGCGCACGGTAGTCGCCCCCTGCTGGGAATCCGCTGAAAGAGCGGGCACCCGCCGGTCCGGTGGTGCCCGCCCCCTCCCGGTACCTCGTAGTATGGACACAATCACAGTGCCGACTTCTGGAGGATCGTCAATGCCTATCGCCACCCCGGAGCAGTACAAGGACATGCTCGACCGGGCCCGCAAGGAGGGCTTTGCCTACCCTGCGATCAACTGCACCTCGTCGGAGACCATCAACGCGGCCATCAAGGGCTTCGCCGACGCCGGCTCGGACGGCATCATCCAGTTCTCCACCGGTGGTTCCGAGTTCGGCTCCGGACTCAGCGTCAAGGACATGGTGACGGGGGCCGTGGCCCTCGCCGAGTTCGCGCACATCGTCGCCGCGAAGTACGACGTCCTGGTGGCGCTGCACACCGACCACTGCCCCGAGGACAAGCTGGACACCTTCGTGCGTCCGCTCATCGAGATCTCGCAGGAGCGCGTCGACCGCGGCGAGAACCCGCTGTTCCAGTCGCACATGTGGGATGGCTCGGCCACCCCGCTCGACCGGAACCTCCAGATCGCCGAGGAACTGCTCGAGAAGACGGCCAACGCCAAGCAGATCCTCGAGATCGAGATCGGCGTCGTCGGCGGCGAGGAGGACGGTGTCGAGAACGAGATCAACGAGAAGCTCTACACCACCCGCGAGGATTTCCAGGCCACCCTCGACGCGCTGGGCGCCGGCAACACCGGGCAGCGCTACCTGCTGGCCGCCACCTTCGGCAACGTCCACGGCGTCTACAAGCCGGGCAACGTCAAGCTCAAGCCGGAGATCCTCAAGATGGGCCAGGACGTCGCTGTCGAGAAGCTGGGGCTGAAGGAGGGCGACCTGCCCTTCGACTTCGTATTCCACGGCGGCTCCGGCTCGGCCAAGAGCGAGATCGAGGAGGCGCTGTCCTACGGCGTCATCAAGATGAACGTGGACACCGACACCCAGTACGCGTTCACCCGCCCGATCGCCTCGCACATGTTCGGCAACTACGACGGCGTCCTCAAGGTCGACGGCGACGTGGGCAACAAGAAGGTCTACGACCCGCGCTCCTACCTCAAGAAGGCCGAGCAGGCCATGTCCGAGCGCGTCGTCGAGGCGTGCAACGACCTCCGGTCGGCCGGCAAATCCCCGGCCGCCAAGGGCTGACCCATCCCGTTGCGGGCGCGTCCCCATAGGGGACGACGTCCGCAGGCCCTGAGCACCGAGCCCCGCGGTCCCTCGCCGGATCGCGGGGCTCGATGCATTGTGCCGCGCGCCGTTCCCCGCCCGTCAGGGATGTGCTGCGTGTCTGTACGTCGAGCTCCGGGATGCGCTGGGGGAATGGACCAGACACGCAGCGTAAGCCGGCGATGCGGGCTGGGCGGGCCCCGCCGGCGGCGGTTACTCCGTCTCGGGGACCGTGCCCATGCCCACGCCCTGGTCGCAGACCTTCCAGGCCCCGTCCTCCTCGCGCATGACCACCTCTTCGGCCGGTGCGTCCTCGTCGCCGGACTCCACGGTCGCGGTGGCGTCGGGGCTGTTGATCTCGACGCCGGTGACCTCCATGTTCTCCGGCAGCGAGCCCGTGATCGACTCACGGAACATCGCGTCCAGATCCGTGCCCGTCTGCTCGCCGGAGGCCGTGATGGTGTCGACCAGGTCCTGCGGCACGCGCTGCTCGGCGCACAGGTGGCTGTTGAACTCGGCGAACGACGACGACGCACTCATATCCTCGAGAGCGCTCTCGACATCACGGGACTGCGACGCGGACTCGGACATAGGGCCCGCCGTGAACACCCAGCCCACCACGGCGATCGCCGCGACCACCACCACGGCGAGCACGATCAGGGCGACCCGCCGGCCACCTCCGACCTCGTCGCGGCGACGCCCCTCGGACGGTTCGGGGGCGGGCGGCTGCTGGCTCGTCGTCGTCATCTACTACTCCCACGTGCGTGTCGACACCCCGGAACGGGGCGCGTCGACACGCCACGGTAGCGGACCCACCTGTGAACCGGTCTCAGGGCACGGGCCGGCGGCGACTCAGGGCAGGGGGCCGGCGGTCTCCAAGCGGTCGGTGCCGTGGCGCACCCGCCAGCTGGCCAGGGGGTACGCGCCGGCTCCGGGGTCGGTGAGGGAGGTGACGGCCCAGTAGTCGGCGTGCGCGTAGTCGGGCGTGAACTCGACGATCGTGAACCCGTGGCGGTCCAGGTCGACCCACCGCACGTGGTGGTTGGCCGTGGTGAGCGCGCCCTGCGCGGCCTGGGACAGCCCGTTTCCCTCGGGCAGTCCGACCATCTCGTCGATGTTGTTGCTGGTGATGGAGGGCGTGACGAACTCGACCGCGGCGGTGCCGGCCCCCGGGTAGTCGGCGGCCTCGTACGGCACCTCGTTGGCCCACGAGGTGTGGATGTCGCCGGTGAGGAAGACGGTGTTGCGGGTCGCGGCCCCGCGGATCACGTCGAGGAGTCGACGACGCTCCCCGGCGTAGCCGTCCCACTGGTCGGGGTTGTAGGTGATGCCCTCGACGGGCGTGCCGAGCAGCTCGGTGAGTGCGGCGGTGGTGCGCGGGTCGAGCGGCGGGATGAGGACCGGCGCGATCATGACGGAGTTGCCGATGACGTTCCAGCAGGCCGTGGACGACCCGAGCCCGCGGGCGAGCCAGTCGAACTGCTCGGCGCCCGTCATGGTGCCGGTGGCGTCGATCGCGTGGCCGTCGAAGCGGTCGGGTCCCTCGGAGCGGTAGGACCGGAGGTCGAGCATGTTGATCTCGGCGAGCGAACCCCAGTTCAGACGCCGGTAGAGGTGGCCGCCGTCGCGGAGGTGGTCCGGCCGGACGGGGATCCACTCGAAGTAGGCCTGCGCGCTCGCGGCCTTTCGGTCGGCCCACGGGCCCTCGTGCGGCTGGTGGTTCTCGGCGCCGCCTGCCCACGCGTCGTTGGCCACCTCGTGGTCGTCCCACGTGCAGATCCACGGCACGTGGGCGTGCAGGGACTGCAGGTCGGGATCGGTGCGGTACTGGGCCAGGCGGATCCGGTAATCGGCCAGCGTGACGATCTCGTGCGGCGGCTCGTGGTGGCGGACGGCGCCGTGCTTACCGGTGTACTCGCCGCGCTCGTACTCGTAGATGTAGTCGCCGAGTTCGATGACCGCGTCGATGTCCCCACGCGCCTCGATGTGTCGGTAGCCGGCAAAGAACCCGGCCTCCCAGTTGGAGCAGGAGACCACGCCGATGCGCCAGCGGCCGCTGGCGGGCAGGGCGCCGGGCGCGGGGGCCGTGCGGGTACGACCGGTGCGGGAGGTCTGGCCGAGCCCGCGGAAGCGATAGTGGTACCAGCGGTCCGGGGCGAGGCCCGTGCAGTCGACCTTGACGGTGTGGTCGCGGCCGGCATCGGTGACGACGGAGCCCGACCGCACGATGGTCGCGAAGTCCGGGTCGAGCGCGACCTCCCAACTGACGACGACGGGGGCGCCCAGGCCCGAACCGGGGCCGGCTTCGGGGGAGGGCGTCGCGCGCGTCCAGAGGATCACGCGGTCGGCCATCGGGTCGCCGGAGGCCACGCCGTGCCGGAACACGCCGTCGGCGGGGCCGCCCCCCTCCGGCCCGCCCGCAGCCGCTCCGGCCGGGGCCGCGCCCCCGATCAGCGCGCCCGCACCGGCGACGGCCCCGGCCGCCGCACCGGCCCGGAGGACGGAGCGGCGATCGGGGCCTGTGCGGCGGCTGGGAGTCGAGGGGTCGTGCGCGGGTAGGGAGTGTGCTGCCGGAGTCATCACCCCAGTTCACACCATGCGCGGCCGGGCGTCAGCCGATGTCGCGATTGGTCACCGGGATTTCACTCGCGGATTGCCGACGGGTCCCCGTCCGGGGCGGCGTCGGGGGTAGCGTCCGCCCCTGTCACGAGTTGTTCCACCTCGTTCCGCTCCGGCGTGGACAGGTAGCGCTCCAGGGAGTCGTCCAGCTCCTGCAGCCACGTGGTGTGGTGTGTGGCTGCCAGGGTGCCGGTCATGACGGACCGGTGGGACTTGTCCCGGTAGGTCAGGATGTTCTTCTGCTTGTCCTCCGTCCAGGACAGGAAGATCCGCACGACCTCGTCGAGATCGAACATCGGGTAGTCCGTGGCCTCGATCAGGTCCCTGATGTAGTCGGCCTGGAAGTGCACGTCGTCGGCGTCTCCGTCGAGCGACTGGAAGCGGTCCCGCCAGGACTTCATGTGGGCGGCGCGCTGCTCCGCAGAGGGCAGCGCGGCCCGGCCGAGGATGAGGTCGCGGACGTACCAGGCCTGGGCGTCGAACATGTTGAACGTGAACCACTGGTCCTGGGCGCCCAGGTAGTAGACCTTGGGGTTCTTCTGCCACACCACGCCGCGGTACAGCCCGGCCGGGTAGATGTTGTTGCCGGACTGCAGCGCCAGCTCGGCGGGCAGGAACGGGTACTTGTGCAGGTACCCGGTGCACAGGATCACGGCGTCGAACTCGCGCGTCTCGCCGTTGGTGAAGTGGACGGTCTCGTCCTCGAAGCGCTCGATGAGCGGGAGCTCCTCCATGCCGTCCGGCCAGTCGTAGCCCATGGG
Source organism: Candidatus Dietzia intestinipullorum (assembly GCA_019119635.1). Taxonomy (GTDB): domain Bacteria; phylum Actinomycetota; class Actinomycetes; order Mycobacteriales; family Mycobacteriaceae; genus Dietzia; species Dietzia intestinipullorum. The sequence goes on from DWWP01000047.1 coordinate 20,570, forward strand.
GGCGGTGCGGTAGGACATGGTGACCGATCGGGCGCCCATCTTGAAGGCCTGCACGCCGATGTCCTCGGCCGAGTACGACGCGCCGATCAACAGCACGCGCTTGTCGGCCAGGTTCTCCGCGCCGCGGAAGTCGTGGGCGTGCTGGACGGAGCCCTGGAACGTCTCGATGCCGGGGAAGTCCGGGACGTTGGGGAAGGTGAAGTGCCCGGTCGCCACGATGACCCGGTCGAACTCGGACGTGGTGGTCTTGCCGGACCTGAGGTTCTCGACCGTGACGGTGAAGGTGTCCTGGTCGCGGTCGTGCTCGACCCACCTGACCGCGGTCGAGAACTGGACCTTCTCCTTGACGCTCGACCTGCGGACGCGGCCGTCGATGTAGTCCCACAGGACCTCGCGGGGCGGGTACGAGGAGATCGGCCGACCGAAGTGCTCGTCGAAGGTGTACTCGGCGAACTCCAGTGCTTCCTTGGGGCCGTTGGACCAGAGGTTGCGGTACATCGAGGAGTGCACGGGCTCGCCGTACTTGTCCGTGCCGGAACGCCAGGTGTAGTTCCACTGGCCGCCCCAGTCGTCCTGCTTCTCATACGCCACGATCTCGGGGATCTTGGCCCCCGCCCGCTGCGCTGATTCGAAGGCGCGTAGTGCCGCCATGCCGCTCGGGCCGGCTCCGATGATCGCGATTCGTTGTCTGGACACAGATCTCCTTCCGGCCCGGGTGGGCCACCGTCCTCAACGAGGTCACGCGGCCCCCGGACCCGGGCACCGCGCCCGGACAGCATAGCAAATGCCCTGCGTACGGAAGTTTTCCGGTCGGCCTCAGGGGGCGGGGCAGTGGCGGGCGCCATGGTCTGGGCCACGCTCCGGACAATCATGGACAATGGATCGCATGACCCAGTTCGGAGACCTCCTCGGCCCCCCGCCCACCCGACTCACCGGCGATCCGGAGGCGGAGGACGCCCTCGCCGGCGGCGCGGATCCCAGCACCGTCGCGGCGTCGCACCCGACCGCGTCGGTGGCGTGGGCGGAGCTGGCCGAACGCGCGCTCGAGGCCGGTGAGACCGTGGCCGCCTACGCGTACGCGCGCACCGGCTACCACCGCGGCCTGGACCAGTTGCGTCGCCACGGATGGAAGGGCTTCGGCCCGGTGCCGTACGACCACGAGCCCAATCGCGGTTTCCTCCGCTGCGTGGCCGTCCTGGCGCGCGCGGCGCAGACGATCGGGGAGGAAGACGAGTACATCCGCTGCCTGGAGCTTGTGAATGAGTCGGACCCGCACGCCTCCGCGCCTCTCGGCCTGGCGTGACCGCCTGGACGCCCGCGCGCTGGGCGTCTATGCGGCACTGCCGCTGCCGCTGAGAACGCGGGCGCGGCGGCTGGGGTATGCCTTCCTGCCGATTCTGCAGTGCGGCCTGGCGGCGGGCGTCGCCTGGCTGATCGCCCACGACGTGGTGGGACACGAGCGCCCCTTCTTCGCCCCTGTCGCCGCGGCCATCGCGCTGGGCACGGGCATGGGCCGACGGCTGCGCCGCGGCGTCGAGCTGGTGTTCGGCGTGATCGTGGGCGTGGGTCTGGGCGACCTGTTGATCGCCCAGATCGGCTCGGGGGCCTGGCAGATCACCGCGGTCGTGGTGCTGGCCATGTCGGCCGCGGTCTTCCTCGACCGTGGCGCGCTGGTGGGCACGCAGGCGGCGTCGTCGGCGATCCTCGTGGCCACGCTGCTCCCGCCGGGGAGCGCCGAGGGCTACGAACGCATGCTCGACGCCTCGATCGGGGGCGTGGTGGCGCTGGTGGCGATGGCGTTGATCCCCGTCCATCCGCTCAAGCGGGTCCGGCGGGAGGCGGCGTCGTTGCTCGGCGTGGCCTCCTCGGTGCTCGCGGACGTCTCGGAGGGCGTGGACCGGGAGGACACGGATTTCATCCGGGCGGCCCTGCAGGACGCCCGCGACACCCAGCCGGCGATCGACGGGATCGAGGAACAGCTGGCCGGAGCGCGGGAACTCGTGCGGATCTCACCGTTCTACCGGCGGCGGCAGCCCGAGGAGATCACCCTCACCCGGATCCTCAACCCCCTGGACAACGGCATCCGCAACATCCGCGTCCTGGCGCGGCGTGCGATCGTCGCGGTGGACGACCAGGTGGATGTGGCGCCCGCGCTCTCCTCGCTGATCGGCCACCTGGGCTGGGCACTCGAGCTCCTGTCGCGCCGGATCGCCGGGGACCCCGGCGCGCCCGGCGTCGCCGAGGTGCACCGCGAACTGCGCGCGGTCGCCTCGCGGGCCAAGCGCGAGTTGGTGTACGACGCGGGACTCACCGAGACGGTGATGCTGGCGCAGATGCGGTCGATCCTCGTGGACATGATGCAGGTGGCGGGTCTGAGCAAGATCTCGGCCCTGGCGACATTGCCGCCCACCGTGCCGACACCGGCGGTCGAGCCGGAGATCGAGGAGGAGTGGCCGGATTCGCCGGACCGCCCCCTGCACGGGATGCCGCCGCTCAGGGCGACACGAGCCTCCATGCGTCGATATGACGGTAGAAAGAGGTCCTCTTGACGGGCCGTCGGCCGGTGACGCCGTCCCGGGAGAGGATCCCGGCCCGGGTGCCGAGCTGGACGGCGCGCGCCTCGAACCAGTCGGTGCGCCGGAGCAGTCCTCGTCGTCGTCCGGCGGTGGCCCGGACCCCCGGCAGGTCGCGGGTGGGCTGGACGGTGAGCCGCTCGATCTGACCGGAGAACACGCACGCGTCGTCGGCGTAGGCCTCGCCCACCAGGGGGCCGTCGCCGGGCCCGGTGGCGGTGGCCTCGCCCACGAGGACCGTGCCGGTCTCGTCCCGGATGAGCGGGACCTCCGCGGCCGTGCCGTCGACCCCCAGCCGGGCGGCCGCGGAGCCGGTGGGCAGCCCGTATGCCACCGTGCACGGGGTGGGGTCCCCGGTGACGTAGGCGACCTCGACGTCGAGGTTCTCGGTCCGCAGCAGCCGGCTGACCAGCGCGGCGAGCCCGGCGTCGTCTCCGCAGAGCAGGATCCGACGCCGGGGGCCGACGTCCCGCAGGGCGGTGTTGATCTGGCCGGTGGAGGGGACCTCGTCGCCGTTCACCCGCGGGTGTTCGGCGAGGACGGGCGGGACCGGCGCGGCACCGCAGCGGATGACGATCATGTCTCCATCATGGCCGCCCGCCTGCCGGACGGTCGAACCTGGGGCAGGATGGACTGGTGCGCCGTATCGACCTCAACTGCGACCTCGGCGAGGCCCGCCGGGGTACCGCGCGCTGGCCCGCCTCGCTCGCCGCGGACTCGGGCGCCGATCCCGCTGACGTGGCGCTGCTGGATGTGGTCACCTCCGCCAACGTCGCCTGCGGGTTCCATGCCGGCAACCGGCCGACCATGACGGCGACGGCCGCGGCCGCCGCCGCGCGCGGGGTGGCACTGGGCGCGCATCCGTCGTACCGGGACGCCGCGAACTTCGGTCGCACCGCCATGGACCTCACGCGCACGGAGGTGACCGAGATCGTCGTCTTCCAGCTGGTGGAGCTGGACATGGCGGCGCGCCGGCGGGGCACCCGGGCGGAGTACGTCAAGCCGCACGGCGCCCTCTACAACCGTATTGTGCGGGACGGGGAGCAGGCGGCAGGCGTGGTGGATGCGGTCCTGCGCTACGCGGAGGCGGCGGGGGAGCAACCGCTGCCGATCCTGGGCCTGCCGGGCTCGGCCGTGCTCGACCGCGCCGAGGCGGAGGGGGTGCGGGCCGTCCGCGAGGCCTTTGCCGACCGCGGCTACCGACCGGACGGCACGCTGGTCCCGCGCGGCGAACCGGGCGCGGTGCTCACCGACCCCGACGAGGTGGCCGAACGCGTCCTGGCCGTTGCCACGGGGCGGCCGGTCGCCGCCGCGGACGGCTCCGAGGTCACGGTGGTGGCCGAATCCGTGTGCGTGCACGGCGACACCCCCGGGGCGCTCGGGATGGCGCGCGCGGTCCGCGCCCGGCTCGAGTCCGCGGGCGTCGAGGTGGCGCCGTTCACCCGGGCGCCGTCGGGATCGCCGCCGTCGGGCCCGGCGCCGTCGGGACGGGCCGGCGCCGCGACATGGGACGACGACAGATGACGACGAGGATCCGCCCCTGCGGCGAGGCCGCCCTGTTGCTGGAGTGCGCGGACCTCGCCGGTGCGGTGGCGCTCGCACGCGAGCTCGAGCGGTTGCGGCCGGACGCCGTGGACGTGGTGCCGGCCGCGCGGACCGTGCTCGTGGCGGCCGCGGGCGCGCAGGAGCTGCCCGCGTTGCGGCGGCGGGTCGAGGGGATCGTCGACGGGGCCGGGCGCGAAGTCGGTCCCGGGCCCGGGGCCCGCCCGGTCGCGCAGGAGCCGGGCGGCGGCGACGGCGGCCGGGTGCACACGCTCGAGGTGCGCTACGACGGGCCCGATGTGTCGGACGTCGCCGATCTCACCGGCCTCCCGGTGGCCGAGCTGGTGCGCCGGCACACGGCCGTGACCTGGCGCGCGGCGTTCGGGGGATTCGCCCCGGGCTTCAGCTATCTTGTCGACGACCGTGAGCTGGGCGGGCCGGGCTCGGAGGCGGAACTGAGCGGGCAGGGGTCGGCGGCGGCGCTGCCGACAGTCCCGCGCCTGGGCTCCCCGCGTACCGCGGTGCCGGCCGGCTCGGTCGGCCTCGCCGACCGCTTCTGCGCCGTCTACCCGGGGGTCTCGCCCGGCGGCTGGCGGTTGATCGGCACCACCGACGCCGCGATGTGGGACCCGGCCCGTGCCGAGCCGGCGCTCGTGGCGCCCGGCGACCGCGTCCGTTTTGTCGAGGCGCGATGAGCCTGATCGTCCTCGGCGCGGGACCGGCGGCACTGGTGCAGGACCTCGGCCGGCCTGGCCACGCGCACGTCGGCGTCACCGGATCGGGTGCCGCCGACAGGGCCTCCGCCGCACTGGCGTTGCGCTGCGTGGGCACGGACCCCGCAGCCGCCGTGCTCGAGGTACTGCTGGGCGGGCTCGCGCTCATGACGGACCAGCCCGCGATGGTGGCGGTGACGGGGGCGCGGACCCGGCTCGTCGTCGTCACCCCGGAGGGCTCCCGTCGCAGCGCCGCCGTCGGGGAGGTCCTGGCGCTGGAGTCCGGGTCGACGCTGGAGATCGGCCGGCCCACCTCCGGAGTGCGCAGTTACGTTGCCGTCCGCGGCGGGATCGACGTGCCGCCGGTGCTGGGCAGTCGTTCCCGCGACACCCTCTCCGGACTGGGCCCGCCGCCCGTGGAGGCCGGCACCGTTCTGGACGTGGGCGACGCCGTGGTGGGGCCGTGGGCCGAACGCTGGCACGCCACCTCCGTGCACCGTGACGCCGCGCCCGGGCCGGTCGTGCTCGACGTGCTCCCCGGCCCGCGCGACGACCTGTTCCCCGACGAGGCGTGGCGGACCCTCGCCATGGACGGGCACGTGAGCGGGCACGCCGACAGGGTGGGGGTGAGGATCGACCCCGCGGCCCCGGTGCGGCGGATCGCGCGCGAGGAGATCCCCAGCGAGGGCATGGTGCGCGGCGCCGTGCAGATCCCCGCTGACGGCTCGCCCGTCGTGTTCGGCCCCGACCATCCGGTGACCGGTGGCTACCCCGTGATCGGCGTGCTGACCTCCTCGTCCGCCGACGCGATCTCCCAGCTCCTGCCCGGTGAGCCCGTGCGCTTTCGGCGCGTGGCCCCCTGACCGGACTGGGTCAAGGGCCCCCGGGCGGGTATCCTGGCGCGTTGGTGTGCGCGGAATCACCCACGACGTCCGTCCCGCACCGACAGACGAGCAATCCGAGGTGAAAGCAAACCATGCCAGCGATCGTGCTGATCGGCGCCCAGTGGGGCGACGAGGGCAAGGGCAAGGCGACCGACATCCTGGGCGGCCGCGTCGAGTACGTGGTCAAGCCCAACGGTGGCAACAACGCCGGGCACACGGTGGTGGTGGGCGGCGAGAAGTACGAGCTCAAGCTCCTGCCCGCCGGCATCCTCTCGCCCACGGCCGTGCCGGTGATCGGCAACGGCGTGGTGGTGAACCTCGAGGCGCTCTTCGAGGAGATCGAGGGACTGCAGGCCCGCGGCGCGGACACCTCGCGACTGCGGATCTCCGCCGACGCGCACCTCGTGGCGCCGTACCACCAGCAGCTCGACAAGGTGACCGAGCGCTTCCTCGGCAAGAAGGCCATCGGCACCACCGGCCGCGGGATCGGCCCCACCTACGCGGACAAGGTCTCGCGCGTCGGGATCCGGGTCCAGGACATCTTTGACGAGTCCATCCTGCGGCAGAAGATCGAGGGCGCGCTGCACCTCAAGAACCAGATCCTGGTGAAGATCTACAATCGTCGCGCCGTCGAGGTCGAGGAGATGGTTGAGTACTTCCTCTCGTACGCCGACCGCCTGCGGCCCATGGTCGCCGACACCACGCTGCTGCTCGGGCAGGCCCTCGAGCGCGGGGATTCGGTCCTCATGGAGGGCGGGCAGGCGACCATGCTCGACGTGGACCACGGCACCTACCCGTTCGTCACCTCCTCCAACCCGACCGCCGGGGGCGCCTGCGTGGGATCCGGCATCGGGCCCACGCAGATCACGCACTCGCTGGGCGTGGTCAAGGCGTACACGACGCGCGTAGGCGCCGGCCCGTTCCCCACCGAGCTCTTTGACAAGTGGGGCGAGTACCTGCAGGTCACCGGCGGTGAGGTGGGTGTCAACACCGGCCGGACCCGCCGCTGCGGCTGGTACGACGCCGTGATCGCCCGCTACGCCGCGCGCGTCAACGGGTTCACCGACTACTTCCTGACCAAGCTCGACGTGCTCACCGGGATCGGCGAGATCCCCATCTGCGTGGCCTACGACGTCGACGGCGTGCGGCACGACGAGATGCCCATGACGCAGACCGAGTTCCACCACGCCGTGCCGATCTACGAGACCATGCCCGGCTGGGACGCCGACATCACCGGCGCGCGGACGTTCGACGACCTGCCGTCCGAGGCCCGCGACTACGTCATGCGGCTCGAGGAGCTGGCCGGCTGCCACATGTCCTACATCGGCGTGGGGCCCGGCCGCGACCAGAACGTGGTGCGGCGGGACATCCTGGGCTGAGTTCGCAGGGCGGCGTGACCTGAGCGCACGCTGAGCGACCGGCCAATGGCCGCGCTGGGGCTGGGCACTGGCTGCGCGCAACTTGCACTACAGACGTTCGCGCACAAGGGTTCTGAGCACTCCGGGACGGCCGGGTCCGCGCAATGAGGTCCACGGATAATAATTTCTTCGTACGGCCCTAGACAACACGGCACCGGTGTGTGACACTAATCACGGTTTACCCCCACTTCGAAGGAGATTCTCATGGGATCATTCGCTGACCTGTTCGGGCCGTTCCTCTTGCCGATCCTTGGCCTGATCGGCCAGGCCGACGGCAGTGCCGAGTCGATCCTCGGATCGGTCCAGGGCACCGACTGACCTTTTCCAGCTGGACCTCGTGAACACTTGATTGGAGAGCACAATGCCAGGATTGATTGACAACATCATCGCCATCTTCGAGCCCGCTATCGGTTCGGCGGCGGGCGTGCTGACCGCGATGATCGAGTCGCTCGACACGCTGAGTGGCGCCGGCGGTGGCGCCTAGCTCACACCCTGAGAATCTCGAATCGCGTCTCTCGTCTTTGAGGAGGGCGTGAGGTCTCAGAGGAACTGTCTTCCGCAGCGCTGATTCCGCCGTTCACTGCTGAGTGTTGAGTCAGGCCAGGTCCCTCACCCCCGGAAGTCACGGGGGCGGGGGACCCGGCGCATTTCCCGGTGTGTTTCCTCCGCAATCGCCGCCGCGCAGGTCTCCGCCCGACGCACAGAGGGTCCCGAACCCATCGCACTCGCGCGATGCGTTCGGGACCCTCTTCTCGTGCGAGCGCTCGGCTTCTGGTGTGAGCGCGCGCGTGCGGGTGCTGTTCGACGCCCTGGCGACTCGGGCCAGGGGCGGGCGCAGACCTACTGCGGCAGGCCGGGGATCTCGGGCAGCGGGATCGCGCCGCCGGCGACGCCCGCGCCCGCCGCGAGCAGCGCCGACACCCCGAGCCCGGCGACGATCAGCAGGCCCGCCCGGAGGAGCTCGTTGTCGCTCGAGCCGCCCGACAGCGAGCCGCTGTCCTGGGCCACGTACTGGACGGCGGCGGGCGCCGCGGGCTCAGGCGCGGCGTGGGCCGGGGCGACGGCCACGGTGGTGGCGGCGGTCAGAGCGAGTGCGGCGGCGAGACTTCCGGTGCGGGTCGTGTTCATGCCCTGACTATCGGCGCGTCCCGTCAATGCATTACCGGGGGCACCCCGCGATGGGGAGCGCCGCTCGGCGGTGGGTCGGAAGCGCTCGATAGCCGGGTGCGGAGCGGCGGGAATCGTCCGGTGAGAATTGGTCCACGACGGGTGACGACGACGAGGTCGGCCGGTGTGACCAGCCGGGGCAACGTCCGCGGTGACGCGGGCACCACCGTCACATCCGTTGGGGGACAGCGAATATTAAGCGCACTGAGGCGTGGCTCGTCACTTCAGGGGGTTACGGTCGCGGGTGTCCGGCCCCGGCTGGGGCAGGGCCGACCGATCACACGTGCCGAAGGGAGATCGCTCAGGCGCATCTCGACGCCCGTTACCGTTCTCGCCTCGACCGCATTCGCCGCCTCCCTCGTCCTGGGTGGGGCCGGCGTCGCAGGAGCCCAGTCGTCCGATTCGCTGATGCCGGAAGCCCCGGAGATCGCTGCGACCGTCGCCGGTGACGCCGAGGCGATCGGCGGAACGATCACCAACAACACCGACGCGGACGAGCACTGCCACGTCGTCGCGACCGACAGGGGCGTGGTGGAGCAGTTCGAGGCGCTGGTCGGGGACGGCGTGGCGCCCGAGGATGCATTCCTGCAGCTCGAGGACCAGATCCAGGCCGCGAATGACGAGGGCCGGAACGCGATCGTGCGTGCCGTGCCGGTTCCCGCCGGCGAGACCGTGTCGTGGGAAGGTCAGGGCTACGAACCCGTCGAGGATCCGGAGTCCGGTGCGATCGTGACCTGCGGCGGACCGGTCGGTGTCGCGTACGAGGACGAGGGGACGCTCGGCTCGCTCGAGGGCTGACGGGGCGAGACCTTACTCACGGGTCAGGTTAATAAGTGTGAGTCCTGCGAGCTCGGGCCCGGCCGTGCGGCATCCAGCCGATCCGACTGGTGGTCGCGGGTGCCCGCTGGCGTCCGGCCGTGCAGCCGCGCCCGCGCGCCGGTCCCAGCACCGGCCGGGCACAGTGTCCGCTCAGCGTCAGGCGGCGGGTGCGGCTCTCGCGACTGTTAGCGTCGTCACAGTTCGGCCGAACCTCGGCCGGAACGACCTTCGATGAGGGGAAGAGCACGTGCAGATTTCTTCCAGGTTCGGGGCGGTCTTCGCATCGTCCGCGCTCGCCGCATCCGTCGTTCTGGGGGGCGCGGGCGTCGCGAACGCCCAGGGCTCCCTCGACTCGCTCACCGGTTCGCTCAGCTCGTCCGACGTCGAGGTGACGGTCGCCGGCGGCGAGGACGGCGTCGCGGGCGAGGTCGCAAACAATACGGACGTGCCGCTCGCCGACTGCACGGTCCACTACTCCGATGCCGACTCGATGGAGCTGGTCGAGGCGGCGCTCGACGGCGGGGCCGCCGATCTGGCCGAGGCGCTCGAGTCGATCCCCGATGGTGAGCTCAATGAAGAGGTTGAGGTCGGAGCGGTCGAGGCGACGACGCCATGGAATGGTAACGACGACGACGGCTACGACCCGGAGGAGACCGGTGACCTCGGTGCCGTGGTCGAGTGTGGCGACGACGATGCCACGGTCACGGCCTTCGGCTACGAGGGCGGCGGCCCGCTCGGCTCGGTCGACATGGGCTCGCTGGACATGGGTTCCATGGACATGGAGTCGATGGACAGCTGACCTCTCACGGCTCCCCGGCGCTGACTGCGTCGGCGGTGCCGATGGGTCCTCACGGCCACCCCGCCACCGCTTCCGGTGGCGGGGTGGCGTGCATTTCGCTGATGCGTCCGGACGCTCCCGGATCGACCGCGTTTCTGAAGGCATCGTGCGAGAGGCGATGTCCCAAAACGCGGTCTGGATGCACGAAATGCAGTGGATTTGCACGGAATGCGGTCGATCGTCGGTTGGCGCGTGCCACGTGCCGCGTGCCGCATGTCGCGTGGTGCATGCCGCGCCCCGCACCCCGCGTGGCGCACGCCGCACGCCGCACCCCGCACCCCGCGCCCCGCGTGGCGCACGCCGCACGCCGCACGCCGCATGCCGCCCGCGAGGCGCGGTGCCGCCTGGGGATGGTCGTCGACTCTGTCCACAGTGGCGTCGATGCCCCTATCGGCCGGATTCGGACTGCGCCACGATGCGGATATGACGACCAGCAGCCCCGAGTCTGACGACCAGCAGCCTCGACTATGACGACCAGTAGCCCCGACGAGGCACGCAGGCCGTGGCGAGAGGCCGCGTTCGTCAAGGCCGTGTACGGCGGCGAACCGTTTCTCGTGAAGCCTGCACTCGCCGCCGGGATCATCACCCGGCAGGACGTTCGCGCACGATTCCGGCGGATCCACCCCAAGGTCTACGCCCGCAAGACCGTCGAACTCACAGCTGGCCAGAAGGTCCGTGCAGCCTGGCTGTGGGCGGGCCCGGGCTCGGTGCTGTGCGGAGGGGCAGCCGCAATGCTGCACGGCGAGAGCTACTTCGGGCCGGAGCTGGTCGACGCCGAGGTGCAGCTGTGGCTTCCGCACTGGCGCAACGCACCGCCCGGCGTCACGGTTCGCGGATGGCCCACGCGGCCGGACAGTGTGCAGACCCAGGGGATGGCGTCCACCACTCCGGCCAGGACCGCGGTCGATCTGGCGCGCCACCTGCGCTCGGATGTCCGGGCTGTCGCGGCGCTCGACTCGATGTGCCGGTCCGGCGGGGCCGACCCGGACGCCATCGCTGCCGCGGCGTTCGGCATGGCGGGCCAATCGGGGGTGCGTCGCGTGATGGGACTGCTGCCGGAGGTCGACCCGCTGGCCGAGTCCCCCAAGGAGACCGAGATGCGGTTGATCATGAACGCCACCAACCTGCCACGGTTCGAATCACAGGTAGAGGTGCGCGACGAGCTCGGTGCTCTGGTCTCGCGGTTGGACCTGGGCAACAGGCGCTGGAAGGTGGGGCTGCAATACGACGGTGGAGACCACCTGCAGCGGGACCGACGAGATGCCGACTCCACGATGATGATGCGCCTGGCGGCACTCGGCTGGGAGGTGAGGCGGGTGACGCAGGGCATGCTGTACGCCCCGCGGACCCTCGTGCACTTCGCTCACGGGGTGTTCGAGAAACAGGGGTGGGTGTTCGAGAAGCAGGGGTGGCGGGCACGCGGCGGCGATGGGGCCTGGATCGACCGCGCTTCGTGAAACCCCACTGCAAATCGTGAGATCCCACCGCGTTCTGGCACAGGCCCACTCGGCGGATATGTGCAGAAACGCGGTCGATCCGAGATGGGCTGAGTCGAGCCGAGGCGGGGGCGGCGTGCGGCAAGCCGGGGCGTTCCGGGCCGAGCGGGCCGGGCGCGCTGGTTACGTCGTGCGGTCGAAGACGTCGCGAACGGTGGCGATGGCCTCGTCGGCGGTGAAGCCGGACGCCGTGGCGTGCTCGACGAACTCCTCGGCGGCCCGCAACAGCACGGCGGAGCGCATGTCTGACTCGGCGACAAACGTCCCCGTACGGCCACGGGTCTCCAGGACGCCGGAGGCCTCGAGCTCGCGATACACCTTGGCGGTGGTGTTGGCGGCCACGCCCACCTGCTCCGCCAGCGCCCGTACGGCCGGGAGCCGGGTGCCGGGAGTGAGCCGTCCGCGCTCGACGGCCTCGACGATCTGCTGCCGCAGCTGGCGGAACGGCGCATCGGCGGACTCGGGATCGACGGCCAGCACCACCCCGCCGACCGCCGCGCCCGGGGGAGTGCCGGCCTTGTCGTCGTCTGGTGAGGTCATGCTCACGCCCACACCGAGTCGATCTCGCTGACCTCCCGCGGCGGGGCGGCCGGGGTGGGCGAGGGCGTGCGCGAGAAACGCGGCGCGGGGGCGGGCCCCTGATCGCCGGCCACCTCCACAAAGGTCTCGCGGGCGGTCAGGTGGGGATGCGAGAGCGCCTCGGTGTAGGACAGCACGGGGGTGGTGCAGGCGTCGGTGCCGTAGAAGTCGGAGGCCCACTCGTCGCGGGTGCGGGAGGCGAACCTGGCGGCGATCGCCTCGCGCAGTTCCTCCCAGCGATCGACGTCGAACTGCCCGGGGTGCTCCTCGCCGTCGACGCCGAGGATGCGGGCGAACTCGGCGTAGAACTGCGGCTCGAGCGCGCCCACGGCCATGAACTTGCCGTCTGAGCAGGTGTAGACGTCGTAGAACGGGTAGCCCGTGTCCAGCATGTTGGTGCCGGCGACGTCGGACCACTGGTCGCGGGAGCGCATGGCCCACTGGAACTGCCCGAGCACGGAGGCGCCGTCGGTCATGGCGGCGTCGATGACCTGGCCCTGCCCGGAGGTGGCGCGCTCGACGATCGCGGCGAGGATGCCCTGGACCAGGAACATGGAGCCGCCGCCGAAGTCGCCCACGAGGTTGAGCGGCGGCACGGGGCGCTCGCCCTTGCGCGCGATGGCGTTGAGGTGCCCGGTGAGCGAGATGTAGTTGAGGTCGTGGCCTGCCGTCTGCGCGAGCGGGCCGTGCTGCCCCCAGCCCGTCATGCGCGCGTAGACGAGGCGCGGGTTGGCTTCGAGGCACTCGTCGGGCCCCAGCCCCATGCGTTCGGTCACGCCGGGACGGAAGCCCTCGACCAGCACGTCGGCCTTGGCGATGAGCGTGCGGACCGCCGCGAGCCCCTCCTCGCTCTTCAAGTTGGCTTCCACCACGGTCCTGCCACGGCGGGTCACGTGCGCCCAGCCGTCCGCCGAGGCGGCGAGCTCGTCCGGCCGCATGACGGTGACGACGTCGGCGCCCATGTCCGCCAGCATGAGGCAGGCGTGGGGCCCGGGGCCGATGCCGTTGAGTTCGACGACGCGGGTGCCCGCCAAGGGGCCGGAGGAGGAAGCGGTCACGGAGATTCCCTTTCGTGTGGTGTCTCCCACACGGTATCGCTTTGACGGGTGTCGGAAGCGCGGCAGGCGGATGTGGCCACTGGGTCGCAGGCGCCCCATGTTGCTGGACGCGGTGAAAATGCGTTGATACGCACCCAGCTGGTGGGGTGAAGGCCGCGATTTGAGTGTGAGGTCCGTCACTGTGAACTGAGCGTCTCCTGAGGCGCCGACCGTACGTCGACGCGGAATCGCGCCGTCACCCCCACTCGCAAGGAGTAAGTATGTCTTCCCTCAAGCGATTCGTCGCCTGCGCCTCGGCGCTGGCGCTGGCGACCGGAACCACCCTCGCGGGGGCGGGCATCGCCTCGGCCCAGGACGACGGCGAGGAGTCGACCGGCTCGCTGAGCAGCAGGTCACTGAACCTCGGGGCCACCGCCGCAGACCTCGAGACCGCTGCCGAGGCCCTCAACGGCCCGGTGACCGTCACGCCGAACGAGGAGGGCGGGCCGACGGTCAGCTACGTCAACGAGTCTGGCGGAGACCAGCGTTGCGTCGGATTCACCGCTCCGTATTCGACGATCGTAGAGGAGGACCTCGATACCGACTACGACGAGGACGATTTGAACGCGGCGATCGCGCTCATCCAGGCATTGGAAGCTGGCGGAGGCGTTTCCCTCCTCGCAGCGGATGAGGATGGTGCGCCAACCGCCTACGTGGATCCCGATGCGGATCCAGAGAATCTGAATAACGATGTTGTCGCCCTGGTGCTCCCATTCGTCTTGTCTCAGCCCGGCGACAGCGTGCTCGTGCCGAGCGGTGAGAACGTAGCGTGGACGGCTCCCACGCCTGACACTCCGGCGATCGGCGCTGCGCTCTGTGTGCCTATGGCCGACGGCGGAACAATTGGCGCAATGGAAACCAACATCGGCCTTGACAAGCAGGTCGTTGCCGACCAGATCAACGGCAAGATCCCCGGCGGATCGCTCGCGCTCGTCTCCCCGGACATGATCTCCGGCGGCAGCGTCGAGACCGGCGCATCGGCACTCGGCTCGCTCGGCAGTGCCAGCGACGACGGCGACGACGGCGACAACGGTGACGACGACGGAGACAACGGTGACGACGGCGGCGACAACAACGGTGACGACGGCGACGACAACGGCGACCAGCCGGCGGAGTGATCTGACCCGCTGACAGCCGCCGCGGCCGGCCGGCAGCAGCCCCGGCGAGAACGGCCGGCAGCTGCGTCGCAGTCCAGAAGGCCTCGACCCCGGACCGTCCCGCCCCACACGCGGCGGGACCGTCCGGGGTCGTGGTGCGTGGTCGGTTAGCCTGTGGGCCATGACCAGCGCACACGACCCTCTCGCCCCGCCTGCGGTGGACCGCTTCGGCACGCCCGGCACGGCCGCCGCCACGCGCGTGATGCTGCTGGGCTCAGGCGAGCTGGGCAAAGAGGTGACCATCGCGCTGCAGCGGTTCGGGGTGGAGGTCGTGGCCGTAGACAGGTACGACGGGGCGCCCGCGCATCAAGTCGCGCACCGCAGTCACACCATCGACATGACCGACGGCGACGAGGTGCGTCGCGTCGTCGAACTCGAGCGTCCCGACGTGGTGCTGCCGGAGATCGAGGCCATCGCCACGGCCGCGCTCGCGGACCTCGAGTCCGAGGGCGTCACCCGGGTCGTCCCCACCGCCCGCGCCGTGCAGCTGACCATGGACCGCGAGGGCATCCGTCGGCTCGCCGCCGAGGAGGTGGGCCTGCCCACGAGCCGCTACGCGTTCGCCGGCTCGCTCGAGGAGCTGCGGGACGCGTGCGACGAGGTCGGCTACCCGTGCCTGGTCAAGCCCACCATGTCGTCATCGGGAAAGGGCCAGTCCTCCCTGCACGGTCCCGACGACGTCGACGCCGCCTGGGCCTACGCCCAGGAGGGCGCCCGGGTCGCGGGGGCGCGGGTGATCGTGGAGTCGTTCGTCGACTTCGAGTACGAGATCACCCTGCTCACGGTCCGCAGTGTCGACCCCGAGACGGGCGAGATCCGCACGGACTTCTGTGAGCCGATCGGCCACGCCCAGGAACGCGGCGACTACGTGGAGTCGTGGCAGCCGCAGGCCATGACGCAGGACGCGTACGACTCGGCCCGTTCCGTGGCGGCGCGGATCACGGGCGCCCTGGGCGGTGTCGGGGTGTTCGGTGTCGAGCTCTTTGTCAAGGGCGTGGACGTGTACTTCTCCGAGGTCAGCCCCCGGCCGCACGACACCGGGCTGGTGACCATGCGCAGCCAGGTGCTCAGCGAGTTCGAGATGCACGCGCGCGCCGTCCTCGGGCTGCCGGTGGTCACCACCATGGCGAGCCCGGGCGCCTCCGCCGTCATCTACGGCGGCAGCGACGGCGAGGGCGTCGGCTTCGAGGGCCTCGCCGCGGCACTCGCGGTGCCCGAGGCGGACGTGCGCCTGTTCGGCAAGCCGACCGCCGGCGAGTTCCGCCGCATGGGCGTGGCCGTGGCGACCGCCGAGGACGTCGACGCCGCGCGCGGGCGGGCCCGCGAGGCCGCCGCGCAGATCAGGGTCGTGCAGTAGCCGTGCCGGCGCGGCACCGGAGAGGGACCGACAGGTGACGACGACGAGGGACATCGCCGCCGAGGCCCGCGGGCTCCCGCGCGAGCCCACCGCGCCGTGGATCCTCGTGCTCATGGCCGTGTTGACGGCCGCGTGGCTGGGCATCCTGGCGTGGCAGGTGGCGGTCCTGCCCGACCGCGTCCCCACACACTTCGGCGCGCGCGGCGAGGCCGACGGCTGGTCGAGCAAGGCGGGCGCCCTGGCGTTCAGCGTTCTGCTTCCGGTGCTGGTGGTGTTCCCGATGCCGCTGCTGTCGCAGCTCGCGGTGCGGTGGCCGGCGAGCATCAACGCCCCCAATCGCGACTGGTGGGCTGCCACGGCGCCGAGATTGCGCAGGTTCGAACGGCTGGTGCGCGAGGACCTGTGGCTGTTCGCGGCGCTGACGTTCGCCTTGTTCCTCGCGATCGACGTCGGGATCGTCGTGGCGGCGGACTCGACCGACGGCAATCTTTCCCAGGCGCTCCTCTGGGGATCGCTCGCGCTGTTCCTCCTCGGCATCGGGGCGGTGATGGCGCGCATGTTCGGAAGTCGCTACGCCGAGCAGGAGATCGACTGACCAGCAGGTCTGCCGCTCGTCGTCGTCGTCTGGCGGGAGCCTGTGGATGGTCGTCGACCTTATCCACCGACGGTCCTCTCACTGCCCGTCCGGCGCTGTCGCTGCCCTAGCGTGACCCTCCAGCGGTGCAGGGTGCGCCGGGGGCGGAGCGGGAGCGATGGCGGACACGGTGCCCGGCGGGATCGGGGGCCCGGTGGTGGCGTTCGAGCAGGCGGCGGTGCTCGGCGCGGCCGACGACGTGCGCGCGGCGGGAGCGCGGACTGTCGATGACACCCGGGGTCTGGTCGCCGCACTCGACGCCGCCTCCGCCGCGGCGACCGGGCTGCTGTGCGGGCCGGCGCTGGCCGAGTGCGCGTCACTGCTGGCGCGGCGCGTCCGGGACGTCGAGCGGGAGACGGACGGCGTCGCGGCCGGGATGGAGCGCGCCGCCGGGGTCTTGGTGGACGCCGACGAGGAGGTGGCGCGTCGTGTTGCCGACGCCGCGGGCTGAACGCCTGGTCTCGGCCGTGGACCACGCCGAGGCGGAGGCCGCCCGGGTGGGCAGGGCGCTGTCGGATACGGCCACGGGGCTGGAAACGGTGGCGCGACGGCTGGCCGGAACGGGAGCAGGGGAGCGGGCCGCGGCGGGAGCGGGCGCCGGGGCCGGTGGATGGGCGGGCCTGGCGGGCGCGGAGGCACGACGACGCGTGGAGGACGCCCGGTCCGGCGTGGCGACGCTCTCGGGACATGGACTGTTCCTCGCCGATCTGCTGCGCGTGGAGGGATCGTGGCTGGCACGTGCGCTGCTCGCCGGCGGGGATTCGGACGAAGTACGAGACACCGACCGGGCGTTGACCCTGCGCCTGCGGGAGGCCGCCGACGCCCTGGCGGGCCACGTCGACCCCGCGACCGTGCCGTGCCTGGATCTGACCGGATCGACCGACGACGACCCGCGAGCCGTCGCCGATCTGTGGCATTCGCTCGATCCCGCCGAGCGGCAGCGGCTGGCGCGGGACCACCCGGAGCTGGGCTCGGTCGCCGGGCTGTCCTCCGCGACGCGGGACGCTCTCAACCGCACGCGGCTCGCACGGCTACTGGACGCGGGTGCGGCCCAAGAGCTGGAGTCGCTGGCCGCGCACCTCGACGAGGACCCGCGCCGGCACCTGCTCTCGTTGGTACCCGGCGGCGACGGCGCGGCCGCCCGGGCTGTGGTCGCGGGCGCCGATCCGGACGGCGGCTCGAGGGTGGTCACGCTGATCCCCGGCACCGGATCCTCGCTCTCGGACCTCGGGCGGACCGCCGCGCGCGCTGAGGCGATGTGCGAGGTATCCGACGGCGATGGCGGGGCCGAGCCGTGTGTGGCCGTCTCGTGGCAGGGCTACGACGCCCCGCCGGACCTGGTCGAGGCGGGCTTCTCCACCGAGCGCGCGACCGGGCATGCCGCCGACCTGCGGACGTTCGCGGCGGGGCTGGATGCCGTCGACCGTCAGGACGGCGCGGACGCCCCGCACTCCGTGGTGGGCTACAGCTACGGATCGGCGGTGCTCGGAGCGGCCGCCTCGGATCCGCAGGGGCTGGCCGCCGACCGGATGCTGCACGTGGGCAGCGGCGGCGCGACGGTGGACTCGATCGACGAGCAGTGGGTCGACGAGGGCGGGCACGCGCGGCCAGCTGAGCCGCACGACGTGGTGGGCGTGACCTCCCGCTGGGACCCGGTCCCGTGGTGGTCGGTCACAGGGGCGCTCGACGGGCTGCCCGGCTCGGCGGACTTCGGCGGGATCGCGGTGGATGTCACCGAGCCCGGCGACGGGGCCCGCAGCGTCCCGGGTGTGCATTCGCGCTACTTCGACCCGGGCACCGTCTCGCTGGAGGAGATCGGCCGCCTCGTCGCCGATGCGGACGCGGGGTGAGTGCGTTGAGCGCGATCCGCCCCTCCGATTCTGCCGCGTGCAGCGATCTGCCCCTCGGATTCTGCCGCGTGTAGCGATCTGCCCCTCGGATCGCGAACGACGCTGCGGGCCCGGGGCGCGGATCGAAATCGGAAGGGCGGATCGTGCGGGCGGCCAGGGAGGGGCGGTGCGGGCGGTCAGGCAGGGGCGGTGCATGCGCGCGCGTGGCGGGGCAAGGGCGGTGCGGGCGTGCGCGTGGCGGGTCAGGAGCGGGTGCGAGCGCTCCGGCCCTCGGCGAGCATCGCCTCGCGGTTGGCTAGCTTGGTCCGTTCCCGTCCGCCGGCCTCGCCGAGTCCGCGTTCGCGGGCGTCGATCGCCTCCCAGGCGCGGCCGTCGACCGCTTCGACCCCGCGCTCGGCGAGCAGGTCGCGGACGGACTGCGGATCAGGCGATTCCGGGGCGGTCAGACGGCCGTCCTCGAGATCGGAGAGCAGTTCGCGGACGGTCTCGGCCGCGCAGGAGCGGTTGGTGCCGATCACCCCGGAGGGGCCGCGCTTGATCCAGCCCGCCGTGAACAGTCCCGGGATCGGCTCCCCGCCCGGGCTGTCGAGGACCCGGCCCGCGGAGTTGGGGATGGTGGCGGTCGCGTCGTCGAACGGGATGTCCGCCAGCGCCGCGGACCGGTAGCCCACGGCCCGGTACACGGCGTCGACGGCGAGGTCCTCGGTCTCGCCGGTCATCTGCAGGCGCTCGCCGTCCGGGGCGGTGCGCTCGAGGCGCAGGCCGACCACGCGGCCGTCCTCGCCCAGGATCTCGACCGGCGAGCGGTTGAATCGGAAGCGCAGGACCTTCTGCCCCGCTGCCAGGGCCGACTCCTCGGCCTCGTCCGGGCTCGAGTGCCCGTTCTCGGTCATGGCGGCGGCCCACTTCTCGAGTTGTGCGAAGACCTGCCCCGCCCGGCGATCGGACTCCCGGTGCTCGCGGGAGAACTCGTCGTCGTCGAGATCGGCCGGGTCGACCACCACGGTGAGCCCCTCGACCTTGCCCATCTCGCGCAGCTCGAGGGTGGTGAACTTGGCCCACGCGGGCCCGCGGCGACCGATCACGGAGACCACCTCGGCGGAGGTGCCGTGGAACCCCTCGCGGACGTGCTCGGGGATGTCGGTCGCCTCGAGCTGCTCCGCGGTGCGCACGAGCATCCGTGCCACATCCAGCGCGACATTGCCCACGCCCACCACAGCGGCGCGCTCGGCGGACAGGTCCCACTCCGGGTCGACGTCGGGGTGGCCGTCGTACCAGGTGACGAACTCGGCGGCGCCGTGCGAGCCGACCAGGTCCTCTCCGGGGATGCGCATGGACCGGTCGGCGAGGGCGCCGGTGGCGAAGATCGCCGCGTGATAGTGGCGGCGCAGGTCCTCGAGCACGATGTCGGTGCCGAACTCCACGTTGCCGAGGAAGCGGATGCGTGGGTCCGCACCGATCGCGTACAGGGTGTTGGCGATGCCCTTGATACGCGGGTGGTCCGGGGCGACGCCGTGCCGCAGGAGACCGAAGGGGACCGGGAGGGCATCGAACTGGTCGATCACGATCTCCTGCTCGTTCTCATCAGCCCAGTTCAGCAGCGATTCACAGGCGTACACGCCGGCCGGACCCGAGCCGACCACGGCGATTCTCAGAGGGGAAGTTGAGGGCCACGTCATGATTCGATGGTCTCATGTAGCCACACACCGGGGGACTCGACTCGGGGGACGCAGGGGCGGGGGAGCATAATCGGGACCGTGAGCGATTACGCCGGAGACCTCGACCCCCGCACCGCCTGGGGGCTGCTCGCCGACGACCCGTCCGCCGTGCTCGTGGACGTGCGCACCCGCGCGGAATGGCAGTGGGTGGGCGCCGCGGACCTGTCGGAGTTGGACAAGCGGGTCCTCGGCGTCGAATGGGTGAGTTCGGGCGGTGAACCCAACCCGCGGTTCCTGGATCAGCTGGACGAGGCCGGGGTGGACCCCGACTCGCCGGTGCTGTTCCTGTGCCGCAGCGGCGGGCGTTCGGCCGCGGCGGCCGGCGCGGCCACTGCCGCCGGGTACGGGGCCGCCTACAACGTGGCCGAGGGGTTCGAGGGCGACCTCGACGACGCGGGTCACCGCGGGACGGTGGGCGGCTGGAAGGTCGCCGGGCTGGCCTGGCGCCAGTCCTGACGACGACGAGACGAGAGCAGCGGATGAAGAACAACCAACTCCCCGACGGACTCCACCCCGACACCCTGGGCGTGCGTGCCGGGCAGATGCGTACCCCGTTCGAGGAGACCGCCGAGCCGGTGTTCCTCAACTCCGGCTACGTGTACTCCTCGGCGGAGGCGGCCGAGTCCTCGTTCAACGGGGAGGTCGAGCGGTTCGTGTACTCCCGCTACGGCAACCCGACGGTCGCGACCTTCGAGGAGCGCCTGCGGCAGATCGAGGGCGCCGAGGACTGCTTTGCCACCAGTTCGGGGATGTCCGCGGTGTTCGTGGCGCTCGCCGCCCTGTGTGGCAACGGCTCGCGGCTCGTGGCGTCGCGGGCGTTGTTCGGCTCCTGCTTCATCATCTGCGACGAGATCCTGCCGCGGTGGGGCGTCGAGACCGTCTTCGTGGACGGCGACGACACGGAGCAGTGGCGCGAGGCGCTGAGCGTGCCCACCGACGCCGTCTTCTTCGAGTCGCCCTCCAATCCCATGCAGGAGCTGGTCGACGTGCGGGCGGTCTGCGATCTCGCCCACGAGGCCGGCGCGCAGGTCGTGGTGGACAACGTCTTTGCCACCGTCCTGCACCAGAAGCCGCTCGAGCTGGGCGCCGACGTGGTGGTCTACTCCACCACCAAACACATCGACGGCCAGGGCCGCGTCCTGGGCGGCGCCGTGCTGGGCACCGAGGAGTACATCTCGGGGCCGGTCAAGAAGCTCATGCGTCACGCCGGGTTCGGCATGAGTGCCTTCAACGCCTGGGTGCTGCTCAAGGGGCTGGAGACCATGGGGATGCGGCTCGAGCGGATGTCCGCCAACGCCCTGGCCGTGGCCGAGTTCCTCGACGGGCACGACGCCGTGGAATGGGTCCGCTACCCGATGCTGCCCACGCATCCGCAGTACGAGCTCGCGCGGCGCCAGATGTCGGGCGGCGGCTCCGTGGTGACGTTCGGGCTGTCCACCGAGGGGGTCGACGACGGTGGCAAGCGGCGCTGCTTCGACCTGCTCAACGCCCTGCAGGTGATCGACATCTCCAACAACCTCGGCGACGCAAAGTCCCTCATCACGCACCCGGCCACCACCACGCACGCGTCGATGGAGCCGGAGGCCCGCGCGCACGTGGGGATCACCGACAACGCGATCCGCTTCTCGGTGGGACTGGAGTACGCGGGCGACCTGATCGACGACCTACGGCGCGGGCTGGGCTGAGGCGCGGGCGCCTCGAGGCCCCGGCCGGGCTGAGGCGCGGGCGCTGCGCGGCTCAGGCCTCGTCGCCGGCGCGGGCGACGTCGATCGGCCAGCCGAGCGTGACCTGCCCGTCGGTCACGGGCGCGTCGGGGGCCATGCTCACCTCGATGCACAGCGTCACCGGTGCGCCCGCCGTGGTCCGCGTGCCGCCGGGGAGCGTCGCCGGGTATCCGGCCGTGGAGGCGTCGACCGGCTTGGGCGTGGTGAGGTCCCCGTCGAGGAGGTTGCGCGAGCCGCTGTCGAAGGTGGGGGCCGCGCACGTGCCCTGGCTCGACTCGACGGCCCGGATGCGGAGGTGTTCGGCCAGGGCCGCATCGCCCTCCAGGAGGGTGCCGGCGTCGATGGTGGCCCGGGCGTCGTCGCGGGAGCCGACCGCGGTGCGGAAGGTGATCGGCTCGTAGGCCGCACGGCTCCGGAGGGGTGCGGTGTCGACGTGGACCGGGAAGTGCCCGTCATAGGACGAGACGGGAGCTGTCCAGGTGGTGCCGAAATCGGTGGAGGCCTGGACGGACCACGAGTGGCCGTGGAGCGCCGAGACCTGGTCGGAGCGTTCGGTCCCGGACTGGTGGATCACGCTGCCACCGAGCGCGCAGGCGGACGCGGCACCAAGGGCGACCAGTGCTGTGGCCGCGTGCCGGATCCGCATGGACGCCTCCGAGAAGCCTGCTCGCGCTGGAGGCCTTCCGGGTGGCTGCCCGGTGCGGTGAGGGCCCGCGTCGACCTCCGGTACGTCAAGTATATGGATGATCGAGACGAAATCGTTACACCGCGCCGCGTCGATGTGTCTGCACTCACGGTGTGTGCGCCGGCGCGCGGTCACCGGATGTAGACGACCGTCCCGGTCCGCTGGTCGGGGGCGGCCGGAGGTCGGGGGAGGCGTCGACGACGTCGCTGCCGCCGGCTCGACCCGGTGTCGTAGCTCACTGGCATACTCGTCGTCGTATACCGGTGCCGTCGCCGCGCACCTGACTGCCCTAGGAGACGCCAAGAGATGCCCAAGTCCCAGACCCCGCCGCTCAAGCTCGGATACAAGGCCTCGGCCGAGCAGTTCGGGCCCCGCGATCTCGTGGAGTACGCGGTCCTGGCCGAGCAGGCGGGCATGGACACGGCGACCGTCTCGGATCACTTCCAGCCGTGGCGACACGACGGCGGACACGCCCCGTTCTCCCTGTCGTGGCTGACGGCGGTCGGCGAGCGCACGTCGCGGATCCAGTTGGGCACCTCCGTGCTCACGCCCACGTTCCGCTACAACCCGGCCGTGCTCGCGCAGGCCTTCGCCACCATGGGGTGCCTCTACCCCGACCGCGTCTTCCTGGGCGTGGGGACCGGCGAGGCGCTCAACGAGATCGCGACGGGCTACCAGGGCGAGTGGCCCGCGTTCAAGGAGCGGTTCGCGCGGCTGCGCGAGTCCGTCCGCCTCATGCGTGCGCTGTGGACCGGCGAGACCACCAGCTTCGAGGGCGATTACTACTCCACCGACGACGCGTTCCTCTACGACGTGCCGGAGGGGGGCGTGCCCGTCTACATCGCCGCCGGCGGCCCCGTCGTGGCCAAGTACGCGGGCCGTGTGGGCGACGGGTTCATCTGCACGTCGGGCAAGGGGATGGAGCTGTACACCGACAAGCTCCTCCCGGCCGTCGAGGAGGGCGCCGGGATCAACAAGCGCGACTCCGCGACCATCGACCGGATGATCGAGATCAAGATCTCCTACGACCCGGACCCGGCGGCCGCTCTCGAGAACTGCCGTTTCTGGGCGCCCCTGTCCCTGACCCCCGAGCAGAAGCACTCCGTGGATTCGCCGCGCGAGATGGAACGCCTCGCCGACGAGCTCCCCATCGAGCAGGTGGCCAAGCGGTGGATCGTCGCCTCCGACCCCGACGACGCGGTCGAGCAGGTCAAGCAGTACGTCGACGCCGGCCTCAACCACCTGGTCTTCCACGCGCCCGGCCACGACCAGAAGCGCTTTCTCGAGCACTTCGAGACCGACCTCGAACCGCGACTGCGGAACCTCGCATGAGCCCGGACACGTCAGCTGCCGGACCCGAGGACCGCTCGGACCTGTCGGGGCTCGAGGAGCTCCTCGATGTCGCCGAGTCGGTCCGCGTCCTGCGCTACCCCCACGAGACCGAGCCCGCGGAGGACGGCACCACCACCGAGTGGCACTGCGACATCGTGGTGATCGACGGCGTGCCGGGCCCCGGCTTCACCACGTACGCCACCGTCGGCGCCCGCGACCTGCCCACCAACGTCACCACGCCGGAAGGGCGGCAGATCCGCAGCGAGTTCGTCACCGTCGGCCGCACCGGGCACCGCGCCATGGCCGACGTCCTGGACGCCTGCGCCCTCGCCATCGCCAGCGGCTCCCTGCATGTCGAGCCCGGCGCCGTCGTGCCCAACGCGGTCGGACTGGTCGACCCGGAACGCCGGTGCGAGCACCTGATCCTCGCCCCGCCCTTCCTGTGGCCGGGCCTTCAGGTGGTCGACGAGACCGGCGGCCCCGACGGCACCGGCCCCCTGCTCACCCGGCTGCAGGCCGTGCCCATCACCACCGCCGAGATGAGCGCCGCCGCCCGCGACGGGGCCGACGCGCTGTTCGAGGTCCTCGACACCTCCAACGCCGACGTCACCAACCCCGACAGGCCGAGCGTGGTGTGACGCCGACGTGAGAGCAGGGCACACCGACGCGGTCACGCGCCTGATCCCCACGATGGTCGGCCCGATTCTCGCCGAGGCCACCGCCACGGGCGTCTCCAGAGTGGTGCGGGCCGGGCACGGGCCGGACGGCGAGCCGGCCCGCCGCCCGGCCGGGGGCGGCAGCGGAGGCCGTGCGGGTTCGGGTGTGGACGCGGGCGCCGGTGTCGGCCCAGGCGCTGACGGCGCCGCGGGCCGCCACCTCGACCGACTGGCCGACCAGCTCGACGCCTACTTCGCGGGGGCACTCCGCGAGTTCGACGTGCCCGTCGACTGGGCCGCGGCGGGCGTCGACGAGGGATTCTCCCGCGAGGTGTACCGCGAGATCCGGTCCGTCCCCTACGGCGACACCGCCTCCTACGGGCAGATCAGCATCGACGCCGGACGGCCCCGCAACGCCCGGCGGGTCGGCCGCCTCTGCTCGCTCGTCCCAGTCCCATTCCTCATCCCGGTCCACCGCATCACGCGCGCCGACGGCGGGCTGGGCGCCTGCCCCGAGTTCCGGCGCGGCCTCCTCGCGCACGAACAGCGCAACCTCCACTCACCCGAACCGGTGGCGATCGATCCGATGTGAGGACATCCTCGATCTGGTTAGTGTGGCCCCACACCGCCGTCGACCAGCCTCGAGGGGGAACAGATGACCGCCGGAACACTGCAGAGCGACATTCGCACGAGCAGCGCCGCCGACCACTTCACGCGCGTCCGCGCCCTCACCGACACGCTCGCCTCACGGCTGAGCGCCGAGGACCAGATCCCGCAGTCCATGACCGCCGCCAGCCCCACCGCCTGGCACCGCGCGCACACCACCTGGTTCTTCGAGGAGTTCGTGCTGGGCGCACTCCCGGGCTATGAGCCTGTCGACCCCGCGTTCCGCTACCTGTTCAACTCGTACTACGAGGCCGTCGGCCCCCGGCAGCCCCGACCCGACCGCGGACTCATCACCCGGCCGTCCGTCGCCGAGATCGGCGAGTACCGGGCGCGGATCGACGAGCGTGTGACCGAGGCGCTCGAATCCGGCCGGATCGACCGGGCCGGCCTCGACCTGCTGGAGCTGGGCTGTCACCACGAGCAGCAGCACCAGGAACTGCTGCTCATGGACATCAAGCACCTGCTCTCCCACAATCCGACAGACCCCGTCTACGCGCCCCGGGATGCGGATCCCGCACACGGGCCGACGGGGGAGACGGACTGGCTCGTCGTCGTCGAGGGGAAGGCCCACGTCGGCGCCGACGACGACGGGTTCTCCTACGACAACGAACGCCCCCGGCACCCCGTGTGGATCCCCGGAGGGGAGGTCGCCACCCGGCAGGTGACCGTGGGCGACTGGAAGCGCTTCATGGCCGACGACGGCTACGCCCGCCCCGAACTGTGGCTCTCCGACGGCTGGGCCACCGTGCAGGCCGAGGGGTGGGAGGCGCCCGGCTACTGGCGGCGCCCCGACCGGCCCGACGGTGAGTGGACCACCTTCACCCTCTCGGGACGTCGCCCCGTCGTGGACGCCGAGCCCGTGATCCACGTGTCCTTCTACGAGGCCGACGCCTATGCGCGCTGGGCCGGTGCCCGGCTGCCCACCGAGTTCGAATGGGAGGTCGCGACCGCCGGCTGGGACGTCCGGGACGAACTCGACCCCGACCGCTGCCACCCGCGACCCGCCACCGAGCGCACCGTCGGCGGCGGGTGGGAGTGGACCGCCAGCGCGTACCTGCCCTACCCCGGATTCCAGCCGTTCGAGGGCGCCGCCGGCGAGTACAACGGCAAGTTCATGTCCGACCAGCACGTCCTGCGCGGCGGCAGCGCCCTGACCCCCGCCGGCCACACGCGCCCCACCTACCGGAACTTCTTCCCCGCCCACTCCAGGTGGGCCGCCAGCGGGCTGAGGCTCGCGCGGTGACGGCGGTCGGAGACCGGGCCGGGATGACGACGACGAGCTCCGCACACCCGGACACCGTCGCGCTCGAAGCCGATCTGCAGGAGGGCTTCTGGGCCGACCCCCCCACGCTGCCCGCACGCTGGCTGTACGACGAGGCCGGGAGCAGGCTGTTCGACCGGATCACCAGACTGCCCGAGTACTACCCGACCCGCTCCGAGGCCCGGATCCTGCGCGACCGGGCAGGGGAGATCGTCGACGGGTCGCGGACGGTCGTGGAACTGGGCGCCGGAACCTCCGAGAAGACGCGCGTCCTGCTCGACGCGCTCGTCGCGGGTGGGGGCGGGGCGCTGTACGTGCCCGTCGACATCAGCACCGAGATGCTGCACGAGACCGCGAATACGCTGGCCGGCGAGTACCCGGACCTGCGTGTCCGGCCCGTGGTCGCCGACATCACCGATCTCGAGCCGCCACTGCCGGGCGACCCCGGGACGCGGCTGGTCCTGTTCCTGGGCGGAACGATCGGCAACCTGACCGAGGACGAGCGGGACGCCTTCCTGCGCATGTTGCGGCGGGTCGCCGGCCCCGGCGACCGGATCGCGTTGGGGTTCGACGTGCGTAAATCCCCGGAGCGGCTCGTGGCCGCCTACGACGACGCCGCCGGGGTCACCGCCGAGTTCGACCTCAACATGCTCGACGTGATCGCCCGAACGGTGGAGTGCACGGGGCTGGACCGCCGGGATTTCCGGCACGACGCCGTGTGGAACGCCGCCGAGAGCCGCATCGAGATGTGGCTGCGCGCCGTCCGGGACGTCCGGGCGTGGTTTCCCACGCTCGGGCGGGAGTTCACACTGGCCGCCGGGGAGGGGATCCGGACCGAGATCGCGCGGAAGTTCTCCGGGGACGAGTTGATGGCCGAGCTGGGGCGGATCGGGTTCCGCGACCAGGTCGTGTGGACCGACGACGCCGGGGACTTCGGGATGGTGGTCGCGCAGGTGCCGTGACCGGGCCGGATTTTACGCAGGTCATCGCTGTGTGTCGTACGTGTGTTCTAGTATTCGGGGCATGAACGAGGACGTGGGGTTCGAGGTCTGGCGGCCGGTGGAGCCGGCGCCGCTGTCCAGCGTTCTCGCCTTCCTCGAGGCCGGCGTGGAGGCCCTGGGGGCGGACGACTTCTCCCGGCACGACGCCGCAGCCCTGGCCGACGCCGTGGAACGCGTGGAGGTGGTCGCCCGCAAACTCGAGTCCGCCGCGGCCCGCGCGACGGCGGACCTGGCGGGGCTCCACGCGCGCAAGGGGCGGACGCCGGGCGGCGTGGCGGCGATGCTCGCCCGGCGCCTCGGCCTGGCCAAGGGTGCCGTCCACGGGCGGATCGAGGCTGGCGGGAGGCAGGCCACGCCGGCAGGACGGGCTGCGGCGGCCGGGGAGATCAGTGCCGAGCACGAGAGGATCGTCGCCAGAGCCGTCAAGGGGCTGCCCGGGACCCTGGGGGGCGACGCCAAGATCGGGTTCGCCCGGGAGCTCACCGAGTTCGCGCGCACGGTCGCGCCCGCGGAGTTGCGAGCCGAGGCCGCGCGCCGGGTGGCCGAGCTGTGTCCGCAGGACGCGCCCGGCCGGGAGGAGCACCAGGAGCGGCAGCGGTCCGCGCGACTGGGTGCCGTCCGGCCCGACGGCACAAGCGCCCTCAGCATGGTCCTCACCCCGCGCGCCCGCGCTCTCGTGGAGCGCGCACTGTGCGACTTCGGCAGGCCCGGCGGCACGGTCGCGTGCGAGCCCGGGGCCGACGACCGCACGCCCGAGCAGCGGTCGCACGACGCGCTGGTGCAGCAGTGGGCGCTCGGCTCCACCATCGACCCCGCGCGGCCCAAGGGCATCGCCACGATCGTCGTGCGGATGACACCCGAGCAGCTCGAGGACCCCACCACACTCGTCCGGACCGACTCCGGGACCCAGGTCAGCGTGCGGCAGGCCGTATCCATGGCCGGCACCATGCCCTGGTTCGTCTCGGTGCTCCGGGAGGGCCGGGAGGAACTGCACAGGATCGACGTGGACGCACACCCCGAACGCCGCCTGGCCTCCGCCCTCCAGCGGCTGGTCCTCTACGCCGCCCACGGGGGGTGCACGTTCCCCGGCTGCGACGCCCCGGCCCGCGGCTGTCAGTTCCACCACGTCCGGGCGTGGTCCGACGGCGGGCCCACCACGGTCGCCAACGGCGGCCTGGGCTGCCCCGTGCACCACGGCTTCGTCGGGGACACCCCCGCGTCGTGGAAGACCGTGATCAACCCCGGGGCCCCGGGCCGATGTCTCTGGATACCACCCGGGGTCGACAGGCTCACCGACGCCTGAGCAGCACAGTCGCACCGCGCGGGGGCGTCCGTACCTCCCCGTGGGGAGGTACCTCGTGTGGAGACCGGCAGACGCTGGAACAATGCGGGCGTGCCCGATTCCACCGAGTCTGATACCTCCGCGTCCGATACCTCCACGACTGATGCCGCGGCGTCCGACGCCACCGCTTCTGCTCTGGTGACGTCGCCCCGACCGAACGGTGACCCGCGCCTGACCTCAGCCGTCTACGTCGCCGCGCCCGAGGGGGACACCGGCAAGTCGACCGTCGCACTGGGGCTGCTCCGCATCCTCGCGGGGACCGTTCAGAAGGTCGGGGTGTTCCGGCCCGTCACCATCGCGCGCCGGGTCGGCGACACGGTGGACTCGCGCGACCGGATCGTCGACATGCTGCTGCAGCACACCACCGTCGACCTCGAGTACGAGGACTGTGTGGGCGTCACCAACGCCCGCGTCCACGAGGACCGCGACGCGGCCCTGTCCGAGATCGTCCACAGGTATCACGCGGTCGCCCGCCAGTGCGACGTCGTCGTGATCCTCGGGACCGACTACACCGGCGTGCCCAGCCCCACGGAGTTCGACTTCAACGCCGCCCTCGCCGTCAACCTGGGCGCACCGGTGCTCCTGGTGCTCCGGGGCGCCGACCGCACGCCCGAGGAGATCCGCACCAACGCCCGCCTCACCCTCGACGAACTCCGCGACGAGCACGCCCACCCGGTGGGCGTCGTCGTCAACCGGTGCGATCCCGGGAGCCTCGACGGGGTCAAGGAGGCCCTCGCGTCCCTCGATCTGCCGTGCTGGGCCATCCCACACAAAGAGGTGCTCACGGCGCCCACGATGGGCGAGCTGGCCGAGGCGGTGGGCGGGACCCACTACTCGGGAGACCCGGCCCTGCTGGACCGCGAGGTCATGTCCGTGATGGTCGGCGGGATGACCGGCGACCGCATCCTCGAGCGACTGGTCGACGGCATGGTGGTGATCGTCCCCGCCGACCGGACCGACGCCGTCCTGGCGGTACTCACCGCGCACGGCGCCGAGGGGTTCCCGTCCATGGCCGGCATGATCTGGAACGGGGGCCTGTTGCCGGACTCGGCCATGCACCGTCTGGTCCACGGGATGCGCTCCACCCTGCCGGTGGTCTGTACCGATCTCGGCACCTACGACACCGCCCGCGCCGCCGCCGACACCCGGGGCCGCGTCTACTCCGGCTCCGGGCGCAAGGTCGAGACCGCGCTGAGCCTCATGGAGAAGCACGTCGACACCGAACAGCTGCTCGACCGGCTCCGCGTCGACCGCCCCGACGTGATGACCCCGCAGATGTTCGAGTACCAGCTGCTCGAGCGCGCCCGCGCCGACCGGCGCCACATCGTCCTGCCCGAGGGCGACGACGACCGCATCCTCCACGCCGCCGGCCGCCTCATGCGGCGCGACGTGGCCGACCTGACGATCCTCGGCGACGTCGACGCCGTCCGTCGTCGCGCCGACGAACTGGGCATCGACCTCGCCGACGCGCAGGTGCTCGACCCGCGCGGCAGCGAGCACGCCGAGCGGTTCGCCACCGAGTACGCCGAACTGCGCAAGCACAAGGGCATGACCATGGACGTGGCGCGCGACCGCATCACGGATATCTCCTACTTCGCCACCATGATGGTGCACGCCGGTCTCGCCGACGGCATGGTCTCCGGTGCCGCCCACACCACCGCGCACACGATCCGGCCGGCGCTGGAGATCATCCGGACCCGGCCCGACGTGGAGACCGTGTCCAGCGTGTTCCTCATGTGCCTGTCCGACCACGTCCTGGCGTTCGGCGACTGTGCGGTCGTGCCCGACCCCACGGCGCCCCAGCTCGCCGACATCGCCCTGTCCTCCGCCGAGACCGCCGCGCGGTTCGGCGTCGACCCGCGGGTGGCGTTGCTCTCGTACTCGACCGGCGACTCCGGGACCGGCGCCGACGTGGAGAAGGTCCGCGAGGCCACCGAGATCGTCCGCTCCCGCATCAACGAGGCCGACGGCGGCGACCCGGTGTCCGAGCTCGTCGTCGACGGGCCCCTGCAGTTCGACGCCGCCGTCGACCCGACGGTGGCCGGCAAGAAGATGCCGGAATCGGAGGTGGCCGGGCGCGCCACCGTCCTGGTGTTCCCGGACCTCAACACCGGCAACAACACCTACAAGGCCGTGCAGCGCACCGCCGGGGCGGTGGCCATCGGGCCGGTCCTGCAGGGACTGCGTAAGCCCATCAACGACCTCTCGCGTGGCGCGCTGGTCGAGGACATCGTCAACACCGTGGCCATCACGGCCGTGCAGGCACAAGGAGACCGTTGATGACCAGGGTGTTGGTGATCAATTCCGGCTCGTCGTCACTCAAGCTGTCGATACTCGACACCTCCACCGAGACCGAGATGGCGTCGGCGCTGGTCGAGCGGATCGGCGAGCCCGTCGGTACGATCGCGGTCCGGCGGGCCGGGGCGGACGACCGGGACGAGGCGGAGCGCACGGATGAGGCGGAGTTCCCGGACCACTCCGCGGCGCTCGCCCGGACGCTGGAGCTCGCGGCAGAGCTGGAGGTGCACCCCACAGACCTCGGGGTGCAGGCGATCGGCCACCGGGTGGTGCACGGGGGGAAGGCCTTCCACGCCCCCGTGGAGGTGACGCCCGAGGTCGAGCAGGACGTGGAGAAGCTGGAGATCCTCGCCCCGCTGCACAACCCGGCCAACCTGCGCGGGATCCGGGTGGCCCGCGACCTGCTGCCGGGCCTGCCGCACGTGGCGGTGTTCGACACCGGCTTCTTCCACACCCTGCCGGCCGCCGCGCACACCTACGCGATCGACCGCGAGGTGGCCGACGACTGGGACCTGCGTCGCTACGGTTTCCACGGCACGAGCCACGAGTACGTCTCCCACCGCACCGCCGACCTGCTGGGGCGCCCGTACGACGAGCTCCACCAGATCGTGCTGCACCTGGGCAACGGTGCCTCCGCGTCGGCGATCGCGGGAGGCCGGGCCGTCGACACCTCCATGGGGCTCACGCCTCTCGAGGGCCTGGTCATGGGGACCCGTCCCGGCGACGTCGACCCGGGGCTGCTCATCCACCTGATCCGCGACCGCGGCATGACGCCCGATGAGGTCTCGACCCTGCTCAACCGTAGATCCGGTCTCGAAGGGCTGGCCCGCGCACGGGACTTCCGGGAGCTGATGCAGCGGGTGGACGCCGGGGAGGACGACGCCGTGCTCGCCTACGACGTCGTGGTGCACCGCCTCCGCCGCTACATCGGCGGCTACTGGGCGATCCTCGGGGAGGTCGGCGCGATCACCTTCACCGCCGGAGTCGGCGAGAACGTGCCGCGGCTTCGGGCCGACGCCCTGGCCACGCTCGCGAGTTGGGGCGTGGAGATCGATCCGGAGGCCAATGAGCGCGGTTCCGGCGAACGGATCATCTCCACGCCCTCAAGCCGGGTGGCCGTACTCGTGGTGCCGACGGATGAGGAGCTGGCGATCGCGCGGGCGTGTGACGAGGTGCTCGGCAACACCGGCGACCGCGGTTAGATCCGCGTGGTCGGCCGGGCGTGCCCGTGTCCCTGCCGCCCTGCCGCCCCGCCGCCCCGCCCGCTCCGCGTCAGAACGTCGTCCTCGGCCGGATCGCGTTGGCCTGATCGACCAGCCTGAACCGCTGCTGCCGGGTGTCGGTGGAGCGGGCGAGGGTCCGGAGTACGGATTCGGCGCCCGTGCGCAGCCCGAATTCGGTGAAGGGGATGCCACGCATGAGCGGGGCCGGTGAGGGCTCGTTGCCCTTCAACGTGATCCACGACAGCGCGGTGGTGAGGACGGTGAGGTGGATCTGGAACGCACGGTGCTGCCCCGCGGGGAGGGTGGTGATGCGCCGGGCCGCCTCGCGGAGGTGCGACTCCTCGGTCTCCTCCACGGGCCGGCCGTGGCAGAGCAGGAGGATCGTGGTCAGCGCTGCCAGCGCCGAGTACCGGGAGTTGGGCGGGACGCGGTCCAGTTCCTCGATCGCGGCGGTCACCTCGCCGCGCCGTTGCAGTTGGCGTGCGAGGCCGAATGCCGAACTGATGACGGAGCGGTCCACCGACCACACGGTGCGGTAGAAGTGCTCGCTCGACCGCGCCCAGCGGTTCTTGTCGCCCTCCGGACTCACGTCGAGGATGAGTTCGGCGGTGGCCGCCAGCGCGAGCTTCGGGCCGTTCTCGCCGGGCATGGCGGACAGGACCTGCTGGAACTTGGGGTAGGCGCGGACGGGGTCGCCCTTGAGGAGGTGGATGACGCCCTCGTACCACGACAGGCGCCATTCGGCGGGGGTGCGGTGGGAGTTCTCCTCCAGCAGCTGCTCGCCGGCGGCGATGTCGCCGCTCTCCAGGTAGGCGCGGGTCAGGGACATCACCACGCCCACGCTCTCGTGGGCCTCCGAGTCCTCGTCCGAGTACAGCTCGCGGAGCGTGTCGATGCGCTGCTCGACCGAGGTGTACGAGGTGGCGGCGAGGATCCGGCCGGCCGGGTCGGTGGATTCCATGAGCGGGACGGGCAGGGCGTCGACGAGTTCGCCGCCGGTCAGGGTGGTGTCGCGGGCGTGGCCGTCGACCAGGAAGTCGGTGGGTTCCAGCGTGTAGAGGGTCCCGAAGGTGGACCGCTGGGGCGAGAACACCGACGAGAATGACGGTTGCGGCACCCCGGTACGCAGGGCGATCACTTCCCGGAGGACGCCCATGAGCTGGCCGGACATGCCGGTCGCGGTGCGGAACCGTCTGTCCGGGTCCTCGTGGGTGGCGCGCAGGAGGAACCGGTACAGGGAGTCGTATCGACTGAACAGCGGCTCCTCCACCGGCGAGGGGATGCCCGGGGCGTACCGGCCCTCCGTCACCGGGAGGCGCACGATGAGCGAGGCCAGCGTGCGTCCCACGGTGTACAGATCCGACGCGATGGTCGGCCCGGTCTCGGGGATCTCGGGCGCCTGGAAACCCGGGGTGCCGTAGATGTGCCCGTACTCCCCGACACCGGAGACGGCGCCCATGTCGATCAGCTTGACCTGGTCCTCGGTGAGCATGATGTTCTCGGGTTTGAGGTCGTTGTAGACCAGCCCGACCGAGTGCAGGTACGAGAGGGCCTCGAGCGTCTCCAGGACGTAGGCGATCGCCTTCTCCACCGGCAGGACGCGTCCCGGCTCGTTGCGGCGGACGTCCCGGAGGCTGGGACCGCCGATGTACTCCATCACGATGTAGCCACCGTGGGAGGGCGAGGTGGCCCAGTCGTCGTGGATGAAGTTGTAGATCCGCACGATCGCGGGGTGGGAGAGCTCGGCGAGGATCTCCCGCTCGGCCACCGCGACCTCCTGCGCCGCGGCCTGATCCGTGTGCAGCAGTCCCTTGAGCACGACCCACCGGTCGGAGACGTTGTGGTCGACGGCGAGGTAGATCCAGCCCATCCCACCGTGGGCGAGCGCGCCGCGGACCTCGTACTGGTCGGCCACCAGGTCCCCGGGCTGCAGCTCGGGGCGGGGCAGGCGCCCGTCGGACGCGTCGCACTCGGCCTCGATGTCGTCGAGATCGAGCATCGCCGAGGTGGGATCGACGGGGATGATGTACGGCAGGTCCACGAGCCCCTCGGACGCCGGACTCGGCCGGTCCTCGGGGGCGGTGGGATGACGCACGCGGAACCGGCCCGATCCGCCACGGTCGCCGCCGGCGGCGTCGTCGGCCGCGGACGGTGTGCGCGAGAGGGGGACCGAGCGGGTCTGGGAGTCCGGGTCGTCGCCGGTCTCCATGGCGCCGGTGGCCATCCCACCCGTGTCCATCCCGCCGGTCGGCATCCCACCGGTCGGCACCCCGCCGGTCGGCGCCCCGCCGGTGTCCGCTCTACCGGTCGCCGCCCCGGTGGTCTGCGGGGCGGCCGTCGCCATCCCGCCGGTGTCCGGTCCGGTGGCGGCGGCCTCGCCCGTGTCGGCCGCTCCGCCCGTCACGGCGACGGCCGCGGAGTGCTCGACCGCCCGGGTGCCGGCGGTGGGCTCGCCGTCGTCGACGTCGCCGTCGTCGTCGCGACCGGGCCCGGGGCCGCGGCCGGGCCCGTACCGGCGGTCTTCGCTCATCAGGGTGCCTCCGCCGTGTAGACCGGAGCGGGCATGCCGGGGTTGAGGCCCAGGCCGGACAGCCAGGTGTCGTACATGGTGTCCCAGGTGCCGTCGGACCGGATCCGCTCCAGGGTCGAGTTGACCTGCCGCACGAGCCCGTCGGTGTCGTTGCCGGGCGTCGACCGGGCGATCCCCACACCATACGGTTCCGCCTCGAGCTGCGGGCCGACGATCTCCAGGTACGGGTCCTGGGCGGAGATGCCCACGAGGATCGCGTCATCGGTGGTGATGGCGTCCACCTGGTTCTGCTGGATGGCCACCAGGCAATCCGCCCACGTGTTGACCGACAGCACCGTGAGCCGGTCGAGATCGTCCCACATCCGCGACGCCGAGGTCGTGCCGGCGGCCACGCAGACCCGCTTGCCCTCGAGGTCGGCGATCGACTCGATGCCGGATCCGCGGACCGCCAGGACCCGCTGGTAGGCGCGGTAGTACGGGGCGGAGAAGGTGACGTCCTCACGTCGTTTGCAGGTGATGGACATCGACCGGATCACCACGTCGACCTGCCCGTCCTGCAGCGCCTCGATGCGGTTGGAGGAGGTGAGGGACCGGAACTCCACCTGGTCCGGGTCGTCGAAGATGTCGCGGGCGATCTCGCGCGAGAGGTCCACATCGAAACCGGTCAGCTGGCCGGTGGCGGGGTCGCGGAAGCTGAACAGGTTGGAGCCCTGGTCCAGTCCCACGACGAGCCGGCCGCGGTCGCGGATGCGGGGGACGAGTTCCTCGGGTGGCTCGTCGACGGGCCTCAGGCTGGACAGGCGGTCGCAGGACTCGGTGTCCTCGTCCGGGGCGAGGCCGGACGGGATCTCGGTGGAGACCGCGGCGCCGGCCGGGAGCGGCATGACGGCGTCGACCTCGGGGATCCCGACGGCGTCGGCCACTTCCGAGGAGGTGGCGGTCTCGTCGCCCGGACCGCCGTCGGTGCCGGCCCCGTCGCCGGCGCCGCAGGACGCCAGCAGGAGCACCCCGGCCAGGGCCGCGCAGGCGGACGCGCCCCGCCGGCCTCCGTCGGCCCGGCGCGCCGCGGCCCGGCGCCGACCCGCGACCCCGGCCCTCACAGGTACTCCCTGACCCGGGGTGCGACGCCGACGACCACGGCGAACGCGGCGAGCGTGGACAGGGCCATGATGAGGTCCGGTCCGTTCGACGACGTCCGTCGCGCGTTGTCGATCCGCGTGCGCAGGGTCTCCCTGGCCTCTTCGATCGCGCCCTGCATCGATTCGTCGAACTCGTCGAAGGCGGCACCGGAGTCGCCCTCGTCCTGTCCGGACGAGATGGCGATGGCGCCCTGGTAGTCGCCCTGCTGGTAGAAGGAGTCGGCCCGGTTCTGGGCGGCCATCCAGTCGTCGAGGGCGTCGATCGCGTCGGTGACCGCGCCGTCGTCGTCGAGGCTGACCCGGCCGCTGCCGGACTCCTCGGGGTCGAGGTAGACGGTGAGGGTGTCCCGCACCCCGCCGAGGATCGCCGCACGTTCGGCGGACGAGCCCTCCGGGTCGGTGCGACGGACCAGGTTGAGGGTCTCCTGGGCGCGGACCTTCTGGGCGTTGATGCGTTGGCGGGTCAGTTCGTTCATGGGCGCGGCCCCCTCGGACAGGCCCTTGGCGTTGTCGTTCGCGGCCAGGAACCCGGCGATCATGGTGATGAGGAACGTGGCGATCACCAGCACCGTGGACAGGGCCAGGCCGGGGTTGATCCGGCGCCCGGTCAGCTTCCACAGCCATTGTTGGACCAGCAACAGCACCGTGATCGCGAGCCCCAGCAGGAGGAACGACCCCCACGGCGGCGAGGACCACTCCTCGTCCGATTCGCCGACCGAGGTGGACTGACGGTCGTAGAGGTCGGCGGCGGCGGGCAGGATCGTGTCCTGCATGAGTGACGACGCGGACGCGAGGTAGGCCGACCCCACCGGGTTGGTGACCCGGTTGTTGGTCCGCGCGGTCTCCACGAGGCCGGTGTAGGTGGTCAACTGGGCGTTGATGCGGGCGAGTTGGTCTATGGATTCCTCGTCGGTGCGGTCGAGCCCCTGGGAGGCGGCGATGATGGCCGACGACGACGTGGCGATGGCCTGCAGGTAGCGGTCCCGGAGCTCCGGTGGCTCGATCCCTCCGGTGATGAAGGCGGTGTTGGCGGCCGAGTCGGCGATCGTCAGGGAACTGTAGAGCGTCTGGGACGCGTTGGCCACGGGTTCGACCTCGGCCAGCAGGGTCTCGTGGTGCGACTGGCGCGAGGTGATGGTCGAGGACGCGACGACGCCGCCGATGAGGACCATGATGATCGCGAGGACGCCGAAGATCGTCATGCGTCCGGGCGTCGTGAGCACGTCGTTCCAGATCCGGGCCGCGCGCCGCCGGACGGCGTGCCGCGCCGGGGCGGGCGCATCGGCCGTGGAGCGGCGGCCGGCGGCGGGCCCCTTCTTCCCGTGGGAGACGGGGCGTTCGGGATCCGTCTCCGAGGTGTCGGGACGGGTGAGTGTCTCGGCGCCCATGGCGTCACGCACCTCCCGTTCCTCGCCCCGCCCGGGTGGATCCGGTCGGACGTGGGATCCAGGTTAGTGAGTCGATGCCGCATCGTCGGGCAGACTGGTCGAGGAGTACCCCAGGTTCCCGCTCGATCCGTCGACGGGGCCGACCCGGCGGAGCGGAGGAGTAGTGCCCACGAGCGAGGGTGACGGCAACGGGTGGGTGGTGTCCACGGACGGCACCCGACGGTGGGGCAGGTTCGGGGCGGCGGGCCTGCTCCTGCGGACGGCTGACCCGTCCGACCCGGCGACCCCTCTCGTCCTGCTGCAGCATCGCGCGGTGTGGACGGCGTCCGGCGACACGTGGGCCCTGCCGGGCGGCGCCCGCGATTCGCACGAGGACGCGCCGATGGCGGCGCTGCGGGAGACCGAGGAGGAGGCCGAGGTCAGCCCGGCGGACGTGACGGTCCGGGCCGAGAGGATCACGTCCCGGATGCCCGGGACCGTGTGGCACCGCCCGGGGCTGGATCTGCGCCATGCGGCGGCGTTGATGCGACGGATACGGCCCGACCAGCGGATCCCGGGGACGTCGGACGGCGCACCGTCGACGCTGCCGCCGCTGGTGGAGGAGTCGCCGGCCGAGGTCGAGTGGACGTATACGACCGTCGTCGCGGACGCGCCCCGGGCGCTGGAGACCGTGCCCAACAACGAGAGCCTGGAGCTGCGGTGGGTGCCCGAGGACCGGGTGACCGCCCTGCCGCTCATGCCGGCCTTCGAGCAGGCCTGGGCGGCGGGGCTGCGGACCGAGCCCGTGGAGCTCGTGGTGGACGTGGCCAACGTGCTGGGGTCACGGCCGGACGGCTGGTGGAAGGATCGTGCCGGGGCCACGACGCGGCTGCTCGACGAGCTGGGCGCCGACCTGCCCCGCACCCTGGATCTGCCCGTCTCCGCCGACGGTCACGGCACCTTCGGCTGGGTGGCCCGCGCGCATGCCGTGATCGAGGGCGCGGCCAAGAGTGCCGAGCACGACGGCCCGTTCGAGGTGCACCGGGCGGCCGGCGAGGGCGACGACGCGATCGTCGACCTGGTCCGCGATCTGACCTCGGGGCCGCGGCGGGTGGTGACGGTGACCGCGGACCGGGGACTGCGCGACCGGCTGCCGTCGGGCAGTCTCGTCGTGGGCCCCCGGGCAATACGCCGCTGACCGGCGCCGCGGCCGTGGCGGGCCCGGTCGGGGCAGACTGGGGCGCATGACTGAGACCGGCGTGTCCCCGGAGATCCTCGTGGGTCCGATGTTGCGTTATGTGGACCGCACCGATGCGACGGTGTGGGTGGAGGTGTCCCGACCCTGCCGGGTGACGATCCGCGCGGGCGGCTGCGAGGCCGTCGAGGACTCGTGGGGCGTCCACGGCCACCACTTCGCACTCCTGCACCTGTCCGGACTCAAATCGGGGGCGGAGATCCCGTATCAGGTCGAGCTCGACGGCGAGACGGTCTGGCCACTCGACCCGGATCGGCCCAGCGTGATCCGGACGCCGCGCCCGGACACCCCGGTCCGCCTGTCGTTCGGGTCGTGCCGCCGCGGGGAGAACCAGACGCCCGAGGCCCTGCGCACGATCGGTGCCGACGCCCTGGTGGCCCTGGCGCACCAGATGGCCCGCACCCCGCACGATCAGTGGCCGGACGCGATGCTGCTGCTCGGGGATCAGGTCTACGCCGACATCCCGAGCCGGGAGATCACGGAGCGGCTCGCGGAGCGCCGCCGCGCCGGCGAGGGGCCGCGGGCGGTGCGCGAGTCGGCCGGCGCCGGCGGTGACCGTGACGTCTCGCAGGAGATCTGCGACTTCGAGGAGTACTCCTGGCTCTATCACGAGTCGTGGCGCGACCCGGACGTGCGGTGGCTGCTGTCCACGGTGCCGAGCTGCATGATCCTCGACGACCACGACCTGCGCGACGACTGGAACTCCTCGTATGCGTGGCGGGAGGAGATGACCGCGCAATCCTGGTGGCCCGACCGCGTGGCCGGGGCCTTCTCCAGCTACTTCGTCTACCAGCACCTGGGCAATCTGGCCCCTGACGAGTTGGAGTCCGATGAGGTGTACCGGCGTCTGCGCGCGGCGGGGGACGACGACGAGCGCGAGCGGATCCTGACCGACTTCGCACTCGCCGCCGACGAGCAGCGGGGCGCGGCGCAGTGGAGTTTCCACCGCGACTTCGGGCGTGTCCGTGTGGTGATGCTGGACGTGCGGGCCTCGCGCCATCTGGACCCCGCGGACCGGCTCGTGATGGACCACGACGAATGGGCGTGGACGCGCCGCACCTGCCTGGACGCCGACGTGGACCACTTGGTGATCGGCTCCTCGTTGCCCGCGTTCATGCTCCCGGCCCTCCATCACCTGGAGGGGTGGAACGAGGCGGTGGCCCGGCACCGGGCGGACGCGCCCCTGTCCGTCCGGGTGGGCGAGTGGATCCGCCGCACGGTCGACCTCGAGCACTGGGGGGCGTTCCGGAACAGCTTCGACGCCCTGGTGGAACTGCTCACCGAGGTCGCCTCCGGTCGCGATCGCGCCGCGCCCGCGTCGATCCTCATGCTGGGTGGCGACGTGCACTGCTCCTACCTCGAAGAGGTGGAGCTGACCGCACCCGAGGTGGCCGGCTCCACCACGCGCGTGCACCAGCTGGTCATGTCGCCGTACCGCAACCCGTTGGAGCAGGCGATCCGGGTGGTCAACCGCGTGTCGCTGCGCGCGGTCGTCCCGGCACTGACGCGACGACTGGCCGCGTCGGTGGGGGTGCGGGATCCGGAGGCGAGGTGGGATGTCACCGACGGGATCTGGTTCGACAACGGGGTGATGACCCTCGTCCTGGAGGGCAGGCACGCGTCGGTCGAGGTCGAGCACGCGGCCGTCGAGTGGCCGGTCGCCGGGCTGGGGCGCCTGCTCACGCTCGTTCCCGGCCTGGCGCCGGGGTCGTGGGGGCGGCGCGCCGGTCGGGGCGGCGACGACACCGGTCAGAAGCCCCGCCAGGTGCTCCGGCGGACTCTGACCAAGCGGCTCACCTGAGCAGGGCCGCCCGCAGGTCGCGGGCGGCGGACGTCGGATCGGCGGCCCCGGTGATCGCGCGGACCACCACGACCCGCCTGGCCCCGGCCTCGACGACCTCGCCCAGGGTGGGGGAGTCGATCCCGCCGATCGCGAACCACGGCCGGGAGTCGCCGACGGTCGTGGCGGCGTGGCGCACGAGGTCGAGGCCCGGCGCGTGGCGGCCCGGCTTGGTCGGCGTGGGCCAGACCGGTCCGGTGCAGAAGTAGTCGAACAGGGGGTCGGCGGCGGCCGCGTCGACCTCGTCGGGGGCGTGGCAGGACACGCCCAGGATCATGTCGCTGCCGATGATGCGTCGGGCCCACTCCTCGGGCAGATCGTCCTGTCCGATGTGGAGCACGTCGGCCCCCGACGCTGCAGCGATGTCCGCGCGGTCGTTGACGGCCACCAGCGCCCCGGCCTCGTCGCACACCTCGCGCAGCACCGCGAGCGCCCGCAGCTCGTGCGCGGCCTCGAGCGGGCCCTGCTCTCGCTCGCCGACCGAGTTCTTGTCCCGCAGCTGCACCAGGTCCACACCGCCGGCCAGCGCGGCGGTGGCGTCCCGCCGCAGCGCCGGGTACTCGCCGCCCCACCCCTGCTCACGTGCCTGCTCGTCGAGGTGCCGGCGGGCGTCGATACACAGGTAGAGGCGGGAGTCGGCGAGGCGGGCGCGGCGGCGGCCGGCGAGATCGGTCATGGCCGTCACGCTAGGCGATCCCCGGACGCCTAGGCTCTCCAGGTATGAGCTCCTCCCCGCCTCGGCACGAGTACGACCGGGTCGCGGTGGTGGGCGGCTCGGTGATCGGACTGGCCTGCGCGTGGGCGCTCGCGCGTTCCGGCGCGGTCGCGGAGGTCGTGGTCCACGAACCCGACGACTCCGGGCCCGACGGCGTCCCCACCGGCGGCGCGGCGTGGGTGGCCGGCGGCATGCTCGCCCCCTTCAGCGAGGCCTGGCCAGGCGAGGAGTCGGTCTTCGCGCTGGGTGTCGCCTCGGTGCGCCGCTGGCCGGGGTTCCTCCGCGAGCTCGAGCCGCATCGCCCGGGCGGCCCGATGATCCGCAGCGCCGCCCACACGCACATGCTGGCCGTGGACGAGGCCGACGCGCGTGACCTCGAGTTGGCCATGACCTGGGCGGCCGGCAACGACATCGTCGTCGAGGGCGGGGTGACCGACGCCGACCTGCGCCGGGTCACCCGTCGCGAACTGCGCGCCGCCGAGCCGTCACTGGCCCGGGTCGCGCGCGCCGCATACCGGATGGACTCCGAGGGCGCGGTGGACAACCGCGTCCTCCTCCGCGCGCTCGCCCGGGCCTGCCGCGCCGAGGGGGTGAGGTGGGCGCGCGGCGTCGTCCCCTCGCTCGACGACGTCGAGGCGGACCGGGTCGTGCTGGCCGCAGGGGGCGGTTCGGCGGCTCTGGCCGGGCTGCCGGTGCGGCCGGTCAAAGGGGAGGTCCTGCGGCTGCTGGCGCGGCCAGGGTGCGAGGAGCCGCCCCGGGGCGTCGTCCGCGCGTTCGTCCGCGGCCGCCCGCTCTACCTGGTGCCGCGGGACGGGGGGATCGTCGTGGGGGCCACGCAGTACGAGCACGGTGACGACCGGCAGGTCACCGTGGGCGGGGTCAGAGATCTGCTCGCGGACGCCGAGACGGTGTTTCCGGGGATCGGCGAGTACGAGCTGGCGGAGATGATCGCCGGTCTGCGGCCCGTGTCGCCGGACAACCTGCCGATCCTCGGGCCGGCCACGGAGGGAGGCGACCCGAGGGTCGTCTACGCCACCGGGCACGGGCGCAACGGCATCGCGCTCACCCCCGTCACGGCGGCCACGGTGGTCGCGGATGTGCTCGGCCGGCCTGCCCCGCCG
The DNA here is from genome assembly GCA_019119635.1 of Candidatus Dietzia intestinipullorum. Lineage (GTDB taxonomy): Bacteria > Actinomycetota > Actinomycetes > Mycobacteriales > Mycobacteriaceae > Dietzia > Dietzia intestinipullorum. The sequence continues at coordinate 62,567 of DWWP01000047.1, forward strand.
GCCGCCGCGGCCGCGCGCCCCGGACGCCTCGCGCGCGGCTGAGAGTGTCGGCGGCACCCACTAGGATGGCGGGCAACGCACGACTGCTCAGGAGGCCCCGTGATCGTCACCGTCAATGGAGAGAGCCGCACCCTCTCGGAGGGCTCGACCGTCCGCGCCCTCGTCCGCGAACTCGACCTGCCGGCCGAGGGCGTGGCCGTGGCCGTCGACGGCGAGGTGGTCCCGGGCTCCGGCTGGGATGACACGCTGCTGTCCGCCGGTGCGGAGGTGGACCTCCTCACGGCGGTGCAGGGTGGCTGAGTCCCCCACGGCCGGGGGCCCGCCCACCGCCGGGCTCGGGGCGTCCGTCGTCTCCGAGATCGACGGGACGCTCGGGTCTCCGCTGGTCATCGCCGGCGAGGAGCTGGGCTCCCGGCTCATCACCGGCACCGGCGGTGCCGGTAACCAGGCGGTGCTGCGAGAGGCGCTGATCGCCTCGGGCACCGCGCTGACCACCGTGTCCATCCGCAAGGTCGACCTCCGTCTCGGCGCCGGGGACGGCGACGGCGGCGGGCTCGGCCTGCTGGGCCTGCTCCGCGAGCTAGGGATCCGGGCGCTGCCCAACACCGCCGGGTGCCGGAGCGCCACCGAGGCGGTCAAGACCGCGCGGCTGGCCCGCGAGGCGCTGGGCACCAACTGGGTCAAGCTCGAGGTGATCGCCGACGAGCGGACACTGCTGCCGGACGCGATAGAGCTCGTGGAGGCGGCGGAGGACCTGGTCGACGACGGCTTCGTGGTCCTGCCCTACACCACCGACGACCCGGTGCTGGCCCGTCGCCTCGAGGACGTGGGATGCGCGGCCGTCATGCCGCTGGGCGCCCCGATCGGCACCGGTCTGGGGATCTGCAACCCGCACAACCTCGAGATGATCGTCGAGCGCGCCGGGGTGCCGGTGATCTGCGATGCCGGGATCGGCACCGCCTCCGACGCCGCGTTCGCCATGGAGTTGGGCTGCGACGGCGTACTGCTCGCCACCGCCGTCACCCGCGCCGAGAACCCGCCGCTCATGGCAGCGGCCATGCGTGAGGCCGTCCGGGCCGGCTACGCCGCCCGCGTCGCCGGGCGGATCCCCAAGCGCTTCTGGGCACAGGCGTCGAGCCCGCCGGTCGACCCCGCCGACTGAGCGGTCGTCACCCGTCCTGCTCGCGCGGGACCCGGCGGACCTCGACGCCCGCCCACACCGCCAGCCCCGTCACCCGGATCCGGGGCGCGCCGGACGGGGCCTGACGTACCGGGCGGCCGTCCCTGCTCCTGCCGGAGACGTCGCCGAACCCGCCCATGATGCCGAGCCCGCTCACGTCGACCTGCACGTCGTCGGGCACCACGATCTCGATCCCGCCCATGAACGCGAACGCCCGGATGGTGACCTCCTGCGACTGCAGGTTCGCCCGCCGCAGGTCCAGGCTCACCCCGCCCATGACCGCCACCGTGGTGTGCTCGGTCGTCACCGTCCACGGGCCGTTGCGCTCGCACCCGCCCAGGACCGCCAACGACGTCGACGGCCCCGGGCCCCCGGTGACCCTGCGCGCCGGCGCTGACTCCTGCTGCGGTTCCGGCCTGCGCTCGAACGGCTGGCGGGCGGGGGAGAGGTCCCGGGTCAGCTCGGCCAGGTCGGATTGGAACACCGCGGCGTAGGCCCGCGTGGTGCGGTCGTCGAACTCGGCCAGTGTGAGCCTGCCCTCGGAGTACGCCTGCTGCAGAAGCCGGGATGTCGCCTCGCGCTCGGGATCCGAGGCGCGGATCGCGGGGATGCGGCGGTCGGGGTCGGGCGTGCCGTCGTCCATGTGCAAAGAGTAGGTCGTCACCACGACTGTGTGTGGGCTGAAGGGTGGAACCTCGCGCGCGGCGCGTCACAAGGCACACTGGACACCATGATCGAGGTACGCAACCTGACCAAACGCTACGGCGAGTCGACCGCCGTGGACGATCTCACCTTCTCGGTGCGACCCGGTGTCGTCACTGGCTTCCTCGGGCCCAACGGCGCCGGCAAGTCCACGACCATGCGGATGATCGTCGGGTTGGACGCCCCGACCTCGGGAGAGGCGCTGGTGGGCGGGACCCGCTACCGCGACCTCCAGCATCCCTCACGCACCGTCGGCTGTCTGCTCGACGCCTCGTGGGTCCACGCCAACCGGTCCGGGGGCGCGCACCTGAAGATGATCGCCGCCGCCGGGGGGATCTCCCAGTCCCGCGTCGACGAGATGCTGGGGCTCGTGGGTCTGACCGAGGTGGCCGGGCGCAAGGTCGGCGGCTACTCGCTGGGCATGCGGCAACGCCTGGGGCTGGCCACCGCGATGCTCGGTGACCCGGAGGTCCTCATGTTCGACGAGCCCGTCAACGGCCTCGACCCCGAGGGCATCCTCTGGATCCGTCGCTTCATGCACGCCCGCGCCAACGAGGGGCGGACAGTGCTGGTGTCCAGCCACATGCTCTCGGAGATGGCGCAGACGGCGCAGGACCTCGTCGTGATCGGACGCGGGCAGCTGCGCGCGCAGACCTCCGTGGACGAGTTCCTGTCCCGGGGCGCAGCCACGGTCGTCCTCCGCACCCCGCACGTCGACGAGTTCACCGCCGCCGCGCGGGAGGAGGGCGTGCGGGCGACCTTCGACCCCGTCAAGGGCGTGTTCACCGTCGTCGACGCCACCGCGGTGTGGGTGGGCGACTTCGCCGCGAGCCTGGGGATCACCGTGCACGAGCTCACCGAGAAGCGGGCGTCCCTCGAGGAGGCGTTCATGGCGCTCACCGACGACGATGTCGAGTACCACGGTCAGGAGGCCACCGAATGACGTTGCTCAAGTCCGAGTGGATCAAGCTGACCACCACCCAGAGCGCGTACTGGCTCTACGGTCTCGCGATCGTCTTCGCCGTGGGCCTGGGCGCCATCGTCGGCCAGTTCGAGCAGGTCTCGGCCGGCGAGCCCGTCGCCGGCGCCCCGGGCGGCGGCAGCGACCCGCTCTTCGCGCTCATGGGCGTCACCGTCTTCACGGTGTTCCTCGTGTGGATCGCGGCGATCGTCTCGGTCACCGGTGAGTACCGCTACCACACGCTCAAGGCGACCTTCCTGGTCGCGCCGGCCCGGTGGCCCGCCATCGTCACCAAGACGGCACTGCTCACCGTGGCGTCGATGCTCGTCACCGCGGTCTCGATCATCCTGGCGTTCGTCGTCGCCGGCGGGCTGTCCGGCGTGGATTCCTGGACCGCGTTCTCGGGTGACGGGCTGAAGTACCTCTGGCGGTTCCCCGTCTACACCGGGCTGGGCACCCTCGCCGTGTTGGGGCTGGCCTACATCATGCGGAACGCTGCCGGCGCCATCGCACTGCTCCTGGTGTGGACGCTCGGCGTGGAGTCCATGGTCATGATGATCCCGAAGTTCGGCGAGGACCTCGCGGGGTGGATGCCCTTCACCAACGGTGACTTCTGGACCCAGGGGGAGATCGCGCAGGGTGCCATCACCTGGGGCGAATGGCCGGCCCTGGCCTGGTACGCGGTCGTCTGCGTGGCACTGTGGGCCGGCGGCCTCGCGCTGACGATGCGCCGCGACGCCTGACCCCCGCCCGGAACACACGGGCGGGGGCGTGGCGTCAGTCGGCCAGCGGCAGGTAGAGGCGATTGCCCCGGTCGGCGAACTCCGCCGACTTCTCGGCCATCCCCGCCTCGATGGCCTCCACTGAGTCCAGGCCGTGCTCGGCCGCGTAGTCCCGGATGTCCTGGGAGATGCGCATCGAGCAGAACTTGGGCCCGCACATGGAACAGAAGTGCGCGGTCTTGGCGGGCTCGGCCGGCAGGGTTTCATCGTGGAACTCGCGCGCGGTGTCGGGGTCGAGGGCCAGCGCGAACTGGTCCTTCCACCGGAACTCGAAGCGCGCCGTGCTCAGTGCGTCGTCGCGCTCCTGCGCCCGCGGGTGCCCCTTGGCCAGGTCCGCCGAGTGGGCGGCGATCTTGTACGTGATCACGCCGGTCTTGACGTCATCGCGATCCGGCAGTCCGAGGTGCTCCTTGGGCGTGACGTAGCAGAGCATCGCGGTGCCGGCCTCGGCGATCCGCGCGGCCCCGATCGCGCTGGTGATGTGGTCGTATCCCGGCGCGATATCCGTGGCCAGCGGCCCCAGCGTGTAGAACGGGGCCTCTTCGCACCACTGCTCCTCGAGCCGTACGTTCTCCACGATCTTGTCCATCGGCACGTGGCCGGGGCCCTCGATCATCACCTGCACCCCGTGGCGTTTGGCGATCCCGGTGAGCTCGCCCAGCGTGCGCAACTCGGCGAACTGGGCCTCGTCATTGGCGTCCGCGATCGAGCCCGGCCGCAGCCCGTCCCCCAGCGAGAACGTCACGTCGTAAGCGGCGAGGATCTCGCACAGTTCGGCGAAGTGCGTGTAGAGGAACGACTCGCGGTGGTGGGCCAGGCACCACGCCGCCATGATGGACCCGCCGCGGGAGACGATCCCTGTGACTCTCTTGGCCGCCAGCGGGACGTACCGCAGCAGGACGCCGGCGTGGATCGTCATGTAGTCCACGCCCTGCTCGCACTGCTCGAGCACCGTGTCGCGGAACAACTCCCACGTGAGAGCGACAGGGTCGCCGTTCACCTTCTCGAGCGCCTGGTAGATGGGCACGGTGCCGATCGGGACGGGCGAGTTGCGCAGGATCCACTCGCGGGTGGCGTGGATGTCCCTGCCCGTGGACAGGTCCATCACCGTGTCCGCGCCCCAGCGGGTGGCCCACACCATCTTCTCCACCTCCTCGGCGATCGAGCTGGTGACCGCCGAGTTGCCGATGTTGGCGTTGACCTTGGTCGCAAAGCGCTTTCCGATGATCATCGGCTCGCTCTCCGGATGCCGGTGGTTGGCGGGGATGACGGCGCGGCCGGCGGCGACCTCCTCGCGCACCACGTCGACGTCGACGCCCTCCCGCGCGGCGATGAATCGCATCTCGGGCGTGACCAGGCCCGCGCGGGCCCACGCGAGCTGCGTCCGCACCGGGCGATCGTCCGCGTCGGAGGCGGACACCGCCCCGGGACGCTGCCACGCCGACCGGATGCGGGGCAGGCCTTCGCCGAGGTCGTGGCAGGACCCTGAATCGGGATACCCGGTGTACGGCCCCGACGTGTCGTAGACGTCGAAGGTGGTGTCATCGGTCAGCTCGATACGCCGGACCGGCACCCGCATCGTCGGCGCGGCGCCCACCTCGTCGTCGTCAACAGTCGTGGTTCGGTGCCCGTCGTCCGAACCCTCGAGGGGGATCTCGACGTACGCCTTGCGACTGGACGGGATCGGCCCGCAGGTGACGGCGTCCACCGGTGCAGCGTTGCTCTGGCCCGGCCCTTTGCCGCCGGACAGGGATTCCAGCTCTTCAGCCGTAGTGGATGGTGCGAATGCGCGAGCGGTCTCGGACATGTGTGTACGCATGAGGATTCTTCAGCTCCCTACGCCGGCATGACCCGGACAGGTTCTACGGTCGACGACCCGGCCGGTCGTCCTCTCAGCCCACGCTCCGAAGCGGGCTCCCGTGTGGATGGATATGAAGTTGTACGGCCGACCCTACACCGGGGAGTAGGCTCCGCAAGGGAGCCCGTTCAGCGCGAAGGAGTTCTGATGTCTGCCCGAGAGTCGTTGGTGCTTGTCCACAACACCGAGAGAGACCGGTTCGAGCTGTGGGACGGCGAGACGTTCATGGGCCTGGTCGGCTACGAGGTGGACGGGGACGTCTTTATTCTTCTCCACACCGTCATCGAGGAGCGGTTCGGCCAACAGGGCATCGCGCGCTTGCTGGTCAGCCTGGTCCTCACCCGGTTCCGGCTCGACGGTGTCAAGATCCGGCCGGTGTGCAGCTATGTCCGCCGGTTCCTGGTCCGATTCCCCGAATATCAACTCCTCGTCGCCGCGGACTGACGGCGGCCCCACCCGAGAAGGACGATGCATGACGTACCCGCAGGATGGCTCGCAGCCCGACTACCCGACGCAGCCCGGATACGGCTCCCAGGCGGGGTACCCGGGGCAGTCTGACTACTCTGCGCAGCCCGGCTACTCGGTGCCGGCCGGTTACCAGGCCGCGGGTGGCTATCACGACAGCGCCTCCGCCCGCCCCGGGCCGCCCTCCAACGTCGGCTGGGCCGTCGCGGCGATCGTCTGCTTCTGGCCCCTGGCCTTTGTCGCCATGACCCGGGCGATCGACGTCTACCCGCTGTGGGCGGCCGGCCGCCACGCCGAGGCCGAAGCGGCCAGCGCCACCGCCAAGAAGCTGGGCGTGATCTCGCTCGTGATCGCCGCCGTCGTGATCGTCTTGTACTTCGTGTTCGTATTCGCGATGGTGGGCCTCGCCGCGAACGCGAGTTACTGACCCCGCAAACCAGCCCCGGTCGCGGGGCTGGTCCGCGCCAGCGAGGGGCGACCCTACTGCGTGGCCGCGCCCCGCCCGATTTGTAGTCGTTTGTGTGCACCCGTGCCGGGGAGGCCCCGGCACCCGGGCGCACCAGGGGATCGGCCGTCAGACCAGGCCCAGGCGCGGCGCCTCGATCGCGGGGCAGGTGTCCATGACCACGTCGAGTCCCGCATCAGTCGCCCGCTGGGCGGCGGCCTCGTCGATCACGCCCTGCTGCAGCCAGACCGCCTTCGCGCCCCGGGCGATCGCGTCATCCACCACGCCCCCGGCGAGCTCGGAGTTCACAAACACGTCGACGACGTCGACGTCGCCGGGAACCGACGCGAGATCCGGGTATCCCTGCTGGTCGTACACGGTCTCCGCCTTCGGGTGGACCGGCACGATCTCGTGCCCGAGGTCGCGCACGTACCCGGCGATCCCGTGCGCCGTACGCGCCCGGTTCGCGGACAGTCCCACCACAGCCCAGCGGCCCTTGTCGGTGAGCAGTCGCTTGATGACGGTCGGATCATTGGTATGGCTCATACCCAGTGCAATGCAGCGGCGCTGCCGGACATTCCCTGCAGCTCTCGCGCTCGCGGGGCTCACTCCGCTGGTCCCCGACAGTGTGTGTGCGCGGGGACATCGCTGCGCGGGGCTCGCTCCGCTAGTCCCCGACGGGTTCTGTGCGCGGGGCGCTTCCTTCGCAGGCTCAGTCAGTCCCCGACGGCGTCCTTGCCCCGCCTGACGATCTTGGGGTCGGGCGCAAACACCACCTGGTCGTCCTTGTCCGGGTAGTCGAACTGGTGGAGGAAATGGCGCAGGGCGTTGACCCGGGCCCGCTTCTTGTCATTGGACTTGACGGTGGTCCAGGGTGCCCACTCGGTGTCGGTCTGGCGGAACATGGCCTCCTTGGCCTCCGTGTACTTGTCCCACCTGCTCAGTGATTCGAGATCCATCGGCGACAACTTCCAGCGGCGCACCGGATCGAGCTGGCGGATCGCGAACCGCGTCTTCTGTTCCTCCCGCGTCACCGAGAACCAGAACTTGGTGAGCCCGATCCCCGAGTCCACGAGCATCTTCTCGAACATCGGGGCCTGCTCCATGAACGTCTCATACTGACTGTCGGTGCAGAAGCCCATCACCCGCTCCACACCGGCCCGGTTGTACCAGGAGCGGTCGAACATCACGAGCTCACCGCGGCTGGGCAGGTGGGCGACGTACCGCTGGAAGTACCACTGGTACATCTCGGTCTCGGTGGGCTTGATCAGCGCCACCACACGTGACTGTCGCACGTTGATGTACTCGGTGAACCGCTTGATCGTGCCGCCCTTGCCGGCGGCGTCGCGGCCCTCGAACACGATCACGTGTCGGTGACCGGTCTCGGCCTGCCAGCGCTGGAACTTCAGCAGCTCGATCTGTAGGAGGTACTTCTCCACCTCGTACTGGTTGCGGTCCATCCGCTCCCGGTAGGGGTAGTTCTCACGCCAGGTGTCCACGGCCCGGCCGTCGATGTCGATCAGGTCGGGGTCCTCGCCGTGGTCGTCACGGACCGTGAACCCCTCGGCGCGCAGCCGATCGATGTAGTGGCGTAGTTCGAACGTCGACACGGCGCGCTCCTAGTCCAGATCGACGACGACGGGGGCGTGGTCGGAGGCGCCTTTGCCCTTGCGTTCCTCACGGTCGATGCTCGCCCCGGTGACCCGTGCGGCCAGGGCGGGGGAGTGGAGCTGGAAGTCGATGCGCATGCCCTTGCGCTTGGGAAAGCTCAGCCCCGTGTAGTCCCAGTACGTGTAGACTCCGGGGCCCGGCGTGTGCTCGCGGGTGACCTCCCGGAAGCCCGCGCCGTCGAAGGCGAAGAACGCCTCTCGCTCGGGCGGGGAGACGTGGGTCTTGCCGTCGAAGACCTCCATGTCCCACACGTCCTCGTCCTCCGGCGCCACGTTGAAGTCCCCGGTCAGGGCGATCTGTGCGCTCGGGTCGGCGTTGAGCTCGGCGGCCGCGTGCTCGCGGAGACGGGCCAGCCAGTCGAGCTTGTACGTGTAGTGCGGGTCGGCCAGCTCGCGGCCGTTGGGGATGTAGAGGCTGTACACGCGGACGCCGTCGCACACGGCCGAGATCGCGCGGGCCTCCGGATCCTGGGCCATCTCGGGGTCCTTGTGGAACCCGGGCATGCCGTCGAAACCCGGTCGCGCGTCCTCCAACCCGACCCGCGAGGCGACGGCCACCCCGTTCCACTGGCTGAGCCCGTGGTGGGCGACCTCGTAGCCGATCTCCCGGAACGCCTCGTGCGGGAACTGCTCGTCCTTGCACTTGGTCTCCTGCATGGCCAGGACGTCGACCTCAGAGCGTTCGAGCCAGGCGAGGACGCGGTCGCGTCGAGCTCTGATGGAGTTCACGTTCCAGGTGGCCAGGCGCATGGGGCCAGTGTATTACCCGCGGTCCTGCTCGCACGGTCATGGCAGGTGAACAGTGGGCGACGCCCGCGCCCGGCGGTTGTGCGCGGCGATCAGCGCCACCGTGGGGATCTGGGCCACGACGGCGCCCACCAGGAACGCCGGGCCGACGGGGCCCACTCCGGCTTCCGGTCGGGCCGGACCTCAGACGACGACGAGGTGGCGCAGTGTGTGATGAGGCGACACCCCCAGCTTGTCCCACAGGCCGCGCCCGGCGGCGTTGTCGGCGAACACGTGGAGGTGACACTCCTGCGCGCCGAGCCCGAGCCCCCACTCCACCAGCGCCGCGGTGACGATCTCCGCCAGGCCGCGTCGCCGGTGGCCGTCGGCGGTCTGGACGCAGGAGACGGCGACCCGGGGTGCCCCGCTCGGGCCGGAGGTGACCGCGCCCCGGGCGATCGCGGTCAGCTGCCCGCGGTCCTCCAGGTGTGCGAACACCACTCGGCCGCCCGCGTCCGGCTCGCCGTCGACGAGTCCGGCGGTCGACAGCATCGCCGGTCGCACGCGGGCGGGGTCGAGGTCGGCGGTGGCGTGGTACAGCCCCAGCCAGTCGTCGTCGGGGCGGTCGGCCAGGCCCACCGGTGGGCGGTCCGCGGCGGGAACCTGGATGTCCGCGGCCGCGAGCAGTTCGCGACAGTCGGCCGTACACAGGAGGAGGTCGCGGTCAGCCCTCACCCGCGCGGGATCGACGGGGACACCGTCGAGTGCCATCCGCGAGGAGTCCACCAGCCTCTCCACGTCCACCAGCCGCAGCGGGAGCCCGCGTGCCGCGTACCAGTCCCGCACCCCGTCGAGGTCCTCGCAGCTGGCCCAGGGGAAGACGGGGACGGCGGAGTCGCCGCGGTAGGACCAGTCGTCGCCGGCGCGGCAGAACCAGCCGTCGATCAGTGCGTACTCGGTTCCCGGCCAGGCCAGGGCCCCCGCGTACTCCAGCTCGCGGACGTCGCGGGCACGCACGGGGCGGGGCGGTATCACTTTGAGGACCGAGATGTCGGCGTCGGGGATCCGCACGCGCTCGCCGTCGGCGCGGCGCACGACCAACTCCGGTTCGAGCTCGACCACGTGCCCGATCACGTCGGTGTACAGGTGCGAGGTCTCGCCCGGGCCGAGGTGACGACGCACGACCACGCGTTCGCCCACCGCCACGCTACGGCCCGCGTTCCACCTGGACCTGCCGGCCAGGTCCCGATCCCGGTCACCCATGGTGGGCAGGGGAGACGGAGGCGCCGGCGCCGGTGCCCCGGCCCGCGGTGGCGTCGCCGTCGTCGTCCCCGTCGTCCTCGTCGTCGTGGCCGAACGGGTCGGCGTCGGTGGCCGGGTCCCAGCTCAGGCCGGGCACTCCCCAGCCCTCGTCGCGGATGTGGCGCTTGGCGGCCTTGCGGTTCCGGCCGATGAGGTGGTCGGTGTAGACGTACCCGTCGAGGTGGCCCACCTCGTGCTGGAGGCAGCGGGCGAGCAGGCCGTACCCCTCGATCGAGACGGCCTCGCCGTTCTCGTCGGTGCCGGTCACGCGGGCCCACCAGGCGCGGCCGCGCGGGAAGTTGACGCCGGGGACGGACAGGCAGCCCTCGAGGTCCTCCTCCGGATCCGGCATGGTCTCGGGGATCTCGGACGTCTCGAGCACCGGGTTGATCACGCAACCGCGACGGGTGATCCATCCGCCGCGGGCCTCGATGTCCTCGCGGGAGAGGGCGTCGCCGTCCTCGGTGTCGAGGTCGGGGCAGTCGTAGACGAAGAGGCGTTTGCCGATGCCCACCTGGTTGGCGGCCAGGCCGACACCGTTCGCCGCGTCCATGGTCTCGTAGAGGTCCACCACGAGACCGCGGAGTTCTTCCGGGGACTCGGTGACGGGTTCGGTGGGGGTGTGGAGCGCGGGGTCGCCGAGGATGACGATGGGCAGGACGGCCATGGCTCCCGATCCTAATCCGAGCCTGGCACGGTGTCGGACCCGTGTGGTTCACTACGGGGGAATCACAACAGTGTGATCCGGCATCCGTTGGGAGGCGCACGCATGGGTCGAGCGGGCACGGCAGCGCGGGCAGTGCAGGTCGAGGACACCGACGAGTCCCGGGAGAAGGACAGGGCCGAGCTGCACGCCGCCGACCCGGAGTTGTCCGAGCGTGACCGCGCGATGCTGGAGTTCGAGCGCCAGTGGTGGAAGTTCGCGGGGTCCAAGGACGAGGCCATCCGGCAACGCTTCGACATGTCCGGGACGCGCTACTTCCAGATCCTCAACGGCTTGATCGACCGCCCGGAGGCGTTGGCTGCGGACCCGCTTCTGGTCAAGCGACTGCGCCGCATGCGCAGCAGCCGTCAGAAGGCACGCGCGGCCCGCAACCTGGGAATGCGGCTCGACTGACCTAAACTCTGCGCTGTGAGCCCTCAGTCCGAGACCATGCAGTACGACGCCGACGCCTTTGACGGCGGCGACGGCCCCGACGAGCCCAGCGGCCCCCCGTACCGCGCCATCGCGATGGTGCTGCTCGCGGCGGTCGTTTTGGCGATCGGCATCGGCCTGGTGCAGCTCTTCGGTGGCGACGACGACTCGACGCCCGCGGCCGAGGAACAGTCCACCTCGCAGGTCGAGGACCAGGGCGAGGGCGCCGCGCAGTCGCCCGCGGACGGGCAGTCTGACGAGGGGCAGCCGGCCGATCAGCAGCCGGCGCCGCCCGCCGAGGGGGCCGAGGGAGACGATCCGCAGGCGCAGCAGCCCGAGCCGGACGCTGACACGCAGGGCCAGCCCGCGCAGGAGCCCGCACCGGGACCGGACGTCACCAGCGTGCCCGTGCAGGTCTTCAACAACAGCAACGTCTCCGGACTGGCCGGTCAGACGGGGGATACGCTGCGCGACAACGGCTTCGCCGTCGGCGACGTGGCCAACCTCCCGTCCAACCGTGGCGTGGTCCCCGAGTCGACCGTCTACTTCGGCACGGGCCCCGGCGAGCAGCAGGCGGCGGAGGCCGTCGCGGCCCGGTTGGGCATCCCCGCGGCACCGCGGCCGGGCGATCTCGTCCCGGGCACCGACGGGGTCATCGTGATCGTCACCCAGGACCTCGCCCGCTGACGCGGCGAGGATATGATGAGCCCGTGCCTGCCGCTCAGGCAGCGCACAGTCCTAGTGACATGCAGCCTTCCGAGATCTAAGGAGCCCACATGGCCCCGCGTCAGACCGCCCGCCGACTCCTGATCGCGGTCCCCGCCGTCGCGCTCACCGCCCTTGCCACGGCCGCGTGCAGCCCGCCCAACGAGCAGCCGGCGGATGCCGACGCGCCGTACACGCTCCCCACCTACTCGGAGGAGAACGAGGCGACCAGCACGCAGGAGACCACCTCCCCCGAGGGGGCGGCCGATGAGTCCGAGGGCGAGCAGGTCGACGAGGGCATGCCGGGTGAGGGCGAGGGCATGCCCGGCGCGGAGGGCGCAGTGCCCGGCGCCGAGGCCCCCGTGGAGGGCGCAGCCCCGGGCGGGCCCGCACCGGCAGAGGGCCAGGCCCCGGCCGGTGCCGGCATGGACACGCCCCCGGCTCCCGCTCAGTAACGCCCCCGACGCCGGTCGCCCCAGCGTCGGTCGCCGCCCGGCGACGGTCGCCGCCCGGCGACGGTCGGCCCCGGCGACGGTCGCCGCCCCACCGCGACGGCTGATTACGCCCGCGCCCGCGCCGGCGTGCGGACGCCTGCGCGCCGGCCAGCACGCTGGACATGACCTACGCGGCCGGCGATCCCCGATGATCGACCGGGAAACGTGTATTCCGACCGCGTTTCTGTAGATGGTCTCTCGCCGGATGCATCCAGAAACGCGGTCGATCGCGGGCCTGCCCACCGAGCGGGTCTGCCCAGCGGGAGTCTGCCCACCCCACGTACCCGCGCGCCCCGCGTACCCGCCCAGCGCGGGGCCTTACGCCTCGCGGCTCAGGGGCGCCTGTCGGGCTCGTCCGAGGCCGGACGCGACTCGGTCTCCGCCGCACTGTCGGTCTCGGCGGGTGGTGCTTCGTGCGTCACCGTGCCGTCCTCGACGCTCTCGCGGTAGGCGAGGTTGCCGACGCGGTTGGCGATCACGGGCGCCGTACAGACCGCGACGATGGCGGTCAGCACGAGCATCCCCACGTCGATGTGGGGGAAGATCCGCACGATCGCGCCGAACAGGACCAGCACCAGCCCGAGCACCTGCGGCTTGGCCGCGGGGTGCATCCGGCTCAGGGTGTCACGGAAGCGCACCAGCCCGATCGCACTGCCCAGCGTGAGTAGCGCGCCGGCGAAGACGAACAGGGCGGAGATGATCTCCAGGATGTCGTCGGTCACTGCGAGGCCTCCCCTCTGGTCCGCCCGGGGCCGCGGCGTGATCTGGCGGGACCGCCGGTGGCGGGCGGGACGGCCCGGTCGACGTTGTCACTGACCCGGTACCGCGCCACGGACACCGAGCCGAGGAAGGCCACCAGCGCGAGCGCCACGAGCGCGGCGGCCGGGGTGGTGTCCGCGGTCCACGCAATGTACACGCCGAGCCCGCACTGCGCGATGGCGACGATCGTGTCGAGTGAGATCAGTCGGTCCAGTGTGTCCGGCCCGCCGAGCAGACGGGACATCGCGAGGAACAGGGCGACGACCAGTGCGACGACGGTGCCGCACCACAGTAGGAGAGACACGCTCATCATGACTCCTCCTCATCCGGTGCGCGGTAGTGGCTGGGGCTGGGGCGCCAGTCCTCATCGCGCTCGAACGCACGCGTGTAGATCTTCTCGACGGTGGCGACCTGGTGGTGGAATCGCTCGACGGCCTCGTCGGACCCTGCGTCGAGGACGTGGATGTAGACGAATCGTCCGACGGGGTCGACGCGGACGACGATTCCGCCGGGCATGAGGTTGAGCGTGTTGACGGCGAGCGCGAGCGTGAAGTCCGACTTCAGGCGCATGGGGGCCTTGAGTACGGCGGATCGCGGTGGGGCGGCCGGCCGGAAGGACAGCCAGGCGACGGCCAGCGAGGAGCGCACCAGGAAGTAGGCGACCACCAGGACGAGCCAGATGGTGGACAGGGGGCGCAGGAGGCCCTCCACGGGCACCCGGGGCAGTGGCAGCACGATCATCACGACGAGGCCGATCAGCAGTCCCGCGAGGACCGTGCCGGGGTGCCAGGAGCCCCACAGTAGGGTCCACGCGAAGGTGAGCCACAGCAGCATGAACAGTCGGGAGCCGAGGACCCGGGGTTCGGTCGGTAACCGTCTGATCATGTCAGCGCACCCCCGAGACGGAGTCGACGACGCGGCCGGGCTCGGCGTCCGCGGGGATGGTGTCGACGTACTCGTGCCGCACGACGAGATCGGCGGCGGCACGGTCGGTGATCCCGAGCAGCGGGCCGGCGAAGACGGTCATCAGGAGTGAGACCACGACCAGGCCGACCGTCGGGGCCAGCATGCTCATCGGCATGCGGCCCACCTCCTCGCGCTCGTCGAACTCGACGTACTCGTCCGAGGGCAGCAGCGCGAGCGGCTTGGCCAGCGCGAGTCCTCCTTCGGGGGCGTCGGCGCGGGGCCGCCAGAACGCCTTGGACCAGACGCGGACGACCACGTAGAGGGTGAGCAGGCTGGTGAGCATGGAGCCGCCGACGAGCATCCACACGAGCGTGCCGCCCACGTCCGCGCCGGCCTGGACCACCGCGAGTTTGCCCACGAAACCGGAGAACGGCGGGATGCCGCCGAGGTTGAGCGCGGGGATGAGGAAGGTGACGCCGAGGACGGGGCTGGCCACGGCGAGCGAGCCGAGACGACGCAGGGAGGAGGATCCGGCCTGCCGCTCGATCAGGCCCACGACCAGGAACAGGGTGGTCTGGACGATGATGTGGTGGCCCACGTAGTAGATGGCGGCGCTGAGGCCGTCCTCGGTGGACAGGGCGATGCCGAAGACCATGTAGCCGATGTGGCTGACCAGGGTGAACGACAGGATTCGTTTGATATCGGTCTGCGCGATCGCGCCGAGGATGCCCACGACCATCGTGAGCAGGCCGGCGATCAGCAGGACGTCGTCCATCGCCCCGTCGGGGAACACCAGGGTGTGGAAGCGGATGATCGCGTAGACGCCGACCTTGGTGAGCAGTCCCGCGAAGACGGCGGTGACGGGCGCGGGGGCGGTGGGGTACGAGTCGGGCAGCCAGTTGGACAGGGGGAACACGGCGGCCTTGATGCCGAACGCCACCAGGAACACGGCGAAGATGGTGTTCCGCAGCCCGTCCGGGACCTCGGACAACCGTACCGCGAGCTGGGAGAGGTTGAGGGTGCCGGCGGCCGCGTAGGTCAGCCCGATGCCCAGGAGGAACACCATCGACGACACCATGGAGACGACGGTGTACGAGACGCCGGCGCGGACGCGTTCCTGGCTCGCTCCCAGCGTGAGCAGGACGTAGGACGCGGCCAGGAGGATCTCGAAGCCGACGAAGAGGTTGAACAGGTCGCCGGCGATGAAGGCGGCGGCCAGTCCCGCCGCCAGGGCCAGGTAGGTGGGTAGGAAGATCGAGGTGGGCTGGTCGCCGGATCCGTCGCGGACACCCTGGCCGACGGCGTAGATGATCACCGAGAGCAGGACGATCGACGCGACCAGCAACATCATGGCGCTGAGCCGGTCGGCGACGAGGGTGATGCCGACGGGGGCGTCCCAGCCGCCCACCTGCACTGTGTGCATGCCGTGGACGTCCGTCAGCCGGAGGAGGACGCCGGAGACCACGAGTATGCCGGTGAGCGTGACGATCGTGATGACGTTCTGGACCCGCGGCCGGCGCGAGACGACCAGGCAGAGCGCTGCGGCGAGGAGGGGCCCGACGACGACGGACGGGATCAGGTAGCCGAAGAGGTCGTCCGGGGTCACTCGTCTCCCTCCTTCCTGCTGCGGTCCGGGTCGGGGTTGGTGCCGGTCCCGGTGTCGTCCGGTCCGCTGCCGTGGCCCCCCGGATCGGGGATGCCGTCGTGCAGCGTGCCGGTGCGGTCGGTGCTCTTGCCGGTCCGGGATCGTGACCGGGCCTTCCTGGCGTCCTCGGCCACCCGGGCGTCTTCGGCCTCCTGCTGGGCCTCCTCGAGGTCCTCGTCCTCGTAGTCGACGTACTCGCCGAGTTCGGTGGGTTCGCCGGTGAGGTGGTCGTCGGACCGGTCGCGGTCGGGTGCCGACCAGGCGTCGGTGGGGGAGCGTTTGGCGATCTTGGTGTCCTCGACGTCGTCGGCGACCTCGTCGGCGGTCGTGAACTGGTAGGAGCGGTAGGCCAGGGCGAGGATGAACGCGCCCACGCCGGCGGTGATGACGATGGCCGTGAGGATCATCGCCTGGGCCAGCGGGTCGGAGTCGATCGAGTTCCCGCCCCATTCCCGGCCGCGGATCGGCGGGTTCCCGGGGGCGCCGCCGGCGGAGAGGATGAGCAGGTTGATGCCGTTGGACAGGATCATGATCCCCAGCAGGATCTTGATGATCGCCCGTTCGAGCAGCAGGTAGACGCCGGACGCGCTGAGGATCCCGGCGAGCAGCAGGAGTGCGAAGTCGGCGGTCATGACGTTCCTCCCGGTCGGGACGCGGGGCCGAGGACGGACCCCTCGTTCTCCGCGGCCTGGCGGATCGCGGCGCGTCGCGCTTCGAGGTCGGAGCGTGCGGCGGTGTCGTCGACGCCCGGGACCTGCCGCAACGCCGCGGTGGTCGGGCTGGTGGTGGCGTCGACGTACACGGCGCGGAGCTCGGCGATGTCCTCGTCGTCGAGGTCCAGGCGGGCGCCGAGGCTCCGGAGGATGTCGAGGACCAGACCGACGACGATGAGGTAGACGCCGGCGTCGAAGAGCAGTGCGGTCACCAGTTTGACCTCGCCGAACACGGGGAGGGCGAACTCGAAGGTGGCGCTGGACAGTGCCGGCGCGCCGAAGGCCATGGAGCCGGCGGCGGTCCCGGCGGCCAGGAGCAGTCCGGCGCCGAGGATCCGGCCGGCGTCGATCGGGACCGCCTCGCCGAGCTCGTAGCGTCCGCCGGCGAGGTAGCGCAGGACCAGAGCGAGTCCGGCGACCAGGCCCCCGGCGAAGCCGCCGCCGGGGTTGTTGTGGCCGGTGAAGAAGAAGAACAGGCTCAGGATCATCATCGTGGGGAAGATGAGCCTGGTGGTGACCTCGAGGACGAGAGACCGGGCACGTGGATCGCGCACGGCGGCGCCGACGAGCCACCGGCCGGGCGAGGCGCCGGGGCCCTCGATGGCTGCGCGTGCGGCGCGGGCGCCGCGCCGCCCGGACACGGTCTTGTCGACGTCCGCCAGACGGGGGCCGGAGCCGTAGCGGCGGTTGCGGAACACGAGGCTGGCGACGCCCGTGGCGGACACCAGCAGGACGGTGATCTCGCCGAGCGTGTCCCACGCGCGCATGTCGACCAGCGTCACGTTGACCGCGTTGGCGCCGTTGCCGATCGCGTACGCGATCTCGGGGAAGACCTCGGACACCGCGGGGTGCTGGCGCGCGTTGATGGCGTAGGCGCCGACCACCACCACGAGCAGCCCCACGCCGATCCCCAGCCAGGCCCTCAGCCGCCGGAAGTTGTTGGTCAGTGGCACCTCGGCGGGCATCGTCCGTAGGACCAGCACGAACGTGACCATCATCAGGGTCTCGACCAGCGCCTGGGTGAGCGCGAGGTCGGGCGCCCCGTGGAAGGCGAACACGACGGCGACGCCGTAGCCGGTCACGGACATGCAGACGACGGCGGCGAGGCGGTTGCGCAGGACCGCTGCGGCCACGGCGGCCAGCGTCATCGGGATGAGCACGATCAGGACGACCGGGTTGGCCGACAGTTCCATCCTCAGGCCCTCGCGCGTGCCCGCCAGCAGGGACAGGAACGGGAAGAGGACGAGCGTGACGAGGATGACCCCCAGCGTGAGCGGGAGCGAGCCGCGTTGGGTGAAGGCGGTCAGGCGCAGGGAGATGGTGTCCGCGGCGCGGAGGACGGCGTCGTAGATGCGGTCGGCGTTACCGAGGGCGGGCGACTCGAACTGCATCCGCTCGACCGTGCGCTGGGCCACGTAGAGCAGCGTGCCCAGCACGTAGACGGCGAGTGTGAGGGCCACCGGGATGCCGATCCCGTGCCACAGGTCCAGGTAGTACGCGTCCGCCGCGCGCCAGGGGCTGCCGTCGGGGAAGGCGACGTCGACGTACCGGGTGATCAGGTTCTCGACGGGGGTGTTCCACACACCCAGCACCAGGCCGGTGGTCGCGATCAGGGCGGGGACGCCGAGGAAGAGCGGGCCGGGGGGCCGGGACTCGGCGACGGCCGGGCTTACCCCGTCAGTGAACGATGCCTTGGTCCGGAAGGCGCCGAAGAGCAGGCGCGCGGTGTAGCTGAAGGTGAGGACCGAGCCGGCGACCAGACCGGCGGTGACGACCAGGGCGGGCATCCCGTGCAGTCGCTCCTCGGACAGCACGGTCGAGAATGCGGCCTCCTTGCCCACGAAGCCGAGGAACGGGGGCAGGCCGGCCATCGAGGCGGACGCCAGCGCGAACACCACCAGCAGCGCGGGGCGTGTCCTGCCCAGCCCCGACAGCTCGCGGATGTCCCGGGTGCCGGTGGTCTTGTCGATCACGCCCACCGACAGGAACAGTGCGGATTTGAACAGGGAGTGCGCCAGCAGCATGGTCAGGCCCGCGAGCATGGTGTCCCGCGAGCCGACGCCCACGAGGACCAGCAGGAAGCCGAGTTGGCTCACGGTGCCGAACGCGAGGATCAGCTTGAGGTCCGTCTCGCGCAGTGCGCGCCAGCCGGCCATGAGCAGCGACACCAGGCCGAGCACGATCAGCGGCAGCTGCCACGTGGACGAGCCGGCGAGGCCGGGGGCGAAGAGGGCGATGAGGAAGACGCCGGCTTTGACCATCGCCGCGGAGTGCAGGTAGGCGCTCACCGGCGTCGGCGCGCTCATGGCGCCCGGCAACCAGAAGTGCAGCGGCGCGATGGCGGATTTGCTGGCCGCACCGACGATCACCAGCAGGATCGCCCAGTGGATGTGCGGGCCCGACGGCGGCGCGGCGATCACGTCGCTGACCCGGTAGGAGCCCGCGGACTGTCCGAGGATGACCAGGCCGACGAGCATCGCGAGGCCGCCGAGCGTGGTGACCAGCAGGGCCTGCGTGGCGGCACGTCGGGCGGATGCCCGCTCCGCGTAGTGGCCGACCAGCAGGAAGCTCAGGACCGACGTGATCTCCCAGAAGATGTACAACAGGACCATGTTGTCGGCGACGACCAGTCCGAACATCACGCCGGCGAACGCGACGAGTTCGGCGGCGAACAGGTGGAGGCGCGGCTCGTCGTCGTCGAAGTACCAGGTGCAGTAGACCAGCACCAGGGCGCCCACACCGAGCGCGACGAGCGCCATCAGCGCGGACAGGGAGTTCATCCGCAGGTCGAGCGACAGGCGTAGTGCGGGCGCCCAGGCGACGGTCTCGGTGGGGATCCGGTCGAGATTGGCGGCCACCCACACGGCACCGGCTGCGGGAACCGCGGCGAGCACCGGGAACATGCGGCGGCCGAAGTGGAATACCAGCGGGATCGCGATCAGGGCGGCGACGGCGTGGGCCGCGAGGATCGCGATCACCGGCGGCTCCTTCCGTGTGGACGCTCGTATGCCGACGTGCTCGTGCACCCCGCCTTGGTGGGGCGGGGGGCCGGAGGCCGACCGGGAGGGTTTACCGCGCCCACTTTACAGAACCTTTCTCATCGTCCGTGTTCAGCGCAGGTGAAGTAGCGTCGCGCCGCTGAGGAGAGCAGCGATCGACGCGTCGGACGGGGTGCCGCCGAACCCCAGCGCCCAGGTCTGGCGCAGCCCGCAGGAGACGTGCAGGAGGGTGCACCAGGACCCGGTGTCGTCGAACGGCTCGCCCTCGTACTGGTGGAAGAGCTCGATCTCGACGTGGGCGCCGATGCGGCTGAGCATCTCGGACATCGCGACGAGGTCCCCGCAGGATTCGGTGGTGAGCCGCTGGGCGGTGAAGCCGGAGCCGTCGGCGCCGCGGGTGGCCAGGATCGCCTCGTAGGCGGTGATCCCGCGGCCGAGTGGGCGACGGGAGAGGTCGGCGAGGTGGAAGCGGTCCGAGGACGGGGCGTAGGTGTGGATCAGCGTGCCCCAGTCCATCCCGTCCGCCTCGGCGGCGAAGCCGCGCGGGAGGCGGCGGTGGAACCGCGCCCGGAACGGGCACGCAGTCGATGTCGGCGCCGTGGTCGGTGACGATGATGACGACGACAACAGCGCCGCCGCCGTCGCGACGTCCGTGCTGGTGCTGGCTGGTGCGGTGGAATGCATTCTCGTGCCTCTGATGTCGGGGGGGGGATGACCGACGTCAGGGAGAGCAGCAACCGCGCAGCGGGGGTGCCGGTCTGTCAGGCCCCGCTACGGCTGGCTACTACGAGAATCTTCCGCATGGCGGGCAGTCTAGTTCGTGCACGTGCCCGCGACAAGGCGCCCCGCGAGGCGCCCCCCGACGAGGCGCCGCGGGGCGGGGCGCCTCAGGCCTCCCTGCGGTCTGCGTACCGCTCGAGGTCGTCCACCTGCTCGGGGTCGAGGGACGGGACGACCTCCCGGCGGGCCTTCTCCACATCCGCGGCAGTGACCTCGGCGGCGTCGATGTCGCGGCGCATGGCGGTGAGCGCGGATTCGCGCAGGAGCGCCGCGCAGTCCGCGGCGGAGTAGTCGTCCAGCTCGGCGGCCAGCGCTGTCAGATCGACGTCGTCGGCCAGCGGCACGTCGCGCCCGGCGGCGCGGAGGATGTCCGCACGGGCGTCGGCGTCCGGCGGCGGCACGAACACCAGTCGCTCGAGCCGCCCCGGCCGGAGCAGGGCGGGGTCGATCAGTTCGGGCCGGTTGGTCGCGCCGAGGATCACCACGTCGTCCAGGGGCTCGGCCCCGTCGAGTTCGGTGAGCAGCGCCGCCACGACCCGGTCGCCGACCCCGGAGTCGCCGGACTGTCCGCGCCGCGGGGCGAGCGCGTCGACCTCGTCGAGGAACACCAGCGACGGGGCGGAGTCCCGGGCCTTGCGGAACAGGTCGCGCACGGCCTTCTCCGACGAGCCCACCCACTTGTCCATGAGCTCGGCGCCCTTGACCATATGGACCGTCAGCCGCCCGCTGGCGGCCAGCGCGCGGACGACGAACGTCTTGCCGCAGCCGGGGGGCCCGTACAACAGCACGCCCCGCGGAGGTTCCACGCCGAGGCGCTCGAACGACTCGCGGTGCTGCAGGGGCCACAGGACCGTCTCCGTGAGGGCCTGGCGCACCTCGACCATGTCCCCGACGTCGTCCAGGGTGATCGACCCGAGGCTCAGCTCCTCGGTGCCGGAACGCGACAGCGGGCGGATCACCGCGATCGCGTCGGTGAGGTCGTCCTGGTCGACCCGGGCACCGGACTCGTCGCCGTGGTCCGAGCCCGTCTCCGCGGCCCGGGCGGCGGCCCGCAGCGCGGCCTCCCGGGTGAGCGCGCGCAGATCGCCGGCGACGTATCCGGGGGTGCGGTCGCCGACGGCGGCCAGATCGAGCTCTCCGGTGGGGACGCCGCGCAGCAGGATGCCGAGCAACTCGGCGCGCTCGGAGGCGTCCGGTAGGGGGAGGTCGAGGACGCGGTCGCACACGTCGGGCTCGCGGAGCCGCGGGTCGGCGTCCTCGGGTCGCACGCAGGTGGCCACGAGCGCCGACCCGGGATGGCCCACGACCGAGCGCAGGCGGTCGAGGATCAGCGTCGACACCGGTTCCGGCTCGGCCGGGAGGAGCGCGTCGACATCGGTGACCAGCAGGACCCCGCCCCTCTCGCGAGCCCTCTCCGCAGCCGCCCGAACCGCTTCGAGTCTGCTCGCCGCGTCGAGCGCCCCGGCCGAGGGGCCGTCGACCACCTCGAGATTCCGTTCGTCCGCTACCGACCGCACGAACGTCGCCTTGCCGACGCCCGGCGGGCCCGCCACCAGCACGCCGAGGTGCGGGGAGGCGCCGAGAGAGCGCAGCAGATCCGCGCGGTCCAGCGCCAGCGCCAGCCACTGGGCCAGCACCTCCGCGCGGTCTCCGACGCCCACCAGGTCCTCGCGGGCGACCGCGGCGATCGCCGGTGCGGTGGGTGCGGGCGAGGCGGTGGCGCCGGCCGGGGCGGTCGCGGACCTCGTCGTCGTCGCCTCCGAACCGGTCCCCGCTCCCGTCGCCGCCGGGCCCGCCCCAGAGCCCGTGGCCGGCCCCACCGCCGACCGGGGCCCGGCCGAGCCCGCCGGGCGCACGTCCGTGGTGGGCTGCACCGACACCACACCGTCGGGAGCGGTGGCGGTCACGGTGAGCAGCGTGGTGCTCCACTGCATGCCCAGGCGGCTGCGCAGGGTGCGCGCGGCGTCGGCGGTGGGGAAGTCGGGACCGAGGTCGCGCGGCAGCAGCGTCACCGAGTCGCCCACGCGGACCACCTTGCCGAGCAGCGCGGAGCGCAGTACCCGCTCGGCCACGTCGCGGCCGGCGGCGGGCATGCCCTGGACCTCGATCGACTGCGCCCCCGTGACGGCGGCCGCGCGGACCGTCACCCGCGAATTCTCGCCGAGGGCGCAGTTGGCGGCCACGACCTCGTCCACCACCAGCACCCCGCTCGGCGCGGTCGAGGAGGCGGCGGCCACCACGGCCGCGGTGGTGCGGGCGCCCACGATCTCGATCGCGTCCCATTCGCGCATACCCAGCGCGAGCAGCACCTCGGGGTGGGCGCGCACGATGCCGCGGCGGGAGTCGGCCGCGGAGGCCGACAGTCGGAGGGTCAGGTCCAGGTCCGGGCGGGGGTTCACGCGTCCGAGCGTATCGGGGCGCCCACCGCCGCGCTGCTACTGCAGGGCGCCGCGGATCGACGTCCAGGCGCGCGGGATCTCGGGGGAGTAGTAGGACCAGTTGTGCAGCCCGACCGGGTGGTGGACCACCTCGGCGTCGATGCCCAGCTCGTCCAGGCGCCGGTCGGCGTCCCAGGTGCACCTGTCGGTGGCCTGCTCGAGCGCCATGCCGGCGACGAAGTCCAGGGCGTCGTGGTTGTAGTCGTCCCAGTCGCCGGGCGTGGCCACACCGGTGCCGGACGAGAGGTAGATGCCCATGCCGCGCAGCTGCTCGGCGTTCATCAGTGCGTCGTGTGCCGCCCACTGCTCGGTGCCGGGCTCGCCCCACATGTTGGTCAGGGTCGCGCCGCGGCTCTCCACGGTGAAGCGGGTGAGGATCTGGCCGAGTGCGTCGGTCGAGTAGCAGCCGGAGACGCCGAACACGCCCTGGTAGAGATCGGGGTTGCGGGTGGCCATGGTCACCGCGGCGCCGGCGCCCATCGAGATGCCGCCGATCCCGCGCTTGCCGTTGGTGCCCAGCTCCGGCTCCACCAGTGCGGGCAGGTCCTCGGTGATGAAGGCCTCCCACTTGCTGATCCCCAGCACCGGGTCGGGCTCGTTCCAGTCCGCCCACATCGAGCCCTGGCCGCCGGTGGGGATGATGAGGTTGACGTTCTGGTCGGCGAACTGCTCCGCGGCGCCCCACTGCATGAATCCGCTGGGGAGTTCGGAGCCGACGCCGTCGAGCAGGTACAGGCTGGGCGCGGGTCCGCCGCCCTCCGGCGCCCGGTACACCTCGACCGTGATCCCGCGCTGCATGCGGTGCGAGTCGATCAGCCACCGCTCGTACCGGCCGTCGACCTCCTTGCCGATCACCGTGGTCTCGGTGATGTCGGGGTTCGGCCGGGGCGCGGGCGGGGGATCGCCGGCGAAGAGGTTGGGGGAGAAGCCGAACGCGTTGGCCAAGCCCATCATCGAGGAGCCGGACGAGCCGGGAAAGTTGCCGAAGTACAGGAGCTGACTCAGGCTCTCGGGGCTGAGCACCGCGCCGAGGCCATCGTTGGCCAGCTGCTCGGGGCTGATCGAGCCGGGCGCGGGCTGGGCCTGCGCGGTCGCCGGGGTCAGGCTCACCGTCAGCGCGGCCGCGGTGGCGGCGGCCCCGATCGCTCCGAGGACGCGGCGGGTGCGTGTGGGGCTGGACATGTCGACTCCTTTATCCGGCGACGTGAGCCTCTCAGCCGCCACTGAAGTCACTATCGAAGCATGTCGTCACACTGTTACCGTGCCCGCCCCCGCGGCGCCGGTCTGCTCAGCGGAGGCGCTCCAGGAACGCGGCCTCGGCCAGCGCGATGCGCTCGATCTCCCGCGGGTCCACGCTCTCGTCGGGGGAGTGGATCGCCGCGGCCGGGTCCTCCACGCCGAACAGCGCGATGCTGGCCTCGGGGTGTGCCCGGCGCAGCGCCGTGCACAGGGGGATCGATCCGCCCGAGCCCACCTCGGCCACCTCGTCCACGCCGTACGCCTCGGCCAGGCACCGCCCGAGCAGCTCGTGCGCCGGGTCCGTCGTCTCCTCGTCGGTCGAACGGAAGGGGTGCCCGACCGTCTCCTTCTCGATGGTCACCCGCGCGCCCCACGGCCGCCGCCGTTCGATGTGCGCGACCAGCAGGTCCTGCGCCTCGACCGGGTCCGTGCCCGGCGGCACCCGCAGGTTGACCAGCGCGCGGGCGTGCGGCTGGACGGCGGCGATGGCGCCCTCGACGGGCGGGCAGTCGATGCCGAGGACGGTGACGGCGGGGCGCGCCCAGACGAGATCGGCGAGCGGCGCCGCGGAGGACACGCCCACCCCCTCGAGCACGCCGGCGTCCGCGCGGAAGGTCTCCTCGTCGTAGGGCCGCCCCGCCCATTCGCCGGAGAGGTCGAGTCCGTCGACGGTCGTGGCGCCGGTCTCGGGGTCGCGGAGCGAGGCGAGGATCGCGACGAGCGCGGCGAGGGCGTCGGGTGCGCCGCCGCCGAACTGTCCGGAGTGGACTCCGGCCTCCATGGTGTCGACGGAGACGACGAGGTTCGCGATCCCCCGCAGGCTGGTCGTGAGCGTGGGCACGCCCACCGCGGCGTTGCCGGTGTCCGCGATGAGGATCGTGTCCGCCTGCACGAGGTCTGGGCGCTGCGCCACGAGATCGTCGAGGCCGCCGCCCCCGGTCTCCTCCGAGCCCTCCACCACGAGTCGGATACCCAGGCCGTCCAGGGGGTCGTCCCCGCCCGCGGCCGCGAGCGCACGGAGCGCGGTGAGGTGGACGACCAGGTTCCCCTTGCAGTCTGCGGCCCCGCGCCCGTACCAGCGGCCGTCGCGCTCGGTGAGGTCCCACGGCGGCGACGTCCACTGTTCGGGTTCGCCGGACGGCTGGACATCGTAGTGGCTGTACAGCAGGACCGTCGGGCGCCCGGGCGCGGCGGGGCGGTGGGCGAACACCGCCTTCGAGCCGTCGGAGGTCTCGATCACCTCCACGGCGTCGGGGCCCAGCCCGGGCACGGGCAGGTCGACGAGGAGGGACCGTACGAGCTCGCACGCCTGCTCGCACGCCTCGGGCTCGGCCCCGTGGACCGAGGGCAGGGCCACGAGGTCGGCGAGGTCGGTCCAGGCGCGGTCGAGCTGCGCGGTCACCGCCTCCGCGAGTCGGTCGAGGTCCGGGTGCGGCGGGGCGAACGAGGCGGGGGTCGTCATGGGGCCAGCCTAGGTGGAGCGGGCGCCGCACCGCCTAAGGTGAACAGCGGATGAACGGAACATGAAGTACAGTCTCCGCTATGAGTTATGTGATCGTCGTCACGCCAGCGGATCCGGAGTTCCGCGACGTCGCCCGGGTCGAGGACCTCCTGCCGTTCGTCCGGGCCGACCTCGAGGGACTGCGCGACGAGGTCGGCGACCGGTTCCCCGCCGCCGAGGCCGTGGGCGAGACCGGCGCGTTGTCCGAGCGCCCGGTGATCGAGGGCGTCGGGGTGGTGCTGCGTCCGGAGGTCCTCACGCGGTCGCTCGTGGTCAACGCCGTGATGCGGCTCGCCGCTCCCCGCCAGCTCCTGGTCACCTCGCCACCCCAGGGTCTGGTCGCGGACCCGCGGGAGCGGATCGACATCGACGTCCATCGCCGGCCCACCACCATGGGCGCCGCGATCACCGACCACGCGATCCTCGGCCGGCCCCGCGGCACGCTCCCGTGGGTGACGCGGGAACTGCTCGGTCAACTCGTGGGCACGCTGGAGGTCGAGGGCGACCGCCTCGAGCTGGAGGCGGACCCCGACCGTTGGCTGCGCTACGAGCGCCGTGGCCGGACGGTGCAGGTCACCGTGGCCGACGGCCCGGATGTCCCCGTGCGGGAGACCGCGGTGGGGCCGGATCGGGTCGCGGCCGCGGTCGACTGCGGATGGGACTGGGCGCGGTGCCACCGCGGCTGGTCGGACATGTTCACCGGTGGCGGCGCGGTCGCCGGGCCCGCCGCGGCCTGACCGCGGTCAGACGGAGATGTCGTAGCGCAGCGAGGCGACCACCCGGTCGATGGTCTCCTCCGGCTGGACGCCCTGCTCGCCCTCGTCGGCCATGAGGACGAACACGATGGTGGCCGGCGCCCCCTCCGGGGTGCGGGTGGACACCGCGACCGTGTCGAAGCGGATTACCGGTGGCGTGCACGTGTTCCGTGGCGGCCGGACCCGGCCGCGCAGCGAGAGGTGCCAGGCAGGGGCTCCCGAGACGCCGATCTTCTCCGGCCGGGGGGCCGGGATGTCGGCGCCGTTCTCGGTGAACCGTCGGTCGATGGAGTCGGCCATCGCCCTCGAGGCCGACTCGACCTGGTCGCGGGAGTCCCCGGGCAGGACCCCGCTGATCCCCGACAGTGTGCGGAAGGAGAAGCCGCTGAGCGGGCAGTACCCCGGGTCGGCGATCGCGTTGGCGGTGGTGAGGAACCCCGAGCCCCAGTCGGAGCCGCCATCGGATCCCTGGGTGCCGTCTGGCCGGCCGGTGCCGGGGGCCGACGGGTCCGTCTGTTCGAACCGGTCGCCGATCTCCCAGTCCGGCGGGACCGAGTAGACCAACCCGGTGGGGCTGTGGACGTCCTTCCAGTCCGCCGGTGGAGGGCCCTCCGCGAGGGTGGGGCCCGGCTCCTCGCGCGGCGGTTCGGGCGTCCCTTCTCCCCGGTCCACGTCGTCCCCGACGAGGCCGCACGCGCTCGCCGAGACGGCGAGCGCGGACAGCAGTGCGAGCGTGGGCGCGGACCGGACAGAGGAACCCCGGCGCACCGGCTCAGCCCTGTTCGGCGAGGGCCTTGATGCGCGTGAGGGAGGTCGAGAC
This sequence comes from Candidatus Dietzia intestinipullorum, assembly GCA_019119635.1. Lineage (GTDB taxonomy): Bacteria > Actinomycetota > Actinomycetes > Mycobacteriales > Mycobacteriaceae > Dietzia > Dietzia intestinipullorum. The sequence continues at coordinate 89,547 of DWWP01000047.1, forward strand.
GCCATGGCCGAGTTCTTCGGTGAACGCCGGCTGGCCCCCGAAGACCTTGTCGACGAGGAACTGGGAGAGGGCCGAGGTGCCGTGTGGCGTCTCCCGGCGCTCGACCAGCCGGGTCCCGCCGGCGTCGGTGGGCTCGAGCTCGAATGCCCAGATGGAGGTGTTCTCGATGACGCGGTTGGCGATCCGGCGTCCCGGCTCGAACTCGACGACCTTCGCCGTGGTGGGCCAGATCAGCTTGCCCTGCTTGTTGATGTTGAGTGAGCGGGTCCCGGCGGTGGTGCGTCCGCCCAGGGCGAGCACCTTGACGGCCTGGCTGCTCCACTGCGGGGCGTTGCGCACCTCGGAGACGATCTCCCAGACGCGCGCCGGGGGCGCGTCGATCTCTATCGAGCTCTCGATGGGGGCGTTCGGGCTGGACATAGAAGTGCCTCTCGGTTCTGTGGGCGTGGACGCGTCGGTCGGGGGCGTGGTGGCCGGCCCTGGTCGCGCGGGCGATCTGGCCTGCGGGTTGTCAGCCCCGCTCGGCCGCGGACTTGATGCGACGTAGCGCCCCGGAGGGGCCGCGGCTCCCGGAGGAGGCCTCGCCGGACGCGGCGCCGGGGAGCCTGCTCGTGACCGCGCCGACCGCGGAGGTCAGCAGGGCGGGGATCTCCTGACGCTGGACGAGTCGCGTCCCACCGGTCGGGGTGGGCGTGAGCTCGAAGCTCCACACGGTCCCGTGCCCACCGGTGCGGTTGGCGATCCTGCGCTCGGGCTCGAACGCCACCACGCGGCTCCAGGTGGGCCAGTAGACCGGGCCCTGCTTGTTGAGATTGAACGAGTGCGTCCCGAGGGTCGTCGCGCCGCCGGAGGCGTAGACCTTGACGGCCTGGCTGCTCCACTGCGGGGCGTTGCGCACCTCGGAGACGATCTCCCAGACGCGCGCCGGGGGCGCGTCGATCTCGATCGCGTCCTCGTCGGCGTCGACACGGTCATGTTCACTGGACATCTGGGGCCTTCCGGCTGCTGGGGTTGTGCCGGCTCCTGATGCTAGGGCACCGCTCGGACGGCCGGGCGGGTTCGTGAGGCGCGGAGCCGGGCCCGACCCCCTTTGCACTCGTCAGGGGCGAGTGCTAGAAAAGCGGTTGGCACTCGGTTACCCTGAGTGCCAGAACAAACCGAACTGAGGTCGCAAGGTGAGGCGTGGATCCGACACGGTCCGCACCGTCCGTCGCGGGCACCGACGCCGACCACACGCGTGTCACCCCATATCCGGAGGATGATTCACCCCATGGCAAAGATGATCGCGTTCGACGAAGAGGCTCGGCGCGGCCTGGAGAGCGGTCTCAACCAGCTCGCCGACGCCGTCAAGGTCACGCTCGGCCCCAAGGGCCGCAACGTCGTGCTGGAGAAGAAGTGGGGCGCCCCCACGATCACCAACGACGGCGTGTCCATCGCCAAGGAGATCGAGCTCGAGGACGCCTACGAGAAGATCGGTGCGGAACTCGTCAAGGAGGTCGCCAAGAAGACCGACGACGTCGCGGGTGACGGCACCACCACCGCCACCGTGCTGGCCCAGGCACTCGTGCGCGAGGGCCTGCGCAACGTCGCCGCCGGCGCGAGCCCGATGGGCATCAAGCGCGGCATCGAGAAGGCCGTCGACGCCGTCGCCAAGAACCTGCTCGACTCCGCCACGGAGATCGAGACCAAGGAGCAGATCGCCGCGACCGCCGGTATCTCCGCGGCCGACCCCGCCATCGGCGAGCTCATCGCCCAGGCGATGGACAAGGTCGGCAAGGAGGGCGTGATCACGGTCGAGGAGTCGCAGACCTTCGGCCTGGACCTCGAGCTCACCGAGGGCATGCGCTTCGACAAGGGCTACATCTCCCAGTACTTCATGACCGACCCGGAGCGCCAGGAGGCGGTCCTCGAGGACCCGTACCTCCTGCTGGTCTCCGGCAAGATCTCCACGGTCAAGGACCTGCTGCCGCTGCTGGAGAAGGTCATCGGCGAGGGCAAGAGCCTGCTCATCCTCGCCGAGGACGTCGAGGGCGAGGCCCTGTCCACGCTCGTGGTCAACAAGATCCGCGGCACCTTCAAGTCCGTCGCCGTCAAGGCGCCCGGCTTCGGTGATCGCCGCAAGGCCATGCTGCAGGACATCGCGATCCTCACCGGCGGCCAGGTCATCTCCGAGGAGGTCGGCCTCTCGCTCGAGACCGCCGACATCTCCATGCTGGGCAAGGCCCGCAAGGTCACCGTGACCAAGGACGAGACCACGATCGTCGAGGGCTCGGGCGATCAGGGCCAGATCGAGGGCCGGGTCAGCCAGATCCGCGCCGAGATCGAGAACTCCGACTCGGACTACGACCGCGAGAAGCTCCAGGAGCGCCTCGCCAAGCTCGCCGGCGGCGTCGCCGTCATCCGGGCGGGCGCGGCCACCGAGGTCGAGCTCAAGGAGCGCAAGCACCGCATCGAGGACGCCGTGCGTAACGCCAAGGCGGCCGTCGAGGAGGGCATCGTCGCCGGCGGCGGCGTGGCCCTGGTCAAGTCGGAGACCGCGATCGCCGGTCTGTCGCTCGAGGGCGAGGAGTTCACCGGCGCGAACATCGTCAAGTTCGCGCTGAGCGCGCCGCTCAAGCAGATCGCCCTCAACGCCGGACTCGAGCCGGGCGTCGTCGCCGAGAAGGTCCGGGGCCTGGCCGGCTCCGAGGGCCTCAACGCGGCCACCGGGGAGTACGAGGACCTCCTCGCCGCCGG
>DWWP01000048.1 GCA_019119635.1 Candidatus Dietzia intestinipullorum
ATCGCGGTGGAGCCGCCGACGGAGCCGGCGGTGTGCACGCGCAGCAGCGGCTTGCCCACGGCGCCCAGGGCGTCGGCCATCATCAGTTCGGGCATCATGACGCCCTCGAACAGGTCGGGGGCCTTGCCCACGATCACCGCGTCGATGTCGTCCCAACCCACTCCGGCGTCGGCCATGGCGGCGTCGATCGCCTCGCGGCAGAGTCCGGCCATGGAGACGTCGGTGCGGCGGGAGACGTGGTGGGTCTGCCCGGTGCCGAGGACGGCGGCGGGCAGGCCGGAGCTGTGGGATCCGGAGCTGTGGTCGCTCATGCGTCGCGTCCTTCCAGGAGGCAGATGAGGTTCTGCTGCAGCAGATGGCCGCTGGTGGCGTGGGCCAGGGCGCGCTCGGTGCGGCCGTCGAGGATCTCCACGGCGGCGTAGCCGATGCGCTCCAGCCCGGCGGAGAACAGGGGGTCGGCGACGAGTGAGCCGCCGGAGGGGGTCACGGCCACCTCGTCGGTGATCCCGAGCACCGACCGCAGGAGCAGTTCCTGGTGGGTGTACTGGGTGTGTAGTTCGGCGACGGTGACGCCGCCCAGGTCGGGGCGATCCGACGACGACGAGCCCGTCGCCCGGACCGCGGCGGCTCGGGCGGAGGGCGAGTCGGTGAGATCGCGGGCGCCGAATTCGGCGGAGTCGGCGATGTGCTCGATCCCGGAGATGTAGGCCGGGTTGGCCACGAGTTCGCGGGCGCGCTCGCCGGAGGCGAGGATGATCGCCCCGGCACCGTCGGTGACGGGCGGGCAGTCGTGGCGGCGCAGCGGGTCGGCGATGTACGGCTCGGACAGCAGGTCGGCGGCGTCGCGGCCGGTCGCGCGCGCGGCGACGGCGGCCATCTCGGCCTCCGACCAGCGTCCGGCGTCGATGCCCGAGCGGGCCTGCAGTGCGGCCATGTGGTGGCGGCCGGGCCACAGCGGGGTGACGGTGTACGGGTCGAGCTGCAGGGCGAGCACCGTGTCGAGGTCGGTGCTGGCGGAGGGCTTGCCGAAGCCGTAGACGAGCGCGGTGTCGGCGTGGCCGGCGGCGATCTTGAGGTAGGCCTCGAACAGTGCCCAGGCGGCGTCCATCTCGACGTGGGACTCGGAGATCGGCGGTACGGCGCCGATCGAGTCGACGGCGGAGATGAAGGAGAAGGCGCGGCCGGCCAGGTAGTCGGAGGAGCCGGAGCACCAGAACTCGATGTCGGTGCGCGTCAGGCCGGTCTGCCGGTAGCACTCGGCGAAGACCGGGGCGAGCATCTCGACGCCGTTGGTGGTGCCGAACGTGGACTCGGAGTGGCGGGCGTGGGCGAAACCGATGACGGCCACGTCCCGGGGAGCAGTGTGGGTCACGAGGTGTCCTCTACAGGTGTGTGGCGAAGGTGGAGGGGTCGACGTCGGGCTCACCGTTGGGTTCGAAGTGCGTGATGGCCTTCATGGTGGCGGGCCGTTCGGCTTCCGGCGCCCACACCGCGCGCACGCGCATCCCGATGCGTACCTCTGAGGCCTCGCAGCCCAGGACGAGGTGCTGGATGGGCACGTCGGAGCGGTCGAGGAGGATGTAGGCGGTGACGTACGGGGGCTTGATCTGTTGCCCGGCGAACGGCACGTTGACGATCCCGAACGTGGTGACGGTGCCGACGTCGGCGACCTCCACGTACTCGCCCATCGGGGCGCCGTCGGAGGGGCAGTAGTCGCGTGGCGGGACGTAGACCTCGGGCCCGTTGGACCGGCGACGTCCCAGGATGCGGCCCTGCACGATGGCGCGCAGGAACTGGCTCTCGGCGGGCGCGGCCGTGTGGGTCACCGACAGCCCGATGGGCGTGACGATGCCCGTGACGGGTTCGGCGGGGGTGGTCTCGTCATCGGAGGGCTCGTCCGCGGTGGCCTCCGCGCCGGTGGACGGGGCGCCGGTGGTGGTGTCGTCGTCGCTTCCCTCGGCGACCACGCACGCGATGTCGTGGACGGTGCCACTACGCTCGGCGGCCCACCGCACGCGTACGCGCATCCCGGTGCTCACGGCGTCGGGGCCGTCCGCGGCCAGGGGCAGGAGCATGGCGGTGTCCGCGCCGTCGAACCGCACGAGTGCCCACGCGAACGGGGTGTCGAGCGGGTTGAGGTCGGTGGGGGTGGGGACCCAGGTCCATGCGACGACGACGCCGCCGAGCTCGTCACCCGAGCCGAGTTCGACCAGTTCGGTGATCGGCTCGCGCGTGTGCGGGTCGTATTCGACGGGCGGGACGTGCACGGTGCCCTCCGAGTCGCGGTTGCCCACGATCGTGCGGTCGCGCAGGCCGGTGAAGAACGCTCCGAGCACGGGGCCGGTCGACCTGGTGTAGTCGAAGGACGGCGTGAGCGAGGCGGACAGCACGGGCTCGTCCGGCGGGGTGATATCGACAACGATTTCTCTGGACGTCACACCCCTAAGTAGAACACGTTCCAGTCTTTTTTGTGTGACTTTCGGTGGTGGGCGTCACGCGGCCCCGGCGGCGTGGGTCACACTGTGGGCATGAAATTCGCCTTGCAGCTCGGATACTGGGGCGCGCAGCCGCCCACCGATCACGCCGACCTCGTGGTGGCCGCGGACAAGGCGGGCTTCGACACCGTCTTCACCGCCGAGGCCTGGGGATCGGACGCCTTCACGCCGCTGGCCTGGTACGGCTCGCTCACCGAGCGGATCCGCCTGTCGACGGCGGTCGTGCAGCTCTCCGCGCGCACCCCGGCCGCGACCGCGATGAGCACCATGACGCTCGACCACCTCTCCGGCGGCCGCTTCGCCCTGGGGCTCGGCGTCTCGGGTCCGCAGGTGGTGGAGGGCTGGTACGGCCAGCCGTTCGCCAAGCCGCTCGCCCGGACCCGCGAGTACGTCGACATCATCCGCAGCGTCCTGCGGCGCGAGGCCCCGGTGACTTCCGACGGTCCCGCCTACCCGATGCCGTACGCCGGCCCGGACGCCTCCGGCCTGGGCAAGCCGCTCAAGTCGATCCTGCACCCGCTACGCGAGGACGTGCCCATCTGGCTGGGCGCCGAAGGCCCCAAGAACGTCGCGCTGGCCGCCGAGATCGCCGACGGCTGGCTGGGCTTCCTGGCCTCCCCGCGGACCGCCCACGACTTCAACTCGTGGCTGGACGAGGGCTTCGCCCGCCCCGGCGCGCGCCGCACCCGCGAGGACTTCGAGGTGGCGTTCCTCTGCCAGCTGCACATCACGGCGGACCGCCGCTCCGTGATCGACGCGCACAAGCCGTACACCGCCCTCTACGCCGGTGGCATGGGCGCGGAGGAGAAGAACTTCCACGCCGAGGCCTTCCGGCGCATGGGCTTCGCCGACGACGTCGACCGCATCACCGAGCTGTTCCGTTCGGGCCGCAAGGAGGAGGCCGCCGCCGCGGTGCCCGACGAGATGGTCGAGGCCACCGCGATCATCGGCGACGAGGCCGAGGTGCGTCGGCAGATCGCCGAGTGGGAGGCCGCCGGCATCACGATGCTCGTGGTCACCGCCCGGACGGTCGAGGAGGTCGAGGCGATCGGCCGGCTGATCGACTGAGGCGGGTCAGCGGGGCTCGCTCACCTCCCGGATCTGGCCGTCGCCGCCGACCGTCACGCTGCCCAGGGGCTCGCTGGGCCCCTCGGACACGTTCACCACGAACTCCGGCTCGCCGAGGGCGTCGGGGTAGACGGACACGTGGCTCGTGCTCGCGTCGTCGTCCATGTCCAGCTCGCCCGGCGCGGCGTCGATCGCGCCCATGACGACGGACGGGTCGATGTCCTCGACGCGGAACGTGGGGCTGTCGGTCCGTGACGAGAAGGCGGTCTCCTTCCATTCGCCTCGGAAACTGTGGGTCAGGCGCGTGCCGGGTCGGGCGGGGTCCTCGTTGAGCAGCACCGCGTTGTCGCCGTAGATGGACATCGAGTCGATGTCCTGCCCGGCGAACTCGTCCTCGGCGGCGTCGAGCATCCGTGTCATGCCGTCGAGGGTGTGCAGGGGTCCCGGCGGTTCGGGCTCGGGGTCCGGTCCGCCGGAAGCCGCCACGGCGATGCCCGCGACCACGAGGACGGCGATGATCCCGCCGGCCACCACGCCGGTGCGGCGCCACCAGGGCCGGGGCCGCTCGCGCCGATCGGCATCAGCGGACCCGTCCTCCTTCGGATCGTCGAGCCCCAGGTCGGCGTCCGTGCCCTGCAGGTCCGCGACGAGCGGCCGCAGTTCGTCGATGAACCGCGCCCGGGTGGCGGTGCGGGTGCGCTCGAAGTGCTCGAAGCTGCTGAGTCGCCCGTCGGTGAAGGCGGCGTCGAGTGCGTGCAGGATCGCGGTGCGCTGGTCGTCGGAGGCGCGGGCTCGTGGCTGCGGCATGAGCGTGAGGGTATCTGGCCGACGGGGGATGTGGCTCGGCGAGCGGTCGGAGATGACCTCGCGCGTCGACGAAATCTTGGCACAGTTCTAGAACACGTTCTATCGTGAGCCGTATGAGTGCACCCACGCCCACCGTCCCCGCCGATGCCGGAGTGCTGGACGCGCGCACCGGCGAGCACGTGACCAGCGTCTACCGGATCGCCGAGGCGGAGCCGGACCGGGTCGCGGTGATCGAGGCCTCGGGCCGCCAGGTGAGCTACGGCGAGCTCGTCGACGTCATCCATGGCTACGCGCGCGGCCTGCAGGCGCTCGGGCTGGGGGCCGGCGACGGGATCGTCCTGCTGGCGCCCAACACCATCGGCTTCCTCGAGGTGTACTTCGCGGCGCTGGAGATCGGCGTGTACGTGGCGCCCGCCAACTGGCACCTCACCGGCCCCGAGGTGGCGTACATCCTGGAGAACTCCGGGTCGACGGTCTTCGTCGCCGACGAGCGCTTCGCCGACGTCGCCTCGGCCGCTGCCCGGGAGGCGGGTCTGGACCCGGCGCGCTGCTTCGCGATCGGGGACGTGCCCGGGTTCCGGCCGCTCGCCGAGCTCACCGCCCCGGCTGAGGGAGGCGACCCGTTGCCGTCGTCACGCACGCTCGGTGCTCCGATGCTCTACACCTCCGGCACCACCGGGCGGCCCAAGGGCGTGCGCCGCCCGCTCACCGGCGCGAGCCCGGACCAGGTGACGGTGCCCAACTACTTCTTCTTTGCCGGCTTCGGCATCGAGGGACCGGAGAACGTCCACATCTGCGGTTCGCCGCTCTACCACACCGCCGTGCTCAATTTTGTGGCGATCTCGCTCAACCTGGGGCAGGCCGTGGTGCTCATGGACAAGTGGTCGCCCGAGGAGATGCTGCGACTCATCGACGAGCACGGCGTGACGCAGTCGCACATGGTGCCCACCCAGTTCTCGCGGCTGCTCGAGCTGCCGGAGGACGTGCGGGCGGAGTACGACGTGTCGAGCCTGCGCACGATCGTCCACGGGGCCGCGCCCTGCCCGCAGCACGTCAAGCAGGCGATGCTCGACTGGTGGGGGCCGGTACTCACCGAGTACTACGCCGGCACCGAGGGCGGCGGCTGCACCATCACCGGCGAGGAGTGGCTGCGCAAGCCCGGGAGCGTGGGGCGGCCCTGGAAGACCACCACGCTGAAGATCCTCGACGACGACGGCGACGAGGTCCCCACCGGCCAGACCGGGAACGTCTACCTCCAGATGCACGGCTCCAGGTTCGAATACCACCAGGACGCCGAGAAGACCGCCAAGACCTACGTCGGCGACCTGTTCACCATGGGCGACATCGGGTACGTCGACGACGACGGCTACCTGTTCCTCTGCGACCGCAAGAACGACATGATCATCTCCGGCGGCGTGAACATCTACCCGGCCGAGATCGAGTCCGAGATGACCCGCCACCCGGCCGTCCGCGACGTGGCCGTGTTCGGCATCCCGCACGCCGACTGGGGCGAGGAGGTCAAGGCCGTGATCGAGCTCGCCGAGGGCTACGACGAGTCAGGCGAGCTCAAGGAGCAGATCCTCGCCGAGCTCGCCGGGCGGCTGGCCAAGTTCAAGATGCCGCGGTCGATCGACGTCGTCGACGAGCTGCCCCGGCAGGCCAACGGCAAGTTGGTCAAGCGCACGCTCAAGGAGCCGTACTGGGCCGACGCCGGGTGAAGCCCCGGCGCCTGCCCCGGTCGTCCGGGCTCAGCTGAGGCCGATCAGCTCGCCGATATTGATGTCGTTGATGATGTCGGCGATGAACCCGGACGGGTCGCTGGAGATCCCGCTCGAGGTTGTGGAGCCCGCGGTCGCGGACCCGAAGCCGAGATCGTCGAGGCTGCCGGTCACGGCCTCGGCGGCGTTGGGCTCGCGGATGGTGACGCAGGTGTTGATGGGGTTCTCGACCCAACGGCCTTCACCGAGTGCGACGGTAACGCCAGCACCCGTGTTGAGGACGTCGCCGGGGGAGACGGTGTCGGGCACCTTGTAGGTGGTCTCGAGGGTGGCATGGGCGCCGGCTGCTGTGGTCCATCCTGCGCCCGTCCTGTAGATCGAGTTGGCGCTGGAGTCGCGAAGTACGTCGTCGGTGACCGTGGTCCAGGACTGCCCGCCGATGACCTTCCAGACGCTTTCCCGGGCACGGACGAGTTCAAATCCTTCGGGATGAAAGTCGTCGAGTCTGGACACCAGCGCGCCGGCGCCGCTGATTGTGGTCCGGAAGGTGACCTCGCCGCCGGGGGCGGCGGTGCCGTCGCCCACGACCTCCTTGTTGAGGTAGTACTTTGTGCCGAGTGAGCCGGCCCAGCTGCGCTCAGCGGTCTGGCTGGTCTCGCACTGCGAAGTATCCGCCTGCGCGACCGCGGTGGGAGTGACCACGACCTGGCCGGCGGTGGCCATCAGCGCGGCTGCGCCGATCGCGACCATCTTCCTCTGGGTCCCTGACATTCTGACGTCCTCTCGGGGATTGCACTGCGCGTGGGAGCCGGCGCCGAGTACACGAAGAACTCACAGTGTGCGCTCAGGCTTGTTCGGTGACGGCGGGTCGTCAAGCGTGGGCGTGTGCCATGGTCTCCCTGTGGCGACCGGGCGGCGGATACGGGTGTCACGAGGAAGTGTACGGCACGTTGGTCGCCCGTCCAGTAGTGTGCATTTGGTACCGCCTGTCGCTGAATGGGCGGCACCCGACTCGGTCGACCGGCTTCGCGGTTCCAACTCGGGGCAGGAAAAAATAAGCGTTACGACATAAAGTGCGCTGACGTGCGCCCACGAGCGATCCACTTCACGCGCTAATGCGCTGCCAGCTGTACTGCCGCGGCGGCCCGCTGGGTAAGGGGTACTGCAGTCCCTCGTCGTCGTCACCTGGTCCTTCCCCCGGGGCGCCGTCACCTGGCTGCCCCACGCGGCGATAACACGTTCTACCCTGGGGGCATGGCCACCACCCCGACCGCACGCACCCTCACGCTCGACCAGATCCTCGAGCGGCAACGGCAGGCGTTCCTCGCCGACCCGCAGCCCGGCGCCAAGATCCGCCGCGACCGGATCCTGCGCCTCAAGTGGCTCGTCCTGGACAACGCTGACGAGCTCACCGAGGCGATGCGCGAGGACTACGGCTCCCGGCCCGAGACGCTCTCCATGCTCTCGGACATCGCCTCCTCGATGCCGGACCTGGACCACCAGCGCAAGAACGTCAAGAAGTGGATGAAGCCCGCCCGCATCTCCCGCGCCCTCGACAAGGTCGGCTTCCAGCAGGAGGTGCGGCACGACCCCAAGGGCGTCGTCGGGATCATCGGTCCCTGGAACTTCCCGCTCTACCTCACCATCGTCCCCGCCGGCTCCGCGCTGGCCGCCGGCAACCGCGTGATGATCCGCCCCTCCTCGGTCACCGCCAACACCACCGAGGTGCTGTGCAGCAGGGCGCCCGACTACTTCGCCGTCGACGAGCTGGCCATCGCCGGCCCCGAGCACGGCCGCGGCGCCGACTTCTCCCGGCTCGCCTACGACCACCTGTTCTTCACCGGCTCACCGGGCGTCGGCAAATCCGTCGCCAAGGATGCCGCCGACAACCTGACCCCGGTCACCCTGGAGCTGGGCGGCAAGAACCCTGTCGTCGTCGACACCTCCGCCGACCTCGAACGCGCGGCCCGCAACATCGCCTCGTCCCGCCTGGTCAACGGCGGCCAGGTCTGCATGTGCCCCGACTACGTCTTTGTCCACGACGACCACTACGACGCGTTCTGCGACATCGTCCTGGACCAGTGGCGCAGCAGCCTGCCCTCCATCGCCGGCAACCCCGACTACACGGCCACCGTCAACACCTCCAACTACGAGCGGATCGTCGGGCTGGTGGACGATGCCGTGGCCAAGGGCGCCCACAAGCGCGACGCCGCACCGGCGGGGGAGCGGCTCCCCGACGCGCTCACCCGCAAGATCGCGCCCACCCTGCTCACCGGCGTCACCCCGGAGATGGACATCGACTCCGACGAGGTGTTCGGGCCCGTCCTCACGGTGTTCCGCTACAAGAGCGTGGACGAGGCGATCCGCTACATCAACGACCGGCCCAGCCCGCTGGTCCTGTACTGGTACGGCGAGAAGAACGACCGCTTCGAGGTGGTCGCCGACCGCACCCGCTCCGGCAACATCTACGGCAACGACTTCGGCATCGGCATGGTCTCCTCCGCCATCCCGTTCGGCGGCGTCGGCACGTCCGGCATGGGCTCCTACCACGGCCATTACGGCTTCCGGACGTTCACGCACGAGCGGGCCGTGGCCATGCACTCGTTCGACTTCTCCGCCTCCGAGTTCATGGCCCCGCCGTTCGGGCCGGACAAGAAGAAGCAGGCCAGGATCTACGCCGGCGCGATGAAGCTCCGTACCCGCCTGAAGATCTAGCCGCGCCGGCGTCCGCCCCTACGTCGCGGGGGCGGGCTCCGGTCACTCGCCGCGGAACTCCGGCTTGCGCTTCTCGGCGAATGCGCGCGGGCCCTCCTTGGCGTCGGCCGAGCCGAACACCCGGCCGCCGACCTCCGCGTCGACGGCGAAGGCCTCCTCCTCGTGCATGCCCTCGGTGCGGCGAATGGTCTCGATCATCCCCTGCACCGCCAGCGGCCCGTTGGCGGCGATGCTCTCGGCGATCTCCACGGCCGTCTCCAGCGCGGCGCCGTCGTCGACCACGCTGCCGATGAGCCCGTGGCGCTCCGCCTCCTCGGCGGTGAGGTGCCGGCCGGTCAGCAGGATTTCCATGGCCACCGTGTACGGGATCTGGCGGGGCAGCCGCACCGCGGATCCGCCGAGCGGGTACAGGCCCCAGCGGGCTTCCGAGACGCCGAATTTGGCGGACCGGCCCGCCACGCGGATGTCGGTGCCCTGGAGGATCTCCGTGCCGCCCGCGATCGCCGGCCCCTCGACCGCGGCGATGAGCGGCTTGGTCAGCCGCCGCCCCTTGAGCAGCGCCGGCAGGCGGGACAGGTCCCAGCCGCCCCCGGCGAACTTGTCGCCCGGCGCCGACCGGTTCATCGACTTGAGGTCCGCGCCCGCGCAGAAGTAGCCACCGGCCCCGGTGAGGACGCACGCCCGGATCCCGGGGTCCGAGTCCACCAGGTCCCAGGCCTCCTCCATGCCCCGCATCATCGGGCCGGACAGCGCATTGCGCGCCTCGGGCCGGTTCATGGTCACCACGAGCACGTGGCCGCGGCGCTGGGTGAGCAGGTGCTGGTCCTCGGGGGTGCCGGCGCTGGACATCGAGCCTCCTGGGGGAAACAGTTTATATGGAATGCGCGATTCTCTCGCGGCTGACGGTAACACGTTCTAGTTTGGGGTCATGGCTTACACCATCGGAGACCTTGTCGAGCACAGCGTCGACCGCGTACCGGACCGCGAAGTCCTGGTCCAGGGGGACCGCGTACTGACCTTCCGCGAACTCGAGGACCGGGCCAACCGCCTGGCCCACCACCTGCAATCCGTCGGCGTGGCCCACGACGACAAGGTGGCCGTATACAGTCGCAACACCATCGAGGCCGTCGAGTCGATGGTCGCGATCTTCAAGATCCGCGGCGTGATGGTCAACATCAACTACCGCTACGTGCCGGCGGAGCTCGAGTATCTCCTCAACAACTCCGACAGCCTCGTCGTCGTCGTCGAGCGGCGGTACTGCGGCGTCCTCGCCGAGGCCCTCCCCAAGGCCCCGGGCGTCGCGCACGTGGTGGTGGTCGAGGACGGCACCGACACCCCCGACCCCGCCACGCCCGAGGGCGTCACGGTCTCCCACTACGACGACGCGCTCGCCGCGCAGTCCCCCGAACGGGACTTCGGCGAGCGCTCGAACGACGACATCTACATGCTCTACACCGGTGGCACCACCGGCGCGCCCAAGGGCGTCATGTGGCGGCAGGAGGACGTGTTCATGGTCCTCGGCGGCGGCATCGACTTCCTCACCGGCGAGAAGGTCACGAGCGAGTGGGAGCTGGCAGACAAGGCCGTCGACGGCGGCGTCCTCGTCCGCGCCGCCCTGCCGCCCCTCATCCACGGCGGCGCCCAGTGGGCCATCCTCATGGCGCTGTTCGCCGGCCACACCAGCGTGCTCGTCCCCGAGTTCGACGCCGAGACCGTGTGGCAGACCATCACCGACCGCAAGATCAACCTGCTGTTCATCACCGGCGACGCCATGGCCCGCCCGATGATCGAGGCCTGGGACCCCGAGAAATACGACGCCTCCGGCCTGCTCTACATCGGCTCGTCGGCCGCACTGCTCTCGCCGTCGGTCAAGGACCAGTTCGTCGAGGCCTTCCCGAACCTCATGCTCTCCGATGCGATCGGCTCATCCGAGACCGGGTTCTCCGGCCTGTCCACCGCCGGGAAGGGCACAAACCACACCGGGGGGCCGCGCGTGATGATCGACGGCGAGACCACGGTGCTCGACGACGACGGCAACGAGATCGAACCCGGATCGCCGGTCATCGGCAAGGTCGCGCGCACCGGCCACATCCCGCTCGGCTACTACAAGGACGAGGCCAAGACCGCCGAGACCTTCCGCACCTATAACGGCAAGCGCTACTCCATTCCCGGCGACGACGCCCGCGTCGAGGCCGACGGCACCGTCACCATGCTCGGCCGCGGCTCGGTGTCCATCAACACCGGCGGCGAGAAGGTGCACCCCGAGGAGGTCGAGGCCGCCCTCAAATCGCACCCCGACGTCTACGACGCGCTCGTGCTGGGCGTGCCCGACGAGCGGATGGGGCAGAAGGTCGCCGCCGTCCTGCACACCCGGGACGGCCGCGTCCCATCGGTCGACGAGGTCAATGAGTACGCCCGCCGCGAGATCGCCGGCTACAAATGCCCGCGCGCCCTGTGGGTCGAGACCGCCGTCAAGCGCAACCCCGCCGGCAAGCCCGACTACCGCTGGGCCGCCGAGATCGCCGCGTCCCGCCCGGCCGACGCCAGTAAGGAGATCCGCAAGTGAGTATCCGCACCCCGCTGGCCGAGCAGTTCGGCATCGAGTACCCGATCTTCGCCTTCACCCCGTCCAAGGCCGTCGCCGCCGCCGTCACCCGCGCCGGCGGCATGGGCGTGCTCGGCTGCGTCCGCTACAACGACGCCGACGAGCTCGACGACGTGTTGACCTGGATGGACTCCAACACGGACGGTAAGCCGTACGGCGTCGACATCGTCATGCCCAACAAGGTCCCCACCGAGGGCAGCACCGACGACATCTCCGCGATGATCCCCGAGGAGCACAAGGCCTTTGTCTCCCGCGTCCTCGACGACCTCGGCGTCCCGCCGCTCTCCGACGACGACGAGCACAACGCCGGCGTCCTGGGCTGGCTGCACTCCGTGGCCCAGGCGCATGTGGACATCTCCCTCAAGCACCGGCCCGTGCTGATCGCCAACGCGCTCGGCTCGCCGCCGCCGCACATCATCTCGCTGGCGCACGAGCACGGGATCAAGGTGGCAGCGCTGGCGGGGGCCACCAAGCACGCTCTTGCGCACGTGGACAACGGTGTCGACATCGTGATCGCGCAGGGCGGCGAGGCCGGCGGCCACACCGGCGAGGTCGCCACCGTCGTGCTGGTGCCCGAGATCGTCGGGGCGCTCGAGGGACGCGCCCCCGTGCTGGCTGCCGGCGGAATCGGCAGCGGCTCGCAGGTCGCCGCCGCGATCGGCATGGGCGCGGAGGGCGCGTGGATGGGCTCGCGCTGGCTCACCGCCGCCGAGTACGGCGACGACGGCGGGTCGCGGGCCATGCAGCAGGCCCTGGTCGCAGCCACCAGCGCCGACACCGTCCGCACCCGCATCTACTCCGGCAAGCCCGCGCGACTGCTGCGATCGAAGTGGACCGACGCCTGGGCGGCCGACGGCGCACCCAGCCCGCTGCCGATGCCGCTGCAGAACGTCCTGGTCGCCGAGGCCCACCAGCGGATCGCCGCCGCCCAGGATCCCGAGGTGGTGGCCATGCCCGCGGGCCAGATCATCGGCTCACTGGAGGGCGTGGTGCCGGTGGCCGACACGATGGCGCAGATCGTGGCCGAGTACTCCGCCGCCGTCGACCGCCTGCGCGGCACGCTGGGCTGAGCCGGAGCCCCTCCTCCTTGGGTTGCGCTGCGTGTTTGTACGCGCATCCCTGGGTTGTGCTGGGGGTTTGGACCACACAGGCAGCGCAAGTCTGCGGGCGGCGGGCGGGCCGCGGGCCGCGTGCGGCGGGCAGTGCGCGCTTGCGGGCGGCGGGCAGTGGCACACGCTCGGGGTGCGCGCGCTTATCCACAGCTCCGGGCGCGTCCACAGGGAGGCGTGCGCACGCGTCGATGACACCGGGCAGGCGTGTTTGTCGTCGTCATCATCTCGGGTATGAACCGCCCACGTACCGTCCCGCCACACCCCGCGCTCACACTTGCCAAGCTCAGTCACGAGCTCGCCGACCTCCCGCGACGGACCCGCGAGCGAGAGTTCGTCAAAGTCGCCGACGAGCTCTGGCTGCCGTCCACCGCCGACCGAGACCTCGGGACGCTGTCCGTCGCATACTCGCGTCTGTATCCCGCCGGCGTGCTCACCGGCTGGTCGGCGGCATCGTTCTATGGCGTCGCTCCCGAATACGGTGCCCGCCCGGAACTGTGCGTCGGACCGCACGGCCGAGCTCGTCGCGGTTTGGTACTGCGTCGGTATTCGATGCCGCCCGACGAGGTGAGGGTGGTGCGAGGCGTGCGCGTGACCTCGCCACTATGGACAGCGTTTGATCTGGCGCGCTTCAACAGTCACCTGATCGGCGTCATCGCGGTGGAGAAGTTCTACCGCAGGGATCTCAGCAGGGCAGCGCTGGGACGGAAGCTCGACGCGCTCGCCGGTACCTGGGGAGTCGCGCGTGCGCGCCGCGTGTTTGCCGACGCGGATACGCGCGCGGAGTCGCCACCGGAGTCGGAACTGCGGTTGTTCCTCCGAGATGCCGGCTTCACCGACCTGATTCCGCAGGTCGACGTGCTGGAGTTGGGCTATCGGGTGGACCTGGCTGACCCCGGGCACAAGATCGCGATCGAGTACGAGGGCAGCTACCACGAGGACCCAGCGCAACTGACCCGGGACCGCATCCGTCGAAATCGGCTACAGGCCGCGGGGTGGATCGTCATCGAGGTGGATCGGCGGACGCAGTGGGCTCAGCGCGAGGCGATAGTGGGGCAGCTCCGAGCTGCGTACCGCCTCCGAGGTGTGGCGTGTTGAGCGCGTCGCGCGCGGCGACATGGGATGCGCTGCCTCTCTGGTCCACACTGCCAGCGCAACCCCGCGGGTGTCGTGCAAACTCGCAGCGTAACCCGGCGGAGTGGGAGGGGGCTGGTTAGGCGAGTGGCGCGAACTCGCCGGAGTCCGGGTCGCGGAGGAACAGGCGGTCGCCGGCGGGGTCGGTGCCCAGGTCGACCAGGTCGCGGGCGCGGAACTTGAAGCTCGCGGTGCGGGGGAGCGCGGAGGTCACCCGCACGAGCGACGGCCACTGCTTGGGGCCCAGGTCGGGCTGCGCGGCGAGGAAGTCGCCGAGCCCGCGGACCAGCTC
>DWWP01000049.1 GCA_019119635.1 Candidatus Dietzia intestinipullorum
GTCGTGGATGCGGGTGCCGAGCTCGGTGTAGAGCGCCCCGAGCACCTCCTGCCCGTGCCGCTCGGCGGCGGCGATGGCCACGCGCACCGGGCCCCAGCCGAGCTTCATGGTCTCCAGGTAGTCCTCGGGCAGGTCGCGTCCC
The DNA here is from genome assembly GCA_019119635.1 of Candidatus Dietzia intestinipullorum. Classification (GTDB taxonomy): domain Bacteria; phylum Actinomycetota; class Actinomycetes; order Mycobacteriales; family Mycobacteriaceae; genus Dietzia; species Dietzia intestinipullorum. Next base: position 143 of record DWWP01000049.1, read on the forward strand.
TCGTTGAGGACCGACAGGCTCATCACATTCCAGGTGATGTCGATCCGGCGCACCTTCTCGACCTCGAGGACCCACCTGCTGGTGACCCAGGCGAAGGGGCACAGGGGGTCGAACCAGAAGTCGACCTTGCGGGCAGTGGACTGGGTATCGGTGGTCATGGGTCCATCTTCCCGTGACGGTCGCCGCGCCGCCACCATCGCCCGGTGGTAAGACGGTGGCAGCCCGCGATCCCGCTCACCGACCCCAGGAACCGAGGACCCCAGATGCGTTCGATCAACCTCACCCGCGCCGATGCCGCCGCCCGGGCCGACCTGCTCGAGGTGGACTCGTACGACGTGGAGGTCGATCTCACCGACGGAGCGGGCGGCCCCGGGGCGGGGACGTTCCGTTCCCGGACCGTGGTGCGTTTCTCGTGCCGCCGCCCCGGATCGGAGACCTTCATCGATCTGCGCTCCGCCGTGATCCGATCGGCGACCCTCAACGGTGCGCCGCTGGACACCGAGGGGTACGACGACGGGGCGGGGCTCACACTCCCCGGTCTGGCGGAGTCCAACGAGCTCGTCGTGGACGCCGACCTCGCGTACACCACCACCGGCGAGGGGCTGCACCGCATGGTCGACCCGGCCGACGACGAGGTGTACCTGTACTCCCAGTTCGAGACCGCGGACGCCAAGCGGGTGTTCGCCTGCTTCGACCAGCCCGATCTCAAGGCGCGGTACACGTTCACGGTCACGGCCCCGTCGCACTGGGTGGTGGTGACCAACACGCCGGCGCAGGAGTCGCCGGCCGACAGCGGCGCCACGGTCCACCGTTTCGAGACCACCGAGATCATGTCCACGTACCTCGTGGCCCTGATCGCCGGCCCGTACCACGCCGTCGAGGACAGCTACACCGACGAGTACGGGACCATTCCTCTACGCCTGCTGTGCCGGTCGTCGCTCGCCGAGCACCTCGACGCGGACCGGCTGTTCGCCGAGACCAAGGAGGGCTTCGGCTTCTACCACCGCCAGTTCGAGCGCCCGTACGCGTTCGGCAAGTACGACCAGATCTTTGTCCCCGAGTTCAACGCGGGCGCGATGGAGCATTCGGGGGCGGTGACGTTCCTCGAGGACTACGTCTTCCGGTCGCGGGTGACCGGCTACCGCTACGAGCGGCGCAACGACACGATCCTGCACGAGATGGCGCACATGTGGTTCGGCAACCTGGTGACCATGCGGTGGTGGGACGACCTGTGGCTCAACGAGTCCTTTGCCACCTTCGCGGCGGTGCTGGCCCAGGTCGAGGCCACCGAGTACACCGACGCGTGGACGACCTTCGCCAACGTGGAGAAGTCGTGGGCGTACCGCCAGGACCAGTTGCCCTCCACGCATCCCGTGGCCGCGGACATGACGGACCTGGAGACCGTCGAGGCGAACTTCGACGGCATCACCTACGCCAAGGGCGCCTCCGTGCTCAAGCAACTCGTCGCCTACGTGGGACGGGAGTCGTTCCTGTCCGGGGTCCGCGCCTACTTCGCGGAGCACGCCTTCGGCAACGCCGAGTTCGACGACCTGCTGTCCGCGCTGGAGAAGGCCTCCGGCCGGGACCTGTCCGACTGGGCCGGTCAGTGGCTGCGCACCACGGGGATCACCCCCGTCTCCGCGGAGGTCACCCCCGCGGCGGACGACGCCTCGACGATCGGTGCGCTGACCCTCGTCCAGGGCCCCGCAGCCCCGGGCGCGGGCGAGCTCCGGACGCACCGGATGGCGGTCGGTCTCTACAGCCGTGATGCCTCCGGTGCGGTGGTGCGCACCCATCGCGCGGAGCTCGATGTGGACGGGGCGCGGACCGACGTTGCCGACCTCGCCGGCGCCCCCGTCCCCGATCTGGTCCTGCCGAACGACGACGACCTCACATACTGCTCCGTGCGGTTGGACGAGCGGTCGCTCGAGACGGCACTGGGCTCGCTCGAGGAGATCACCGACCCCCTCGCCCGCACGCTGTGCTGGTCGGCGCTGTGGGAGATGACCCGCGACGCCCGGTTGCCCGCGCGCCGCTTTGTCGAGGTGGTGGCCCGTGCCGCGCCGCGCGAGGCACACATCGGCGTGGTGCAGCGTGTGCTCGGTCAGGCGCAGACCGCGCTGGCCCGCTACGCCGATCCCGACTGGGCGGCCTCCACCGGCTGGCCCGCGTTCGCCGCCGCGATGCTGGACGCCGCGCGTTCCGCCGAGGCGGGCTCGGACCACCAGCTGGCCTTCCTCACCGCCCTGTGCGCCTGCCCCGTCGGCCCGGACGAGTGCCGGGCGCTCGAGATGCTCCTCGAGGCCGGCGCCGACGATGCGGGCCTGCCCGGCCTCGCCGTCGACACCGACCTGCGCTGGACCGTCCTCACCGCACTGGTGGCGGCCGGGGCCGAGGACGACAACCGGATCGACTCCGAGCTCGCCGACGACGACACCGCCGGCGGGGCACGGCGGGCGGCGACCGCCCGCGCCGCGAAGCCGACGACCGGGGCGAAGGAGCAGGCCGAGGCCCTACTGACCACCACCGGTGAGGACGCCCCGAGCAACGCGGCCGTCCGCGCCACGCTCGCCGGGCTGGTCCAGCCCGGGCAGGAGCACCTGCTCACCGGACTGGAGGAGCGCTACCTCGACACCGTGACCGCGTTGTGGGCGTCCCGTCCGGGCGATCTCGCGCAGACCGTCGCCGAGGGCCTGTTCCCCAGGTGGTCGGTCGAGCCGGAGACCGTGGAGCGGTTCGAGGCCGTGGCCGCGGACACCGCGTACCCGTCCGCGCTGCGCCGGATCATCGCCGAGCAGACCGCGGACCTCACCCGGGCGCTGGCCGCCCGGGCCCGCGACACGGTCGAGTCCGGCTGAGCCCCGCCGGGCCGGCGACGGGTCAGGCGGCGTCGAGGTAGAGGTAGTCCTCCCAGTGGGGGCCGATCTCGCGCAGCTGGGAGATCAGCCGCCACGTCCTGCCCCGCGGCGCGACCAGCGGGACCCGCAGCTCCCACCCCAGCTCGGACAGCAGCTTGTCCGCCTTGCGGTGATTGCACGGGGCGCACGAGGCCACGCAGTTCTCCCACCCGTGCGCCCCGCCCCGGCTCCGAGGGACCACGTGGTCGATTGTCGTGGCGCGGCGCCCGCAATAGCCGCACGAGTGGGCGTCCCGGTGCATCAGCGCCGCACGCGTCATGGGTACCTGCGCCCGGTACGGGATGCGCACGTACTCCCGGAGCATGATCACCGACGGCACACTGATCTCCGTCCCCACCGAGCGGACCACCACGTCGTCGGGATGATCGTGGACCACGTCGGCCTTACCGCACAGGAGCATCACCACGGCGCGTCGTGCCGGCAGCGCCGTGAGCGCCTCGAAACTGGCGTTGAGCAGCAGCACCCTGGGCGCGGCGGACAGGGTGGCGGGAGGGCCCGGGGCGCGCTCGAGCAGGACGGGGGCGTGTGAGCCCTGTTGTCGGTACTCCGAGTTCTCGCGCACCACTGCGCCCATGTCCGGTCTCCTCATGATTCCGGGGCCCAGTCCAGCACAGGCGACCGGACCCGACGATGAACCTCGCCTGCACCGATGATGCACCCTCGGTGAACTCTTCGTGCACTAACGCGGCGTACCGGTGCCCGCCGCCGGTGCCGCGGCAGCGGATGTCGTCGCCTGGGCGGCGCTCGTCGGCGCCGTGGTCGAGGCGCGCGTGGTCGAGGGCCCCGCGGGCTCGGTTTCCGGCGCGGGGGGCTCCGCAGCCGGCGCGGAGGGTCGCCGGTCGGACGGCTGCCGGGCAGGCGGCTCGCGGTCGGGCGGGCCCGCGTCCGTCGGCGGCGTGCCCCCGCACAGGTCGCGGTACTCCTGCGCGGAGACCTCCCGCCAGCCGTACAACCCGCCACAGACCCGCTCGGCCTTGAGAGAGCGCTGGGCTTCCGGGGACTGGGTACACGGGCGGTGGTTCCTGATGCTCCCGTCGCTGAAGCGGGCCGGGCCGGGCGTGCCGAACAGGCACTCGACAAAGGTCGGCCCCGCCGCACTCGAGGGCGCCGGCGCCTCGTCCGCCTCCGGTGTCGTCACCCGTCGGTACTCGGTGACGGTGTAGTCGACGCCGACGGGCCCCGCGCCACCTGACGACGACGGTGCGAACCGCGGCGTCGCGCAGTTGGTGCCGAGCGTCCACCCCGAGTCGTGCTCCTCGGAGGCGAGTACGGCCTCGGACGCGTCGACGAGCTGCGCCTCCACCGCCCCGCCCGCTGGCGCGGACCGGAACGTCACGAGGTACGTCTTCTGCCCGCAGTCGCTGCTCGTCGCGGGGAACGCCGATCCCTCGGGCCCGGAGGCGTCCACCGGGTCGGCATCGACGTGCGCGCTCCTCGCCCACTGCGCCACCCGCCGGTAGTCGCCCCACTCCTCGGGCGCGGCCGGGAGCGGCGGCCCGGCGACCACGTTGACGCCGGCGGATTCGAGCAGCCCCACCGGATCCTCCGCCGGTGACGAGGCGGGCTCTGCCGCCGGGTCGTGCGTCTCCCCCGCCACGGTTCCGGCGCCACCGCCGGCGCCGGCTCGCACCAGGGCGACCACCATCGCCACGAGTGCCACGGCGAGGACCGCCAGTACCGCGACCGTCACGACGCCCTGACGTCTGGTCATCGCACCCGCCCTCCCCTCGACACCCCGGCTGAGCTGAAGCTAGCACCGCCGCGAGCGCGTGAGCCCCGGGATCGGGACAATGGACGGCATGAGCAGCGGCACGTTTTATGACGAGATCGGCGGCGCGGAGACGTTCCGGAAGATTGTCCACGAGTTCTACCTGCGGGTCGCGGAGGACCCGGTGTTGCGACCCATGTACCCGGAGGAGGACCTGGGACCCGCGGAGGACCGCCTGCGGATGTTCCTCGAGCAGTACTGGGGCGGCCCCACCACCTACTCAGAGCAGCGCGGACACCCCCGTCTGCGCATGCGGCACGTGCCGTACCGGGTCGACCGGGCGGCCCACGACGCGTGGCTGGGCAACATGCTCGCGGCCGTCGACACGATCGACTCCGGGACGCTCGACGACGCGCACCGCGAGGCGCTGGTCGACTACCTCACCCGCGCGGCCGCGATGTTGGTCAACACCCCGGACGCCGTGTGAGGGCCCCCGGCCCGGCGCGCCGGCGGTGGGAGGACATGGTCCTCTACCAGATCTACCCCCGGTCGTTCGCCGATGCCGACGGCGACGGCACCGGCGATCTGCAGGGCGTGATCGACCGTGCCGGGCACCTCGAGCGGCTGGGCGTCGACGGGGTGTGGCTCTCCCCGATCATGCGCTCCCCCGGCGTCGACCACGGCTACGACGTGTCGGACCCGCGGGACGTCGACCCCCTGTTCGGTGACGTCGGCACGCTCCGGCGCCTGGTCGAGCGGCTGCACGCCTCGGGCATGGTCCTCATCATGGACCTGGTCCCCAACCACACGAGCATCGAGCACGCGTGGTTCGCCGCCGCGCTCGCCGCCGGGCCGGGCAGCCCGGAGCGCGCCCGCTACATCTTCCGCGACGGTCGCGGCGCGGACGGCTCCGCGCCACCCACCAACTGGCCCTCGGTGTTCGGTGGCCCCGCGTGGACGCGCGTGACCGAGCCCGACGGCTCGGCCGGCCAGTGGTACCTGCACCTCTTCGCCCCAGAACAGCCGGACCTGAACTGGTCGAACGGTGAGGTGGCCGACGATCTCGAACGCACGCTGCGCTTCTGGCTGGACCTGGGGGTGGACGGGTTCCGGATCGACGTGGCCCACGGCCTCGCCAAGCCGGAGACGCTCGAGGACCTGCCGGAGGGGGTGGAGATCGCACAACTCGTCGTCGACGAGCGCGACGCCCGCTGGGACCGGCCCGGGGTCCACGACGTCCACCGCCGCATCCGCCGCGTCGTCGACGAGTACCCGGGCGCGGCCACCTTCGGTGAGGTGTGGGTGGGCCCGGTCGAGCGGTTCGCGCGGTACGTCCGCCCGGACGAGCTGCACTTCGCGTTCCACTTCGCCCTCACCGGGGCACCGTTCGAGGCGGCCGCGATCCGCGACGCCGTCGAGTCGACGCTGGAGGCGTCGCGGATCGCGGACTCCACCCCCACCTGGGCGCTGTCGAACCACGACGTGGTGCGTGAGGTGACCCGCTACGGCAACGGCGCGATCGGCACGGCGCGCGCACGGGCGATGCTGCTGGTCGAGCTGGCGCTGCCGGGGATCGCGTTTGTCTACAACGGCGCCGAGCTGGGCCTGCCGAGCGACTTCCGGGTCCCCCGCGACCGGCTCACCGACCCCACCTGGGAGCGCACGGGCCACGCCGAGCTCGGCCGCGACCACTGCCGCGTGCCGCTGCCGTGGGCGGGCTCGGCGCCCCCGTACGGCTTCACGACCGCCGAGGACACGTGGCTGCCGCAGCCACGTGGGTGGGGCCGGCTCACCGCGCGGGAGCAGTCCGTCGACCCCGACTCCACCCTGTCGCTGTACCGGGAGGCGATCCGGATCCGGCACTCGTGGCCGGGCACGACGGTGCCGGCCGTGACGTGGCTCGACACATTTGACGGGTGTCTACTGTTCTGCCGCGAAGACGGCGGCGTTCTGTGCATGATCAACACATCCCGTCACGCGGTGCCCGTGCCGGACGGCGACGTGGTGCTCGCCTCGGGCCCGCTCGACGGGACGCGACTGCCACCGGACACGGCCGTGTGGCTCCAGTGATCGAGGCGAAGGGTGTCACCATGCGACTGTCAGGAAAGACCGCGATCGTCACCGGCGGGGCCGGCGGGATCGGCCGGGGTATCACGCGGGCGTTCGTCGCCGAGGGCGCGTCGGTGCTCGCGGTGGATCTCGACGACGCCGCCGGCGCCGCACTCGTCGATGAACTGGGCGGGAGCGTCCGGTTCCTCCGCGCCGACATCTCCGTGCAATCCAACGCCCGACTCATCATCGACACTGCTGTAGAGGAGTTCGGCAGGCTCGACGTGCTGGTCAACAACGCGCACGCGTCCCGGCAGGCGCCCCTGCTGGAGACCACGCAGGAGATGCTGGACCTGTCCTTCGACACCGGCTTCTACCCCACCTTCCGGCTCATGACGGCCGCGCACCCCCAGCTGTCCGCGAACGGCGGCTCGGTGATCAACTTCGCCTCCGGCGCCGGGATCGAGGGCAGCCCCACCCAGGGCTCGTACGCGGCCGCCAAGGAGGCGATCCGGGCGATCAGCAGGGTGGCCGCCAATGAGTGGGCGCGCGACGGTGTCAACGTCAACGTGATCTCCCCGCTCGCCCTGACCGAGGGCGTGCAGTCGTACATCGACGAGAACCCGGGGATCGAGAAGCGCCTCCTCGCAGGCACCCCGATGCGACGGTTCGGCGATCCGCAGGCCGACATCGGCCGGGTGGCCGTGTTCCTCGCCTCCGATGACGCCTCCTACATGACGGGCCAGACGCTCATGGTGGACGGCGGGAGCGTCAAACTCCGGTAGCGCGCAGGCGCGGGAGCAGTACCTCGCGGACGGTGTCGGGGTTGCGCTCGACCACCAGCCACCGTCGGCCGAGCCGGCGGGCGGCCACGGCCGTGGTCCCGGACCCGGCGAACAGGTCCACCACGAGGTCGCCGGGCCCGGTCGCCAGCTCGACGATCCGCCGCAGCAGCGCCTCCGGTTTGGGGGTGCGGAAACCGCCGACGTCCGCGGCACGCAGCTCGGCCCGCGCGGTGTCGGTGGAGCCGACCTCCCGGGAGAGCCACACGGTCCGGAACTTCTTGATGCGGCCCGCCTCGTGGCGATCGCGCTGGTAGACGTCGACCCGAGGGCCGGACCGCCCGCGCACGGTGCGGCACACCAGCTCGTCGACCCGGTCGCGGGCGCGGGAGCGGGACCACCGCCACACGGCGGGGGTGAGATCCCCGAACACCGGATGGATCTCGACCGCGCCCGGCACCGGCTCCAGCGAGACCACGCCCGTGCCGGGGTCCCCGTACAGCGGGTAGGTCATGGTGGGCGCGGTCGCCGGGTTGAACCGCTTGTTGGTGTTGCGCAGCGGGAGGAGCCGGTAGGCCACGCCGTCGTGATCGGTGTGCGGGAAGTCGCGCGGGTCGACGGCGGCCGCGACGCCTCCCGCCAGGGTCACCGACTCCGGGCTCCGGGCGTACACCATGAGCCGGTCGTGGGAGCCGGCGAAGAAGCGGTCGAGCTGCCGACCCTTGGGGTTGGATTCCACCGTGAGGTCGGCGATGAAGGCGTCGACGCCCATGACGTCGTCGAGCAGACACCGGACGCGGTGGGCCTCGGCGTCGTCGAGGTGCACCCACAGTGTGCCGGTCTCGGCCAGGAGCTCCCGCGCCACGCGCAGTCGGCGTTCGATGTAGCCGAGCCACTCGTGGCGCGGCATGTTGTCGTGGTAGCCGTCGAAGCTCCCGCCGCGGTTGTACGGCGGGTCGAGGTACACCAGTTGAGCCGCGCCGAGCGGGTCCAGCCCCGCCGCGGCGAGATCGTCACGGGCCTCGATCACCCGGGCACCGTCACCCACGAGCACGGCGCCGCCGTCGAGGGACTCCACGATGGTCGGTGACGGGCCGTGGAGCCCCGGGGGCTCGGGTTCACCGCGCCCCGGCCAGGAGACGGTGAAGCGGTCCGCCGTCACCGCACCGGGTCGAGCGTGAGGGAGTCGACGTGGCGGAACGCGGTCCCGTAGCGGGCGTCGAGCCGGATCCACGAGCCGCGCGTGCTCACCTGCACCGGCTCGCCCTCGGGGGCGCGGCCCCCGCGTTCCGGGATGAAGCCGCACATGACCACGGAGAAGACGGTGCGCATGTCCACGCCGACGGGGTCCTCGCCGTCCGCGCCGACGGTCAGCGTCTCCTGATCGAGCAGGGACGGTGGCAGTCCGGCGGGGCCGGCGTTGGCGCGGGCGGTCTCGCGACCCGCCTCGGTGAGGTCCAGCAGCACCTGCGCCGGCACCACCTCCACCACGTCGAACCGGTCCGTCAGCGGCAACAGCCCCTGCCACGAGGACGTGAGCGGCATCCCGGGGTCGATACGCCCCTGCAGGTCTCCGCGCGCGAGCACGTCGAGTTCGGTGAGGAGGTGGTCGGCACCGCTGACCACGTCGCCGCCCGGGCAGGTCCCCCCGAGCCCGCGGACCACCAGGGCGCCGAACGGGGTCCGGGCCCACGCCCGCATCCTGCCGTCGCCGCCGTCGGTCAGCCGCACCACCGTCGCCTCGTCGAGCCGCAGGAGTGCGCGCAGTAGGGTCCGCAGATCGTCCCTGTCGACCGGGTCCGGTATCGCGATGAGCTCGTCCGACCCGGCGGCACCGATCACGTCCGGTCCTCGTGTCGGAACTCGAGGAGGTAGCCCCGCTCCTCGCGGGTCAGGCGCCGCGGCCGCTGGGTGGCGAGGTCGAACGCGGCGATGGTGGCCGTGCAGTCCACGGCCGCCGGCTCCGAATCGGCGGTCGTGCGGGCGCGCACCTGGTGGCGCGCCACGAACAGGGCTCCGCCGACCTTCTCGCACCACATGCGTACCCGGATCGGTCCGTCGGCGTGCTTGATCTGGCCCCGGTACTTCACGGACAGGTCGGTCATCACCGCGCCGGTGACGAGGGTCGCGGTGGGCAGCCCCTCCTCGAAGAGCCACGGGATGCGGGCCTCCTCGATCAGCGTGATCATCCGCGCGTGGTTGACGTGGTGGTAGAGGTCCTGATCGGACCAGCGCACCGGCATCGCCGCCGTGTACACGCGCCCGCCCGGCTCGCCCGTGACACCGAGCGGGCCCCCGGCGTCGTAGACCAACTGCTCGCTCACTCGTGGGGGTCCTGACCGGTGATGGCCGCGTGCTGGTGCGCGGCCTCGAGGACGTGGCGGACGCCCTGCGGGATCTCCACCGCCGTCGACGTGGACGTGTCGTAGGCGACCAGCACCACGCGCAGGATGCAGCAGACCTCGCCCGCCGCGTCGAGGATCGTCTGCCGGATCTGGTACGAAGTGGTGCCCACGTGCTCGACCGCGATCTCCACGTCCACGGAGGTGGAGTCCCGCAGGACCGGACGCAGGTGGTCGATCTCGGTACGGCGGACCACCTGCGGGAGGTTGCCCAGACCGAACGGGCTGAAGCGGCTCCGGACGAACAGGATCCGGGCCTCCTGGGCGTACTCGATGAACTTGACGTTGTTGACGTGGCCGAACTGGTCGAAGTCCGCCCACCGCACCTGCAGGGTGCAGCGGAACGGTTCGGCGTCCAGCCCCTCCGACGTGCGGGTCATGTGATCCCCTCCGTACCCCCGAGGAGCGCCGCACGCTCCGCGGGTCCGATCTCGAGTGTGGTGGTCTCGTCCGGCGCGGTCACCACGAGCACCGTGTCGACGATCGCGCACGGCGCCTCCCCTGTTGCCTCCGAACCGATCGAGGTCCGCATGGTGTACGAGGTCCGCCCCACGCGCAGGATCTCCACGTCCACCCAGACCTCGGTGGCGTCCCGTCCGATGACGCGGCGGAAATCGATCTCGAGCCACCGGGCCAGCGCGATCGGCACGCGCGAGCCCCGGACGTCGAACCGCTCCCGGAACCACTGCAGCCGTGCGTCCTGGGAGAACTCCTGGAACCGGACGTTGTTGACGTGCGATCCCACGAAATCGCTGATCCGAAGTGGGATACGCACGCGGTGCACCGCGCCCGGTCCCGCAGTCCCCACAGCTGGCATCGCCGGTCAGTCCCTGGTGAGCCTGCGGTGCGTGACCCGGTGCGGGCGGGCCGCCTCCGGCCCGAGCCGCTCGACCTTGTTGGCCTCGTAGCCCTCGAAGTTGCCCTCGTACCAGTACCACTGTCCCTCGGCGACATTGCCCTCCCACGCGAGGATGTGGGTACAGGTGCGGTCGAGGAACCAGCGGTCGTGCGAGATGACCACGGCGCAGCCCGGGAAGTCCTCCAGCGCGTTCTCGAGGCTGCCCAGCGTCTCCGTGTCCAGGTCGTTCGTCGGCTCGTCCAGGAGGATCAGGTTGCCGCCGACCTTGAGGGTGAGCGCCAGGTTGAGACGGTTGCGCTCACCACCGGACAGGACGCCGGCTTTCTTCTGCTGGTCGGGCCCCTTGAAGCCGAACGCGCTCACGTAGGCGCGCGAGGGCATCTCGTTCTGGCCGACCTCGATGAAGTCGTTGCCCTCGGAGACCACCTCCCACACCGACTGCTCGGGATCGATGTTGGCGCGGTTCTGGTCCACGTAGCTGAGCTTGACCGTGTCGCCGACCTTGACGGTCCCGGCGTCCGGCTCCTCGAGCCCCACGATCGTCTTGAACAACGTGGTCTTACCGACGCCGTTGGGGCCGATCACGCCGACGATGCCGTTACGCGGCAGCGTGAACGACAGATCCTTGATGAGGACGCGGCCGTCGAAGCCCTTCTCGAGGTCGTCCACCTCGACCACCACGTTGCCCAGGCGCGGCGGAGTGGGGATCTGGATCTCCTCGAAGTCCAGCTTCTTGTGCTTCTCGGCCTCGGCCGCCATCTCCTCGTACTTGGCCAGACGGGCCTTGGACTTGGACTGGCGGGCCTTGGCGCCGGAGCGCACCCACTCGAGCTCGGCCTTGAGGCGCTTCTGCAGCTTTTGGTCCTTCTTGCCCTGGACCGCGAGGCGCTCGGCCTTCTTCTCCAGGTACGTGGAGTAGTTGCCCTCGTACGGGTGCAGCTGGCCGCGGTCGACCTCGCAGATCCACTGCGCGACGTGGTCGAGGAAGTAGCGGTCGTGTGTGACGGCCAGGACGGCCCCCGGGTAGTCGGCCAGGTGCTGCTCGAGCCACAGCACCGACTCGGCGTCGAGGTGGTTTGTGGGCTCGTCCAGCAGGAGCAGGTCGGGCTGGCTCAGCAGCAGTTTGCACAGGGCGACGCGGCGCATCTCGCCACCGGAGAGGTTGGTGACCGGCGAGTCGCCCGGGGGGCAGCGCAGGGCGTCCATCGCCTGCTCGATCTGCGAGTCCACGTCCCACGCGTCCACGGCGTCGAGCTGCTCCTGGAGACGCCCCATCTCCTCCATGAGCTCATCGGTGTAGTCGGTCGCCATCTCCTCGGCGACCTCGTTGTACCGGCGCAGCTGCACCATGGTCTCGCCGAGGCCGTCCTCGACGTTCTCCTTGACCGTCTTGGACTGGTCGAGCTCCGGCTCCTGCATGAGGATCCCGACGCTGGCCTCCGGGTCGAGGAACGCCTCACCGTTGGAGGGATGGTCCAGACCGGCCATGATCTTGAGGATCGAGGACTTACCCGCACCGTTGGGCCCCACGACGCCGATCTTGGCGCCCGGGTAGAAGGACATCGTCACGTCATCGAGGATCACCTTGTCCCCGTGCGCCTTGCGGACCTTCTTCATTGTGTAGATGAACTCTGCCACTTCTGCCCTCTCACCTGCGACTATAGTCAATTACTCCGCGGCCCGACCGCGGGCACGATCCCCATGCTACGTGGCGTCGCACGGCCCCGGCGCCCGTGGCGGGCACCGGGGTCCGGGGGTCGCGGCGTCAGGGGCGGCCGGCACCCGCGAAGGTGCCGAGCCCCGCGGGAGTGGTGTCCGGACCGGACTCGTCGTCGGACCCCGGCTCCCCCGCTGGCGTGGCGTCGGTCGAGCCCACGAGGTCGGCGTCCTCGTCGACCTCGGCGGGCGGCGGAGCCGGCTCCTCCGCCCTGGGCCGGCGCACGGTCACGTCCATCCGCGCCATGTCCGGCCCGAGTGCGGCCACCCGCATCTCCAGGTCCCGGCGCATGACCCCGTCGCGCTCGTACTCGTTGGTCAGCAGCCGACCGGACAGGATCACGGCGTCCCCCTTGACCAGCCTCCCGCCGGCCTTCTCCGCGAGCCGGCCCCAGCACGAGGCAGTGAAGTACAGCGTGCTGCCGTTCTTCCATTCCCCGCTCTCCCTGTCCTGGTAGCGGGTGTTGCTGGCCACCCGGAAGGAGAACACGGGGTCGTCGCCGACCCGCCGGGAGGTAGGGGCGCCGATGATGTTGCCGCGGACGGTGGTCTCGTTCATGGTTGGGCTCCTTCTGCCACGCGGACCGACCGGGCGTCGGCCTCAGGGCAGACAGTGCCGCACCTCGTCGTCGTCCCCCCGCCTCACGGCGGCCCCCGACGGCCCACCTGTGGAGAGGCCCACGGGTGTGGACACACCGGTCGACGACGACGGGGCCGCCGGCGGCGCTAAGACCTGCGGTCGGCCCGGGCCATCTCCTGCAGCATCTCGTTGTAGGCCCTGAGCTCGGCGTCGTCGTCGCGCTCGGCCTGCCGTTCCGCGCGCCGCGCGTCCCGCATGTCCGACCGGTACCACTGGACCGCGAGGGCGAGCATGACGATCACCAGCGGGATCTCCCCCGCCGCCCATGCGACGCCGCCGCCGACCCGCTGGCTCTGCAGCAGGTCCGGGATCCACGGCAGGCCCAGTCCCGCGTACCACTCCTCGGCGAGGACCGTGGGGTAGTTCATGAGCAGGATCCCGAAGAACGCGTGGAACGGCAGCGAGCCGAGCAGCACCATGAGCTTGTACATCGGCGAGAACTGCCGCGGCGCCGCGTCCACGCCGATGATCACCCAGTAGAACAGGTAGCCACTGATGAGGAAGTGCACGTTCATGAACATGTGGCCGAGGTGCTCGGAGGCCAGCGAGTAGTAGAAGCCGCCGAAGTAGATGATGTAGAAGCCGGCCACGAACTGCACCGACGCGAACACCGGGTGCGTGAGCAGGCGCGAGAGCGGGTTGTTGATGAACTCCACGATCCACTCGCGCGGGCCCGGCGGGTTGCCACGCCCCGCCGGGGTGATCGCCCGCAGCGCCAGGGTGAGCGGGCCGCCCAGCGCGAACAGCACCGGCACGAGCATCGAGATGATCATGTGCCCGACCATGTGGCTGGCGAAGTCGGCCATCATGTACATCCCCATGCCCGAGCTGGTGGTGAGGAAGAGGATCACGCAGCCCAGGACCCACGAGACCGTGCGCCCCAACGGCCACTGGACACCCCGCCGGTGCAGGCGGACCAGCCCCCACACGTACAGGCCCAGCAGGATGATCGAGGCCAGTCCCAGCACGAGGTCGAAGCGCCAGGTGCCGAACACGGTCCCGAAGCCGAACGGGCCGGGCAGCTCGAAGCCGACGAGCGCCTCCTGGCGGGTCGGCACGTACCGCGGCACCGGCGGCGGGGTGCGCCCGAGCGAGACGGACAGTCCGATCGTCCCGGCCATGACCATGGTCTCCACGAGGCCGATCTTGAGGAAGGTGCTGCGGTCGACGGGGGCGTTGGCGTTGCGGGTCTCGATCGTGGCGATGATCCGGCGACGCATGGCCAGGCCGAACATCGCCAGCAGTCCCAGGCACAGTGCCTTGCCCACGACCAGCAGGCCGTAGGTCGAGGTGAACACGTCCGAGGGGTGCAGGCGCACGATGCCGTTGATCAGGCCCGAGAACGCCAGCGCGGCGATCGCCACCGTCGCCACCGCCGAGTAGCGACGCAGCGCCAGCGCCACACGTCCGCCTCCGCGCAGTGCGTGCGCGAGGACCGCCACGAGCCCGCCCACGTAGAACGCGGCCGCGAACAGGTGGATGATCAGCGAGTTGGTGGCCAGATCGTGGGCCGTGCTGCCGGAGGCGTGGCCCGTGGCCGCCACGGGCAGCAGCGACAGGACCGTGACCGCGAGCCAGATCACCGACCACCGCCAGGTGAGCGTGAGCCGCTGCCCGACGCCGGCGATCAGGGCGATGATCGCCGCCCAACGCCACGACGAGGCCACGTCGACCTGCTCGATCGCCACGAGCCACTGGCCCGGCGCGAGCGTGTCCCACAAGGGGATCCCCGCCACGTCCGAGAGCGTGAGCGGGATGAGCAGTGCTGCCGCGACCGCCCACGCGATGTTGATCCACGAGGAGATCTGCTGCGCCCGGTAGCCCGCCACGTCGAGCGTCCCGTCCGACTGCGGTGGGGTGAAGAACGCGGCGAACAGGGCCGTGCCCACCGCGACCGCCGCCAGCAGCTCGCCGATCGCGCGGAGTGTGGGGAGCCCCGCCGTGGTGAGCAGGCCCGGGTCCGGCACGCCGATCAACTCGAGCGCCAGGTCGGTGGACATCCGCGACAGCGGCACCACCACCGCGGCCGCCAC
>DWWP01000050.1 GCA_019119635.1 Candidatus Dietzia intestinipullorum
GCTAGAACCACTTCCAGGTCTTGGGGATGCGCTCCCCCGCCGCGAGGATCTTGATCTTGGCGGTGGCCATGAACCCGTTGATCTCGAAATCCAGGTGCGGGCCGCCGCGGATCTCGTATTTACCCTCGTCGATCTTGAGGTCGGACCAGGTGCGGTTGCCCGTCACCGCCACCGACACCCCCGGGGGCAGGAGGATCTTGGCCGTGGCCGCCCACAGGTCGAGCTGGACGTGCGTACGCGGCCGGTCGACCACCGCCTCGCGGGCGTCGAGGTAGATGTCGCCCATCCAGGAGGTGAGCCGGTACTCGTCGGGCAGCGTCCACCGCCCCTCGCGCTTGAGGGTGTCGAAGACCGAGGTCTTCTTCTGGCTCTCGTCGACGGTGATCGCGCTGCCCGGGCGGGTGGCGGGCGCCTGGGCCGGCGGTCGGGTCCGCTCCTCCGGGAGCCCGCTCAGCGCGACCTCGAGCTCGGCGGGGCAGGTGGCCGCCCAGATCTTGGCGGCCCGGTCCGAGAATTCGGAGAGCGTCAGCTCCCCGCGGCCGACCATCGCCTCGAGCTTCTGCTGGGCGATGGCGCGGGGGTCGTGGTATGGCTCCTGCGTCATCGGGGGCCGAGTCCCTTCATGATCGTCACCAGGTCGGCGGTCAGGTCGTCGGTGAGGTCGTGCAGGCCACCCGAGATCGCCTGTGCCATCAGGGCCGGGTTCAGGGTCTGGATCACGCAGCCCCCGCCCACCTCGCGGATCACCACGTTCCGGGGCAGGAGGAGGGCGACGTCACGGTTCACCTCGAACGACCGGCGGGCGAACTCCGGGTCGCAGGCCGCGAGCACGTGGGCCCGCTCGGCGGCGGCGCCTCCGCGCGGGCCGAGCACCTCGTCGAGGTCGAACTCGTGGAGGATCCGGAAGCCCTTCTCCACCAGGGCCTCCCGGGTGGCCCGAACCGCCTCGTCGAAGGCCATCGAGGTGACGGTCTCGATCGCGACATCCATGGGACGAGTCTCCCACGTCCCCGTGTACGAGGTCAGGCGAGGGACAAGAACAGCTTCTCGAGCTCGTCCACGGTGAGCCCGTCCTCGCCGGTCTCACCGTCGAGGGCGGCGCACTCGCGGATATTGGTGCTGATGATCTTGAAGCCCGCACGGTCCAGCGCCTTGGACACGGCGGCGAGTTGGGTGACCACGTCCTTGCAGTTCCTGTCCTGCTCGACCATGTCGATCACCGCGGAGAGCTGCCCGCGCGCCCGGCGCAGTCGGTTGAGGACCTGCTGACGGGGGTCGACCTCGGACATCGTCGTGCCTCCTCGAGAAGCAGAAGTGGGGGCGGGCCGGCGACACGGTGCGATGCCGCCGGAGGACGCGTCACCCCCGCGGGCCCACCGGTCGCGACCAGCGTACCCGCGGGGGCGTGTGAACCACCCGGCTCGGGTCAGTCCTCGTGCACGACGATGCCGCGCACCATCCCGTCGCCGCCGCGGGCCATCAGCTCGTAGGCCTCGTTGACCTGATCGAGCGTGAACCGGTGGGTGATGAGCTCGTCGAGCTTGAGCTGCTTCTCGTCCCACAGTCGCAGGATGTTGGGGATGTCGTGGAACGCGTTGGCCGAGCCGAACAGCGAGCCCTTGACGACCTTCTCGTACTGGGAGACGAACAGGCCGGTGAGCTGGATGGACTGGTTCTCGAGCCCGGCCATCGAGGTGAGCACCACCACGCCGCGCTTGCCCACCATGTCCACCGCGTCCGCAGTGACCTTGGCATCGGCCACGCCGATCGTGATGATGGCCTTCTCGGCCATCCCGCCCCAGGTCATCCCTGGGAGCTCGGCCTTGGCCTCCTCGACGTCCGAGTAGAAGTGGGTCGCGCCGAACTCCAGCGCCTTCTCCTTCTTGGACTCGTCGGTGTCGATCGCGAGGATGAACCGGGCGCCGGCGTGCTTGGCGCCCTGGATCGCGTTGATGCCGATCCCGCCGATGCCGAAGACGACGACGGTGTCGCCGGCCTTGACCTCCGCGGAGTAGACGGACGAGCCCCACCCGGTGGTGACGCCGCAGCCCACGAGCGCTGCGACCTCGAACGGGATCCAGTCCTGGATCTTGACCACCGAGTTCATATTGGCCACGGTGTACTGCGAGAACGTGCCCAGCGTGCACATGGCGCCGGCGGTCTCACCGGAGGGCATGGTGAACGGGTACCGGCCGTCGGCCATCTCGCCGATCGTGCCGTTGAGCCCGCCGTCGCAGAGGTTGGACATGCCACGCGCGCAGGAGGAGCACTTGCCACAGGCGGGGATGAACGACCCCACGACGTGGTCCCCGGGCGCCACGTGCGTGACCCCGTCACCGACGGCCTCGACGACACCCGCGCCCTCGTGCCCGCCGACGATCGGCAGTCGTCCGGGAAGGTCCCCGCTCGTGATGTGCAGGTCCGAGTGGCACAGGCCCGCGACCTTCCACTTGACGAGCACCTCGCCGTAGTTGGGTCCGTCGAGCTCGCAGTCCATGAGCTCGTACTTTCCTCCCAGCTCGCGGGCGACGGCGGCCGTGGTCTTCATAGGACTCCCTCCGGGTGCGCCGGGAGACCCCCGGCACTGAAACGTGTTCTCATTACGATAGTCGCATTGTGTCATGCGATACATGCGTATAGGGAACGTGTTGCAGTTTTCCCGGTGCGAGAGCCCGACTCACGGGCCGGACGCCCCCGTCCCCGGCCGGATCGGACCTACTCCTGACCGGCGTCCTGCTCCGCCTGGGCCTCCTCGACGGCCTTGCGGACCTCGTCCATGTCCAGACCCTTGATCTGCGTGACCAGGTCGTCGAGCGCCTGCTCCGGGATCGCACCCGAGTGGCGGAACACCGCGATCCCCTCGCGGAACGCCATGAGCGTGGGGATGGACTGGATCTGGAGCATCGCGCCGAGCTGCTGCTCGGCGTCCGTGTCGACCTTCGCGAAGGTGATCTCCGGGTTCTTGCCCGAGACCTTCTCGTAGACCGGCCCGAAGGCCTTGCAGGGACCACACCACTCGGCCCAGAAGTCCACCAGCACGATCTCGTTCTCGGTGACGGTCTTCTCGAAGTCCGCGGTGGTGATGTCGACGACTGCCATGACTTGCCCTCCTAGTGGGACGAGGCGCCTGCTGCCCCGGTTAGGTTCAACGTCACCCCACACTACGGATCGTCCCCCCTGCGGGCGACTGCCGCCGTCACGCTGCCCGCGGCGGCGACCCCACCACCTCGGCGAGGAACCATTCGAGCTGGTCGAGGAACACCGCGTTGTCGTCTCCGGCGACCATGTGACCGGCGTCCGCGACCTCGTGGACGTGGGCATCGGGCAGGTGCTCGAGCAGGTGCCGCACCGATTCGTCACTGACGATGTCGGACACCGAGCCACGGATGAGCATGGTGGGCTGGACGATCCGCGGCAACAACCTCTCGAAGAACTCGTTGCCGATCTCGGCATTGTCCCCCGAGGCGCCGCCCACGAACCGAGGGTCCCAGTGCCAGTGCCACCGCCCGTCGTCGCGGAGACGCAGGTTCTTCCGCAGGCCCTCGACGGAGGCCGGACGCTTCCTGCCCGGCTGGTACGCGGCGATCGCGTCGGCCGCCTCCTCGAGGCTCTCGAACCCGCCCAGGCCGGATCGCATGAACTCTCCGATGCGCTCGACACCGGCCGCCTCGATCCTGGGCGTCACATCCACGAGGACGAGCGCCCGGGCCACGTCCCGGCCCGTCCCCAGGGCGAGCATCGACGTGAGCCCGCCGAGCGAGGCCCCGACGATCACGGGTCGACGCGAGCCGAACCGCTGGGCGATGACGGCGTCGAGGTCCTCGGCCATCCGGTGGATGTCGTAGTCACCCTCGGGGTCCCACTCGCTGTCCCCGTGGCCGCGCGCGTCCATCGTGGTGACGCGGTAGCCCTCGCCGGAAAGCCGCCGGGCGGCGCGGTTCCAGGAGAACCGGGTCTGCGCCCCGCCGTGGAGCATGAGAATCTCGTCCACCGGGTCCCCGCCGTCCGGTTCCCACACGTCGCCCACCAGGGTGATCCCGTTCCCCGCCACGGTGAACGTGTCCGGGACCCGGGCCTCCGTCTCACTGCTGGTCATGTGGTGCCTCCCGCCGACCGTCTCCACCACCACGGTGGAACGTGTTCTCGTTTCGTTCTACCACGCCTGCTCGGAGACCATGCGCGCGGCGAGGTCCTCGGCCACCGCCAACACCGAGTAGTAGGGGCCCCGGAGTGGCAGCGTGGGAAAGACGGAGGCGTCCGCCACCCGCAGGCCCCCGACCCCGAGTACCCGGCCGGAGTCATCCACCACCTCGCCGATCCGCGCCGAGCCGGACAAGTGCTGCGACGTGGACACGACGGGGGACGCGTCCAGCCCCAGTCGCTCCCCCACCAGTGCCGCAGCCTCGTCGAGCGCCGCCGCGTCGCGGGAGTCGGGACGGGCGTCGAGCACCACCCGGACACCGCCGTCAGGCTGCGGTCTGACCTCGCCCCGGCCCGCCGCGTTCATGAGCGCGATCCCGATCCGGTGAGGTTGCGGGTCCAGTCCCGGGATGACGCGGTGCAGCGGCACCGAGTACGGACGCACCTCGACCCGTGCGTCCCCGAGCTCCAGGCGGGCGACGCGGGAGAGCAGCGGCGGCAGCGCGCCAGGGAACGACTGCCCGGCGGAGGGGTCGCCGTCCAGCGCGAGGAGCACTTCGGGGTGCTCTTCCGTTCCCGTCCCCACGGGATGGCCGGTCCCGGGCCCGATCCCGGAGCCCAGCAGCAGTGCGGCGGTGCTGATGGCACCCGCGCAGAGCACGACCGCCCCTGCGGGGACTTCCACGCCCTCGGTCAACACGACACCGTCACAGCGGCCGCCCTCGTGTCCCCCCGCCCACCGCAGCTCGCGCACGGGGGCACCGGTGACCACGCGGGCGCCGGCGCCGGGGGGATTCCACGCGTCGAAGGCGGTCACGCGGTGCTCGCCACGGCGCGCCTGCGCGATCACGGAGAGGCGTCCCGGGAACGCCGCGGCCACACGGGCGGCAACCGGGTCGGACTGCGGGACGCGGGGGCGGAGGCGCTCGGCGGCGCGGGCCAGTCCGACGGCGTAGCGGCGCGGCCACCCGGGCCCCCACACCGCCAGTTCGGCGGGTGTCATGGGTGAGCAGTAGCCACCGTTGACCGCGCCGGAACCCCCGAGGGTGCGGCCGCGGGTCAGTTCGAGCGGCACGCCGCCGAGCTCGGCATCGTGGTGGGCCACCACCCGCGATTCCGGCCCCACGTTCAGAAGGCCCGCGCGCCGGGACGCCAGTTCGGCGCCCGCCTCGAGCAGGAGTACGTCCGCTCCCGCCTCCGCCAGGCGACGGGCCATCACGCAGCCGGCGGGACCGGCGCCCACCACCACGACGTCCGCCCCGGCCGGCGGCCACGTACTCATCCGACCCCCCGTCGGACCACCTCGGGTCGCAGCGCCTCCGCCGAACCGGCCGCGATCGCCGACCGCCACACCCCGAGCCCGTAGGCCAGGTCGTCGAGCCGGTGGATCACCAGGTGGCCCAGGGGCTCGTCCGCGGGCATCCGGCCCGGGTCGCGATGGGACCACCAGTGCCACAGCCCCTCCGCGAGCGCGCCCACCACGAGCCTGCGACGCAAGGCGCCGACCAGACGCGAGCGCGAGGACGCCGTCGCCAGCAGCACCGCGGCCGTGACCGGCCAGTAGGGGCGCAGCAGCGCCTCGGGGACCTGACGTATCGAGCCCCCGACACCGCGCGCCACCAGCACCGCGGCCGAGGCACCGTCCCCGGTGAGCGCACGGGTACGCCACCAGGCACGCGCCGTCGCCGCAGCCGCCACCGCGAACCCGAGCGGCGTCAGACTCCACACCCCCGCCGTCGCCGCGAGCGACCACGGCGCCACCACCGCGGGGGCGACGTGGGCCCCGTGTCGCTCGGCGAGGAGGGCGGCTCCGCGACCGTAGAACTCGCGACGCGCCAGGAGACGAGCCGCTCCGGTGCGGTGGCGGTGGGCGATCCGGGACGCGGGCTCATAGCGGATCCGCGCCCCCGCGGCGTCGGTGCGCCAGCACAGGTCCACGTCCTCGGCCACGCGCATGCGCTCGTCGAACGGGCCCACCCCGGCCCCCTCGGGCGCCGGGGGCAGCCGGTCCGGGCGCACGGCGAGCGCCGCGCTGGGCACGTAGGGCACCCGTGTCCGCGGCCGCACCCGCGCGGGAGCCGGCCCCATGTCGAGCGCGGAGCAGGCGGTCTCGTAGCCGCGCATCCAGAAGCGGCCGGGGTCGGCGGCGACGATCCGCGGGGCCACCGCCGCGACCACCGGGTCGTCCAGATGCGTGAGCAGCAGGTCCAGCCACCCGGGCAGCGGGATCACGTCGGCGTCCAGGTAGACGACGACGTCGGCCCCGGCGCGCACGGCCTCCGCGGTGCCGGTGTTGCGGGCGGCGGCGGGACCGCGTGCGCGGTCGTGGCGCACCACCCGGACCGACGCCGCCGGGGACGCCGCAGAGGCCGCGGGCCCCCGGACGGTCTCGGCCACCCGGACGGTCTCGGCCACCGGCGTCCGGGACCCGTCGTCGACGACGACGACCTGCAGCCCGCGTGCCAGTTCCGGCCGCAGCCCGCGGAGGAGTGCGTCCACGCCCGCGGCGTCGTCGCGGACCGGGACGACCACGCTCACGTGCTCGAGAGGTCGGAGCGGTCGGGGGCGCGTGACGTCCGGATGCGCCATCCCCCGGTCGGTGAGGGCTCTGGCCAACGCGGCGGAGCCGGGCCGGTCGGCACGGATCACCGCCCCGTCGAGCAGTGCGGCCGCCGCGGGCACCGGGGTGATCAGGCTGACCGGGTCACCTCCCAGCACCCGGAGGGTGCCCCCGGCGCGCAGGATCCGGGTGCCGGGGTCGAGGACCACGCGGGTCGGGCTCATCGCAGCATCCCGTCCCTCTCGCCCGGGGACCATCTGTCAAGGCGCTCGTCGGCGTCCGCCAGCAACGCCTCCCAGAGCCTGCGTCCCTCTGCCTCGGTAGCGGTGGTGGGGTCGCCGAGGATCCCGCCGGGGCTGACCGCCGCCACCCCGCCCTCGCGGAGCGCGGGCAGGAGCTCCGGCAGGGGGCGGGTGCAGCCGGGTACCGCGAGCTCGGGACGCACGCGCTCGGGATACAGGTGCAGCATGAGCGAGGTCTCGGCATGGCCCGCGTGGGTGTCCGAGGGATCCTCCGCGGTGCGGCAGGACAGCCAAGCCGCGTCGCGGCCTTCGCGGCGCAGACGCGGGATCGCCAGTCGTAGTGCGTCGACGTTGCCGCCGTGCCCGTTGATCACCACCAGACGGTCCGCCCACGTCGATACCGAGCGTCCGAGTTCGACCACGGCGGTGGCCAGGGCCTCCGTCCCGATCGACACGGTCCCGGGGAACG
The DNA here is from genome assembly GCA_019119635.1 of Candidatus Dietzia intestinipullorum. GTDB lineage: Bacteria > Actinomycetota > Actinomycetes > Mycobacteriales > Mycobacteriaceae > Dietzia > Dietzia intestinipullorum. Next base: position 7,412 of record DWWP01000050.1, read on the forward strand.
ACTGGTGCTCACCGCTCGCGCCGTACGCCAGCGCCGGGAGTACGGTCGGCCCCCGACCGGCGACCGCCCGCGCGGTGGCCGCCGCCAGCAGGGTGTCAGTCTCGGTGGGCAGGTGCGCCCCGTGCTGCTCGGTGGCTCCGAGCGGGAGCACCGCCAGCACCGGGGCGTCCTCCATTGCGCTCAGACCTTGATGGCGCCCATGTCGACGGTGAAGGTCGACGCCGTGATCGTCCGTGAGGCCTCCGAGGCGAGGAACATGACCGAGTCCGTGATGTCGTCGGTCTTGGCCATCCCCATGCCGAGGATCGGCGTGAAGTGCGGCAGGAACTGGGGCATGTTCTCGAAGACGTCGTGTGCGCCCGGGTCCTCGCCACCCATCGGCGTGAGCACGCCGTACGGGTGGATGGTGTTGACCCGGATCCGGTGCTCGCCCAGCTCCTTGGCAGCGGTCTGCGCCAGGCCCACGACGCCGTGCTTGGAGGCCGAGTACGGCGACTGCACCGGCATGGCCTTGAGTCCGGCCACCGAGCTCACCAGGATGATCGAGCCACCGTTGTCCGCCTCGAGCATGTGCGGGATCGTGGCCTTGAGGGTCTTCCAGTAGCCGGTGAGGTTGATGTCGAGCGTGTCCTGCCACTGCTGCTCGTCGATCTCCCAGACCCGGCCCCAGTTGCAGATGCCGGCGTTGGCGATCACCACGTCGAGGCGTCCCCCGAACCGCTCCACGCCGCGCGTGACCAGGTCCTGCTGGAACGCCAGGTCACGGACGTCGCCGACCTCGGCGAGGATCTCCCCGCCCTCGGCCTCGACCTTCTCGATGGTCGCGGCGAGGTCTTCCTCGGTCGCGGTCGGGTACCTCACGTACTCCGACGGCGCGGCGCACAGGTCCATGCCGATGATCTTGGCGCCCTCGCGGGCGAACCGGATCGCGTGCTTGCGGCCCTGGCCGCGCGCGACGCCCGTGATGTAGACGACCTGGCCGTCGAAATCTCCCATGTCGGAGGAACTCTCTTCTCTAGTGATGTAGTGGTGGGGAACCGGCGAGTCACTCGCCGAGGCGGCGGATGAACCCTTCGGGGATGTGGTAATCGTCCGGTTTCAACTCGTCGATCGAGGACTTGCCGAGGCCGATCAGGCTCGAGTCCAGCCCGGACCGCATGATGTCGAGGACGTTCTCCACGCCGGCCTGACCGTTCGCGCCCAGGCCCCACAGGTATGCGCGTCCGAGCATGACGGCGCGCGCGCCCAGGGCGAGCGCCTTGGCGACGTCGGAGCCACGACGGACGCCACCGTCGAGCAGCACCTCCACCCTGTCTCCGACCGCCTCGGCGATCGGGGGGAGGCAACGAATGGTGGCCGGGGTGGCGTCGAGGTTGTTGCCGCCGTGGTTGGACACCGAGATCGCGGTGACCCCGGCGTCCGCCGCGCGCTTGGCGTCGTCCACACGGGTGATGCCCTTGAGCATCACCGGCCCGTCGTAGTTCTCCACCACCCAGGCGATGTCCTCCCAGGTCGGCGGGGGCGTGCCCATCCACTCCCCGTAGGCCCCGAAGAACGTCGGGCCCTGCTCGCCCTCCGCGACGAGGTTCGGCGTGGACAGGTCCGGGAACTCGCCGGTCTCGAGCACACCCCTGGCCCACTCCATCGTCCACCGTGGGCGGACGGCCAGCTGCGGGGCGAGCGTGACCATCGCCTTGAAGTCGAGCTTCTCGGGGATCGCCGGGCTGCCCCAGTCCCGCCCCATCGAGAACGACCAGTCGGTGGTGAGGATGACGCCGGAGGCGCCCGCGCTCTTGGCCCGCTCGAGTCGTTCGAGCACCTTCTCCTTGCCTCCGAGCCAATACACCTGGAAGAAGGTCTGCGGGTTGGCCGCGACGACCTCCTCGATGGGCTTGGAGGCGAATGAGCTCAGTCCCATCGCGGTGCCCCGCGCGGCGGCGGCGCGGGCGACGTCGACCTCCCCGTCGGGGGTCACGGCCTGGACCCCGGTCGGCGAGATCATGACGGGCATGCTGATCGGCTGCCCCATCACGGTGGTCTCGAGCGACCGCTCCGGCTTGGCGCCGATCACGTGCGGCTTGGGTGCCAGCTCGTTGTAGGCGTCCTGGTTGTCGTCGAGCGTGATGCCGGCCTCGCTCCCGCCGACCAGCGCCATGTAGACGCTCTTGGGCAGCTTCTTCCTGGCGCGTCGCCGCGCCTCCGCGACGGACTCGAACCAGGGGTTCTGCCGCCAGGGATTGGCCTCGGCGATCGTGGACAGGCGTGACACAGGCGTCTCCTCGTGGTGGGGATCGTGTGGGGGCTCGGCGGGCGGAGCCGGGCTAGATGGGCGACTCGTCGCACAGGCTGGTGGGCCTGCGCGGCGGGGTGGTGACGAGTGTGAGCGGCACCGGGCCGGTCGGCTGCTTGCGCGCCGCGAGCCCCATGGGGCGGGTGTGGTCCTGGGACGGCGCGGGGATGTTCCGCTCCGCAGCGAGCAGCCCCTCACCGAAACCGCGGACACACTCGGGGTCCGGTCCGTCCATCGGCAGTCCGGTGAAGAACTTGGCCGCCATGCAGCCGCCGCGGCAGCTGTCGTAGAAGTCGCACGACGCGCAGGCGCCGGCGGACTGGGGTTCCCGCAGCTCACGGAACAACTCGGAGGTCTGCCACACAGTCTCGAAGCCGCCGTCGGCCTCGACGTTCCCGGCGAGGAACTCCTCGTGGATCGCGAACGGGCACGCGTAGACGTCGCCGATCGGGTCGATCAGGCAGACCACCCGCCCGGCACCACAGAGGTTGAGGCCCGGAAGCGAGCCCTGCCCCTGGTCGAAGGCGGAGAGGTGGAAGAAACTGTCGCCGGTGAGGACGTCGGAGCCGTGTGCGACCAGCCAGTCGTACAGGTCGCGCTGCTGCTCCGGCAGCGGGTGCAGGTCGTCCCACACGTCGGCGCCTCGGCCGGACGGGCGGAGCCTCGTGATGCGCAGGGTGGCGTCATAGCGGTCCGCCAGCGCCTTGAACTCGTCGAGCTGCGAGATGTTCTCGCGCGTCATCACCACGGAGATCTTGGCGTCGGTGAAGCCCGCGTTCTGGAGGTTCTCCAGCGCGCGCACCGCCATGTCGAACGACCCCGGCCCGCGGACCGCGTCGTTGACGTCGGCCGTAGCGCCGTCGAGCGAGATCTGGACGTCCACGTAGTCGCTCGCGGCCAGCCGCTGCGCCACCTCCTCGTCGAGCCGGACGCCGTTGGTGGAGAACTTGACCCCCACCTGGTGGCTCGTCGCGTAGTCGACGAGCTCCCAGAAATCGGGACGGACGGTGGGCTCGCCGCCGCCGATGTTGACGTAGAAGACCTGCATCTTCTGCAGTTCGTCGATGATCGCCTTGCACTGCTCCGTGCTCAACTCGCGGGGATCGCGTCTCCCGGAGGAGCTCAGGCAGTGCACACAGGCGAGGTTGCAGGCGTAGGTGAGCTCCCACGTCAGGCAGATGGGGGCGTCCAGGCCGCGCTCGAACTGGTCGACGAGGCGCCCGACCGGGGCGGGGCTGGAGGGCGCGGACAGCGTGCTGGTCATGGGGTCTCCTCGATCATGCGCGACGCGGCGAGCGCGCCGAGCGCATGCAGGTACAGGCGCGCCGTGGCCGGGTCCTCGATGGACACCCCGACGGCGGCGCAGGCTTCTCTGGCGGTGGCGTGGTCCGCGAGGGAGCGGACCACCTCGACGATGGTCGGCGACTTGAGAAAGCTGAGCTTTCGCGTGTGGAAGTGGTAGAGCAGGGCCCCGAACGGCTCGGGGCGAAGCGCCACCGAAGGGTGCAGACGCCAGCCGGCGTCGAGGTCGAATTCCGCCGGGGCGGCACTCTGCTCGGCGCCGGCCGGCGCTGCTGCGGAACCCATTCTCAGTAGACCCCGCACATTCCGTCGATCGAGACCTCCTCGATGAGGGCCTCCTCCAGCACGACGTCGGTGTCCTGCGTGTTCTCCATGGCGATTCCTCTCGTCAGCGCACCTGGATGTCCCACCGTCCGGTGAGACCCACATCATATTGGCACTTGGTGCCAATAGCAATGGCCCCGTGCTCTACGCTCGGTGTCATGGGAATCGTGGAGACGGCCGAGGGGCGGGTCCCGGGGCGTCGCCCCTCCACGACGCACGCGACGATCGTGGGCGTGGCCCTCGACCTCTTCGCGCGCAACGGCTACGAGGCGACGAGCGTCGACCAGATCGCCGAGGCCGCCGACATCTCCCGCCGCACGCTCTTCCGCTACTTCCCCGGCAAGGCCGCGATCGCGTGGGGCGAGTTCGACGTGCAGATCGACGGAATGCGGCGGCGCCTCGCGGACATCCCGGCGGAAACCCCGCTGCGGGAGGCCCTCGCCGACGCCCTGGTCGCGTTCAACACCTTCCCCGATTCCGAGACCGAGGTGCACCGTCGGCGGATGCGCCTACTGCTGAGCGTCGACGAGCTCAGGGCCCACTCCACCCTGATGTACGCGGACTGGAGCTCCGCCGTCGCCGAGTTCGTCGCGGCCCGCTCCGGCGAGTCCGAGGAGGGCCTGCTGCCCGCCGCGGTCGCGCACGCGGCGCTCGGCATCGCACTGTCGGCCTATCGCCTCTGGGTCGCGGAGCCGGACGCCGACCAGCCCCGGCTGCACGCGCTGCTGCGCGAGGGCACACAGATCCTCGCGTGACCGGCCGCCGCCTACCGGCGAGTAACATCTCGGGCATGACCGATACCGCACCCGCCGCCGCCACCTCGACCTACAAGCTCTGGCAGAAGGCGACCCGCCTCCCGCTCGGCTCGCGCCTGTTCTCCGCGGCCGTGAGCCTGAAGGCCCCGTACTTCCGCACCGCCCTGCCCCACGTCGTCGAGCTCGAACCGGGCCGCTGCGTGGTGACCGGGCCCGCGTGGTGGGGCAACCGCAACCACATCGGCACGTTCCACGTGATCGCCGCGTGCAACCTCGCCGAGATGGCCATGGGCATGCTCGCCGAGGCCACCGTGCCCACCAGCCACCGCTGGATCCCCGTGGGCATGGACGTGCGCTACCCCGCCAAGTCGACCGGCGGCATGACGGTCACGGCGCAGTGGACCGAGCTGCCCGACTTCGACGCGATCACCTCCGGGGTGGACATCCCGGTGCCGCTGCGCTTCGTCGACAGCGCGGGCGTCGAGCCGGTCACCGGGAGCATCACCATCCGCGTCTCCCCAAAGAAGAAGCGCTGACGGCAGGAGTCGCCCGGCTTTCCGTTGCGGAAACGGAAAGGTATCGCTATTGTTTTCCATGACGGAAAGTTCCAGCGATGGCAGTAGGTGCTCCGATGACCAGCGACCACAACCCCCAGCCGGCCCCCGGCCCCACCGGCCGGCGGCCGGCCTATGACCCGCGCGACGCCCTGGCCGACGTCGCCGCCTCCCGGGGGTCGGTCGCCGACCGACTGGTGACGCCGTGGTGGTACCACCCGATCCTCGGCGCGCTCATCGCGGCGATCGTGCTGGTCAACGCTCTCCACCTGTCCAACCTGGTGAAGATCGTCGTGGCCGTGGCCAGCGCCGCGGGGATGGGGCTGCTCGTGAGCGCCTACCAACGACTCACCGGTCTCTGGGTGGACATGCGCCATCTCGGCCCCGTCTCCCGCCGCTGGTGGCTCGCCTACGCCGTCGTGGTGGCCGTGGTGGTGGCGGTCCCGCTCCTGCCCGCGTTCACCGACCGCGCACTGCCCCTCTGGCTCGCCGCGGTGTTCACCGGGACGGCGTTCGTCGCGACCATCGTGCTGGGTCGGCGGATCGACGCGGCGATGCGCGAGGAGATCCGCGCGGGTCGGGTGGCGCACACGGAGAGCAGGTAGCCGTGGCCGGAAGACCAGCCGCGGTGTTCGACGAGATCGTCCACGCCCCCCACCGGATCCGGATCTGCGCCCTGCTCTCCCCCGTCGACTCCATGGAGTTCGGCACGGTGCGGGACGAGCTCGGGGTGGCCGACTCGGTCCTGTCCAAGCAGCTCAAGGTCCTCGTGGACGCCGGGTACGCGCAGACGACCAAGGCCCGGGGCGAGTCCGGAAGAGCCAGGACGTGGCTGTCGCTGACCGGCGCGGGTCGGCGCGCCTTCGACGGGCACCTCGAGGCGCTCCGCGAGCTCGCCGAGGTCGCCCGACCGGAACAGTCCGTGGACTGACTCCTCACTCGTGCCCGGGCTCGATCCCCGACAGGTCCGAGACGCGCAGCAGCGGGCCGGAGCCGGCGATGTCGCCGATGCTGTCCGGGCCGGCCTCCACCACGAAGCAGGCGTGATCCCCGTCCGCCTCGAGCAGCGCCACCCGCCTGGCCGAGAACCGGCCGGGAACGCCACGCACCAGGGGCACCCCGCCCGGGCCGGGGTCCACCCCGATCCCGGCGAAGCTGTCCTCCTCGTCGCCGGTGTGCCCGCCGAACCACCGCCCCAGTCCGTCGTCGTCGACGCCCAACAGGTGGATCCCGAGGTAGTCCGACCGCAGCGCGACGCGGTAGGTCCGGTTCACCGTGGACAGCCAGAGTGCGTACCGCAGTGGCTCGAGCGAACACTGCGAGTGGAAGCCCACCACGCAGCCGGCACGCTCGGCCCCGTCGGCGGCGGTCACCACCAACAGGGGCGGGTCGAGCGTGTCCGTCAGCCGATCGAACACCGACTCCGGCGCGGGGTCCCGCTCCGCCATCGTCAGTCCCGGGTCCGGGCGTCGAAGGCCTTGATCGCGATCGGGGCGATCACCAGCGTCAGTCCGACGATCCACAGCAGCGAGGCGATCACCGGGTGCTGCAGCGGGAACGCGGCGTCGTCGCCCACGGCCGGCGCGTTGCCCCACAGTTGCCGCATCGCCTGGACGACCGAGGACAGGGGGTTCCACTCCGCGATCGCCCGGAGCCACTCCGGCATCGACTCCGGCGGCGCGAACGTGTTAGCCACGAACGTGATCGGGAAGGTCGTGGTGAACATGACGCCGTTGACAGCCTCGATGGTCTTGAGCCGGGACCCGACGACGATGCCGATCCAGATCATGACGAACCCGAAGCCCAACAACACCAGGTACCCGAGCAGCGCGTCGATGACGCCGGAGTGGATCCGCCAGCCCACGATGAGTCCCGTCAGCGACATCACCACCACGCCGATCGAGGAGTGGATGATGCTGGAGGCGCTGCGCGCGATGAGGATCGACGAGCGCCGGATGGGCAGGGTCCGGAAGCGGTCGATGATCCCCTTGTTGAGGTCGTTGCACAGCCCCGAGGCCACGACGAACGACGAGAACGCCATGGTCTGCGCCATGATCCCCGGCAGCAGCCACTCGCGGTAGTCGACCTCGCCGGCCACGGCGATGGCGCCGCCGAAGACAAAGGCGAAGAGCAGGACGAACATTACCGGCTGGATGGTGACGTCGGCGAGGTTCTCGGGCTGGCGCCGGATGTGGAAGAGGTTGCGGCGCACCAGCGCAGAGATCTGTCGGCCGAACGACGGTCCGTCCGGTCGCTCCGGGACCTCGAAACGCTCGTGAGTGGCCTCCACGGGGGTCTTGCCTGCGGCGGTGCTCATCCCTGGGGCTCCTCTGTGGTCGTCTCGTCGTCCGGATCCCCGGAGTGCTCCGCCCTGCGGCCGGTGAGGGACAGGAACACGTCGTCGAGGCTCGGACGTTGGAGTCCGATGTCGTCGAGCTCGATGCCGGCCTCGGTGAACGCGGCGGCGATCCCGGCCAGCGCCGAGACCCCCTCGGACGGTGCGGTGATCCGCCGGGCGTCGCGGTCCAAGTGGAGGTCCGCGATCCGGGCGGCGAGGATGTCGACGGCCCGGTCGACGTCCTCGGGGCGGGAGACGGTGACGACGAGGCTCGCCGCCCCGGAGCGGTCCTTGAGCTCGAGCGGGGTGCCGTCGGCGATGACCCCGCCGTGGTCGATCACGATCACCCGATCGGCCAACTGGTCCGCCTCCTCGAGGTACTGCGTGGTGAGCAGCAGTGTGGTGCCGTCGCGGACCAGGTCCCGCAGCACGTCCCAGAGCTCGTTGCGGGAGCGCGGGTCCAGTCCGGTGGTGGGCTCGTCGAGGAACAGCACGGGCGGCGCGGCGACCAGACTGGCCGCCAGGTCGAGTCGGCGACGCATGCCGCCCGAGTACGTCTTGGCGGGGCGGGTGGCGGCGTCCGCGAGCGAGAACTTCTCCAGCAGTTCGTCCGCGCGGGCGCGCACCTGCTTGGCGGGCAGCCCGTACAGATCGCCGATGAGGCGCAGGTTCTCGCGGCCCGTGAGCAGCTCGTCGACGGTGGCCGACTGGGCCGTCAGCCCCATCGAGCGGCGCACCGCGGCGGGCTCGCGCAGCACGTCGTGGCCGGCGACCCGTGCCGTTCCGGAGGTGGGCGGGCTCAGGGTGGTCATCATCCGCACGACCGTGGTCTTGCCGGCGCCGTTGGGCCCCAGCAGGCCGAGCACCGTGCCGGTCGGGACGGTGAAGGAGATGTCGTCGACCGCGGTGAAATCGCCGAACGTCTTGACCAGATTCTCGGCCTCGATGGCCGGTGCGCCCGAGCGTCTACTGTTACCCACCCGGAAAGCGTGCCGCCTCGCTCCCGCCGAGTCAACATCCGCCGCAGCCGCAGCGGACAGCCACTGTCAGCTTCTGAGGAGGTAGGTGTCCATGATCCAGCCGTGCCGCTCCCTCGCCTCGGCGCGGACGCGGACGATCTCGTCAGCCACCTCGAGGGCCGGGCCGGAGATGAGGATCTGCTCGGGCGCGCCCAGATAGGCGCCCCACCAGATGTGGGTCTCGGGGCCCGCGACGGTGCGGAACGCACAGTGGGCGTCCAGCATGACGACGACGTTGCGCAGCGCCTCCGGGGCCGTGGAGGCCAGGCGTCTGCCGGTCGTGATGTGCACCGGCTCGCCGACTCTGTTGACGCAGATGCCGAACGCCGCCGTGAGCGCCGCCGGCGCCGTGATCCCGGGGACCACCTCCACGGAGAACTCCGCGCCGGCGTCGCGGGCCCGCTCGAGGATCCGGAGCGTCGAGTCGTAGAGCGAGGGGTCGCCCCACACGAGGAACGCCGCCACCTCGTCGTCGTCGAGGGAATCGAGCGCCGTGACCACCCTCCGGGCCCGTTCGGCGTGCCAGTCTGACACCGCGCGGTCGTAGTCGACGGCGGCGACCTCGGGGTCCCGCGTCGGGTCGGGCACCACCACCTCGCGCGGCGGCACCGCGCGGTGCTCGGCCACGATCCGGCGGCGCAGCTCCCGCATGTCCCCGGTCGCCTCCCCCTTGTCCAGGTAGAGGACGGCGTCGGTGCGTCGGAGGGCGTCCACCGCGGCGAGGGTCAGATGTCGTGGGTCGCCGGTGCCGATGCCGACGACGAGGACGGTGCGCATGCGCGGAGCATATCCTCGGGGGCATGCCCCGCATCAGCATGACCTCCGTGCACGTGGACGACCAGACGCGTGCGCTGACCTTCTACACGGACGTCCTGGGCTTCGCCCTCAAACACGACGTGCCGGCCGGGGAGTTCCGGTGGCTCACCGTGGTCGGTCCCGATGACCCCGACGGGACGCAGCTCCTGCTGGAGCCGGACCAACACCCCGCGGCCCGGGCCTACGCCGAGGCCCTGCACGCCGACGGGATCCCCGCCGCCCAGTTCGAGGTCCACGATATCCACCGCGCGCATGCCGAGCTCGAGTCCCGGGGCGCGCGGATCGTGCAGCCACCCACCGAGGCCGGCCCGGTGTGGGCGATGGTGGTCGACGACACCTGCGGCAACCTCATCCAGCTGGCCACCTCACCCGCGTGACGGCAACCGGTTCCTGTTTGGGACCGCTCCGTTCCCCCGGCGTATCGTGGGGAGGTTGCCAGACGACCTGCGCCGCCTCGTGAACAAAGGATGACCGCCACCCATGAGCCCCATGTCGACCATCCCGCCGACCATCGCCCGTTCGTGGCTGCTCCTGCCCGCGGACAAGTCGGAGCGTTTCGACGACGCGGTGAACTCGGAGATGGACGTCGTGCTGCTGGACGTCGAGGACGGCTGCCGGCAGTCGGAGAAGGAACGGGCACGCCGCGAGGTGCGGCAGTGGCTCGAGGCCGGGAACCACGCGTGGCTCCGGATCAACGACGTCCGCTCCCCCGAGTGGGAGAAGGACCTCATGGCACTCGGGCACTGCCCCGGGCTGGACGGCGTGATGCTGGCCAAGACCGAGAACCCCGAGCATGTGGCGCTCACCGCCTCGCGGCTGGCGGAGGGAACCCCGATCGTCGCGCTGGTCGAGTCCGCGGACGGCCTCGCGCAGGCCGCCGAGATCGCCAAGTCCGAGCAGGTCGTGCGCCTGGCGTTCGGCGTCGGTGACTTCCGCCGGGACACCGGCATCGGCTCCTCCCAGATCGCGCTGGCCTACACCCGCTCGCAGTTCGTGGTGGCCAGCCGCATCGCCCGCGTCGCGCCGCCGATCGACGGCCCGACCATCTCCAACGACACGCAGATCCTCATGGACGCCGCCGAGCACGCGGTGGAGATGGGCATGACCGGCAAGCTCTGCCTGCGGGTGGACCAGGCCCCGTACATCAACGAGGTCCTGGCCCCGTCCGCGGCCGACGTCTCCTGGGCCGAGTCCGTGATCGAGGAGCTGGGCCCCGGAGGGGAGCGCTGCCGCGACGGGTCCGACCTCCCCCGGCTCGCCCGTGCCCAGAAGATCTCTCGGCTCGCGCAGGCCTTCGCGGCCACCTACTAGGGGCCCGGCCCGGCTGGGCCGGGTTCAGTGCACCCGCTGTAGGCGCACGTTGGCGAACTCCGTCAGTCCCCAGCGCCCGAGTTCCCGGCCGTAGCCCGAGCGCTTGACGCCGCCGAACGGCAACCCGGCCCTCGTGGTGCCGTGCTCGTTGACGTAGGCCATGCCCACCTCCAGCCGAGCGGCGACCTCGGAGGCGCGGTCGGTGTCGGTCCCCCACACCGAGCCGGAGAGCCCGAACTCGGTGTCGTTGGCCAGGCGGACCGCCTCCTCGACCGAATCGTAGCCGTGGACCACCGCGACGGGGCCGAAGATCTCCTCGTGATAGGCGTCCATCTCCGGGGTGACGCCGGTGAGCACGGTCGGCTCCATGAACGCGCCCGGCCGGTCGATGCTCCGTCCGCCGGTGACCAACGTCGCGCCCTGCCGGACCGCGCGTTCGACCTGCTCGACCACACCGTCGCGCGCCCCCTCGGAGGAGAGGGGCCCGAGGTCGGTGCCCTCGTCGGCGGCCGGCCCGACCTGCAATCCCTCGTACAGGTCCTTGAGCATGCGCACGAACTCGTCCTTCATGTCCGAGGGCACGAACATGCGCTTGGGTGAGTTGCAGGCCTGCCCGGTATTGGAGAGCCGGGCCATGCCGACCTCCTCGACCAGGGCGCCCGGGTCGCTCGAATCCAGCACGATCAGCGGATCGGATCCGCCCAGCTCGAGCACGCTCTTGGTCAGGTTCTCCGCGGCCACCGTGGCCACCGAGGCCCCGGCCCGCTCGCTCCCGGTGAGCGAGACGCCCCGCACCCGCGGGTCGGCGATGAACTCCGCCACGGTATCGGTGGAGGCGTAGACGTTGACGTAGGCGTCCTCGGGCAGCCCGGCCGCGCGCTGGACCTTCTCGATCGCCGCCGAGGAACGCGCGCAGATCCCGGCGTGCTTGAGGATGATGGTGTTGCCGAGCAGCAGGTTGGGGGCCGCGAAGCGGGCCACCTGGTAGTAGGGGTAGTTCCACGGCATCACGCCGACGAGCGGGCCGATCGGCTCGGTGGTGACGCGGTTGACGCGCGCCCCGGGCACATCGAGCAGCTCGGGCTCGACGACCCCGGGGCCGTTCTCGCCGTACCAGCGATAGATCGACGCGGCGAGCTTGACCTCACCCACCGCCTGGTCGGGCAGCTTGCCCATCTCGGTGGTGATGGCCTTGGCCAGCTCCTCGGCCTCGGCATCGAACGCGTCGGCGATCGCGATCAGGATGCGGGCCCGCTCCGAGACGTCGGTCCCGCTCCACGTGCGGTATCCGCGGGTGACGGTGTCGAGGACGCCCTCGACGTCGGTGGTCTGGTCGTATTCGCGGTCGGTCTGTCCGGTCGACGGATCGTGCGTGACGTACATGGCGTTCCTCCCGTGAACGGGGTGCGCCGGGGGTCGCCCGGCGCCTGTCCGCGAGGGTAGGAGGCTGCACCGCCGTCTGCATCCGGTCAGTGCGTCGCCGGCCCCCGCCGGGATAGGCGCGAGCTCTCGACGTCGCCGGGCAGCGCGGGCCGGGCCCCGGGAGCGTCGACGCCCCGACCGCAGGGGTGCGGTGCGGGGCCGGCCGACCCGGGGCCCGGTGCTCGGTTCGTGACCGATCAGCCCCAGCCCTGTGAGGCTCGACGGTCGGCGTCGGCCATGCCCTGGTTGCCGGCGCCGGCCGCGCGTGCGATCTCGGTGAGCATCTGCTGCAGCGCCGCCGCGGCGCTGTCCCAGTCGGCCTGGTGCGCTTGGTAGGCGATCGCGGCATCGCCCTCCCACTCGGCGACGAGCGGCGCGAGGTAGGACTTGAGGTCGCCGAGCGTGGTGCTCAGCCCGTTGGAGGCGGACGAGACCTGGCCGATGAGTGCCTCGATGGGTCCGTGGTTGTACGTGATCTGACCGGTCATGAGGGTTCTCTCCCTGTGGGTGCGATGGAATCCGGAATCGGACGACTCAGATGTTCAGCGGTCCGGAGGCGCCGGCCCGGTTGATGGCCTGGAGCGAGTCCTGCTCCGCGACGTCGAAGGACGTGCTGTTGGAGCGCATGGTCTCGGAGATGCCGGCGAGCGCGCGATTGAGTTTGGCGCTCTGCTGGTCCCACTCGGCCATGATCGTGGCGAACCGGGCCTGGGCTGCGCCGCGCCACACGGATCCGCCGAGCCCGGACACCGAGTTCCGCACGGTGCCGAGCAGCCGGTCGATCTCCAGGTTGACGTCGTCGACCCGCCTGGCGGCGGTGTCCATGGTGCCGATATCGGTGTTGAACAGACCTGACATCTCGTCCCTCCCCTTACTCTCGCGGACTCCCCGTTCTGGGTCCGTCACAGTGTTCGACGGCCCCGGGCGCGCGTCCGGTTCCACTCGACCGGGAGTATTCAGCGGGAGTCCGCCGACAGCCGCAGCGCGCCCTCGGCGGGCGCCACGTCCGGCACCACGAACGACAACAGCCTGGCCCGGTCGCACGCGTCCACCACGCGTTCGGCGGCGCGCCCCCGGGCCAGGACCTCTGTGGAGCCGGAGCCCGCCTCCCGCCGGCCGTGCCGCAGCGCCGAGACCGCGTCGATCACCCGCGGCACCTCGTCGTCCACCACGGTGTCGCGTCGCGGGTCCCAGCGGTGCACCACGGCCCTGTCCACCAGGGTCAATCCGAGCCGCGTGCGTTCGACCAGACTCACCGTCGTCCGGGTCCGGCAGGACTCCACCGCGACGGCCCACCGCGCCGAGGACGAGGGCAGGGCCTCGGCCGTGACCAGGGCCGCCCGGAGGCACCGCGGCGCGACCCCCAGGCCCCGGACGGCGGCGAGCATCCGTGTCGTCCGGGTGGCGCCCCAGTCGCTGGGCACGAGCACCACCACGTCGTCCCCCCGGCGTGTCCCCGCCCATCGCAACGCCCGGGCCACCGGCGCCGCGAGCAACTCCGCAGTGGGGACGGACAGGCCGGCGACGTCGAGGCGGTCGCGATGGGCCGCCGACACCGGGTCCGCCAGGCAGTGCCCCGGGTTCCGGGAGGCCACCGCGTCGACCCGCTCCGAGCACTCGATGCGGTCACCACCGGGTGGGAGCGCCGATCCGTCCGCCGCCGCCAGGACCGAGACCGGCGCGACGGTCGGGGCGAGGACCGACGACGACGAGGCGGAGGCCACCGTGAGGCCGGAGCAGGAGAGGTCGACGGCGACCACGGCCCCGCCGCCAGCGCCGCTCACGGCTCCGCCCACGCGGTCTGCACCAGGCGGGGGCCGCGGTCCCGGGTGACCAACCGCCCCCGGCCGGCAGGCAGGGGCGCCGGCCGTACGCCGTGGACCAGCGGGCCCTCCTCCCGGCTGCCGGACATGATCAGGCCGGCACCGCCGAGGTCGCGGACCCGGGCGACGAACGGCTCGTACATCGCTCTGGACGCCCCCGCGCTACGCCGCGCCAACACCACGGACAGCCCGATGTCCCGGGCGTGCGGGAGGAACCGGGTGAGCGGGGCCAGCGGGTTCCCGGCTCCGGTGACCACCAGGTCGAGATCGTCCACCACGAGGTGGATCCGCGGTCCGCTCCACCAGGACCGGGCGCGCAGTTGCTCCGGGGTGATGTCCGGGCCGGGGAGACGGTCGGTGAGGATCTGCACGAGGTGGTCGATCATCGGCCCCAACGCGGCCTCGGTCGCGGCGTAGCCGGCGAGGTGGTCCCCCTCCACCTCGCCGAGCATCGTCCGGCGGTAGTCCACCACGATGATCTTGGCCGCCTCGGGAGTGTTCCCGGAGACCAGTCCGCGCGTGAGGGTGCGGAGCAGCGAGGTCTTCCCGCATTCCGAATCGCCCAACACGAGCAGCAGCGGATCGTGCGCGAGATCGGCGTACGCGACCCGGAGGTCCGCCTCGTCCACGCCGAGCGGCACGCGGGTGCGCGCGCCCTCGGGGCCGGGCCGGGACAGGCCCGCGATCTGGGCGTGGGGCAGGACCTCGGGGAGAAGGCGGACGGGCGCGGCGCCGATCTCCCCCACGCGGGCCCGCCAACGCGTGGCGAGATGCGCGGCGGCGGACGAGGCGGCGTCGTCGAGTCCTTCCTCCCCGACGGTGCCGTCGAGACGGGGCTGGTAGACGAGCATGTGCTGCCGGCCCGGCGACAGCCCTCTGCCCGGGGCGGCCGGCACGCCCGCGGCGCCACGCCGATCGATCATCGAGTCCGTGGGGTCCCCCAGCCGCAGTTCGATCCGGGTGCCGAGCGCATCGCGCAGTGCGGGGCGCAGGTCCGCCCAGCGACCGGCCGAGAGCACCACGTGGATGCCGTAGGACAAGCCGTCGGCGGCCAGGGACAACACCTGCTGCTCGAGATCCTCGAACTCGGTCCGGAAGCTCTGCCAGCCGTCGATCACCAGGAGGACATCAGGGAACTCCACCGCCTGTCGGCCGTCGCGGTCGACGACTCGGCGCCGAGCCTGGTCCACCGAGGTGATCCCCTCCGCGCGGAACGCCGTCTCGCGACGGGAGAGCTCGGCGGCGACCTCGGCGATCGTGCGCCGGATCCGTTCCTCCTCGCCTCGCCGCGCGACGCCTCCGACATGGGGCAGACGGGCCACCGCGTGCAGCATCCCGCCGCCCAGGTCGACGACGTACGCCGCGAGCCGGTCGGGGTCCGTCGTGGCGGCCGCGGACAGGAGCAGCGTGCACAGCGCGGTGGATTTGCCGGACCGCGTTCCGCCCACCACCGCGACGTTGCCGTCGGCCCCGGACAGGTCCACCGACCACGGCTCCCGTCGTTGCTCGAACGGCAGGTCGACCTCCGCGATCGGGAACCGCCAGTCGGGGAGCCGTCCCGGCCCGGCTCCGGTCGGCTCGGTCCCCACCGCCACGTCGAGGGGCGCCCCGGCACCGAGCGGGGGCAACCACACCTCGTGTGCCCGACGACCGTGACCGGTGAGCCGCGCCACCAGGACGTCGAGCAGGCTCGCCGAGTCGTCCTCGACCGCCGGCGGCGGTGGCTCCGCCCCGACCACGGGCGCCGGCGCGGGCACCGGCATGTACCAGGACGTATACGTGCGCGGGGCCGCGCGGGCCACTGGCGTGGAGACGGCCGACGACCCGTCGAGCCGCCGGTCCGCCCGGTACGGCCCGGAGACGTAGGCGGCATCGAAGCGCACGGGGTCGCCGGCGTCGATCTTGAGATAGCCGGCGCCCGGGGTCGCTGGGAGGTGGTACGCGTCGGTCACGCCGAGAACAGTGCGCGACTCCGTGGCGGAGAAGGTCTTAAGCGCGATCCGGTACGACAGATGACTGTCCAGGCCCCGGAGTCTGCCCTCCTCCAGCCGCTGCGAGGCCAGCAGCAGGTGGATGTGCAGACTCCGGCCCAGCCGCCCGATCGTGAGGAAGAGTTCCGAGAACTCCGGCTTGGCGGAGAGGAGCTCGGAGAACTCGTCCACCACGATCACCAGCGCGGGCAGTGGCTCGAGGGGCGCGCCCTTGGCCCGGGCGGCCTCGTACTCGCCCACGTTGGCGAAGTTGCCCGCCGCCCGCAGCGCCTCCTGACGTCGCGTGAGCTCGCCCTCGAGCGCGTCCCGCATGCGGTCCACCATGGTGATCTCGGCCTGCAGGTTGGTGATGACGGCGGACACGTGGGACAGGGACTCCAACCCGAGGAACGTGGCCCCGCCCTTGAAGTCCACAAGGACGAGGTTGAGTGCGTCCGGGTCGTGGGTGGCCACCAGTCCCAGGACCAGCGTGCGCAGGAACTCCGACTTTCCCGAGCCGGTGGCGCCGATGCACAGGCCGTGCGGGCCCATCCCGCCGTGCGCGGCCTCCTTGAGATCCAGCTCCACCGGGGCGCCGCCGGGGCTCACCCCCACCGGGACGCGGAGCCGGTCCCTCTCCCCACGCCGCCGCCACGCCACCGCGGGGTCGACCTGGTGCGCGAGACCGACACCCAGCAGGTCGGGCAGCCCGGGGGCCCGCCGGGCCGAGGTGCTCCCGTCGGCGTCGGTCACCATGTCCGCCGGTCGATACCGCGACATGGCCATCGCGAGACGTTCGGCCTCCGGCGGACTCAACGAGTCGACGCGCCCCACGTCCTCGTCGCCCGCCTCGCTCCGGAGCAGGATCCGGCCACCGTCGACGGTGACGCACAGACCGCGACGCAGGCCGAGGTCGCGCAACTGTCCGGCGCGGCTCCCGGACACCTCGATGACGGTCAGTCCGTCGAGTCCGTCCTCGGCGAGTATCCGCTCCGCGCCGGTCACCCCCACCCCGTCGACCACCACCACCAGGTGCGGCAAGCCGGTGCGTGGCGGGGCGCTCGGGGAGAACGCCGCACGGCCCCCGATGTCCGCGGCGAGCATGGATTCGACCCCGGCCAGGGAGAACTCCGTGAGGCGTACGCGACCTCCGCCGTCGGTGTACACCGGATGTTCGTGATGCGGGAGCCATTTGAGCCACTCCCAGGCCCGGCGCGCGTCCCCCTCGCTCGCCGCCACGGCGATCCGGAGATGGTCGGGCCCGTGCGCCACGGTCAGGCCCGCGAGCATCGCGCGGACCTGGGAACGCACCACCTCCACATCGCCGTCGAGGGAGAGCGCGGCGAAGGCACGGAGCTCGAGCGAGACCGGCAGATCGTCGACGACGGAATGCACACGGACGAACCTGCGCATGCTCACCACCGAGACCGGCTCGAGGTCGTCGACCGGGCCCGTGTCCGGGGCGGAGAGCGGGGTCGCCAGCGACTGCCTGCCCGGCCCCAGTCGTACCGCCAGGTGGTCCACGTCGCCCTCTGCCCGCTCCCACATGCGCGCCGTGCCGACCAGCGCGGGCAACTCGACCGGGTCCGGATGGCGCCACAGTGCCGCGGCACGTTGCGCGGTGGCGGTCTCGCGCACGGTCTCCCGGGTCTGTCCCAGGTACCGCAGGTAGTCCTTGCGTAGTTCGTCGGTCTCCGCCGTCTTGGTGCCACCCGAGAGATTGCCGGCGAGCATCCCCACCGCGGAGATGGCCATCATGACCGGGAACATCATGAACATCGGGTTGCGCATCATCCCGCTGCGCATCATCACCACGACCATGCCGAGCACGGCCACGATCAGCACGATCGGCAACAGGAGTTGCAGCAGCGGGCGCGGGGTGGGTCGCGGGAGAGCAGGTGGCGCCTGCAGTGTCACCTCGCCCTTCGGGACGGGCGGCGGGTCGAGTCGCTCGCCCCGCCGGAACACCACGTCGCCCACCGCATCTCCCCCTCGTCCGAGTCCTTGGTCGACGGGGCGTCAGGAGGTGGACCCCCCACGAACGGCTCCCGGCGTCGACAATGGCCGCTGCACCGATCGGCAATGGTAAGGCAGGGCACGCGTGGACGGGGACGTCATCCGCGCAGGAGGAGCGGGAGGTCGCACGGGTGACGGAGCAGGCTGAGACCAGGGGCGTCGCCGCCGGCGTCGAGCCGTTGGACCAGCGTCGGGTGTCGGTGGTGTGCCGCACGACGCGTATCGACCTCTCGCTCCCGGCGCACCTCGAGCTGGTGGCCGTCATCCCCGAGGTGGTGGAGCTGGTGCGCAACCGTGTCCGCGGGCCGGCGGGGAGCGGCCCGGGGATCGACGTGGACGAGCTGATGGGCGGCGACGCCGGGGGGTCGTGGCAGCTCTCCCGACTGGCGGGTGGGCCTCTCGCCGTCTCGGAGACCCTCGCGCAGCAGCGGGTCCACGACGGCGAGATCCTGGTACTCGATCACCGGCCGGTACCGACCCCGGCGCCACTGTTCGACGACGTGCTCCAAGGACTCACCGACGGGGACGTCGCATGCTCTCCCACGTGGGAGCGGTCCGACGCGGTCACCGCCGCCGTCGTGACGACCGCGGTGGCAGCACTGGCCGCGGCGGCGGCGCTACTCCGGCAGTGGTGGAGTGGCGGCGGGGCCCTCACGCCCGTGATCGCCGCGCTCCTCGCTGCGGTCGCTGTCGCTGCCGTCCTGGGGCTGCGTTCATCCGCCGCCCCCGGGGCCGCCCACACCATCGCCGGGGTGTCCGCCCTCGCGTTCACCGTGCTGGCCGCGGCCACCGTCGGCAGCGCGCCCGCCGGCGCCGGCCACCTGATCGGTGGGCTCACCTCGGGCGCGGTCCTCGCGGGCGTCCTCCGGTGCACGGTGTTCCGCGTCGGCGTGGTCGCCGGAGGGGACGGGCGGCCGCGCACCGCCGCTGCCGCGCCGACCTACCCGCTCGCGCCGACCTACCCGCTGGCCGCGGGGTATCTCGCCGCCACGGTGACCCTGACGGTGGGAGCGATCGGCGCGGCGGTCGCGGCCTTCTCCGGCGCCCCCGTCGAGGCCATCGGCCCCGCGCTCGCGCTCACCGGGCTCCTCCTGCTCACCTCCGCTCCACGGCTGGCGGTCTCGGCGGCCCGTGTCCCCGTCCCGCCGGTCCCGGCCCCGGGCGACGACGTCGAGGCCGGCGATCTGGAAGACATCGACCACGACGTCCGATCGCGCAGCACCGACGGTCTCCGGCCACGCGGACCGCTCCCGTCCCCTGACGTCCTGCTCCACCGGTTCCTCAGCTCACGCTCGTGGCTCACGGGGTTTCTGGCGGCCGCGGGCGTCCTCTGTACGGTGGGCTCCCTCCTGGCCCTCACCGGGGGGCCCGGGCCCACCCGGTGGGCCGCGCCGCTCGCGCTCGTACTGGTCGTGGTGCTCGTCCTGCGGGGCCTCGGTTACGCCGATCGTGTCCACACCACGATCCTGCTCGCCTCCGCCCTTGCCCTGGCCGCGGGAGTCCTCGCGGGCGCGAGCACCGTGCTGCCCTCGCCCGCAGGCGTCGTGGTCCCGGCGGCGGTCGCGATCGCCGCCGCGGTCGTCGTGGCCGCGACCGTGCTCCCCCGCGTCGAGCTCTCCCCGGCCGCACTGCGCGCGGTCGGCACCGTCGAGGCGATACTCCTCTGCGTGATCGTCCCGCTGGCGATCGGCGCCATGGGCATCTATTCCCTCGTGCGACAGCGATGACACGCCTCCGGCTGCCCGCCGTCCTCGTCGTCGGAGTACTGATGGGTGCCCCGGTGGCGGGCGGGCACGTGGCCGCCGCCGTCGAGCCGCCGTCGATCGACGGCCCCGTCCCGGCGGGTGGGCCCCTCGGCTCCGACTCCGTGCGCACAGGCGATGCCTGCCGGACGACGGCAGCGGTACTCGACCCCGGCGCACCCCCCGCCTCCGCGACCGCTGCCGATCTCCGTCCCGCGTGGGTCCACGGCCGCGGTGAAGGACAGGTCGTGGCGATCATCGACACCGGCGTCAATCCGGGCCCTCGGCTACCACCCGTCCGCGGCGCCGGGGACGTGCTCGAGGGCGGGGACGGGACGGACGACTGTGACGCGCACGGCACGCTCGTGGCCGGTGTGCTCGCCGCACGTGAAGACGAGACCGGACACGTGGGCGTGGCCCCCGGTGTCGAACTCGTCTCCATCAGGCAGTCCAGCGGCGTACTGCGCCCCACCGGGCAGGAGGACGACGGGGCGACCGTGGGGGTCGGGGTGGGGACGCTCTCCACGCTGGCCGCTGCGATCAGGGCCGCCGTCGACGCGGGGGCGGGGGTGATCAACATCTCCGAGGTCGCGTGCGTCCCCGCGGGGACGCGGCTGGCCGACGACACCCTCGGGGGCGCGATCCGCTACGCCGCCGTCGAACACGACGTCGTGCTGGTGGCCGCCGCGGGAAACGTCGGCCAGACCTGCGGAGCACAGAACCCGGGCACGCCGGACCCCGCCGCCCCGGGGAGCGACGGGTGGGACGACGTCGTCACCGTGGCCTCCCCTGCCTGGTACGGCGACCACGTGCTCACCGTCGGTGGCGTCGACGCGGACGGGGCCGCCGCCGACTTCTCCCTCCGCGGCCCGTGGGTCGACGTCGCGGCGCCGGCGGTGGGGCTGCGATCGGTGGGGGCCGACGGCGACGGGGTGGCCGATCTCGTCGTCAGCGCGGACGGGGCGAGGACGCCGATCAGCGGCACGAGCTTCGCCGCACCCTTCGTCGCCGGCGTGGCGGCCCTCGTCCGGCAGGCCCGCCCGGGGCTCTCCGCCCGGCAGGTGATCTCGCGGATCACGGGCACGACCCTGCCCGCCGCCGGGGGACACGACCACGCCGTCGGCCACGGTGTCGTCGACCCCGTCGCGGCGGTCACCGGGGTGCGGCGGAGCGGGAGGCCGGATCCGGCCTCGTCCGTGATCGCCGCGCCCGGGCCCGAGCCCATCGCCGCCGGCGCCGGTGCCGGGGGTGTCGTGGCCGCCACCGCCCTCACCGTGGGTGCTGTCGTCCTCGTCGTCGTCGGTCTCTCGCGACCACCCCGCCCCGGGGCGCGTCGTCACTGATCCGGCGACCACACCGCTACGGCTGCTCGTCCCCCTCGAACGCCTCGACGGCGGAGCCGTCACGCCCGACCAGGGCGGACGCGCGATCCAGCCGCGGGCCCGCGGGGAGACGGTCGATGGTCCCTCCGTCGACGGGGACCGGCGTGCCGCCGACGCCGAGCGCCCCGGCGGCCTGTCCGTCCGGCACGTCGAACCGCACCCCGGTGTCGGCGACGATCGTCGTCACCGCACTCCGGGCGGCCGCGCTCCGGCCGGTCGCCTCGACCAGGAGCCCGCCCCCGGGGATCCCCACGGCATCGACCGCCGGGCCGCCGCCGTCCGCACCGGCCACCGCCCGGGCCTCGTCCGGGCCCGGCGCGGGCGCACCGGCGACCAGGGCGGTCCTCCGCACCGCGGAGCCGTCGACGGACGCCTCGCGCACGCACAATGTGGGCGAATCCCGGGTCGTGAGGATGGCGGGCCTGGCGGTGGGGAAGGCTTCCACGTCCAGTGACACCGAGCGGGGAACGCCCATCTGGTCGGGCGGGACGGAGACCACCGCGCCCACGGTCGTGGTCGACCGGATCACGTCCGCCACCACCGGCCCGACCTCCCGGACCCCGTCGGAGAGCGCGACGTGGGTCCGCGTCCCGGTGGCGGTCTCGACGGTGAACACCTGCCCGATACGCAGGCCGGGCAGGCCGTAGTCGACCGGCTCCCCGGCCATGTCGATCCGCGGGCGGGCGACGGGGGCCACCTCGGTCAGCGGATCGAGCAGCGCCGCCGTGACGGGGCGGGGTTCCACCCCACCGAGCCCCAGGATCGCGAGGAGGTCCCCGTCGTCGAGGTCGATCCGGGCACGCGTGCCCTCCCGGATCAGCCAGCCCGTCCCCTCCTGGCTCACCAGTGCGATCTCGTCGGGCCCCGTCTCGCGCCCCGGCCGCGGCCCGTCCTCGCGGGCCACGACGCTCGTCGCGACGACCCGCGGGCGCCCCCGGTCCGCGTCCGCCACCTCGTCGCACACCGTCCACGACACCGACGACGCGGCCTCGGCATCACGGTGTGCCGGCAGAGCCGACGGCGCCCCGGGGATCCCGAGCAGTCCGCCGCGGGACGTGACGGCGACATCGACGTCCTTGACGGTGGCCGGCTCGACCGGC
The DNA here is from genome assembly GCA_019119635.1 of Candidatus Dietzia intestinipullorum. Classification (GTDB taxonomy): domain Bacteria; phylum Actinomycetota; class Actinomycetes; order Mycobacteriales; family Mycobacteriaceae; genus Dietzia; species Dietzia intestinipullorum. Next base: position 29,576 of record DWWP01000050.1, read on the forward strand.
TCCCCCAGGATCAGACGCGCGGAGGCGAGATTGAGCACCGGGTGCACCGCGTCCCCCGCCCGGACATACATCTGGCCCGAGTCCCCGCCCACCATGACCTGCGTCCGGTCGACATCCGGCGACGGGTCGATCAGCGCGAGGATCGCCGCGCCCGCACAGCCCAGGACCGCGGCCACGACCCCGACGGTGAGCCCCATGGACTGCCTCTTGAGCGGGTCGTGCAGCATGCGCACGTCGCGCGCGACCACCGCGTACCGGGCCCGGCGGGCGAGGAAACGGTGGCCGTCGACCTGCGCACGGGTCGTCGGCTTCATCGGCACGGCCCCGGTCCCCTTCCACGAACGTGGCGTCCCCTGATCGGGCGCGCCGCGGGTAGGGTACGTCACGATCGCGGCCCCGTGGCCGGTCATCTCCGGCAGCTCGGCGACGCCGGACACCTGGTGAGGAGGGCGCCGGATGGTGGCGGTACTCGCACTCACGGTGCTCTGCCTCGCGCTCGCCCCGGTCCTGCCCCCACAGTGGCAGCCGTGGACACAGTTCACTCTCGCCGCGGTGACGGCGATGCTCCTGACCGCCCGTCGTGGCGGCCGCCCGGTGCTCGCCCGTCGTCTCCGGCCACGTGACGTTCCGGTGGACGTGGTGGACCTCGTGGCCCCGGACCGGTCCCTCGTCGGGTGTGTGGACGGCGACCGGGTGGTGACGACGGCGGTCGAGCTCTCCGCCGGCGCCCTCGTCGACACCGGGGTCGGTGGCGACGAACCAGCGGATTTCCACGGTGTCCGCCTCCCCCTCGCCGCCATCGCACGCCAGCTCGACCAGGGCGGGGTACTCCTCGAGGGGATCGACGTGGTGGTCGAGGGGCGCCGGGCCGTCGACGGGCCCGCCGGCGACGTCTACTCCGCGCTCGTCGGTCCGCTGCCCCTGATCTCGCGTCGCCGGGTGATCCTGCTCGCCCGCTTCGACATCATCCGCCTGGCGAGCGATGCGGTAGACGGTGGCGAGGACGCCCTGCAGCAGATCGTCACCGTGGCGACCGAACGCCTCCGGCGCGCACTCGTCCACCACGGGATTCCCTGCCGGGTCCTCGACGCCACCGAACTCGCCGAGATGTACCTCGCCTCCGAAGCCGCCCCGCCGGCGGGGACGGGATTGGTCGTCAGGCCGGGCGCGGACCCGCGGCGGGTCGTCGACGCGATGACCGCGGTCGGTGCCACCGCGGTCACGGAGGTGCTCCGCCTGCGCCGGGTCGAGGGCCGCGCCGACGTGGTCGACGTGGTCACCACCGTCGGGGTCACCGGCGTCGACGACACCGTGCTGCCCGCCGAGGCGGGTACTCCGTGTCACCGGCTCCCGACCGCGCGGGTGCTCCCCGTCCCCGGCGAGACCCTGCCCGAGGCCGTCGCCGGCTCACTCGCCCGCCGCCGGATCGATTCGTTGCAGGCCGTGGCACCGCCGGCACACGGCGCCGGGCAGATCCTCGGCGCGACGAGCTCGGGCTCCGCGACCGCGCTCCAGCTCGCCGGGCCCCACCTGCGCTCGGTGCTCCTCGCGGCCCGGCCGGCGGTCTGTCGACAGGTGGCCTTCCGCGCGGTCGCGTCCGGGTACCGGATCGCCGTGGTCACCGACGTGCCCGAACGATGGCGTCCGCTCTCCGCGATCGCCGATGAGAGCCGGTACCGGATCGTCGACCCCGGTTCATCCGACGCCGGCGCACCCGTCGACGCGGTGATGTGGGATGTCGACGGGCCCCTCTCCGAGGGGCGCATCGACGCCCTCGCAGGCCCGGGCGGCCCGGACGTCACCCCTCCCACCGTGATCCGGGTGGACGCGGACTGGGACGCCCGCACCACCCCGCGGAACTCCTCCACGGCCCCACCGGACCTGGTCCTGGACGGGCGGATCGACGGCTGGATCTCGGTCGAGCCCCGGGGCGACGACCCCCACCGGGTGTTCGTGGTGTCGGGGCCCGGGGAGGAGGACTACGTCAGACGCGGTCCCCTCACACCCGCAGGTGCTGTACCTGCCGCCAGCCCGGATCGTCCGTGACCGTCATCGTCACGTCGCCCTGCTCCCATCCGGACGCCGCCACCCGTAGCTGCTCGTGGGCCGGGGTCGTCGAGTCCACGTAGAAGTGGAGCAGGCGGCGCCCGTCGCAGCTCTCCGCGCCAACGCACTCGCCGTTCACGCCGATCCGGTCGACCAGGTGGTCCTCGAGGTCCCGCAGCCCGGGCAGCGACCACGGGCCGGGCAGACCACCGTCCTCAACATCCGTATAGGGAACCCGGAGGGCGACGTGCCGGTCGAACTCCGGAGCGGACAGCGCGACGAGCGGCACGCGCACCACCGCGACCATCGGGCCCCACGTCGTCTCCCCGTGCAGGATGTGCCACGCCGGGTCGCCGGTCTCGTCCACGTTGTCGCGGGCCAGCTCGCGCAGGATCAGCGGCAGTGCGGCCAGCGACACCGCGTCATCCCCCGGCGCGATCGCGTTGGCGCGGATCCGGCCCACCCACAGCTCCACGGCGGCCTCCCCGCAGACGGCGTCGAGCAGCAGATAGGCCGCGATCCCGGCGTCCGGCCCACGCAGACCGGCGAAACCGGGGTGGTGGACGGTCACGTCCGCCTGGGACAGTCCGACGTCGACCACGACCTCGGCCTGGTCGAACGCCAGGCGCCGACCGCGGAAGAACATCGCGCACCCGGAGACCGGCTCCCGCAGGTCACCGAAGCACCAGGTCTCGTCCCCGGACGGTGCACCGGAGAGCCAGCGGCGGGCCGCCCCCCGGAGTTCGGGGACGCCGGCCGCGGTCACCGTGAAGCGATGCGGGCCGCCGGCCTCGCCGGGGACGAACTCCCACGACAGGCCGGGATCGATCGCCTCGATGAGCGAGGTGATCTCCGGGACCACCCGACGGACGTCCCCTGACTCGACCGCGGCCGCGGACCGGCGTGCGCCCGCCTCGGCCCACCACTGCCAGAACGCCGAGACCGCCCGGTCCGAGCGGAGCCGGGCGGTCTCGATACGGACCGCGGACAGGTCCAGCGACCTGGAGAGCTGTCGGGGTCGTGCCGCACCGATCGCCATTGAGTTCACCTTCCGTCCCGGAGCCCGTCGTGGTCGCTTTCTCTCCAGTATCCGGATAAGTGCGCTTCCGTGCCCGTGGCGGTGCCGACTCAGCCGCCGCAGCAGCCACCCCCGGCCCCGGGGACCTGCCGTACCTCTCGCGTGGTGAGGTTGCGCGCACCGAGTTCCGGGTCCGGCGGATACTCGACCCGGGCCAGGGACAGCCCACACGCCGGCGCCACCGGGACCGCCGAGGATCGCTCATTTTCCTGCAGCAGCCCCGAGATCCACTCCTGCGAGCGCCTGCCCTCCCCCACAGCCATCACCGCGCCCACGAGACTGCGCACCATGGACCAGCAGAAGGCGTCCGCACTCACGCTGGCGGTCCACACCTCGCCCGCCCCGGGGGCGTCGGCCCCCCGGGGGTCCGGCTCGGCGCGCCAGTCGAAACGCTGGAGTTCACGGACGGTGGTGGCCCCGTCCCGGCGACGGCAGAACGCCGCGAAGTCGTTCAGACCGAGCAGCCGCGTGGAGGCCTCACGCACCGACTCCAGATCCGCCCGCCGGGTCCACGCCGCCGTGTCCCTGGCCCTGGTCGGCTCCACGCCCCACGGAGCGGTGCTGAGCCGGTACTCGTAATGCCTCCGCATCGCGGAGAAGCGGGCGTCGAACTCCGCCGGGGCCCACCGTGCGTCCATCACCGCGATATCGGAGGGCAGGAGTCGCACCAACCGCCGGACCAGAGCCTCCGGGCGCCCCTCGAGAGGCCGCTGGTCCAACCACGCCGGATCCACGTCCAGGTGGCAGACCTGTGCCCGGGCGTGGACCCCGGCGTCCGTCCGCCCGGCCACGGTGAGAGTGACCGGGTGGCGGAGGACCGTGGCGAGCTCGGCCTCGAGGACCCCGCACACCGTGCGTCGGCCAGGCTGGCGCGCCCAGCCGGAGAAATCGGTGCCGTCGTAGGCGACGTCGAGGCGGATCCGTCGGGTGTTCACGGCCTCCGACGCTAGACCACGCCCGGGCCCGACCGCCAAGAACGCCCGGCCCCGACTGCCCCACGCCCCCGGCCGGACTTCCGGCACGATGGCCCCATGTCGTCGTCTCCCGGCCCCGTCCCCTCCCGTGGGGTGGCCACGCTGCGCACCGCCGCCGTGGCCATCGCATTCGCGCTCGGCGCCTGCTCGCCGGCCGGCGAGCGGCCCGGCGCCGTCGCCCCGGAGGGCCCGGCCGAGCCCGGGGCCGGGGGCGGCGCGGCGGCGCGCTACGAGAACTACGTGGCCCTCGGGGACTCCTTCGCCGCTCTGGGGCCCGTCGCGGCCCCGACCACCGGTCCGGAGCACTGCCAGCGCTCCACCCGGAACTACGCCGGTCTGCTCGCCGAACGGCCCGGCATCGGCACCCTGGTGGACGCCACGTGCGGGAGCGCGACGATCCCGGACCTGACGTCTCCGCAGAGCGCGCGGACGGCGCCGCAGTTCGATGCCCTGACCCCGGAGGTCGACCTGGTCACGCTCTCGATCGGCGGCAACGACGTCGGGTTCGGCGACATGGTGGAGTGCATCGTCTCGACCCCGGGGGCCGACACCGGAGCGCCGTGCCGCGACCGCCTCGAGCTGTCCGTGACCGCGGCGCTCGACGGACTCGGCGCACAGTTGGACGGGGTCTATGCGGGGATCCGGGAGCACTCCCCCGACGCCCGGATCGTCACCACCGCATACCTGCCGCTGGTCCCGGCGGACGGGGGCTGCGACTTCGTCGCCCGGATGAGCCCCGGCGACGTCACCTGGACCCGGCACGTCACCGACCGGATCAACCGGATCGTCGTCGACGCCGCGGACCGCGCCGGGGCCGTGGCGGTGCTCCCCGATGACGCGCAGGAGCGCAGTGCGTGCACCGCGCCGGAGGCCCGCTACACCGACTTCACGGGACTCGAGACCGGCTCGCATCCGATGCACCCCACCGCGGCGGGCCACCGGGCGATGGCCGACGCCGTGTCAGAAGCTCTCTGAGCCGGCCGCCGCACGCGACAGGGCCCCGCCACCGCGTGAGGCGGTGACGGGGCCCGGGGTCGGCTGCTGATCGGCGAGGGATCAGGCCTTGTCGGAGTCCGTCTCCGTGTCGTCCGCGTGGTTCGCGTCCTCGGACACGGACTCGGCCGTCTCCTCGGCCTGCTCGACCTCGGCCTCGTCGGCGGCCTCGACCTGATCCGCGACCGGGCTGTTGGCCTCCGCCTCGGCGGTGGTGGCGTCCTCGGCCGGCTTCTCGGCGGCCTTCTTGGAGGCGGCGGCGCGGGTGGCACGCGAGGCCTCGGCGGACGCGAGCTCCTCGGTCACGAGCGCGATCATCGCCATGGGCGCGTTGTCGCCCTTGCGGTTCTCGAGCTTGACGATCCGGGTGTAGCCACCGTCGCGGTTCGCGACCCGGGGGCCGATCTCCGCGAACAGCTTGTGCAGCACATCCTTGTCGCGGATGACCTTGGCGGCCTCACGACGGTCGGCCAGCGTCCCGCGGCGGGCCTTGGTGATGAGCTTCTCCGCGTAGGGGCGCAGCAGCTTCGCCTTGGACTCGGTGGTGCGGATGGCATCGTGCTCGAACAGCTGGCTGGCCATGTTCGACAGGATGAGCCGCTGGTGGGCGGGGGAACCGCCGAGGCGGGTGCCCTTCTTGGGCTTGGGCATCAGATTCTCCTAGGAATTTATGTGCTGAGCGCTCGTTCAGAGCTGCTCGGTCTCGGCGTAGTCCTCGCCGCCCTCGTCGATCCACGTACCGGTCTCGGCGTCGTAGCCGGCGACCGAGGCGGGGTCGAATCCGGGGGGCGCGTCCTTGAGGGAGAGACCCAGCTCGACGAGCTTGACCTTGACCTCGTCGATCGACTTCTGGCCGAAGTTGCGGATGTCGAGCAGGTCCGTCTCGCTGCGCGCGACGAGCTCGCCCACGGTGTGGACCCCCTCGCGCTTGAGGCAGTTGTAGGAGCGCACCGACAGGTCCAGATCGTCGATGGGCATCCCGTACGCGGCGATGTGGTCCGCCTCCGCCGGGCTGGGCCCGATCTCGATGCCCTCGGCCTCGTCGTTGAGTTCCCGGGCCAGGCCGAACAGTTCGACCAGGGTCTTACCGGCGGATGCCAGGGCGTCGCGCGCGGTCATCGAGTTCTTGGTCTCGACGTCCAGGACCAGACGGTCGAAGTCGGTGCGCTGGTGCACACGGGTGGCCTCGACCTTGTAGCTCACCTTGAGAACCGGCGAGTAGATCGAGTCGATCGGGATCCGACCGATCTCATGCCCTGCGTCCTTGTTGAGGCCGGCGGGGATGTAGCCGCGGCCGCGCTCGACGACGAGCTCGATCTCCAGGCGGCCGTTCTCGTTGAGGGTCGCGATGTGCAGGTCCGGGTTGTGGACCTCCACGCCGGTCGGCGGGACGATGTCGCCCGCCGTGACGGCACCCGGGCCCTGCTTCTTGAGGTACATGGTGACCGGCTCGTCCTCGACGGACGAGACGACCAGACCCTTGAGGTTGAGGATGATGTCGGTGACATCCTCCTTGACGCCCGGCACGGTGGTGAACTCGTGCAGGACACCCTCGATGCGGATGCTGGTGACCGCCGCGCCCGGGATGGACGACAGCAGCGTGCGTCGCAGGGAGTTGCCGATGGTGTAACCGAAGCCGGGCTCGAGGGGCTCGAGGATGAAACGCGAACGGTTCTCGGCGACGGCTTCCTCGGTGAGAGTGGGCCGCTGGGAGATGAGCATGTGCTACCTCTTTCGATTCTCGGCGTCCGCTATTTGACGCCGTAGGAACCCACCGTCGCCGGGAGGGCCGCGGCGGGCGGCCCTCCCGGCGACAGGGGAGGACGGATCACTTCGAGTAGAACTCGACGATCAGCTGCTCCTGGAGCGGCACGTCGACCTGCGCGCGCTCGGGGAGCTGGTGGACGAGGATCCGCAGGGTCGTGGGGACGACCTGCAGCCACGCCGGGACGGGACGCTCGCCGAGCATCTCCGCGGCGATCTCGAACCAGTCCATCTTGGTGGACCTGGGACGCACGTCGATGATGTCGTACTGCGACACCCGGTAGCTCGGGATGGTCACCTTCTGGTCGTTGACCCGGAGGTGCCCGTGGCTCACGAGCTGGCGGGCCTGCCGACGCGTCTGCGCGAGGCCCGCGCGGTACACGACGTTGTCGAGACGCGATTCCAGGATCTGGAGGAGATTCTCACCGGTCTTGCCAGGGCGGCGGTGGGCCTCCTGGTAGTAGCGGCGGAACTGCTTCTCCATGACGCCGTAGGTGAAGCGGGCCTTCTGCTTCTCCTGCAGCTGGGTGCGGTACTCGGACTCCTTGATCCGCGCACGGCCGTGGTGGCCGGGCGGGAAGGGCCGACGTTCGAATGCGGTGTCCCCACCCACGAGGTCGACGCCGAA
>DWWP01000051.1 GCA_019119635.1 Candidatus Dietzia intestinipullorum
ATGGCCCGCGTCCTCACGCGCGAGCAGTACCCCGCGAGCTGAGGTCCCGCCCGAGGCCGTCGGCCGGGGGCCGGCGGGCTCGGACCCGGGCCGGGCGCCCGAGGTGTCAGTCCGCGGTGCCCCGATCGACCGCGCCGCGGACCGTGTACCGCAGGAAGGCCGGGAACGCGATCGCGGCGACCACCACACCGATCACCACGAGCACCCCGCCACCGGACGCCGCCACGGCGGTGCCCACGGACGCGGCGGCCACACCGTGCGCCACGTCGCCGACGCGCGGGCCACCGGCGACCACCACGATGAACACGCCCTGGAGTCGGCCACGCATCTCGTCGGTGGCCGAGTCCAGCAGGATCGCCTGCCGGAACGCGGCGGAGATCATGTCGACGGCGCCACCGAACGCCAGCGCGGCCAGCGCGAGCCACAGCCACCAGGCGGACCCGTCGGGGGTGGCCACGCCCACCACCGCGCCGAAGACGACCATGGCCACGCCCCACAGCGCAACGCACACGAGCACCGCCCGCCCCTGCCGGCGGACGCGCGGGATCCACCCGGAGAACACGCCGCCGATCACCGCGCCCACGCTCATCGCCGCGAACAGCAGGCCGAGCGCGGTGCCGCCGGAGGCCGGGTCGCCGAAGGACTCGGTGGCGATCTGCGGGAACAGTGCCCGGGGCATGCCGAACACCATGGCGATGATGTCCACGAGGAACGACGCCAGCAGGATCCGGCGGGTCGCGAGGTAGGCGAAGCCGTCGAACACCGACCGCAGCCCGACCGACCCCCGCTCCCCCGTCACGGGCTGCGGAAGCAGCCGGAACACCGCCCACAGGGTCGCCAGGAGGGCGATCGAATCCAGCAGGTACAGGGTCTCCAGCCCCACCACCGGGATGAGGATGCCGGCGGAGACGGGGCCCACGATCGCCCCGAACTGCATGACCGTCATGTTGAGCGCGGAGGCGGACGCGAGCTGATCGGACGGGATGAGCCGCGGCAGGATCGCCTGCCGCGTGGGCTGGTTGACGGCGAAGAACGCCTGCTGGACGGCCAGCAGCCCCATGACCAGCCACACGTTCTGATTGCCGGCGGCGGCCTGCATCCAGAACAGGGCGGAGGTCACGATGAGGCCCGTGGTGGTGACCATGAGCAGCGTGCGTCGGTCGAGGGCGTCGGCGAGCGCCCCGCCCCACAGGCCGAAGACGATGAGCGGAACCAGCGCGAAGGCCCCCGTCAGGCCGACATAGGCGGAACTGCCGGTGATCTGGAAGACCTGCTGCGGGACCGCGACGATCGACAGCTGGGCGCCGATCACCGTGACGATGTTGGCGATCCACAGCCTGCGGAAGTCCGGCTGTGCCAGGGGCCGGGTGTCCGCGAGTTGGCGCCTCAGGAGTGACACGCCGGGCACGCTACCCCGCGGGGAGGCCGGGCTCGTCGGAGCCACCGCCTATTCTGGTGCCCGGTCAGTGCAGAAATGTTGTGCATTGCACAGATATTGCACACTTGTCGCAGACCATCCGCACCCACGAGGGCACTGCCATGCCCGAGGAGAACCATGACGACACCGCAGACCGATCGCGCCACGACCGCGGTCATCGTCCTCGCGGCCGGGTCCGGCACGAGGATGAAGAGCTCCGTTCCCAAGATGCTCCACCCCGTGTGTGGACGCAGCATGCTCGGTCACGCCCTGCACGCCGCCGCCGGGACCGGGCCGGGCTCCGTCGTCGTCGTGGTGGGTCACCAGCGCGAGCTGGTCTCGGAGGCGGTCGACCGGCTCGCGCCCGAGCTCGGGGTGCCGGTGACCACGGCGGTGCAGGAGGAACAGAACGGCACCGGCGACGCCGTCGCGGCCGGGATGGCCGGGCTGCCCGCCGAGTTCCGGGGCACCGTGCTCGTCACCACCTCCGACGTCCCGCTCCTCGACGCGGCGACGCTCGACGAGGTGGTGGCCCGCCACGAGATGAGCCCACGGGCGGCGGTCACCGTCCTCACCTCGACGGCCTCCGACCCCACCGGCTACGGGCGGGTCGTGCGCAACGACGACGGCGAGGTCCTGCGGATCGTCGAGCACAAGGACGCCTCGGAGTCCGAGCTCGCGATCGACGAGGTGAACTCGGGCGTCTACGCCTTCGACGCGCAGGTGCTGCGGGACTCGCTGAGCCGGCTGGGCACGGACAACTCCCAGGGCGAGCTCTACCTCACCGACGTGATCCAGCTGGCCCGCCAGGCCGACGGGCTGGTCCGCGGGCACCGGATCGACGACGCCGACCGGGTGGCCGGGGTCAACGATCGCGTGCAGCTGGCCGCGCTGGCCGGGAAGATGAACCGACGGCTGTGCGAGGCCGCCATGCGCGGGGGCGCCACGATCATCGACCCGGGCACCACGTGGCTGGACGTGGGGGCTCGCCTGGGCCGCGACGTGACGATCCTGCCGGGGACCCACCTGCTGGGCGACACCGTGGTCGGGGACAACGCGACGGTCGGCCCGGATTCCACGCTGCAGGACACGACCGTCGGCGAGGGCGCCACCGTCGTGCGCACGCATTCCGTGGGCGCCACCGTCGGCGCGGGGGCCGAGGTGGGCCCGTTCGCGTACCTGCGACCCGCCGCCGAGTTGGGTGAGAGCACCAAGATCGGTACCTTCGTCGAGGTCAAGAAATCCTCGGTCGGCGCGCACTCCAAGGTCCCGCACCTGACGTACGTGGGCGACGCGACCATCGGAGAGCACACCAACATCGGGGCATCGAGCGTGTTCGTGAACTACGACGGGGTGAACAAGAGCCGGACCGTGATCGGCGATCACTGCCGGACCGGTTCGGACACCATGTTCGTCGCACCGGTGACGGTCGGTGACGGCGCGTACTCGGGCGCGGGTACCGTGATCAAGAACGATGTGCCGCCCGGCGCTCTCGCGGTCTCCGGCGGTCGGCAGAGGAACATCGACGACTGGGTGATCGACAACCGACCAGACAGTGGTTCGGCCGAGGCGGCCCTACGTACCCGGAACAACTCCAAGAAGGACGGTCTCAGCCAGTGAGCGAGTGGATCGAGAACAGAAAGAACCTGATGTTTTTCGCGGGCCGGGCACACCCCGAGCTCGCCGATCAGGTCGCCGCAGAGTTGGGGGTCGAGGTCACCCCGCAGACGGCCCGGGACTTCGCCAACGGCGAGATCTTTGTCCGCTTCGAGGAGTCGGTCCGCGGCTGCGACGCGTTCGTGCTCCAGGCGTGCCCGGCACCGCTGAACAAGTGGATCATGGAGCAGCTGCTCATGATCGACGCGCTCAAGCGCGGATCCGCCAAGCGCATCACGGCCGTCCTGCCGATGTACCCGTACGCGCGCCAGGACAAGAAGCACCGGGGTCGCGAGCCCATCTCGGCCCGCCTCATCGCGGACATGTTCAAGTCCGCCGGCGCGGACCGGATCATCACGGTCGATCTGCACACCGACCAGATCCAGGGGTTCTTCGACGGCCCGGTCGACCACATGCACGCCCAGGGACAGTTGTCCGACTACGTGCGGGAGCACTACGGCACCGACAACATCTGCGTGGTCTCCCCCGACGCCGGCCGCGTCAAGGTGGGCGAGAAGTGGGCCGACGCCCTCGACGGCGCCCCGCTGGCCTTTGTCCACAAGACCCGCGACCCCAACGTCCCCAACCAGGTCAAGTCCAACCGCGTGGTGGGTGACGTCGAGGGCCGCACCTGCGTGCTCATGGACGACATGATCGACACCGGCGGCACCATCGCCGGCGCCGTGCGGGTGCTCAAGGACGCGGGCGCGGGCGACGTCATCATCGCCACCACCCACGGGGTGTTCTCCGACCCGGCCGCCGAGCGCCTCGCCTCCTGCGGCGCCAAGGAGGTCATCACCACCAACACGCTGCCGATCCCGCCCGAGAAGCACTTCGAGAACCTCACCGTGCTGTCCATCGCGCCGCTGCTGGCGCGGACTATCCACGAGGTCTTCGAGAACGGCTCGGTGACCAGCCTGTTCAACGGCGTGGCGTGAGATGGGCCCAGACGCGGATCCGTCAGCGACGATCTACCACAACCCCCGCTGCTCCAAGTCGCGGCAGGCGCTCGAGCTGCTGCGCGAGCGGGGCGTCGAACCGACGGTGATCAAGTACCTCGAGACGCCGCCCACGGTCGACGAGCTGCGCACCCTCATCGCCGACGCGGGTCTGACCGTCCGCGAGGCGGTGCGGGTCAAGGAGGCCGAGTTCACCGAGCTGGGCCTGCTCGAGGCGAGCGACGAGCAGCTGCTCAAGGCGATGGTCGCCCACCCGCGGCTCATCGAACGCCCCTTCGTCGTCACCGCCAAGGGCACCCGCATGGGCCGGCCGACCGAGACCGTCGAGGAGATCCTCTGACCCGTCCCCCGGGCCGCCGGGGATTTGTGACGTCGGCGGCCGCGCCGCTAGGCTGGTCGGGTCATCTCGGCGAGGGAGGACCCCCGTGGTCGCTCCGTTATCGACGCGATCACCTCGGCATTCCGGCGAGGTGCGTTGTGCGCCGTGTCCGGAAACGCAAATGAAGAGGTCATCGCATGGCTGACGCCAACAAGCTCACCGCCGCCGTCCGTACCGAGTTCGGCAAGGGCGCCTCGCGCCGCGCCCGCCGCGACTTCCTGGTCCCCGCCGTGCTCTACGGCCACCACACCGAGCCCCGCCACCTGCTGCTCGGCGCGCTCGAGTTCGCCGCGATCCTGCGCTACTCGGGCACCAACTCCATCCTCACGCTGGATATCGAGGGCGAGGAGCAGCTCGCGCTGACCAAGCAGATCGACGTGCACCCGCTGACCCGCGTGATCGAACACACCGACCTGCTCGTGGTCCGCAAGGGCGAGAAGGTCGTCGTCGAGGTCGCCATCACCGTCGAGGATGAGGCCGCCCCAGGCACCCTGGTCACCCAGGACGCCAACTACGTCGAGATCGAGGCCGACGCGCTCAAGATCCCGGAGGGCTTCACGGTCTCCGTCGAGGACGCCGAGGCCGGCCACCAGGTCACCGCCGCGGACATCGAGCTGCCGTCCGGCGTGACCATGGTCTCCGATCCGGAGACGCTGATCGTCAACGTGATCGAGGCGCCGACCGAGGACGATCTGGCCGCCGAGGAGGACGACGAGGTCGCCGGCGCGATCGAGGAGTCGCAGGAGGAGGACAAGGAGGAGTCCTCCGAGGAGGACGCCGCCGAGGAGGAGTGATCCTCCCCCTCGCCGACGCGGCCTGATCCCGGCCGCCTCCGCGCGCGACCACTGCAGCCGCACACGTTCACTCGTGTGCGGCTGCAGCCGTTTCCGCGTGGCCAGCGGTCGCGGCCAACGCGTGTCGGGGCGGCTCGTGCGCAGCTCCGGGCACGCGCGCCGGGTGTGGGATCATGACCGGCGTGAGTACCGCTGACAGCCCCGGCCCCGCTCTCGTCATCGGCCTGGCCAACCCCGGACCCGACTACGAGGGCACCCGCCACAACATCGGCTGGGACGTGATCCTCGAACTCGCCTCGCGCGCACTGCCGATGCCGGCGAGCTTCTCGACGCACAAGAAGACGCACTGCGAGATCGCCCAGACCCGGCTCGCCGGGCGGCCCGTGGTCCTCGCGCGGCCGCGCAGCTTCATGAACATCTCCGGCGGCCCGGTCTCGTCGGTGGCCAAGTACTTCTCGGTCGCGCCCACCGACGTGATCGTGGTACACGACGAGATCGACATCGATTTCGGCCGCGTCCGCCTCAAGCGTGGCGGCGGTGAGGGCGGCCATAACGGGCTGCGCTCGGTGAGCAGCTCACTCGGCACCCGTGACTACCTGCGGGTCCGCGCGGGGGTCGGCCGGCCGCCGGGCCGGATGTCCGTGGCGGACTACGTGCTCAAGCGCTTCTCCAAGCTCGAGCAGCCCGATGTGCCGTTCCTCGTCCAGGACACCGCGGACGCCGTGGAGCTGCTGCTCGAGCACGGGCTGGAGACCGCCCAGAACCGGGTACACACCGGGTGAGCCGGCAACGGCGGTTCTCCCGCGAGGCCGTCCTGGGCACCGGGGCGGAGCTCCTCGACGGCGCCGGCCGCGCGCTGCGCGACTGGGAGATGCACCGCCGGGCCGGCCTCGTCGTCGTCACCGACGGCCCGGCCACCCCCGGCCGCACCCTCACACTCCGGCCGAGCACCGGGCCCGCCGCGTGGCTCCGGATCGCCGCGCCGTGCGAGGTCACCGACGTGATCGACGGCCCCCACGCCCGCGGTTTCACCTATCGCACGCTGCCCGGCCACCCTGAGCGCGGGACCGAGAGCTTCACCGTGGAGCGCGACCCCGCCACCGACGTCGTACGCCTACGCATCGACGCCGTCTCCGAGCACGCGACGCTCCTGGCGCGGATCGCCGCGCCGGTGGCCCGCGCCGAGCAGGACCGGCTGACCCGCCGCTACCTCGCCGCCCTCGTGGCGCCGTACTGATTCGGCCCGCCGCACCCCGCGGAACTACCCTGGAGGGTCGACCCGCCCCGCCCCCACCGAAGGAGCTCACCGTGAGCCGACCGACCACCCCGACCGACGGATCCGGTTCCGGCGCGGGGGTGGACTCGGAGGTCACGCGGCGCCGCACCTTCGCCGTGATCGCCCACCCGGACGCCGGCAAGTCCACGCTCACCGAGGCACTGGCACTGCACGCGCGCGTCATCAACGAGGCCGGCGCGGTCCACGGCAAGTCGGGGCGCCGCTCCACGGTCTCGGACTGGATGGACATGGAGAAGTCGCGCGGCATCTCCGTGAGCTCCACCGCGCTGCAGTTCACCTATGCGCCCGAGGGCACGGGCCCCGACGACGAGCCGTACGTGATCAACCTGGTCGACACCCCCGGTCACGCGGACTTCTCCGAGGACACCTACCGCGTGCTCACCGCGGTCGACGCGGCCGTCATGCTCATCGACGCCGCCAAGGGCCTCGAGCCGCAGACGCTCAAACTGTTCCAGGTCTGCAAGCACAACGGGCTGCCCATCATCACGGTGATCAACAAGTGGGACCGTCCGGGCCGGGCACCGCTGGAGCTGCTGGACGAGATCACCGAGCAGATCGGCCTGGTGCCCACCCCCCTGTTCCTGCCCGTGGGCATCGCCGGCGACTACCGCGGGCTGCTGCGCCGCGGTGAGGACGGCGAGGCCGAGGAGTACGTACACTTCACGCGCACCGCCGGCGGCTCCACCATCGCCCCGGAGGAGCACTACGACCCCGCGATCGCCGCCGAACGCGAGGGCGACGTGTGGGAGACCGCCGTCGAGGAGTCCGAGCTCCTCGCCGCGATGGGCCAGGACCACGACCAGGAGCTGTACCTGGCCGGCGAGACGAGCCCGGTGATCTTCGCCTCGGCCATGCTCAATTTCGGCGTGCACCAGATCCTCGACGCCCTCGTGCAGCTCGCGCCCCCGCCGCGCGCCTGGGAGACGGTCTCGGGCGACCCGCGGGAGCCGACCGACCCGTTCTCCGCGGTGGTGTTCAAGGTCCAGGCCGGCATGGACGCCGCGCACCGGGACCGGCTGGCGTTCATGCGCGTGGTCTCGGGCGAGTTCGAGCGCGGCATGGTCACCACGCACGCGCAGACGGGCAAACCGTTCACCACCAAGTACGCGCTCACGGTGTTCGGGCGGGACCGCAACACGGTCGAGACCGCGTACCCCGGCGACGTGGTGGGCCTGGTCAACGCCACCGGGCTCGCCCCCGGCGACACGCTCTACACGGGCGGAAAAGTGCAGTTCCCGCCGATCCCGCAGTTCGCGCCGGAGCACTTCGCCGTCCTGCGGGCGCAGTCCCTGGGCAAGTACAAGCAGTTCCGTAAGGCGGTGGACCAGCTGTCCGCCGAGGGCGTGGTGCAGATCCTGCGCAACGATATCCGCGGTGACGCCAACCCGGTGATGGCCGCGGTCGGCCCCATGCAGTTCGAGGTGGTCGCGGCGCGCATGAAGGCGGAGTTCAACGTCGAGGTGCTGGTGGACAACCTGCCCTACTCCATCGCCCGACGGACCGACGAGGCGTCCGCGGACGAGCTGGGCCGCCAGCGCGGCGTGGAGGTCTTCCGCCGCGACGACGGCGAGCTCCTGGCCCTGTTCGGCGACAAGTGGCGCCTGCAGTACCTCAGCAAGGAGATGGAGCACCTCACCATCGAGCCGCTGGTCGCCGCCACCGACTGAACACTCGTCCAGCACTTGGCCGAATCGCCGGTATGATGTACGTCTCCTCGCTAGGCTCCGCTCATGGGCACGAGACGATCGACGACGACGAGGTCCGCTCTCCCGGGGAAATGGTCCCGAGCGGCGACGGCACTCCTCGCCGTCGTCGCCCTGGCCGCTCCCCTGTCCACCTCGGTCACCACGGGCACGGCGACCGCGCGCGCGGCCGCCCCGATCCACGGCTTCATCGACGCGCACACCCACATCACCGCGTCCCAGGCGTTCGGCGGGGCGCTGCGCTGCGGTGAGCCCTTCTCCCCGGGCGGCATGGCCGCGGCTCTCGCGGACTGCCCGCCCCACTCGGGTGCGGGCCACATGGCGCTGCTCGAGTCGATCCTCGGCGGGACCGATCTGCCGGGCGGCGCGCAGGGCTACCCGACCTTCGAGCAGTGGCCCGCCCACGACACCCAGCTACACGAGCAGGCCTACTACACCGGTATCGAGCGGGCGTGGCGCGGCGGGATGCGGGTGCTCAACAACCACCTGGTGGGCAATCGAGTGCTGTGCGAGACCCTGATCGGCTCGCCGTACTCGTGCGACGAGATGGACCAACTGCGACGGCAGGTGGACTACCTCAACCGCATGGAGGCGCACATCGACGCCGAACACGGCGGCCCGGGCCAGGGCTGGTTCCGGATCGCCCGCTCGCCCGAGGACGTTCGGCGGATCGCGGACCAGGGCAAGCTCGCCGTGACGCTGGGCGTGGAGACCTCCGAACCGTTCGGCTGCCGGATGATCGACGACGTGCCCCAGTGCACGGCCGAGGACATCGACCGCGGCCTCGACGAGTTCGCCTCGTGGGGCGTGTCGACCGTGTTCCCGGTGCACAAGTTCGACAACGCGCTGGGCGGCGCCCGCATGGACGAGGACCTGGCCGGGCTCGCCGTGAACATCGGCAACAAGCTCGGCACCCAGCGTTTCTGGGAGACCGAGTCGTGCGAGGGCGGGCCCGCCGACCACTCCCAGCCCCTCGCCCAGACCGCGGTCGCGGACGGCCTCTCCGCGGCCTCCTCCGACACCCCCGACGGCGCCGCGCTGCCCGTCTACCCGGACGAGCCGCTGTGCAACGTCCGCGGTCTGACCCCGCTCGGCGAGCACGCGGTCCGGAGCCTCATGGACCGGGGCATGCTCATCAACATCGACCACATGGGCGTCAAGACGGCCACGCGCACCCTCGACATCGCCGAGGAGGTCGGGTACAGCGGCCTGGTGGTGGACCACAACTGGGCCGCCTCCGACCTCACCCGGCGGATGCACGAGCTGGGCGGGTTCGTGGCCTCCTTCGCCTACCCCGCGGACCGTAGCGAGAACTTCGAGGAGAGTTTCCTCGACGTGTGGCGCGAGAACACCCGCGACGCCGGAAGGCCGTTCGCGGGCTACGGCTTCGGCTCGGACGTCAACGGGCTCGCCCCGCTCGCCGAGCCCCGCCCCACCGCGGCCGCCGATCCGCTGCCGTACCCGTTCACCGCGCCGAGCGGCGAGGTGATGGACCGCTGGCGGTTCGCCGACCGCGTCTACGACCTCAACGTGGACGGCGTCGCGCAGTACGGCCTCTACGCCGACTGGGTGGCGGACGTCCTGCACCGCGCCGGCCCCGACCGGCCGGAGCTGGAGCGCCAGCTGATGAACGGCGCCGAGGCGTGGACGGCGGGGTGGGAACGCGTGCGGTGACCGGGGCCGCCGACCGCGTCGGCCGACTGTGGGTTCTCGCGCTCACGCTCGGCGTGGTGGCGGTCTTCGCGTCCTGGTTCGGCCCCTTGCAGATCCTGCTGCCCGCGCAGACCGACAGGATCGCCGGACCCGGCGGCCGGGAAGCACTGCTCGGGCTGGTCGTGGGCGTCGGCGCGGCGGTCTCCATGGTGGCCAACCCCCTGTGGGGTCTGGTCTCCGACCGGAGCCGCGCGCGCCTGGGCAGTCGCCTGCCGGTCGTGTTCGCGGGGACGGCGATCGGCGTGGCCGGCCAGGTCGTGTTGCTGACCGCCGACACCGGCGGCGGCGCCCTCACCGGGTGGTCCCTGGTCCAACTCGGCTACAACGGGCCGTTCGCTGTTCTCGCCGCCCTGATCGCCGATCACGTGCCCGAGAGGCAGCGGGGCCTGGTCGGCTCCCTGTTCGGGGTCGGGCAGATCGTGGGCGTGATCGGTGGCACCGTGGTCGCCGAGTCGGTGAGCGGCGGCCCCACCGGCTATCTGATGCTCGCCGTGCTCACGCCGTGCCTGCTCTCCGCGATCGTGCTGGTGCCGCCCACGAGCGCCGTGTCTCGCGACCGCAACGAGCCCGGCGGTGGTGCCGGGGGCGGCGAGATCCCTGCCCCGGCGGCTGCCCGCGTGCGGCTCGCGGAGTTCCGTCCGACCCGCACATTCGTGTGGGCGTGGCTCCTGCGCTTCCTCATGAACCTCACCAACGCGATCCTGCTGATCTACCTGTTCTTCTTCCTCGACGAGGTCGTGGGCGCGGACGATCCCGCCGGCTCGGTCCTGCTGGTCACCGTGATCACGCTCCTGGTGTCGGCGGTCTGCGCCGCGATCGCCGGCATCGTCTCGGACCGTCTCAGGCGCCGTCGGGGCTTCGCCGTGGCCGGGGCTCTGGCCACGGCGTGTGGGCTGATCGCGCTCGCACTCTCCCCCTCGGTGCCCGCGGTGCTCGCCGCCGCCGCGGTGTCGGGGCTGGGCTGGGGCCTGTTCATCGCGGTCGACATGGCCATCATCACAGGCTCGCTCGCCACCTCCGGCACGGCCGGCACGCTGCTCGGCGTGGCCAACGTCGCCAGCTCGCTGCCCCAGGTGGTGGCGCCGGTGATCGCCGTCCCCCTGGTCACGTCCGCAGCCGGATACCCCGCGCTCTACGGCGTCGGCGCCGGCATCGCCGTGGCCGCCGCCCTGTGCACCCTGCCGCTGCGGTCGGTCCGATGACCCGACCAGAAAGGATCCCGATGACCCCCGACCAGCTCCTGCTCCCGTCGAGCTTCCGGTTCGGCACCGCTACCGCCGCCGCCCAGATCGAGGGCGCCGCCGAGGAGGACGGTCGCGGCCCGAGCATCTGGGACGTCTTCGCCGCCGAGCCCGGGCGAATCCGCGGCGGCGACACCCCCGCCGTGGCGTGCGACCATTACCACCGCCGCGCCGAGGACGTGCGGGATCTGGCCGACCTGGGCGTCCACGACTACCGCTTCTCGATCTCCTGGTCGCGCGTCCTGCCCGACGGCCGCGGCACGATCAACCTCCCCGGTCTGGATTTCTACTCCCGTCTCGTCGACGACCTACTGGCCGCCGGCATCCGACCGGTGCCCACGCTCTACCACTGGGACCTCCCGCAGGCCCTACAGTCCGAGGGTGGTTGGCTCTCGCGCTCCACGTCCGAGGCGTTCGCCGACTACGCTGCCACGATGGTCGACGCGCTCGGCGACCGGGTGACGACCTGGTTCACGCTCAACGAAATGAACGTCCACACGCTCTACGGGCACGCGCTCACCGACCACGCGCCCGCACTCGGAATGGGTTTGGACTGCCTGCCCGTGGCCCACAACCTGCTCCGCGGCCACGGGCTCGCCGTCGACGCGATCCGCGCAGCAGGGCCTCGGCAGCAGGCGGGCGTGGTGCAGCAGCACTTCCCCGTCCGCGCGGCCTCCGACTCCGCCGAGGACATCGACGCCGCCGACCTGTTCCGCATCCTCACCAACTGGACGTTCTCCGACCCGATCCTGAGCGGGCGCTATCCGGAGGACTGGGTGGCCGAGCTCGTCCTGACCTCCGCGGGGCTGACGGCGCAGCAGCTGGAGGACGACCTCGTCGTCGTCTCGCGGCCCCTCGACCACTACGGGGTCAACTACTACGAGCCCACCCTGATCGAGGCGCCGCGTCCGGGAAAGGACTACTCGGGGGTCCTCGAGGTGGACTTTCCCGCGGACATGCCGTTCCGACCGGTCCGGGTCGAGGGCGTGGAGCGGACGGACTTCGACTGGCCGGTCGTGCCGTCCGGGCTCACCGACATCCTCGTCGCGCTCCGCGAGCGCTACCCCGACCTCCCGCCGGTGACCGTGACCGAGAACGGATGCTCGTACCACGACTCCCCCGGCCCGGACGGCGCCGTCCACGACGACCGGCGGATCGACTACCTGCGCGCGCACCTGCACGCGGTCGCCGACGCGATCGCCGCGGGAGTGGACGTGCGCGGCTACTACGTATGGTCGGCGATGGACAACTTCGAGTGGGCGGCCGGCTACGCCGAACGCTTCGGCCTCGTCCACGTGGACCACACCACGCAGGAACGGACACGCAAGGACTCGTGGTACTGGTACCGCGACGTCATCACGCGCGCTGCGGGCTGACGGCCGGCTCAGCGGCCCGCGAGTG
The DNA here is from genome assembly GCA_019119635.1 of Candidatus Dietzia intestinipullorum. Taxonomy (GTDB): domain Bacteria; phylum Actinomycetota; class Actinomycetes; order Mycobacteriales; family Mycobacteriaceae; genus Dietzia; species Dietzia intestinipullorum. Next base: position 12,561 of record DWWP01000051.1, read on the forward strand.
ACCTCGCGACCGCGTCCGCCGCGCGGAGTCCGGCCCGGATCGCGCCCTCGACGTGCCCGGCGTACTCCGTGGCCGTCTCCGTCGACGCCCAGTGGAGCCGCCCGCCGACCGGCTCCTGATACGCGACCGCGCCGTAGTGGGCGGTCGAGCGATCCGGGTGCGGGGACGCCGGGACGGTATCCGGATCGAGCGACCAGTCCACGGCCACGACCCGCGACGGCCGCGCCGCGTCCGCGCCGAACACGCGGGTGAGCTGCGCGGTGAAGGCCTCGGCGATCGCGGCGTCGTCGGCGCCGGCGACGGCCGCCGACGGGGCGAACCCGAACAGCGCCGCCGGCGTCCCGTGGGGCCCACTGTGGTCATGGATCTCCCGGAACGGCCCCTGGTGGCTGATCACGAGCCCGGACAGCCCCTGCTCGCGCCAGAACGGCTCGGGGTAGACGGCGACCGCCTTGGCCATCTCCCCCATCCACACCTGCGTGCGGGCGGCGGCTCCGGCCAGCGCTGTCGGCAGGCCCGGCTCGACGGCGATCGACGCGGCCACCAGCGCCGGAGGCAGGGCGAGGACCGCGTGCCGCGCGGGAGCTGCGCGGCCAGTCGCGCGGCGAGGTCCTGCGCGCCGTCGGTGAAGCGGGAGGCGTCCCCCACGCCCGGGACACCGGCGATCCGGCGAGGGCCGGGCTCGAACATCGCGTCCCCGGCCCCGAACTGGGTGAAGCTGGCCGCGCCGAGGCGGTCCGCCAGAGCGATCACCCCGGGCTCGTTCCCCCAGAACCAGGTGGCGCCCAGGTCGATCACCCCGGCGTCGGTGCTCATGGAGCGCATCCGGCCCCCGACCCGGTCGCGGGACTCGAGCACCCGCACGCTCCTGCCCGACCTGTGGACGGCGTCGGCGGCGACCAGGCCGGAGATCCCGGCACCCACGACGAGGACGTCCGTGCGGTCCGCGGTCATCCGTCCGCTCCGGCGTCCGCCCAGCCCCCGAGCCGGGACGACGCGGTGAGCACCGCCAGCGGGGCCAGGACGACGACGGACAACAGCGACAGCAACGAGAAGCTGGTGAGCACCAGCAGCGGGCCGGCCAGGAGCGCGGCGGTCGCGCCGAAGAGGTTCGCGGCGGCGTCCACGGCGCCCTGCGCCGACGCCCGAGCCTCGTCGGAGACGGCCGCGGAGAACAGGGCCGAGCCGGCGACGTTGACGAACGACCAGCCCACGCCGAGCAGGATCAGCGAGGCGATCAGCCACCCGGTCCGGTCCGGCACGACGATCCCGATCACCAGGGAGGCCAGGAAGATGCCGAGTCCCGCGGCGATCGTCAGTCGGTGACCGAAGCGGTCCGCGAGGTAGCCCACCAGGGGCGCGAAGGCGTACATCCCCGCGATGTGCAGGCTGATCGTGATGCCGACGATGGTCACCGAGTCGCCCTCGTTGACGATGTGCACCGGCGTCATGGTCATGACGGCCACCATCACGGCCTGGGCGGTGAGGATGGCCACCACCGCGTACCGGGCCCGCAGGTTGGTCCTGACCTCGGCGAGGATCAGCGAGAGCCGCTCCCGCAGCCGGGGGCGGTCCTCGCCCGAGGCGCCCTCGCCGCCGGCGGTGATCCCCTCCTGCTGCTGCAGGAGCACCAGCGGGTCCGGGCGGAGCAGGAAGAACACCACCGCGCCGGCCACCGCCATGCACACCGCGGCGATGAGGAACGCGGCCGCGTACACGGTCAGTCCGGTGGCGTCACCGATGACCGCGCCGGGCGCGCCCAGGTTGGGCCCGAGCACCATCCCGAGCGTGCCCACCCACACGACCAGCGACAACGACCGGGCCTTCTGCTCCGGCGCCGCGAGGTCCGTCGCGGCGAACCGCGACTGGAGGCTGACCGCGGAGCCGGCGCCGATCAGCAGGAGCCCGACGAACAGGGGCACCAGCAGGTTCCACTGCGCGGCGGCCACCAGGAGCGCGCCCCCGGCGGCGGCGGACCACCACCCGGTGGCCAGGGCGACCCGCCGGCCGCGCCGCGCGGCGAGGGTGCCGAGTGGCAGCCCCAGCACGGCCGCCCCGAGTGTGCTGGCCGTGCGGGCGAGCCCCGCCAGGCCCTCGTTACTGGTGACCTCCCCCGCCAGCAGGACCCCGATGGACGGGGCGACGCCCACCCCGACCGCGCCGATGACCTGCATGATCACCAGCACCACGAGAGTGCGCTTCTGGTGGGCGGCCCTCTCCTCCGACCGCGATCCGGGCGCGGAGGGGTCGATCAATCTGGTGTCTGTCACGAATATCCTTGACGAGCCGGTGAAATGAGGGCACGACGGGCCGTGGAGCCCGCCGCGTACTGCACGACCGTAAGCTGCGACGGCCGGCCCCGGTAGGGGCCCGGCGGTGATACCGCCATAAGCGACGTGAATGACCATGACCGCCCCGGCGGGGCCCGCGGTCACGCGGTGACGGCCCGCGGTCAGGCGGTGATGGCCCCGACGAGCTCGGCCAGGTCCGCCGAGAGTGCGGAATCGCGCCGCCACACCGCCTCGTAGAAGATCTCCACCGGGCGCCCGCCCTCGAGCAGGCGCCGATGGGCCGAGGACGAGGACTCGAGTGTGGACTCCGGGAGCAGCGCGACACCCAGCCCCAGGTTGGCCCACTGCTCGAGCACCCGGTAGCTGGAGGCCTCGCCCGGGTACTGGTTCAGCGGCAGCGAGTTCTCGTCGAACAGCGTGGTGGTGAACCGGGTCAGTCCGCACGAATCGGGCACCAGGATCCACCGCGAGTCGGCGGCCTCGGCCAGCTCGACCGCGTCATCTCCGCGCGCGTCCGCATCCGACGAGCCCACCATCACCACGGGTTCGGATCCGATGATCCGGTGCTCGAACCGCGGGAGGGGCTCCACCGAGGGCACCAGGATGAGGTCGAGTTCCCCGGCCACCAGGTCCTCACGCAACTCGGTCAGGTCCGCCTCGCTCAGGACCAGCTCCCACGAGTCGGGCGATGCCGCGGCGGCCGCGAACGCCCGGTCCACCACGTGCGCGCCGATGAGGGGCGACATGCCGATCCGGATCCGTGTGGTCCCGGGCTCGGTGAGCCGCCGGGCCTCGGCGACGAGGCCGTCGAGCTCGTTCAGGGTCGCGTCGATCCGCGGCAGGATGCGGGCGGCGAACGCGGTCGGACTCGCCCCGCGGGTCGAGCGGACGAACAGCTCGGCGCCCAGGCGGTCCTCGAGGGTGGCGATCGCGTTGGACAGCGCGGGCTGGGTGACGCCGTACTCGCGCGCGGCCGCGCTGAACGACCCCGTCTGTCCGACGGCCTGCGCGTAGCGCAGCGCCTCGGTGCTCAGCCGGCCGGTCACGGCGTCGGAGCAGGCCCGCCGAGCGGCCGCCACGCCTCGGGCCGCATCACAGGCAGCCGGTGGCGACGGCGATCGCGTACGGGATGTGGACGACGGCCGCGAGCACGGCCAGCGCCGTGAGGCAGAAGGCGCTGGCCGTCACGGCCGCCACTCCCGCCCGGCCCTGGCCGGGTTCGACGAGGTGCCGGATCCTGTCGGGCCCCAGCGCGTGGAGCGCGCCGTCGAGCCCGGGCCGGCACGCGGCGGGGTGCCCCTTCTGGCCGAGCACCAACAACGCGCTCGCCAGCGCCGTCGTGCCGGCCTCGCGTCGCGCGGCGTCGTCGGCGGCGATCTCGAGGTAGTGGCCGAGAGCCGACTCGGCCGCGGCGAAGAGCGGGATCCAGCGCAGCCGCGAGGTCAGCGTGGTGACGACGGTCATCACGAGGTGGTGACGCTGGCGCAGGTGGGCGTCCTCGTGGGCGAGGACCGCCCGCATCTCGTCGTCGGCGAGCACGTCGACTGCCCCGGTGGAGACGACGATCCCGCCGTGCCGACGCGGCAGGGTCAGCGCGAACGGGTGGGGGTCGTCGACGACGAGCACCCGGTACCCGTGCAGGGTGCGCCACCGGCCGCCCGCGCGCAGCATCCACGCCGATCGGACGACGCGACGGTGCCGGCCGCGGAGCTCGCGGACGATCGAGACCGCGTAGAACACCGAGACCGCCACCGGGACGACCAGCAGGAGCACCACGGGGACGACGGTGTCCACGCGGTCGAGCCCGAAGGGATCGGCCGCCGCCAGGCACTGACTGCACACCGCCGCGGCGTCGCCCGGCAGGACATCGGGTCCGGTCACCACCCACGCCAGCAACGGCCCGATCGACAGCGCGGCCAGCACCCACGCGACCACGCCGCCGGCGAGCAGGGCGATCGCGAGCCGGGGCTTGCGCATCAGCTCCGGCGCCGCGCTCTGCAGCACCCGAGGGCCCGCGACCGCCGGGATCGCCAGGCCCACGAAGAGCAGCAGGATGAGCAGAGGGGTGCCGGTCACGGGGCGCCGCCGTCCCGCTGCGCGAGGAAGTCGCGCAGCAGGTCGAGCTCGGACTCGGGCATGCTCTCCGCGAAGTGCAGGATCGAGGCTGCGCGGTCCCGGCTGCTACCGAGCGCGTCGGACATCATCGAGGCCACGTGCTGCTCGCGGGTGCAGCTCGCGCGGTACACGGTCGAGCGCCCCTTCTTGCGCGAGGCGGCGAGCCCCTTGCGCTGGAGGTTGGTCAGCACGGTGGCGATGGTGGTGTAGGCGGGGCTCCCGGGGAGAGACTCGATGAGCTCACGGATGGTCGACGGCCCGCCGTCCCACAGCAGGTCCATCACCTGGGACTCCAGTGCGCCCAGGCGCGGCGCATCGCGCCGTGTGGTCATCGGGCCACCTCCTCCACCGACACCGACGGTAGCGCGCAGACCACCCGCCCGCGCAACCTCACCACGAGCGCGATACCCACGAGGACCAGGGCGAGCACGGCGAGCACCGGCTGGAGCGGGGCGAACCAGGTGATCGCCCCCGAGTAGCCCAACGCCAGCAGCGCGAACTTGTTGCACACCGGGCACCCGACGGCGAACCACGCGATGAACGCCCCCGCCATCCCGGCGCGGCTCGTGCGCCTGGCCTGCCTGTCGTCGTCGGCACCCTTGCTGTCGTCGGCGCCCTTGCCGTCGTCGGCGCCCTTGTCGTCGTCGGCACCGGTGGCGGTGCCGACGGCCGCGCGCGGGTCCGCTCCGTCGCGCACGTAGGTGGCGAACAGGATCCCGGAGAACACCGAGGTGAGGATCCACACCGGGTAGTTCCACCAGACCGGCGGGATGTCGCGGGTGAAGAACGAATTGGGGATGAGCACCGTGGCCAGGCCCAATATGACGCCGAAGCCGATCGACACCACCACCGCGACCGCCCATTGCCGCGCCGTCAGGGTCCGCAGCCCCCGGGCCGCCTGGGCCACCGACCGTCGCCAGGTGGGCGCGGTGTCCTCGAGTCCTTCCACAGCAGTGAGTCGCTCCATGCGGACGATCATGCCACGGGTCTACTATTCGCGATAGTCGACTATGTGCCATAGTCGAGTTCGCGTTCCCCACTCCCGACAGAAGGGCCACCCCTGTGAACTCACCCGTCTCGCGACACACGCTGGAGGCGAAGTACCGCAAATCCAAGATCTGGAACGGCGTCCTCGTCGCGGTCATCGCCTTCCTCGGGATCGTCGTGGTGGCCCAGATGCTGCCCGGGCAGTCCCCCACCACCACGCCGGAGGCCTCCGACTCGGCCTCCAGCCAGCAGGCGGGCGGCGACATGGAGTTCGTCCGCCGCGACGACGACGACCCCAAGGCCATCGGTGACGTCGACGCCCCGGTGGTCATGACCGAATGGATCGACCTGCGGTGCCCGTTCTGCGCGTCCTTCGCCCGCGAGTCGCTGCCGCAGCTGATCGAGGAATACGTGGACACCGGCCAGGTCCGCATCGAGTACACCGATGTCGCCTACTTCGGCGAACAGTCCGAGGACGCCTCCGTCGCCGCCCAGGCGGCCGCCAATCAGGACAAGTACATCGACTACATCACCGCGATCTTCGACGACGCCCCGGAGAACGGCCACGCCGACCTCACCCGGGACATCCTCATCGACTACGCCGAGCAGGTGGACGTGCCGGACATGGACGCCTTCACGGCGGACCTCGACGACCCGGCGATCCGCGAACAAGCGCAGGCCGAGACCATGAACGCGCAGCGCCTCGGCGTCTCCGCCGTCCCGTTCTTCGTCGCCGGCGACACGGCCATGTCCGGCGCGCAGCCGGTCGACAGCTTCCGCGACTACCTCGACGACGCCGTGGCAAAGGCTGAGTGACCAATGGACATCGGACTTCTCGGAGCGTTTCTCGGCGGCATCCTCACCCTGCTGAGCCCGTGCTCGGCGATGCTGCTGCCCGCGTTCTTCTCGTACGCTTTCGCCAGCCCCCGTGAGCTGCTCACGCGGACCGGGGTGTTCTACCTCGGCCTGATCACGACCCTGGTTCCGCTCGGTGTGCTCGCCGGGACCCTCGGGGCGTTCGTCAACGAGCACCGGTTCACCTTCGTCACCATCGCCTCGGTCGTGGTGATCGCGCTCGGCGCGCTGATGCTGCTCAACGTCCCCATCCCGTTCCTGCGGCGGGGCAGCAACACGCAGGGGACCTCGATGACCGCGGTGTACGCGCTCGGCACCGTCTACGGACTGGCGGGGGTGTGCGCGGGCCCGCTGCTCGGCGCCGTGCTCACCGTCGCGGCGGTGTCCGGCACCCCGCTGAGCGGCGGGATCATCGTCCTCGTGTTTGCGCTCGGGATGACCCTGCCCCTGCTCATCCTGTCCCTGCTGTGGGGCCGGTTCCCCGCGATCCGGACCCTCGTGCGGCCGCGCGAGGTCAAGGTCGGCCCGTGGAGCAACACCTGGACCGGGATCATCGGCGGCGTCCTCACCATCGGCGTCGGCATCCTCCTGCTGGTGACCGCGGGCACCACCGAGCTCACCGGCTTCCTCGGGGCCGGGACCCAGGCCGAACTCGAGGGGTCCGTCCTCGGTTGGGCCGGGCAGATCCCCGATATCGTCGTCGTCCTGGTCGTCGTGGCGGTGGCAGCAGTCGCACTGCTGCTCGTCCGGTCCAGAAAGAAGCGTGCCCCGGCCGCCTCCACCGCCCCGGACATGCCGTTTCCCGAGGTGTCCATGCCGTTGGTCGGCGCCGGCACCAACGACGATGACGACGACGAGACGGGGTCCGAGCGTTGATCGTCGCGATGTCGATCGGCGAGACCTTCCAGCAGACCGTCGCGTCCGGGCCGATCCTGTTCGCCCTGGGCGCGGCGGTGCTGGCCGGGCTCGTCTCCTTCGCCTCCCCGTGCGTCATCCCGCTCGTGCCCGGGTACCTCGCGTACCTCGCCGGGGTGGTCGGAGCGGAGCGGCCCGCGGTCACCCCGGAAGCCGCCGAGAAACGCCGAGCGGAATCCGGCACACTCACCCTCGAGGCGCGCAGGCAGCGCAGGTCGAGCAGGCGGCGGGTCGTGATGGCGGCGCTGCTGTTCGTGGGCGGCTTCACCGTCGTCTTTGTCCTGCTGTCCGCCATGGTCCTCGGGACCGTGCAGTACATCGCCCCGCAGCAGGAACTCCTGCAGCGCCTGGGCGGCGTCGTCACGATTCTCATGGGGCTCGTCTTCATCGGCGTCGTGCCGATCCTGCAGAGCGACACCCGGATGCAGCCCAAGGCGCTGTCGACCTGGCTCGGCGCACCGCTGCTCGGCGGCGTGTTCGCGCTCGGGTGGACGCCGTGCCTGGGCCCGACCCTGGCGGCCGCCCTCTCCGTGGCGGCCGGCACGGGCCTCGACGCCACGCGCGGCGTGATCCTCATCGTGGCCTACTGCTTCGGCCTGGGGCTGCCGTTCATCCTCGTGGCGTTCGGGTCGTCGTGGGCCCTGCGCACGGTCGGCTGGCTGCGCGACCACACCCGCCCCATCCAGATCTTCGGGGGCGTGATGCTCATCATCGTGGGCCTCCTGCTGGTCAGCGGCGCATGGGCCCTGTTCATCGACTGGCTCCGCGACTTCGCGATCAGCGACACCACCCTGCCCATCTGACGAGGAGAGACCATGTCCCGATCCCCCAGGCCATCCCGGCTCCCGGCGGGGACCCTCCCCGGACTCGTCGTCCTCGCGGTCCTGGTGCTGCTCGCGGTAGCCCTGTGGCGCAGCGCCGACCCGGGCGGCGGCGACGACAACGGCGGGCAGGCGGCCGCCGACACGCAGCAACAGCAGGCGGACTACTCCCACGCTGAACGCCGCGACCCCGACGACCCCTTCGCGATGGGCCCGGTCGACGCCCCGGTGGGGCTGGTCATGTTCACCGACTACCAGTGCCCGTTCTGCGCGCAGTGGTCCGAGGAGACCCTGCCGTCCATGGTGGCGCGCGCCGAGCACGGGGACCTGCGCATCGAGATCCGGGACGTCAACGTCTACGGCCCCGACTCCGAACGCGCCTCGCTGGCCGCCTACGCCGCGGCCCAGCAGGACTCCTACTGGGACTTTCACGACGCGCTCTTCGAGGGCGGGCGGCACAGATCGGGCAGCGAACTGTCCGAGGAGGCCCTGGTGGGCCTGGCCGTGGAGCTCGGGATGGACCGCGAGCAGTTCCTCACCGACATGCACTCGCCCGAGGCGGCCGAGGAGATCGACCGCAACGAACAGCTCGGGGTCGACCACGGCGCCATGTCGACGCCCGTCTTCCTGCTCGGCGGCAGGCCGATGGTCGGCGCCCAACCGCCCGAGGTCTTCCTGGAGGCCTACGACGCCGCCCTCGAGGCAAACGGGGGCTGATCCGTGGACATCGGCCTTCTCAGTGCCTTCATCGGCGGGTTCCTCGCCCTGCTCAGCCCGTGCGGCGCGCTGCTCCTGCCGGCATTCTTCGCCTCGACCGTGGGCTCGGGCCCGCGGCTGTGGCTGCACGGGGCGGTGTTCTTCGCCGGCCTGCTCGTGGTGCTGGTCCCGCTCGGGATCGGGGCCGGGGCGGTCGGCAGCGTCTTCGTGGCGCACCGCCAGGCCATCATCCTCGCCGCCTCGGCGGTGATGGTGCTCCTCGGCCTGGCCCAGATCCTCGGGTTCGGCTTCGACGCCGCGCGCGTGCTGCCCGGCGCTGACGCGCTCCGGTCGCAGGCCGCCGCGCGGGCCGGGCTCGTCAAGACCGTGCTCCTCGGCGCGGCCAGCGGGGTGGCCGGCTTCTGCGCGGGCCCGATCCTCGGCGCCGTCCTCACGCTGGCCGCGGCGCAGGGCGACGTGCTCACCGCGGGCACCCTCCTGGCGGTCTACGGGGCGGGGATGGTGGTGCCCCTGCTGCTCCTCGCCGCACTGTGGGGCCGGATCGGCGTCCGCACCCGCGCACTGCTGCGGGGCCGGACGTTCACCGTGTTCGGCCGCGAGCTGCACAGCACGTCCGTGATCACCGGGGTCCTCATCGCGACCGTCGGCGTGCTGTTCTGGGCGACGAACGGCCTGATCACCGCGCCCGCACTGCTGCCCACCAGCGCACAGGCGTGGCTCCAGGAGGCCGTGGCGGGCCTGGCAACCCCCCGCGTGGACGTGCTCGCGCTCGTCGTCCTGGCGGTGCTCGCCGCCGTCCTCTGGTGGCGCGCGCGGCAGCGGCACAAGGCCGCCGAGTCGCCGTCGAACCCGGAGTGAGGCTCCTGATCGGTCGTCTCGCGGCCGCGGCCGCCGGAGGCGCGTCCCTCTACGCCGCCTTCCCTCCGCTGGGGTGGTGGCCTGCGGCGTTCGTCGGCCCGGCACTACTGGTCGTGGCTCTGGGGCCGCTCAACGACTCGGAGCCCGGGGCCCGGACCGGCGCCGGGATCGGCTTTACCTTCGGGTTCGTCTTCTTCCTGCTCCTGCTGCCGTGGGTCGGCCTGTACGTGGGCGACTACGCGTGGTGGGCGCTCGCGACGGTGGAGGCGCTCTACCTCGCGGCGTTCGGCGCCGGGGCCGTGCACCTCGTGCGCCGGGCAGCGCGGGGCAGCCGGGCGGCGCGAGGCCGCCGGGCGGCGCGGGGGCTCCGGCAGGTGGGCGTCGTGGTGGCCGTCGTGGTGGGCCTGGCCGCGTGGTGGTCTCTCTGGGAGTCGATCCGTGGCTCGTGGCCGTGGGGCGGTTTCCCCTGGGGCTCGCTGGCCTTCAGTCACGCCGACGGGCCCCTGCTGCCCCTGGCCTCCGTGGGCGGCGCCCGCTTCCTCGGCGCGGTCATCGCCGCCTCCGGTTTCGCGATCGGGCTGGCGATACTGGCACTCCTGCGCCGCGCGACGGCCGCGTCCGCCCTGGCACCGCTCACCGTCCCGGTCGCGGTGCTCGCCCTGGCGGCGCTCGTGCCCGTCGGGGCTGCGGACCGCGGATCCGGGGGCGACGGCAACAACGGCGGCGACGGCGACGGCACCGACCTGCGGGTGGCCGTGATCCAGGGGAACGTGCCCCGACTGGGACTGGACTTCAACTCCCAGCGCGCCGCCGTCCTCGACAATCACCTCGCCGAGACGCACCGCCTCGCGGACGACGTCGCGGCCGGCGCGGAGCCGCGCCCCGACCTCGTCCTGTGGCCCGAGAACGCCTCCGACGTCCCCGCACTCGACGACGACGCCGCCGCAGCAGCGCTCACCGAGGCGTCCGTCGCGGTCGGCGCCCCCATCTTCCTCGGGACCATCGACCGGCTCGGGGGCGGGCCGGACACGCTGAACACGCAACTGCTGTGGGACGGCTCGTCGGGCCCCGTCGACCGGCATGACAAGAAGTACATCCAGCCCTTCGGGGAATGGCTCCCGTGGCGGGACCTCATCGAGGCGCTCTTCCCCATCGCCGAGAACGCGGGGCACTTCGTCCCGGGCGAGGGCGACGGCACCGTGGATGTCGCGGGGGTCACCGCGGGGACGGCGACGTGCTTCGAGGTCGCCTTCGACGCCGCTGCCCGCGACCCCGTCTCCGGCGGGGCCCAGATCCTCACCGTTCCCACCAACAACGCCACCTTCGGCCACTCGCCCATGAGCTACCAGCAGCTCGCCATGTCGAGGGTCCGCGCGGTCGAGCACGACGTCCCGGTCCTCGTGGCCGCCACGAGCGGGGTGAGCGCGATCATCTCCGCGGACGGCACGGTCGAGCAGGAGACGGAGATCTTCGAGGCGGCCACCCTCACCGCCGACCTCCGGCTGGATGGGGCCGGCACGCTGGCCACGCAGGTGGGCGCGGCCACAGAACTCGCCCTCGGGGTCCTGGGAGCGGTCACCGTGATCGTGGCCCTCGTCACCGGCCGCCGTGAGCTGCGACTCGACCGGGTCGACGACGCGCGTCCCGAGCGCTGAGCCGGAGGTGGGGCGTCTAATCTGGGGCCATGACCCCGGTTTCCGCCCCGCCCCTGCGCCGGGGCCGTCGCGCCCGGCGACGCGGTGTGCGTCTCGTCTCGGTCGGTGCGCTCGTCGCCCTCACCGCGGGTGCGTGCGGCGCCCCGCTCCCCAAGCCGGAGCCGGGCGCGAACCCGGCGGCGTATTCGGGGCTCGCCGTGGACGCCGATCGGATCGACTACGCGATCGGCAAGCTCTCCGACATCGTCGACGAGGAGCTGGAGGCCCGGGGCGTGCCCGGCGCGGCCGTGGCCGTGGTGCACGACGGTGAGGTCGCGGCCGCCGAGGGGTTCGGCGTCCGCAGCAGTGAGACCGACGACGAGGTCGACGCCGACACCGTCTTCGGACTGTCGACGCTCTCGGCGTCCGTGAGCGCGACGGTCGTGGCCGCCGCCGCAGAGCAGGACGAGGACGCGGTCGGCTGGTCGACTCCCGTGCAGGAGCAGCTGCCGTGGTTCGCACTGTCGGACCCGGCGATCTCGCCGATGGTGACGGTCGGCGACCTGTTCGCGCACCGCTCCGGGCTGCCGGCCGGCGCCGGGGACGACCTGGCCGCGCTTGGCCACGACCGCCCCACCGTCCTGCACGGGCTACGCCACCTCCCGCTCGACGGGTTCCGCAGTTCGTATGCGCCCACCGACTTCGGCCTGACCGCCGGCGCCGAGGCGGTCACGGTGGCCGCCGGGCTCCCGTGGGCGGAGTTGGCCGAGGAGGGGTTGTTCGACCCACTGGACATGGAGCGGTCCTCCTACTCCCACGAGGAGTTCCTCGAGTTCACCAACCGGGCCGAGAACCACATCCGCGGCGGCGACCCGGACGGGACCTGGGTGCCGGCCCCACCCGGCGACGGGGAGGACGTCCGCGCCCCCGCCGGGGGACTGAGCTCGTCGGTCAACGACATGGCGCGGTGGATGACGATGGTGCTCGACGGCGGCGAGGGACCCGGCGGTTCCGACGTCGTCCCCGCCGACGCGCTGCGCGAGGCACTCACCCCGCAGGCGACGGCCTCCCCGCCGGACGCCGCCGCGGACCGCACCAGCTCCTCCGGCTACGGGTTCTCCATCTCGGACAGCTCCTCGGGCCGCGTGCAGTGGGAGCAGCCGGCCACGCCGGCCCAGCGGTCCGGGGCGTCCGTGCTCATGATGCCCTCGCTCGACCTGGGGCTCGTCACGCTGACCAACGCCCCCGCGTCCGGCGCCGCCGAGACCATCACCTCGCGCTTCGCCGACCTCGCCCAGTACGGGGACCCCGCAGTCCGGTGGGGCGAGTACTACGACCGGGCGCTCGCCCCGGCGCGCGCTCCCGCGGGCGACCTGGCAGGGCAGACCGCGCCGACGTCACCGCAGGAGTCGCGGCCGCTCGACGAGCTGGTGGGCACCTACGAGAACGACTACTTCGGCCCGGTCCGCATCGGACGCGACGGCGACGAGCTGCTCCTCGAGCCGGGCCCCGACCGGGAGCCGTGGCGCCTCGAGCACTGGGACGGCGACACCTTCGCCGCGTCTCCCGCCGGCGGGGACTGGCCGGCGGGCACGCGCGGCAGCGTGACCTTCGACGACGACGAGGTGACGCTCGACCTGCTGGACAGCAGTGGGCTGGGCACCTTCACGCGCGTCGAGGAGGGCGGCGCCGAGGCCTCGGACGGCTGACCCGCCCCGTTGCGAGCTGGCCCGGCGGGGTCTGCCCCGTCGCGGGGCTCACCGCCGACTTGCGCTGCGCGTGTGGACCAATCCCCCAGCGCATCCCCAGGGATCGCGTACACACTCGCAGCGCACCTCGGGCCGGGCACACCTCAGGCCTGGCGGCCCGGCTCAGCTCGCGGTCAGCGCGGAGCGGATGCCCTCGACGTCCACCGAGTCGAGGTCCGCGGGCCCCCAGGTGGGGCTGTGGTCCTTGTCGACGACGACGGCGCGGATCCCTTCGACGAAGTCGGGGCGGGCCGTGATCCACTCGCCCAGGGCCGCCTCGTTGTCCAGGCACGCGCGCAGGTCCGCGGCCTCGGCCCCGGCGCGCAGCAGCTCGATGGTGGCGACGATCGAGGTGGGGCAGTGCGCGCGGATCATCTCGAGCGTGGACGTCGCCCACTCGTCCTGCTCCCCGGCTTCGACCGCGGCGATCATGTCCTGCGGGGTCTCGCGGGAGAACGCGTCGACGATGCGGTCGATGTGCTTCTCGACCGCGGACTCCCCCGCCTCCGAGCGGTCGAGCCCGAAGCGCTCGAGGGCGGCGTCCAGCCCGTCCTCGCCGACCGCGGTGACGAAGTCGTCGCGGGACTCGTTCTCGATCAGGTGGGTGGCGAGACCGGTGTAGAGGGCGTCCGCGGAGTCCATGCGGACGCCGGTGATGCCCAGGTAGATGCCCACGGCCAGTCCGCGGTCCCCGCCACCGCACAGGCGCGGCAGGAAGTGGCTGGCGCCGACGTCGGGGATGAACCCGATCGCCGTCTCGGGCATGGCCATCATGACCTTCTTGGTGACCACCCGGTGCGAGCCGTTGATGGAGATCCCCAGGCCGCCGCCCATGGCCACGCCGTGGATCACGGCGACGGTGGGCGCGCGGTGCGTGTGGTACGCGAGGTCCATCGCGTACTCCTCGTTGAAGAACGTCCGGTTGGCCTCGTGGTCGCCGGAGGCCGCGGCGTCGCGCAGGGCACGGATGTCGCCGCCCGCGCAGAAGGCCTTCTCGGAGGTGCTGGTGGTGACCACGGCCTCGACGCCGGAGTCCGCCGTCGCGGCGTCCAGTTCGGCGTGCAGCGCCCGGCACATGTCCAGGTCGAGGGAGTTGAGGGCCTTGGGGCGGTCCAGGACGATTTTGTGCATCCGGCCAACGCGCCGGCTGGTGACGAATTCGCTCATATCCACCAGTGTGTCAGGATTCGCGGGCACTGTCGCCGCGGTACTAGGAATTCCTACCTCACGGGGGTCCGACTGTGGACGGCGAGCCGCACCCCTCGAACTTGGTCGTGCCCACTGCGGGAAACTCGGCTGATCCGCGCAGTGAGCACGACCAATAGCGCAGCGACAACGACCAGACAGGAGACGCGGCGGAGGGGCCGGCGGCGAGCCGCTGCGCGAATGGCTCGAACCGCGGCCCGTGATGGGGGCTGACCAGCCCCCGTGCCGGATCAGTCCAGGAGTGTGGAGGCCACGTCCGGCACGTAGCGGAACTCCTCGCGGGGAGGCCGCACGTAGTCGGTCCCGGACGGCCGCTCGGGGATCTCGAGTTCCGGCGGCTCGAGCCGCTCCCACGGGATCGTGGACAGCAGGTGGGAGATCACGTTGATCCTCGAGCGCTTCTTGTCCTCCGACTCGACCGTGTACCAGGGCGCCTCGGGGATGTCGGTGTGGACGAACATCGCGTCCTTGGCGCGGCTGTAGTCCTCCCAGCGGTTGATGGACTCCAGGTCCATCGGAGAGAGCTTCCAGCGCCGCATCGGGTCCTGGTTCCGGTCCCGGAAGCGGCGCTCCTGCTCTGAATCCGAGACGGAGAACCAGTACTTGCGCAGCATGATCCCGTCCTCGACCAGCAGCCGCTCGAAGATCGGCGCCTGGTGCAGGAAGCGCCGATACTCGTCGGTGGTGCAGAAGCCCATCACCCGCTCGACGCCGGCGCGGTTGTACCAGGAGCGGTCGAAGATCACGATCTCCCCGGCGGCGGGCAGGTGCTCGATGTAGCGCTGGAAGTACCACTGGGTGCGCTGCACCTCCGTGGGCACGGGCAGGGCCACGACCCGGGCGTGCCTCGGGTTGAGGTACTGCGTCATCCGCTTGATCGCCGAGCCCTTGCCGGCGGCGTCGCGCCCCTCGCACACCACCACCAGGCGGTTGCCGGTCGCCTGGAGCCAGGCCTGCATCTCCA
This sequence comes from Candidatus Dietzia intestinipullorum, assembly GCA_019119635.1. Classification (GTDB taxonomy): domain Bacteria; phylum Actinomycetota; class Actinomycetes; order Mycobacteriales; family Mycobacteriaceae; genus Dietzia; species Dietzia intestinipullorum. Next base: position 27,672 of record DWWP01000051.1, read on the forward strand.
CGAGCTCGGCCTGCAGCCGCTCGAGCTCGGCCTTGTACGCCTTCTTGGGCAGCTTCTCCAGCCCGCTGGGCAGGAGGTCCTTCTTCCGGGCCTGCCGGGGCTTGTCGTCGTCGTTCTTCGAAGCACCCTTGGCGCCGGGTTTCTTCTCGCCACTCATGGGCGCCGATCTTACGGCTCGGACCCGGGCGCTGATCACGCTCTCCGGCTCGGGGAGGCTACGCTGAACTGATGGTGCCCAGTTCCCGATCCGCGCAGCATGGCCTGCTCGAACCGGGACCGCCGACCCAGACGCCCGGCGCCATCCTCGTCCTGTGGGACCTCGACCTCACGCTGTTGCGCCCGGCCGGCTTCGGCTCGCGCATGATCGCGCCCGCCCTCGCCGAGGTCCTCGGCCGCGAGCCGGTGATGGACGTGGCGTTCGCCGGGCGCACCGACCGCGCGATCCTCACCGATCTGCTTGCCTCCAACGGGGTGGACGGGCCCGACGACGACGAGATCACGGCCTTGCTCGATGCCGTCGCCGAGCGGTGCGAGCGCAACGGGCAGGACCTCCTGGACGCCGGAGGGGGCCCGCTGCCCGGAGCGCACGAGGCCGTGCGGGCACTGGGCTCGGTGGCCGGCGTGCACCAGGGGATCGTCACCGGCAACATGCGGCGCACCGCCCTGCTCAAACTCCGCCTCTGCGGCTTCGACGGCCTGCCGGATCCCGGGCTGGGCGCGTTCGGCGACGACCACCTCGACCGCGCGCACATGGTCCGCGACGCGATCGCCGCCGCGCGTTCGCGCGGCATCGCCGTGGGGCCGAGCCGCACGGTGATCGTCGGCGACACCGTCCACGACGTCCGGGGCGCGCTGGATGCCGGCGCGCGGTGCGTGGGCGTGGCCACCGGCCGGGTGGGCGGTGCGCAGTTGGCCGCCGCCGGCGCTCACGCCGTGCTGTCCGATCTCACTGACGCCGAGGCGCTCCTCGCCGCGCTCGACACCGCGGTCCACGCGCCGGCGCCCTGCCGGTAATCGCGCCACAACCGCTCCCCGGCCCACCACCGCCCTTCGCCGCCGGTACTCACCTCGCGCCCGGCCCTCGCCATCGCCACTCCGGCGACGCCTCCAGCCTCCCCGCTGGCGATCGCGCCGCGCCCGGCCCTCGCCATCGCCTCCCGCCACCCCACCCGGACCAGTAAGGCCCCGAATCCCGTCCCACCCGTCTCAGCAGCCCCGCCTTTCGATCTGGTCGTGGCTATTGCGAACCTGGTCGTCCTCACTGCGCTCGGAGTGCCGAAACGCCGCAGTGAGCACGACCATTCCTGGGGCGTGCGGCACGGTCAGAACACACGTCCCCGCTCGAGGGCCGCGCCGACCTGCCGAAGGACCGCCCGCGGGCTCCGGAGCATCGGCGCGGTCACCCGGACCACCTGCCATCCGAGTTCGACGAGCTCGGCAGTGATCTCCGCATCACGCTCCCAGGTCGACCGGCGGCGATGCAGTTCGCTGTCGTAGAAGAACGCCACCTTCTCCCTCTCGTACACCAGGTCCGGGACGGCGATCTTCAGGCCGTACTCGTTGAAGACTTCGACCTGCGGGGTGGGATCGGGCAGCGCGGACCGGGCGAGGATCAATCGCAGCCTGGTCTCCGGCGGCGAATCCGCCCGACCGTCGCACCACCTGAGCAGCGCCCTCACCCGGCGCAGGCCGTGCACGCCGCGCAGGCCGGCCGCGAGTGCACCCACCTCGGCCACCTCGACCCCGCTCCGATTGCAGATTGCGTCGATCTTGGCGATGGCGGTGTCGTCGTCGTCCTCCCACCTCGCCACATCAATGGCTGTCCGGGCCGCGGAGGTCACGCGCACACCGGCTCGTGTCACCACCTGATCAGCAGGGAGAGGAGTACGGAGTCGACGCAGGCGCACGCCGGCAGGAGCGGGTGGCGTTCCGACGGCGTACACGTCGATCAGCCGCGCCACCGCCTCCGGCGCGTACCACCTCTCCCGGTGCAGCAACGCCGCGGCGAGGCCGCCAAGCACCGAGCCCGGCGGGGCCCACAGCGCTGCGCCGCGAAGCAGAGTTATCGGTTCAACTGGCGCCCCTGAGGCGACGTAGACGTCCGGGAACAGACGACGATGAGCTGATCTCAGTCGGTGGGCGGAGAGGTGTCCAGTAGACATCGCAGCACTGCCGACGAACGGATGACCGGGTCCAGGGAGCGTCACGCACCGATCATCACCCGCCGTCGGGCCCGCGCGGTCGCTCGAGACGGCACCTGTGGATGAGGTCGACGACCATCCACAGGCGAACAGATCCGGGCGCGCGGACGCCCCGTCCGCACCGCCTCTTCACCGCCTCTTCCAATTTGGTCGTCCCTGCTGCGGCGGATCGCCGATTCGGCCGCAGTGAGCACGACCATGTCCGCGCTGGTCACGACCAAACCGCATGGCGGGCCGAGGCCGCGCGATCGCAACGACCAGGCTGGCGGCGGGGGCCGCCTCCGGACTCAGCCCTCGAGCTGCTCGCCCAGTTCCATCCAGCGCTCCTCGAGCTGCTCTTTCTCCGAGGACACGGCTTTGGTCTCCCGGTCCAGGTCGGCCAGCTTCTCGGTGTCCAGCGACTCCCCCGCGGCGGCGGCCATGGCGCCGTGCAGCTCCGCCTCGCGCTTGTCGAGCTTGAGCATCTGGCGCTCGATCTTGTTCATCTCCTTCTGCAGCGCGCGCTCCTCACCGGAGCTCAGGCCGGAACCGCCGCCTGAGCCGCCGGCGCGACCGGCACCACCGGAGCCGTCGGCGGCGGCCGCATCGGCGGACTCGGCGGCGGCCACGCCCACACCGCTCGCGGCCGCGGCACGCGTGACCTTGCCCGAGTCGCCCGCCGCCCCGGCCGCCCGCCGACGCTCAAGGTACTCGTCGATCCCGCGCGGCAGATTGGTGAGCCCCCCGTCGCCGAACAGCGCCCACACGGAGTCGCAGATGCGCTCGATCAGGTAGCGGTCGTGCGAGATCACGACCATCGTCCCGGGCCAGCCGTCGAGCAGGTCCTCGAGCTGGCGCAGCGTGTCGATATCGAGGTCGTTGGTCGGCTCGTCGAGCAGTAGGACGTTGGGCTCGTCCATGAGGACGCGGGTGAGCTGCAGGCGCCGCCGCTCGCCACCGGACAGGTCACGCACGGGCGTCCGTTGCCGCGCGGGCGAGAAGCCCAGCCGCTCGGCCAGCTGCGAGGCCGTCAGCTCGTCCTTACCAAAGGCCACCCGCGTGGCCACGTCCTCCACGGCCTCCAGTACACGCTGGTCCACCGGGAGATCGTCGAGTTCCTGGCGCAGCCAGCCGATCCGGACGGTCTTGCCCTCCTTGCGGTTTCCCGCCGCCAGCTCGGCCTCGCCGGCCAGTGCCCGCAGCAGGGTGGTCTTGCCGGAGCCGTTGACGCCGACCAGCCCGACCCGCTCCCCGGGGGCGAGCCGCCACGTGAGGTCGTCGACGAGGGTGCGGCCGTCGGGTGCGTCGAGGCGCGCGTCCTCGAGCTCCACCACCACCTTGCCCAGGCGGCGCGCCGCGAAGCTCGACAACTGTAGCGAGTCACGGGGCGGCGGCACGTCCTTGATCAGCGCCTCGGCGGCCTCGATGCGGTACCGCGGCTTGGAGGTCCGCGCGGGCGCGCCACGGCGGAGCCACGCGAGCTCCTTGCGCATGAGGTTCTGCCTCCGCGACTCGGTGACCGCCGCCTGCCGGTCGCGTTCGGCGCGGGCGAACACCCAGTCGTTGTAGCCGCCCTCGTACTGCTCCACGCGACCGTCCACGACCTCCCAGGTGCGGGTGGCCACGGTGTCGAGGAACCAGCGGTCGTGTGTGACGACGACGAGGGCGGACGAGCGGCCCCCGAGGTGGTCGGCCAGCCACTGCACGCCCTCGACGTCGAGGTGGTTGGTCGGCTCGTCCAACACGAGCAGGTCGAGGTCCTGCACGAGCGCCGCGGCCAACGAGACGCGCCGGCGCTCGCCGCCCGAGAGATCGTCGACGGGGGTGTCCAGACCGAGGTCGTGGATGCCGATGCCGTCGAGCACGGCGCGGATCCGCGCGTCGCCCGCCCACTCGTGGGTGGCCATTCCGAGCCCGCCGATCACGGCCTCCCCGACGGTCGGGGCGGTGATCTCGGTGCGCTGGGTGACCACCGCGAGCCGCAGGCCGCCCACCTTGGACACGCGGCCGGTATCGGGTTCGGCGATCCCGCTGAGCACCTCGAGCAGCGTGGTCTTGCCGCCACCGTTGAGTCCCACCACGCCGATGCGGTCGCCGGCGTTGACGCCCAGGGAGACGTCGTCGAGGACCCGGCGGATCCCGAAGGAGACCGAGCACTGCTCGAGGTTGATGAGGTTGGTGGGGGCCATCGTTACTTTCTTGTCGGGGTGTCGGGGATGTGGGCGCCGCTGACGGGCCCGCGCGTGATCCGCAGCTCGCGCGCCACGCCGAGCTCACTGACCTCGGTGGCCACGGCCAGGGCGGAGTCATGGTCGGCGCAGAAGAACAGGCAGGTGGGCCCGGAGCCGGAGACCATCGCGCGCAGGGCGCCGGCCTCCTCGCCAGCGCGCAGGGTGCGGCGCAGGGCGGGCAGGAGCGACAGCGCGGCGGCCTGCAGGTCGTTGCCCAGCCGGGGGGCCACGGCGCGCGGATCGTCCCCGGCGAGCGCCCGGATCAGCGGATCGGCGGAGCCCACGCGGGGCAGGTCGCGCCCCTCGGCGGCCCGCTGCTCACGAAGCCGGTCCAGCTCGGCGTAGACCGCCGGCGTGGACAGCCCGCCGGCGATGGTGGCCACCACGATGTGCTGCTCGGCACGCGCGTGGAGCAGCGTGGCCAGCTCCTCGCCGCGCCCGGTGCCCAGCGCCGTCCCGCCGCGGACGCAGAAGGGGATGTCGCTGCCGAGCCGGGCGGCCCGCTCCTCGAGCTCGGCTCTGCCGAGCCCCAGCCCGAGGAGCCGGTCGGTGGCCACCAGCGCGGCCGCGGCGTCCGCACTCCCGCCGGCCATCCCCCCGGCCACCGGCACGCCCTTGTGGATGTGCACGGCCAGCCGCTCGCGGGCCCCGGCCTCCTCGCGGAGCAGGTCGACCGCGCGGGCGGCGAGGTTGCTCCGGTCGGTGGGCACCTGCGTCGCGTCCGGGCCGGAGACCGTGAGCTCGTCGTCGTCGGATACCGCGACGGTGACCTCTTCCCACAGGTCGACGGCGCGGTAGACGGTGACCAGCTCGTGGAACCCGTCGGCGCGCGCCCGGCCCACGGCCAGGTGGAGGTTGATCTTGGCGGGGGCGACGGCCGTCACGGCACGCGCGCCGGAGAGGGTCGGATCGTCGCGGAGCACGCCGTCCAGCCTACGGCGAACCCCGCGCCCGGGACGATCCGCGCTCAGGCGGCGACCCCGGCCACCAGCACGCCCGTCAGCGCGATGCCGGAGACCCACAGCGTGGACAGCAGGGCCAACACGAAGGGGCGGGCGCCGACCCGCCTGAGCACGGACAGCCGGACGCCGGCCCCCAGTGCGAACATCGCGGCGGTCAGCAGCGCGGTCTGGGCGAGGCCGGCCGCCTCCAGCACGGTGGGCCCGAGCAGTCCGGTGGTGCGCACGAGCACGCAGGCGAGAAAGGCGAGGATGAACACGGGCACCAGCGGGGGTCGCCGCGCGCCCTCCACCTCCGTGGCCAGTCGGCGCTGGCGCACGCTCAGCGCGGTGACGACGGGGGCGAGCATGAGCACGCGGGCGAGTTTGACGACCACGGCCACGCCGAGGGCCGATCCCCCGATCGCTCCCCCGGCCGCCACCACCTGTGCCACCTCGTGGACCGCCGCTCCCGCCCAGGCGCCCGCCTCCGCCTCGGCCAGGCCGATCGCCGTCGCCAGCAGGGGCACGGCGGGAATCATGAGGGTGCCGAAGATGACGACCAGGGCGACGGCGGTGACGACCTCCTCCTCGTCCGCGTCGATCACTCCGTCGACGGCGGCCACCGCGGCCGCCCCGCACACCGAGAAGCCGCACGCGATGAGGACGCGCTGCGTCCACCCCAGGCCCAGCAGGTGGCCGACGAACAGCGTGCCCACGATGCCCAGGACCACCACCGCGACCACCACGACGATGACCTGCCACCCCAGCCCGAGGACGTCGCCGAGTCCCAGCTGGAGTCCGAGCAGCGCGATCCCCACGCGCAACACGGTGGTGGAGGCGACGGCCAGGCCGGGGCGGCCGCGGGCCGGGATCCAGCCCAGGTTGGCCAGCACCGCGCCGAGCACGATCGCCACCAGGAGCGGGCTCGCGCCGGGGACCACGCGGCCCAGGGCGAGCGCCGCGATCGTCGCGGCCGCGCACAGCGCCAGCCCGGGAAGGGCGTGTCGCAGCGTTGTCAGTCTGTGTGCCATTGCCTCCCCAGTCTGCGGGCCGCGCCCGTGCCCCGGTAGTCGCCTAAGAGGCATCGCGCCATATCTCGCTGATATAGGACAGGAGATCGGCATATCATGACGGCATGACCCGAAGGTGGCCCGACCTCGTCGTCCTGGAACTGTTGACCGGGGTCGACGACCACGAGAGCCTCAGCGCCGCCGCGCGCACCGCGGGCGTCGCCCAGCCCAACGCGAGCCGGATGATCAAACAGCTCGAGCGGCAGGTCGGCACGCCGCTGCTCGAGCGCAAGACCACGGGGGCCACCCTCACCCCGCACGGGAGGGTGCTCGCGCACTGGGCCCGGCGGCTGCTCGTCGACGCGACCCGACTGCTCGAGGTGGCCGAGAGCCTCAGCACCGAGCGGGCCGCGGAGCTGACCGTGAGCGCCAGCATGACGGTGGCCGAGCACCTCATGCCGCGCTGGCTCGGGCTGCTGCGCGAGGAGCACCCCGACGTCGGGCTGCACCTGCACGTCCGCAACTCCGCCGTGGTGTTCGACGAGGTCTCCCGCGGGGCGTGCGAGGTGGGGTTCGTGGAGTCGCCCACCGTGCCGCCGGGCCTGCACAGCACGACGGTTGCCGTGGACCGCCTCGTGGTGACCGTGCCGCCGACGCATCCGTGGTCACGCCGGCGCACACCCCTGTCCGTCGCCGAGCTCGCGGCGACCCCGCTGGTCGTCCGCGAACCCGGCTCCGGCACCCGGACGACGTTGGACCTGGCCCTGCAGGAGTACGAGCGGGCGGCCCCGCTGCTGGAGTTGGGGAGCTCCGCGGCCGTGCGCACGAGCGTCCTGGCGGGGGCCGGGCCCGCGGTGATGAGCTCCCTGGCGATCGCCGACCAGCTGCGCTCGGGCGAGTTGAGGCCGGTCGAGGTCGAGGGCCTGAACCTGGGCCGCCGGCTCCGCGCCGTCTGGCGCCCCCCGCGCCAGCTCACCGGGCCGGCCGGCGAGCTGGTCCTGCTCGCTCGACGGGACGCCCGCCCGTCCCGGGCCGGGCGCCGGTGAGCGGTCAGCCGACGCCCGGCCCGGTGCCCAGCTCCCGCGCCGCCGCGGCGATGCGCACATAGTCCGCCGTGGTCAGCTGCTCCCCGCGAGTGCGCGGGTCCACCCCGGCGGCGACGAGGGCCTCCTCGGCCCGGGCGGCGGAGCCGGCCCAGCCGGACAGCGCGGCGCGCAGGGTCTTGCGGCGCTGGGCGAACGCGGCGTCGGCCACGGCGAAGACGCGGCGGCGGTGCTCGGCGCCCAGGTCCCACGGCGGGTCGTCATAGGCGTCGATCCGCACCAGGCCGGACTCCACGTTGGGCGCGGGCCAGAAGACGGCGCGCCCGACGGTGCCGGTGCGGCGGACCGTGCCGAAGAACCCGGCCTTGACGCTGGGCACGCCGTACACGCGCGAGCCGGGCGCGGCGGCCAGACGCTCGGCCACCTCGAGTTGCACCATCACCAGCGCCGTCCGCAGGGTCGGCACCTCGGCCAGCAGGTGCAGCAGCACGGGCACCGAGACGTTGTAGGGCAGGTTGGCCACCAGCGCGGTGGGGGCCGGCTCCCCGAGGTCGGCGCCGGTGACCTCCAGGGCGTCAGCGCCCACGACGGTCAGCCCGGCGGCGAGGCCCGGGGCGCGCTCCCCGACCGTCCGGGGCAGTCGTGCCGCCAGGGCCCGGTCGATCTCCACGGCCACCACGCCCCCGGCGGCGTCGAGCAGCGGCAGGGTCAGCGAACCCAGACCCGGGCCCACCTCCACCACGGTGTCCTCGCGGCCGACACCGGACGCGCTGACGATCCGCCGGACCGTGTTGGCGTCGTGGACGAAGTTCTGCCCGAGCGACTTGGTGGGGCGGATCCCCAGCTCGTCGGCGAGGCCGCGCACCTCCTGCGGGCCGAGCGGCGCGGCAAGCCCGCGGAAGGTCGCGTCCGGACCCGTCAGCGCAGGCCCAGCTTGGAGGTGCAGGCGGGCCAGGCGCCCCAGCCCTGCCCGGCCTGGACCTTCTCGGCCACCGCGATCTGCTCCTCACGGGAGGCCAGGTGCGCGGCCGGCGCGTACTCGGTGCCACCGAAGGCGGCCCAGGTGCTGGGCGTGAACTGGAGGCCGCCGGAGAAGCCGTTGCCGTTGTTGATGCTCCAGTTGCCGGTGGACTCGCACTGCGCGATCGCGTCCCAGACACCGCCTCGGGAGGACTCCGGCGCGGACGGTGCGGGCTTGGTGCCCACGCGGACCTCGGCGGGCCGGGGCTCGGTGAGGACCTGCTCGTCGAGACGCTCACGCTCGGTCTCCTGCCCGTTGACGCGGGTCACGGAGTAGGTGACCTCGCGCTCACCGGGCACGCCGGGCTCCACGACAGTGCGCTCGCCCTCGGGCGCCTCCGGGTCCTCCGTGGTCGTCTCGGGGGCCTCGAAGGTCTCGGTGACCGTCTCCTCCTCCGTGGCGATCCGGGTGACGGTGACCTCGGTGCCGGGCTCCACGGGGGTCGACGGGTCGGGCTCCACCACGTCGTCGGGGCCGAGCTCCACGCCGAGGCGCTCGAGGGCCTCTCCGACGGTGACGCCGGGCGAGGTGAACGGGGTGTGCGGGCCGCCGTGATCGGACAGGAGCAGCTCGCGGGGCGTCACCACGGAGACGGCGGCACCGTCGAGCGGCACCTCGGAGTCGATCCGGGGGGTGATGTAGCTGCGCGGGGGGACGTCGTCGCGCTCGGCCACGAGCTCGCCGACGGTGGCGGCGGTGGTCCACACCTGCGCCGAGTCCCCGTCGACCTCCATGGTGACGGGCCGGGCGCGCCGGAGGGTGACGGTGTCGCCGTCGTCGAGTCCCCCGTCGGGCGCCGTGACCTCGTCGCGCTCGTCCACCGAGTACCCGGCGTCCTCGAGCGCGGAGTCCACGTCCGAGGAGAACGTCACGAGCTCGACCCGGTCGCCGTCCACCTCGAGCGTGAACGCGGTGCGCTGGTCGAGCGCGGCCACACCACCCACGACGAGCGTGGTGAGCATCCCGGCCATCGAGACCCGCAGCATGGTCGACCGCGACGTGTGGATGCGGTGCAGCGGGGCGAGCATCCCCTTGGGGCCGGCGGGGGTGTCGGTGCGTGCGTCATCAACCACTTGTCAGTTCTCTCCTTGCATTTTGCGCCCGGCGGCCGGAGACGGCCGCCCGCATCACATCACAAGAGAGTAACGAACCGTCACCGCAGGGGCAATGTGACGCGCCTGACGTGCGACGACGACGAGGTGGCCAGATCACAGATCGTTACATTCACCACGTCGGCCACTTGAGTCACACGCGCATCAGACCGAAGACGTCCCGGGCGGTCTCGCCCACCTCTGCCACGAACTCCTCGGGGGTCTGACCGCGGACCTCGGCCACGGCACGCGCCGTGTACCCCACCAGGCCCACCTCGTTCCGAGCGCCACGGAACGGCTCGGGAGCCATGTACGGCGCGTCGGTCTCCACGAGGAGCTGCCCGGCGGGCGCCAGACGCGCCGCCTCGCGCAGGTGCTCGTTGGCCTTGAACGTCACGTTGCCGGTGAAGGACAGCACGTACCCGCGGTCCAGCGCCTCGCGCGCCACCTCCAGCGGCGACGAGAAGCAGTGGAGCATGACGTGCGGGATTCCCGATCCCGGACCGGCCACCTCCCCGAGCACGCGCATCAGGTCCTCGTCGGCCTCGCGGTTGTGGATCATCAGGCACTTGCCCAGCTCGGCGGCCAGCCCGGCGTGCCAGCGCAGGGACTCCTCCTGCTCCTCGGGCTCGGCGCAGCCCTCCATGGTGCCCACCCAGTAGTGGTCCAGCCCCGTCTCCCCGACCGCCACGACGCGGGGGTGGGCGGCCAGCTCGGTCAACTTCTCCCGTACCGCCGCGCCGCCGACCGGGTCGACGGCCTCGCGGGCGCGGGTCGGGTGCACGGCCACAGCCGCGTACACGCGCTCGTCGGCCTCCGCGGCGGCGACGGCGTACTCCGATTCCGCCAGGTCGTCGCCCACCGTCACGATCGTGGACACCCCGGCCCCGGCGGCCCGGTCGGCGGCGGCCCGCACCTCGTCCGCGCTGCGGTGGCCGCACGAGTACAGGTGCGTGTGCGCGTCGATCAGCCCGGGCAGCGGCTCGGGCAGGACGGGGGTCGGGCGGGGCTTACGTTTTCCCATTCACTCCTCCGGCTGGATCGGCGCCCACTCGGGGCCGGTCTCGGCGAGCTCGGGGTCGACCTTGGCGAACAGCGGGCTCGGCTTGGCCAGTGGCGTGCCCGGGGTGATCGCGGAGCGCGCCCAGGTGGCCTGTTCGCGGGCGTAGTCACCCATGATCACCGGGTAGCTGCGGCCCGTCTCGGGGACCCCGGTCCCGACCACATCGACCGGCATGTCGTCGGCCACCTCGTGCACCTGCGGCGCTGCGGCCCACACGCCCTCGCCGCCGATCGCGCCGTGGACCTTCTGCGCGGCCGAGGGCAGGTACGGGGTGAGCAACGTGTTGGCGTCGGAGACCACCTGCAGCGCGGTGTGCAGCACCGTGGCCAGTCGATCCCGCTGGTCGGGCTCCTTGGCCAGCTTCCACGGCTCGGTCGCGGCGATGTACCGGTTGGCGGCCCCCACCACGCGCATGGCCTCGGTGGCACCGGCCTTGAAGCGCGACTGCTCGAGGTGCCCGCCCACGGTGGCGAAGGCGGATCCGGCGTCCCGCAGCAACTCGGCGTCGAGGTCCGTGAGGGTGCCGGGGCGTGGGATCTCACCGAAGTTCTTGTGCGCCATGGACACCGTGCGGTTGACCAGGTTGCCCCAGCCGCCCACGAGCTCGGCGTTGGTGCGACGCACGTACTCGTCCCACGTGAAGTCCGTGTCCTGGCTCTCCGGGCCCGCCACGGAGATGAAGTACCGCAGGGCGTCCGGACCGTAGGCCTCGAGGAAATCGCGCACGTAGATGACGACGCCGCGGGAGGAGGAGAACTTGGAGCCGGACATGGTGAGGAACTCGCTGGAGACCACCTCGGTGGGCAGGTTCAGCGCACCGAGCGCCCCCGGCTCGCCGCCGCGCGAGCCCCGGCCGTCGTAGCCCAGCAGCTCGGCAGGCCAGATCTGCGAGTGGAACGTGATGTTGTCCTTGCCCATGAAGTAGTGGGAGACAGCCTCCGGATCCGTCCACCACCGGCGCCATGCCTCCGGCTCACCGGAGCGCCACGCCCACTCGATGGAGGCCGACAGGTAGCCCACCACCGCGTCGAACCACACGTACAGCTTCTTGTCGCCGCGATCGGACCAGCCCTCGACGGGGATCGGGATGCCCCAGTCGATGTCGCGGCTCATCGCGCGCGGACGCAGATCCTCCAGCAGGTTGAGGGAGAACTTGAGGACGTTGGGCCGCCAGTCCCTGCGCCCGGAGAGCCAGTCCCCCAGTGAGTCCGCGAGCGCGGGCAGGTCGAGGAACCAGTGCTCGGTCTCGATGAACTCGGGAGTCTCCCCGTTGATCTTGGAGACCGGGTTCTTCAGGTCCGCCGGGTCGAGCTGGTTACCGCAGTTGTCGCACTGGTCGCCGCGGGCACCGTCGTACCCGCAGATCGGGCACGTGCCCTCGATGTAGCGGTCCGGGAGTGTGCGGCCGGTGGACGGGCTGACCGCGCCGGTGGTGGTCTTGGGCACCATGTAGCCGTTGCGGTGCAGCCCGCGGAACAACTCCTGCACGACCGCGTAGTGGTTGCGGGTGGACGTCCGGGTGAACAGGTCGTAGCTCAGGCCCAGCCCGGCCAGGTCGTCGACGATCACCCGGTTGTACCGGTCGGCCAGGGCCTGCACCGGCACGCCCTCCTTCTCCGCCTGGACCAGGAGGGGCGTGCCGTGCTCGTCGGTGCCCGAGACCATCAGGACGTCGTTGCCGGCCATCCGCTGGTAGCGGGAGAAGACGTCCGACGGCACCCCGAAACCCGAGACGTGTCCGATGTGCCGGGGGCCGTTCGCGTACGGCCATGCGACCGCGGTCAGGACTGTCTTCGCCATGCGTGCCACAGTAGTGGTCGGGTTCCGGGGGCCGTCTGTCAGGAGCGCCCGAGCCCCATCGCGGCGGCCTCCTGCTTGAGCGATTTCTGCACCGACACGCAGAGCGCCAGCAGGACCAGGACGAACGGCGAGGCCGCGATGATGGTCATGTTCTGCAGACTCTCCAGCGCGTTGTCGCCGCCGTCACCGGCGACGAGCATGATGATCGCGACCGCGGCGGTGAACGTACCCATGAGCATGGTGACCCAGCGGGTGGGGTTCTCCGCGCCGTACTGCGCCATCCCGCCCATCACGATCGAGGCCGAGTCGGCCGAGGTGATGAAGAAGATCGAGATGAGCGCCATGGCGATCACCATGACCACCGGTGCCAGCGGGAGCTCGCGGAGCAGGTTGAACAGCTGCGGCTCGAGCGTGCCGTCGCCGAAGACGCTCCGCCCGATGTCCTCGAGGTAGAGCGCGAAGCCACCGAAGATGGAGAACCAGACCAGCGACAGGGTGCTGGGGACCAGGACGATGCCCACCACGAACTGGCGCACGGTGCGGCCGCGGCTGATCCGCGCGAGGAACATGCCCACGAAGGGCGACCAGGAGATCCACCAGGCCCAGTAGAAGACCGTCCAGGTCGACAGCCACTCGGCCGCCTCCCCGTTCTCGCTGGCCGCGGTGCGGGTGGCCATGGCGAAGAAGTCGGAGATGTACGTGCCCACGGTGGTGGGGATGAGGTCGAGCATGAACAGCACCGCGCCGGAGAAGATCACCACGAACAGTGCGAGGAGCCCGGCGAGGATCAGGTTGATGTTGGACAGCAGCTGGATGCCCTTGCTCACGCCGGAGGCGGCGGAGATGAGGAACACCGTGCCCAGGACCACGATCACGCCCACGACCAGGGCGATGCCGCCACCGTCGATTGCGCCGGTCTCGTTGAGTCCGGCACGGATCTGCACCGCACCGATCCCCAGGGAGGCGGCGGTGCCGAAGATGGTGGCCAGCACCGCGGCCACGTCGAGGACCTTGCCCATCCAGCTCTTGGCCCGCTGCTCACCGATGAGCGGGACGAAGGCCTGCGAGATGAGGTGGCTGCGCTTGAAGCGGTAGGCGGCCAGGCCCAGTGCCAGGCCGACGATCGCGTACAGGGACCACGGGTGCAGCGTCCAGTGGAACGCCGTGGACGCCATGGCCACGTCGTACTGCGCCTCCTTGCCCGGGGGCGGGGTGTGGAAGTGCGTGAGCGGCTCGGACACTCCGTAGAACATCAGGCCGATGCCCATGCCCGCCGCGAACATCATCGCGACCCAGGACCGCGTGGAGTATTCGGGCTTCTCGTCGTCCGCCCCGAGTCGGATGCTGCCGTAGCGCGAGAATGCCAGGTAGATGGCGTAGGCCACGACCGCGGTGGTCGCCAGGATGAACAACCAGCCCACCGTGTCGACGACGAAGGAGAACGCCGTGCCCGCCGCGCTCTCGAACGACGCGGTGTAGATCGCGCCCCACAGGACGACGGCTACGGCGATGACCGCCGTGGGGATGATCACCGTGAGGTCGATCCGGTTCCGACCCTCCGGCGCGGGCGCCGGCTCACTTTTCTTCTCGCTAGTACTGGACATTCCTGGAACCTTGTCAACAACTGAGGAAAGTTGCAAGGTCATGCGACTATATGCGCGTGCCAGACCGCCCCCTCAGCCCGCGGAGCCTGCTGCGGGCCCTGCATCGACGGTGCCGGGACCTCGGTCTCCCGCCACCGGCGGCGTTCCTCGGCCACTGGCGGGACTCTGCCGCGGTGCTGGTGCCCTCCGTGGCCCTGGATGTGGCGGATCCCGAGCACGTGTTCACGGGATCGGACCGCCTCGTCGTCGTCGGGTACCGGTCGTTTCCCGACGCCGCCCCGGGTGGCGCGCCCGTCCTGCCCGCCGCGGTGCGTGGTGTGGCCGACGGGGTCCTCACCCGGTGCGCCGACGGGCGGTGGTCGGCCCACGGGGACGCCCCCGATCCGGTCGAGGTGGTGCGCCGGTACGGGCGCCCCGGGGACGACGACGAGGTGGCGCCGGCGCCGGACTGGTGCGCACCGGACCGGGACGCGCACCACGCCGCCGTCACCGACTGCCTCGAGGCGATCCGGTCCGGCGAGATCTACCAGGCCTGCCTGAGCACCCGGCTCCACGGCCGACTCCGCGCGGGTCCGCTCGAGACGTTCCTCACCGTCGCCCGGCGCGCACCCGCGGCGCGGTCTGCGTACCTCGAGGGCCCGTGGGGCGCGGTGTTGGGGTTCTCGCCCGAGGAGTACCTGGTCCGCGACGGCGACCGCGTGCGCAGCAGCCCCATCAAGGGCACGCTGCCCGCCGACCGCGACCCGGCCGAGCTGCGCGGGTCGGTCAAGGACGTGGCGGAGAACATCATGATCGTCGACCTGGTCCGCAACGACCTCGGGCGCGTCGCGGACACCGGGTCGGTCACCGTCACCGACCTGCTGGCCGTGCGGCCGGCGCCAGGCGTCCACCACCTGGTCTCGACCGTCACCGCCGCCACCCGGGTCGACAACGACGCGCTGGTCGCGGCCACGTTCCCGCCCGCCTCGGTCACCGGCACGCCCAAGCAGCGCGCCCGCGAACTCATCCGCGGATGGGAACCGCGGTCGCGCGGGCTCCACTGCGGCGCCTACGGGCTCGCTGTGGGGGACGACCTCGAGCTGGCGGTGGCCATCCGCACCCTGGAGGCGGCTCCCGACGGCCGGGTCGAGCTGGGGGTCGGCGGCGGGATCACCATCGACTCGTGCCCGGATGCCGAGTGGGCCGAATGCCTGCACAAGGCCGCGTTCACCTGGGGCGGCGGCCCCCCGCCCTGGGAACAGCGCTGACAGGCGCCCGCCGACCGGCACGGTCAGCGCGCCGGCCGCGGCCGCCTGTCACCCGCTACGGGCGTCGAGGACGGCCTGGTAGAGCTCCCGCTTGGTCACCGCTGCGCCCTCGGCCACCACCGCGCAGGCGTCCTTGAGCCGCTCTCCGGCCTCGACGTGCTCCTCGACCTGCTCGACGAGGTCCTCCACCGCGACGCCCGCGCCGGCGTCCGCACCCTCGAGCACCACCACGATCTCCCCCAGCACGCCGGCCGCCGTGCGCTCGGCCAGCTCGCCGAGGGTGCCCCGCAGGACCTCCTCGTACGTCTTGGTGAGCTCCCGGCACACCGCCGCGCGACGCCCGGGCCCCAGCACGTCGGCGGCCTCGGCCAGCGTGTCCGCCAGGCGGTGCGGGGACTCGAAGAACACGCTGGTGCGCTCCTCGGTGGCCAGCCGGGCGAGCCAGGTCCGGCGGCGTCCCGCGCGGCGGGGCGGGAAGCCGTCAAAGCAGAAGCGATCCACCGGCAGCCCCGAGAGCACGAGCGCCGTGGTGACCGCCGACGGCCCCGGCAGGCACGTCACCGGCAGGCCGGCCTCGATGCAGGCGATGGTCAGCGAATAGCCCGGGTCCGAGACGGACGGCATCCCCGCGTCCGTGACCACGGCGACCACGTCTCCCGACCGCACCCGCTCGACCAGCTGCGGGACACGCCCGGACTCGTTGTGCTCGTAGAAGCTCATCACCCGGCCGGGCACGGTCACCTCGAGTGCCGCGGCGAGCGACCGCAGGCGGCGCGTGTCCTCGGCCGCCACCACGTCCGCGGTGGCCAGCAGGTCACGCAGCCGGGCGGAACCGTCCGCCGGGTTCCCGATGGGGGTGGCCGCCAACACGACCCGTCCGGACGTCATGCAGACCACCATATCCCCGAGCGGCCGGGGCGCCCCATTATGCTCGCGGGCGTGACCTCTGCCCTCCGCGCGCGCCGACGGCCGCCCGCCACCGAGGCGGACGCCACCCCCGTGCGCTCCCCGGGCCGGCCGCTCCCCGTGCCGGACACCGGCCCCGTCGACTCGCTGCGCGACTGGCTGATCACCGCGGTGATCCTGCTGCTCGCGGCCGTGTCCCGCTTCTGGGGACTGACCTGGGCCACCGACGGCGGCACCCCGATCTTCGACGAGAAGCACTACGCGCCACAGTCATTCAACGTCGCCCGCATGGGCGTCGAGGAGAACCCGGCCTACGGGCTGGTGGTGCACCCGCCGGTCGCCAAGCAGATCCAGGCGCTCGGCGGGATGCTCTTCGACTACACCCCGCTGGGCTGGCGCTTCACCGCGGCGGTGTGTGGCGTGCTCGTGGTGCTCATGGTCATGCGGATCACGCGGCGCCTCACCCGGTCGACCCAGCTCGGGTTCATCGCCGGGATCCTGCTGTGCCTCGACGGGGTCACCTTCGTCACCTCACGCATCGGGATGCTGGACATCTACCAGGTGCTGTTCGTGGTGGCCGCCGCCGGAGCCCTCCTGGTCGACCGCGACCGGATGCGCGCCCGCATGCACCACGCCGCCCTGGCCGGCCGGGTCGATCTGTCGGATCTCGGCCCACGCCTGGGCTTCCGCTGGTGGCGGTTCACCGCCGGCGTCATGCTGGGTCTGGCGCTGGGCGTCAAGTGGTCGGGCCTGTACTTCATCGCCTTCTTCGGGATCATGACCGTGGCCTGGGACTGGGCCCTGCGCAGCCGCTACGGCGTCCGCCGGCCCCTCGCGGGCGCACTCGTCCGGGACGCGCCCCCCGCGTTCCTCAGCCTGGTCATCTGGCCGGCGCTGCTACACCTGGTCACCTGGCTCCCGTGGTTCGCGGACGAGAACTCCGTGTACCGGCACGCCGTCCCGGCCCAGGTCGAGGACAACCTGCTCCCCGACATCGTCCAATCCTGGCTGTACTACCAGTCGTCCGTGCTGGACTTCCACTCCTCGCTGACCACCTCGGCCGGCAACCGGCACCCGTGGGAGTCCAAGCCGTGGACCTGGCCGATGAGCCTGCGGCCGATGCTCTACTACATCGACCAGGGCGAGGGCGTCCCCGGCTGCGGCGAGACCTCCTGCGTGCGGGCGATCATGCTGCTGGGAACCCCCGCCATCTGGTGGCTCGCGATCCCCGTGCTGGCCTGGGCGTTCTGGCGGGCCGTGATCTGCCGTGACGGACGCTACGCGTTCGCCCTCACCGGCTACGCGGCCGGCTACCTGCCCTGGTTCTTCCAGCACGACCGGCAGATGTACTTCTTCTACGCCGCCGTCATGGTCCCGTTCTTCGTCATGATGCTGGCCCTGGCGCTGGGCGAGATCGCGGGCAGGGCCGGGGACTCCCCGCGACGACGCGCGATCGGCCTGGGGATCGTGTGCCTGTATCTGGCGCTCGTGGCGGTCAACTTCATCTACATGCTGCCGATCCTCACCGGCACGCCCATCACCCAGACCGAATGGGGTCAGCAGCTCTGGTTGCCGTCCTGGCGCTGAGCCCGGGTGGCATCATGTGGCCATGACCTCCACACACCGGGCCCTTCTCGTCGTCGACGTCCAGCCCACGTTCTGCGAGGGCGGGGCGCTCGGCGTCGACGGGGGCGATGCCGTCGCCGGAGCCATCGCCGACTACCTCAGTGCGGCGCGCGGGAAGTACGCCCTGGTGGTCACCACCCAGGACTGGCACGTCGATCCGGGCGGGCATTTCTCCGAGACGCCTGACTTCGTCGACACCTGGCCCCCGCACGGCATCGCCGGCACCCCGGAGGCCGAACTCCACCCCGCACTCGAGGGGATCGCGGTGGATGCCCGGGTCAAGAAGGGGGCCTACGCCGCCGCGTACTCGGGATTCGAGGGCCGCGACGACTCCGGGCGGACGCTGGGCGAGATCCTCACCGCCCACCAGATCACCAGCGTCGACGTGGTCGGCCTGGCCGAGTCGCACTGCGTCAAGGACACCGCCCTCGACGCCCTCGGGGCGGGCCTGGCTACGCGCGTGCTGACCGATCTCACCAAGCCTGTCAGCGAGGAGCTGGGCGAGGCCGCCCGCGCCGCCCTGCGCGATGCCGGCGCGGAGCTCCTCCCCTCCGACCGCGCGTAGCTGCCCGGCCGGGTGCTCCGGCCGGAGCTCTGCCGGGTGCTCCCGCTGGAGCTCTGATCGGAGCTCTGGCCAGCGTCGTGGGGAGCACCACCAAATCGGTGGTTTCGAAGCGCGAGACGGATCAGTAGCGTCAGGGCGTGAACCCCATCCCGCTCTCGATGAACGACGTGCTCCCCTCGACCGACCTCACGCAGGAGTGGTTGGTCCAGAAGCCCGTGATGATCGCCATCTACCTCGTCCTGGCGCTGGTGGTGCGATGGGCGCTCCACCGCGCGGTCGACCGGGTCACCACCCCGGCCAAGGACGGCGGGGCCCTGTCCCGGTGGCGGGCCAAACGCGAGGCCCGGGCGGAGGCCCGCGAGACCGGGGCCGACCACGAGCACGACCCCGACCGGGCGATCAGCGCCGACGAGAGCGGCGGACTGACCGCCGCGAGCCTCAAGAAGAACCACCGCAAGCGCTCGGCCGAGGACGTCCGGGCCGAGAAGCGGCGCCTCGAACGGCGGGCCCAGCGGATGGCCACCATCGGCTCGGTACTCAAGTCGATCGTGTCCTTTGTCGTACTGGTCTGGGTTGTGCTGCAGACGCTGGCCATCCTCGGGGTCAACGTGGCGCCCTTCATCGCCTCCGCCGGCATCGTCGGCGTGGCCCTCGGCTTCGGTGCCCAGGCGCTCGTCCGGGACTTCCTGTCCGGACTGTTCATGCTGTTCGAGGACCAGTACGGCGTCGGCGACTGGGTGGACCTGGGCGAGGCCGAGGGCACGGTCGAGCACGTCGGGCTCCGCATCACCTCGCTGCGGGACCTGCACGGGACGATCTGGTACTGCCGCAACGGCGACATCCTGCGTGTGGGCAACTACAGCCAAGACTTCGGCATCGCCTTCCTGGAGATCCCGGTCTCCTACAGCGCCGACATCGACCGCGCCTGCAACGTCGCCATCGAGACCGCCAAGGCGGCCGCCGCGCAGGAGCCCATCAAGTCGAACCTCATCTCCGGCCCGGAGCTCCAGGGCGTCAACGCGCTCGAGGCCGACTCGTGGTCGCTGCGCATGACGGCCGTCACCCACGCCAACATGCAGTGGGCGACCGAGCGCGAACTCCGGCGGCGGATCCGCAACGCCTTCGACGAGGCCGGCATCGGCGCCCCGTACCCAGAGGGTCTGCCGCTGACGCCGATGAAGTCGCTGTCCGAGGAGTGAGGCCCGGGCGCGTTCAGCCGCCGAGCACCCTGTCGACGCTGAAGCGCCCGGCCCCGACGGCGGCGATGAGCAGCGCGCCCACCCCCAGCGCCACCACGAGCTCCCACCCGTTCTCTGCCACGAACGGGCCGTTGGTGGCATGGACGAAGTAGAAGGCGCCGACCATGTCGACGCCCAGCAGGATCCCGGCGAGCGGGGTGAGGATGCCGGCGATGAGGGCGACGCCGGCGGCCAGTTCCACTCCCGCGACGATCGCGGCCGTGACGTGCGGCTGCGGCACACCCATCCCGGCGAACTGCTCGCCCACGCGGGACACGCCGAGGGTGAAGAACTTCTGCCAGCCGTGGGCGACAAAGATGATCCCGATGCCGACGCGGGCCAGCAGGATGGACGCGTCCCGGAGGGTCTCCATCCCCCTCACGGGAGCATGCCCTCCGCGGCCTTGGTGATGCGCCGGCCGAGCAGCCGCATGGCGAGGTTGTACAGGGGCGGCGCAAACTTCTGCGCGGCGAAGCCCAGGCGGATGTCGCGCGAGGTGTACACGATGTACCTCCCCTTGCGCACGCCCTCGAGGGTCGTGGCGGCGGCCTCCTCGGGCGTGACGGCGTGGCGCTTGAACTGGTCCGCGGTCTTGGCCACCTCGGGGTCCGAACGGTCGACGCCCGCGATCTCGAGGGTCCCGACGAGCGGGGTGTCCACGGCGCCCGGGCAGACCAGGTGCACGCCGATGTCGTACGGGGCGAGGTCGAAGCGCAGGACCTCGGCGATCCCGCGGATGCCGAACTTGGCGGCGCTGTAGGCGGCGTGCCAGGGCAGGCCGAGCAGTCCGGCGGCCGAGGACACCATCACCAGGGCGGCGGGGCGCCGGGCGGCCATCATCGCGGGGACGAACGCCTCGATCACGTGGATGGTGCCCATGAGGTTGACCTCGACCATGGACCGCCAGATCCGGTGTTCGAGCAGGTCCGGGCGGCCCCAGGCGGAGTTGCCGGCCACGTGCAGGATCGCCTCCGGGGCGCCGTGCGCGGCCACCACGCGGTCGCCGAAGTCCATCACGGCCTCGTGGTCGGTGATGTCGAGGACCTCGGACTCCAAGACCGGCGCGCCCGCGCCCCGGCACTCCTGCGTGGTGGACTCCAGCCCGGCGGGGTCACGGTCGGTGAGGACCAGGCGGGCCCCCTCCTCGGCGAGCTGGATGGCCACCGAACGGCCGATCCCGCTGGCCGCGCCGGTGACGAGGCAGGTTTTCCCGCCGTAGTCGGTGATCCGTCGCCTCGACATGGGGTGCCTTTCCGGGCCCGGGGTCGGGTCGCGGGCCGCTCGATGTCCCACCGTAGCGGGCCGCGTTGCGCTGCGGAGCCGGAGTCAGCGGCGCGCCGGGATCGGCGGGACGTGCTCGCGGAGCACGCAGCGGCTGCCGCTGTAGATGGTGGCCATGCAGCGGTTGCAGTGCACGCACAGTGAGCGTCGTCGGTCGTCGGCCCGGAGCTTGGCGGGCAGGTCGGGCTCGCGCAGCAGCCCGCGGCCCATGGCCACGAAGTCGAAGCCGGAATCCATGGCCGCGTCGATGGACGGCCGGTCGACGATCCCCCCGAGCAGCATCATCGGCATCGCCACCGCATCGCGGATCTGGCGCGCATCGTCGAGCATGTAGGCGTCGGTGTACGGGTAGGCCTTGAACATCCTGGGCCCGACGACCTTCATCCCCATCTTGATCACGGCGGGCTGGGTGGCGGCGAACTCCTCGAGCGGGGCCTCGCCCTTGAAGAGGTAGATGGGGTTGAGCAGCGAACTGCCGACCGTCATCACCAGCGCGTCGGCGGATCCGTCGGCCTCGATCCAGCGGGCCACCTGCACGGCCTCGTCGATCCAGAACCCGCCCGGCACGCCGTCGTCCATGTTGAGCTTGATCACCACGGCGATCCGGTCCCCCATCGCATCCCGGATCGCGCAGCCGATGCGGCGGGCCAGCCGGGCGCGGTTCTCCAGCGAGCCGCCGTAGGCGTCCTTGCGCTTGTTGAGTTTGGGGCTGAGGAACTCGCTGACCAGGTAGTTGTGACCGAAGTGCACCTCGATGGCGTCGAATCCGGCCGCGGCGGCGCCCCGCGCGGCGCGGACATGGTCGTCGACGATCCTGTCGATGTCCGCCTCGGTGCACGCCCGGGTCAACGACATCCCCGTCGGGGCGGGGATGCGGGAGGGCCCCAACGCCGGCATCCCGTTGGAGGCGGAGTTGGCCACCGCGCCGGCGTGCCCGATCTGGGCGGAGATCGCGGCACCCTCCGCGTGCACTGCGTCCGTGAGTTCGCGCAGCTTGCCGTCGTCGTCCATCCCCCAGTGGTACTGGTGCCGGTCGGTCCGGCCCTCGGGCGAGGTCGCCAGATAGGCCACCGTGGTCATCCCGACGCCGCCGCGCGCGTACTCGGTGTGGAACCCGATGAGCTCGTCGGTGATCCGTCCCCGCGGGCACCGGCCCTCGAACGTGGCGGCCTTGACGATGCGGTTGCGCAGCGTCACGCCGCCGATCGTGCCGGGGCTGAACACGTCGGGTGAGGGCGTTCCTGGAGTAGGGAGCATGGCCGGAACTGTAACGCGTTACAGCAATGGTGCCGGGCGGGACGCGCGAATCGGTTGCACTCAGTGCACTGACCGGATCGACGACGACGACGACGAGGTGGTCACCCGCCGGGGGGCGCGGCCGGCGGGCGCCACATCCCGATCAGCGGCGTCGTTCCCCGCGCCGGGACGGTGGCGATCTCGGAGAAGCCGTACCGCTGGTAGATCGGGACGTTGTCCGGGGTCGAGGACTCCAGGTAGGTGCCGTGGCCCCGGGCGTCGGCCGCGCCGAGGCGGTGCCGGATGAGAGCGGAGGCGGCGCCCCTGCCCCGTGCCGCGGGATCGGTGCCGATCACGGCCAGATACCAGTGCGGGACCCGCGGCCGGTGGCGGTCGGCCAGGCGATTGGTGCCCATCGCGTCGCAGATCCGGCCCCGGTGCACCCGCAGGGCCGCCACGACGGAGCGCAGGCGGGCCGGCATCGACCCCTTCTCCCCCGGCGCCTCCCACATGGCCACACCGAGAACCCGACCGTCCGCGGGGTCCCGCGCGAGCCACACCTGCCCTCCGGTCCGCAGCCGCTCCGTCACGGACGCCGAGAACATGGCGAACAGCTGGGCGTCCGTGTCACCGTGCGGCAACAGGCCCACGGTGTGCGCGTCGGTGGCGAACGCGGCCGCGAGCACGCGGGCGGCGCGGTCCCGGTCGGCCGGCGCGGCCGGGACGACCGCGACCGGCCGCACTGTCTGCTCCGGCTGGCTCATGTCTACGATCCTAACGCCGGGGTCTGACGAGAACGGGGCGCCGGCGCCATGGTGAGAACGGTCCGCCGGAACCGTGGCGAGACGACCCACTTCGAACGGACGAGACAGTGACCGATCAGACCAGGACCGCCTTCGCCGACGTCAGCCGGATCGAGGAGGCCTCGCCGGGCGAGTTCACGGCGGTGGTCGACCCGGGGTGGACGATCGGCGGCAAGCCCAACGGGGGGTACCTCCTGGCCATGCTCGGTCGGGCCGCGGAGCGGGTGGTCCCGCACGAGCACATCCTCGCCGCCAGCGCCCACTACCTGCGGTCGCCCGACCCGGGCCTCGTCACGCTCAGCACCGAGGTGCTGCGTACCGGCCGGTCCGTGAGCCAGGTGCGCGCCCGGATGACCGCGGACGGCCGCCCCTGCGTCGAGGCGACGTTCACCGTGGGCACCCTGGATCCGGAGGCGCGGCCGTACTGGAGCGACGGCCTGCCGGATCCCGTGGTCAGTGCGCAGAGCGACTGCGTCCCGATGACCGGGGACGCCGCCGGCGCTCCGGTCCCCGCGATCATGGAACGCGTCGACCTGCGGATCCAGCCCGACGACCTCGAGTTCGCCCGGGGCACCCTGACCGGGACCGGGGTCCTGCGCGGGTGGCTGGAGCTGCCCGACGGCGAGGACTTCGACCCCTTCTCCCTGCTCTTCGCCGTCGACTCGTTCCCGCCCGCCACGCTCGACATCGCGCCCAGCGGGTGGGTGCCGACCCTGGAGCTGACCGCGTACGTTCGCGCGCTGCCCGCCCCGGGGCCGGTCCGGGTGCTACACAAAGCGCAGCTCATCGAGGACGGCAGGGTCGACGAGGCGTGCTTCATCTGGGACAGCAGCGGACGACTGGTCGCCCAGGCCACCCAGCTCGCCGGGATACGCCTGGGGTCGTCGGGCTGATCGGCTGCGGTGGCGGTGCGGCGCGATCCGGGCGCGCCGGCGCGGTGCGACGGGCCCGGGGCGGCGGTGCGGGGGCTCGGGGCGACCGTGCGACGGGACCGGGGCGGCAGCGCGGCGGGCCCGGGGCGGCCGTGTTCCTCCGCTCAGTCGAGCGGGCCGACGGCGCGCAACGCGGCCCGGACCGCCTCCCGGTCCGCGCCGGCGAGCGGGAGCACCGGGCGGTGCAGGCTCTCCCGGGTCATCAGTCCGATCTCGACGGCGATCGCCGAGACCACGCGGTAGCTTCCGAATTTCTCGAACTGCTCCCAGATCGGGTCCAGTCGTGCCGACAGCTCCAGCGCCCGTTCGGGCTCGCCGCCCCTCGCGGCGCGGGTGATCTCCAGGCACGTGCGCGGGAAGACGCCCGCGAGCACGCTGTACCAGGTCACGCAGCCGGCGAGCAGTCCGCGCGCGCCCATGCTGTCGCCGCTGACCCCCAGCGTCACCGACCCGCGGGTCAGCTCCCGCAGTCGACCGAAGTCCTCGCGCGCCCTCTCCGGGTCGGACGCCACCCCGGGGAGCTTGATGGAGGCCACGCCCCGCAGGGCCGCGATCTTCGTGTGGAGTTCCTCGGTGAACGTGAAGCCGGTGGTCGACGGGTTGTCGTAGACCACCACGGGCAGCTCGGTCGCCCGGGAGACCTCCTCGAACAGCGCGTAGACCTCGTGCGGTCGCAGTGGCTGGTAGCTCATCGGGGACAGCAGTACCCCCGCGGCCCCGGCGGCCCCGGCGTCGCGGACGTGGGCCCGCACCTCGCGCGTGCTCAGTGCCCCGACGCCCACGATCACCGGCACGTTTCCCGCCGCGCGCACGGCTGCCCGGGCCACCTCCCAGCGGTCGCGCCGGGACAGGTAGGCGTATCCGCCGGTCGAGCCGAGCGCACAGATGGAGTCGACGCCGGCGTCCGCGAGCCCGCCGACGATCTCCGAGAGCAGTTCCAGATCCGGCCCCGCCTCGTCGTACGGGGTCAGGGGGAACGCGCTGAGTCCCTCGAACATTGTGTGCCTTCCGCCTCTCCGCAGACGATCGACCTGTCGGCCCCAGTATGCCCCTCCGACCGTGTATCGGAGTCGGGCGTCGGGGCGCGCCGCCGACGCGTACCGTCAGCGCCATGAGCACCACCGACGAGTTCGTGACCAGCGCCGCCACCTACCAGGCAGACTTCGACAAGGGCGACCTGCCGATGCCTCCCGGCCGCAAGGTCGCCGTGGTGGCGTGCATGGACGCCCGCCTCAACCCGTACGGGCTGCTCGGCCTCACCGAGGGCGATGCACATGTCATCCGCAACGCGGGCGGCGTGGTGACCGAGGACGTGCTCCGGTCCCTGGCCATCAGTCAGCGACTGCTCGGCACGGAGGAGATCGTCCTCATCCACCACACCGACTGCGGGATGCTCACCTTCCGCGACGACGAGTTCAAGGCGCAGATCGAGTCCGATACCGGGATGCGCCCGCGCTGGTCGCCCGAGGCCTTCGGCGATCCTGAGGCGGACGTGCGCCAATCGCTCGCGCGGGTCAAGGCCGATCCCTTCCTCCCCCACGGGACCGTGGTCCGGGGCTTCGTCTACGACGTCGCGGACGGGGCGCTGCGCGAAGTCAGCTGAGGCGGGGGGACCGCGGGGACGCGGCGGACGTCGGGGCCCCGTCAGCGAGGCGACCAGACTCGCTGGAACAGAGAACGCCCCGGGCCGCATTCCGGCCCGGGGCGTTGACGTGATGTGGAGCTACGGGGAATCGAACCCCGGACCTTCTCGATGCGAACGAGACGCGCTACCAACTGCGCTATAGCCCCTCCGCGACCCTCGCGGGACGCGGTGCCACCCCGAAGAGCAGCGAGGAACACACTACCAGCACGGCGGGCCCGCGTTCCAAACCGGGGAGCCGCCGGAGCCTCACTCCTGCGCGGTGTGGGTGTGCATGCGCACGCCGTCGTCGTTGAAGATGCTGATCACCTGCGCGGGCCGGGAACCCGCGGCCGAGAGACTGTGCGGGACGCGGGTGTCGAATTCGGCCGCCTCGCCGCGGGTGAGCGTCAACTCCTGCTCCCCCAGCACCAGCCGGAGCCTGCCGGAGAGGACGTAGAGCCACTCGTAGCCGTCGTGCACCCGCGGCTCGGGGGCGGTGCGGCTGGGCGGGTAGGTGATCTTGTAGGTGGCCACCTGTGCCCCCTCGGGCGCGAGCGGGGTGATCACCATGCCGCCCCGGTGGATCGCGGGTCGGCGAACGCGGGGGTCGACGACGTCCGGGGCGACCAGATCGTCCAGGCCGATCCCCAGCTGGGTGGTGAGCGGCAGGAGCAACTCGAGGCTGGCCTGCCTCTTGCCCGACTCGAGGCGCGAGAGAGTGCTCGGCGACATCTCCGCCCGCTCTGCCAGCTCGTCGAGCGTCCAGCCCTTGCTGTGCCGGTACGCGCGCAACCTCAAGCCGACCTGCTTCAACCCCCCCGCCATCGATCCACTCCTTCCGAGTTGCTTGCCAATAGTGCAAGATTCCTTGCCATTCAAGCACACCTCGGGTGGACTGTGCTCATGCAGAACAACTCGCACTCGCCAGAACACCACTCATCAGAGCACTGGGACGCGGTCGTCGTCGGCGGCGGTGCCGCGGGCCTGTCGGCGGCACAGATGCTGGGACGGTCTCGCCGTCGCGTCCTCGTCGTCGACTCGGGCCGGCCCCGCAACCGATTCGCTGCACACGTGCACGGCGTCCTCGGCCACGACGGCGTCGAGCCCGCCGAACTCGTCCGCCGTGGGAGGGAGGAACTGCGTCAGTACGACGTCACCGTGCGATCGGGGTCGGTGACCTCGGTCGACGACGACGAGGACGGCCTGGTCGTCCACCTCGCGGATGCGGCCCCCGCACACGCGCGGGCGCTGATCGTCGCCAGCGGCCAGACCGATGCCCTCCCCGACATCCCGGGGCTGCGCGACCACTGGGGCACGGGGGTGCTGCACTGTCCCTATTGTCACGGCTGGGAGGTGCGGGGTCGCCGGCTCGCGGTCCTCGGGAGCTCGGAGATGTCCTCGCACCAGGCGCAGCTGGTCCGGCAGTGGACCGATGATCTGGTCTTCTTCACGGCCGGAGCCGGCGACGTCGACCCCGAGGTGATCCGGCGCCTCCGTGCCCGAGATGTCGAGATCGTGGACACCGCGGTCGCGGAGGTCCTCTCCGAGGACGGGCACCTGTCCGGGGTGCGCTTGGCCGACGACCGGCGCATCGATCTCGACGCGATCTTCGTCGCCGCCACCGGTCAGCCGCATCTCGATTTCCTCACGGGCATCGAGCTCGAGACCACCGATTCGCCCATGGGCCGGAACCTGGCCGTGGACGCGATGGGCAAGACCAGCCACCCGCGCATCTATGCGGTCGGGAACGTGGCGAACCCGGGCGCGACCGTGCCGGTGGCCATGGCTGCGGGCTCGATGGCGGGCGGCGTGGTGAACATGGAGCTCGTCACGGAGGACTTCGACCGCGCCCTCGATGGTGCAGGCGGCCGGGCGCACGACGGGCGGTCCGGCGCGTCACCGGCCGACTATTGGGAGGGCGAGTACGGCGGTGAGGGGCCCCGGTGGTCGGGCGCCGTCAACGCCACCACCGCGGCTGTCGTCGAATCCCTCACCGCTGGCGATGTGCTCGAGCTGGGCTGCGGCGAGGGCGGGGACGCGGTCTGGTTGGCGGAGCAGGGCTGGTCCGTGACGGCGGTCGACATCTCCCCCACGGCGATCGCACGCGGCGCGGCGGCCGCCGCCGACCGTGGCGTGGCCGAGCGGATCGACTGGGTCGCCGACGACCTGTCGACGTGGACGACCGAGCAGCGGTTCGACCTGGTCACGGCCAGCTTCTTCCACTCGACCGTCGAGTTGGACCGCACGGCGATTCTCCGGCGGGCGGCCGGGCAGCTGCGTCCCGGCGGGCATCTGTTGCTCGTGTCGCACGTCTTCGAGTCCGACGCCGACATCCCGCCGTGGGCGAACCGGCCCAGTGGGGGCGAATGTGCTGGTCACGACGAGCAGGCTGCGCAGCACGCCTCACATCACGGTTCGCAGGATGATTCCAGGCAGCACGGGCATGACGGCCATCAGCACGGCCGAGGTGGGGGCTCCCACCACGATCTGCTGACGCCTGCGGAAGACATCGCTGCACTCGCTCTGGATCCGGCCACGTGGGAGGTCGTGCGCGAGGAGGTGCGCCCCCGCGAGGCCGTCGGCCCCGACGGGGTGCAGACGGCGACTCTCAAGGACGGCGTCGTGCTGATCCGGCGGCGGCCCTGAGCCGACGACGGCCCTCGGGGCGGCGGCTGACTCAGCGCGATGCCGCTGCGGCGTGTGGCCCCGCCGGGGCTACGCGGCCTCGTTGGAGGCGTGTGGCCCCGCTGGTGATGCTGAGTCAGCCGCTTTGTCGGCCCTTGAGCTTGTCGACGAGCGCCTGGGCCGGAGAGACCTCCCGGGGACTTGACGGTGGCGTCGGCACGGGCGGGGGCTCCACGTCGCGGCGACCTCCGATGACTGCAGGGGCGACTCTTGTGGGTTCTCCCAGGATCTCACTGGTGTTGGTGGCATTGACCAGATAGCTTGCCGGTCGGTGCCCGTCGCGCTTGTCGCCGTGTCCGGCTCCCGCGCCACCCATCATGCCCATCGGCATCCCGCCGACCCGGCCGCCAGCCGTATTCGACGCCGACCCCGCGCCTGCCGGTCCGCCGGCTCCTGCCGCGTTCGCGGTCAGCGCACCCGGGCCTGCCGGCCCGCCCTTCAGTCCCGGAGTGCCTGCGCCTGCAGCTCCGCCCGATCCGCCGGGCCCGCCCAGTCCTGGAGTCCCGAGACCCGACAGTGTCCCGGCCCCGCCCATCCGGGTCGCCGCGCCGGCACCGGCCGCAGCAGCGCCGCCGCCGGCAAGCATTCCGGACGCAGAGTTGAAGCCGCGATCAGCGCTGCGCGAGTTCTGCCGTGCACCGACGCGTGCTGAGCCCAGTGCCCCTGCCCCGGCGGCGACGCCCGGCTGCCCGGATGTGTTCATCAACGCCGCGGCCGACGCTGCCGCCGTTCCCGGATTCACGCCGGCGGCGCCGGCACCTGTTCCGCCGACGGGCACGCCGCCAGCGGCCGGTCCGGTGCCCGCGCCCGCGCC
>DWWP01000052.1 GCA_019119635.1 Candidatus Dietzia intestinipullorum
CCACCGGATGTCGGCAGCAGCGGCTGTCGCCTCGACGAAAGGTCCCTCTCATGGTCACCAGGCCCAGCGGCTCCCTCGGCGGGATGCTCTACGACGGTTTCGAGATGCTCCAGCGGGGGCTCGGCACCGCCAGCACCGCGGTCGGGATCGATCCCGGCGAGTTCATGGAGCAGTTCCACGTGCCGATCGCCTTCTCACTGATGCCCCTCGGAGCGGGCAGCATGGTCCTCGACCAGATCGGGATCTGACCGCGGGACCGGCCGCAGGCGGCGCGGGGAGACGACGACGAGCCGGGAGAACCGGCCGGTCGGGCGCCGGCGGACGATAGTCTCGGCTGCATGCGCGAGTCCACGATCGTCGTCCCCGGCTCCTCCGGCATGCAGGCCACGCTGCACCACGCGGACCAGCCGCGAGCCCTGCTCCTGCTGGTGCACGGCTTCGGTGAGCACTCCCGTCGCCACCGGCGGACGGTGCGGTTCCTGCTGGACCGCGGTGTCAGCGTGGTCACCTACGACCTGCGCGGGCACGGTAGTGCGCCGGGGCCCCGCGTCACCGTCGCCGTGGAGGAGCACATCTCCGACAACCTGGCGGTCCGTGACGCGGTGCTCGCGTGGAGCCGGGCGACGGACGACGGCGAGCTCGGCTCCCTGCCGCGCCTGCTCATGGGGCACTCCCTGGGCGGCC
Source organism: Candidatus Dietzia intestinipullorum (assembly GCA_019119635.1). GTDB lineage: Bacteria > Actinomycetota > Actinomycetes > Mycobacteriales > Mycobacteriaceae > Dietzia > Dietzia intestinipullorum. The sequence continues at coordinate 685 of DWWP01000052.1, forward strand.
TGATCGCGGCGGAGTCCGCACTGCGCCGGCCGTGGGACCTGAGCGGGCTGGTCCTGTCCTCGCCGGGGTTCGTGGTGGGGGAGGACTCCCCGGCCCCGCTGCGCGCGATGGCGCCCTTGGTCGCGCGACTATTGCCGTGGCTCCCGGTCGAGAAGCTCGAGCCGGACGACATGTCCCGGGTACCGGAGTACGTGGCGGACTACGAGGCCGACCCGCTCGTCCACCACGGCGGGGTCCCCGCGCGGTCCGCGGGCACGATGCTCGCCGGCGGCCGGCGCTTCCTGTCCCGCTGCGGAGCCCTGCGCACCCCCACGCTGCTCCTGGGCGGGTCCGCCGACACCGTCACCGCCCCGCGGGGCTTCCGCCGGTTCGCGACGGAGGCCGGCTCGGAGCACGACCCGCGCCCGGAGATCACCTACCGCGAGTTCGAGGGTGGGCGCCACGAGGTGCTCAACGACCTCTGCGCCGATGAGGCCTACTCGGCGCTCGGGGAGTGGCTGGACGCCCGGCTGGCCTGATCCGCGGGGGTGGCCGGGGCCGCCGGCGGGCCCGTCTACGCTGGCCCCCATGCGACCCGAGCTCTCCTCCTACCGCCACCTCGCCGCCGGGAAGGTGCGCGAGCTGTACCAGATCGACGGCGAGACGCTGCTCATGGTGGCCAGCGACCGCATCTCCGCGTACGACCACGTGCTCGAGACGCCGATCCCGGACAAGGGCCGGGTCCTCACCGCGATGAGCGCGTACTTCTTCGACGCACTCGACATGGCCAACCACCTCGCGGGCCCCCTCGACGACGAACGGATCCCGGCCGAGGTCCTGGGCCGCGCCATGGTGGTGCGACGGCTCGACATGGTGCAGGCGGAGTGCGTGGCCCGCGGGTACCTGACGGGCTCGGGGATGGTCGAGTACCGCGAGTCCGGCACGGTGTGCGGCATCGAGCTGCCCGCGGGGCTGGTCGAGGCGAGCAGGTTGCCGGAGCCGATCTTCACCCCGGCCACCAAGGCGGCGGTGGGGGACCATGACGAGAACATCTCCTTCGAGCAGCTCGCGGAGCTCGTCGGTGGCGAGCTCGCCGAGCGGCTCCGTGCCGCGACGCTGGAGGTGTATTCGCGCGCCGCGGAGGCGGCCGCCGGACGCGGTGTGCTGCTCGCGGACACCAAGTTCGAGTTCGGGCTCGCGGACGGGCAGCTGGTCCTGGCAGACGAGGTGCTCACCCCCGACTCGTCCCGCTACTGGCCGGCGGACGGCTACGAGGCGGGCCGGGTGCAGCCGAGTTTCGACAAGCAGTACGTGCGCGACTGGCTGACCGGGCCGGATTCGGGCTGGGACCGGTCCTCGGACCAACCGCCCCCGCCACTGCCGCGGGAGGTGGTCGAGGCCACCCGGGCGCGGTACATCGAGGCCTATGAGCGGATCTCCGGCCTCTCGTTTGACGACTGGATCGGAGGGGAGGCCGCATGAGTGCGAATCCTGAGACCGGGCCCGTGCCGCCCGTCGCCGAGCGCAGGCCCTTCCGGCGTGAGCACCACGGACGCGTCGTCGTCGACCAGTACGAGTGGATGCGCGACAAGGACGCGCCGGAGACGCGCGCCCACCTGGAGGCGGAGAACGCCTACACCGACGCCATGACCGCCGACCTCAAGGGCCTGGAAGACGACGTCTACGAGGAGATCCGCTCCCGCGTCAAGGAGACCGACATGTCGGTCCCGGTCCGATCGAGCGGCTGGTGGTACTTCTCCCGCACCGTCGAGGGGCTGTCGTATGCCCGGCACTGCCGGGTCCCCGTCGCGCCCGAGTTCCGCGACGACCCGTCCGATCCGGCGGGCTGGGTGCCGCCGGAGGTCTCGCCGGGCGTGGAGCTGCCTGGTGAGCAACTGCTCCTGGACGGCAACGTCGAAGCCGAGGGATACGAGTACTTCGCGCTCGGCGCGTTCTCGGTGAGCCACGACGGCCGGCTCCTGGCCTGGTCCACGGACACCGAGGGCGACGAGCGGTACACACTGCGCTTCCGGTCGCTGGACCCGGAGGTGGCGGCCCCCGACGAGGAGATCGCGGGGATCGCGCCCGGCGCCACCTGGTCGCGCGACGGCCGGTATGTCTTCTACGTGACCGTCGACGACGCCTGGCGCCCCGACACGGTGTGGCGTCACCGCCTGGGGACCACCCGCGACGACGACGAGAAGGTGTTCCACGAGCCCGACGAGTCCTACTGGATCGGGGTCGGCGAGACCCGCAGCGAGAAGTACCTGCAGATCGGGCTCGGGTCCAAGATCACCACCGAGGTGTGGTGCCTCGAGTCGGAGAACCCGGCGGGCGAGTTCTGGTGCGTGCGGCCGCGCGAGGAGGGCGTCGAGTACGACGTCGAGCACGCGGTGGTCGGCGGCGAGGACCGATTCCTCATCACCCACAACGCGGGCGCCCCCAACTTCGCCGTGGTGGATGCGCCGGCCGGGCCCGTCGACGGGGACCTGCGCGCGCTGTCGCCGCTCGTGGAGCACCGCGAGGACGTGCGGATCGAGGGCGTGGACGCGTTCGCGCGAGTCCTGGTCCTGGACTACCGAGAGTCGGCGCTGCCGCGGTTCGCGCTCATGCCCCTGGACGTCGACTCCACCGCTGGCGTCGAGGCCTACGGGGAGTTCGCCCCGGTGGGGTTCGAGGAGGAGCTGTTCACCTCGGGGCCGGGCTCGAACCCCGAGTGGCACGCCCCGGTCCTGCGGTTCGGTTACGGCTCGTTCGTCACCCCGGGCCGCGTCTACTCGATGGCGATCGACTCCGGGGAGCGGACCCTGCTGCGCGAGCAGGAGGTGCTCGGCGGCTACGACCCGTCCGGGTACGTGCAGCGCCGGGACTGGGCCGTGGCCGAGGACGGCACACGGATCCCCCTCTCGCTGGTGATGTCCACGGACACCGCCGCGCGGGTGGACGCCGGCGAACCGGTGCCCACGCTGCTGTACGGCTACGGGTCCTACGAGGCCAGCATGGACCCGGGCTTCTCCGTGGCGCGGCTGTCCCTGCTCGAGCGGGGCATGCTCTACGCGGTGGCGCACGTGCGGGGCGGCGGCGAGATGGGCCGGCTCTGGTACGAGCACGGCAAGGAGCTGAACAAGCGGAACACCTTCACCGACTTCGTGGACTGCGCCCGGCACCTGGTCTCCCGCGGGACCACCACGCCGGAGCGCCTGGTGGCCGAGGGCGGCAGCGCGGGCGGCATGCTCGTGGGCGCCGTGGTCAACCTCGCCCCGGAACTGTTCGCCGGTGTGCAGGCCGTGGTCCCGTTCGTCGACCCCCTCACCTCGATCCTCATGCCGGAGCTGCCGCTGACGGTGATCGAGTGGGACGAGTGGGGCGATCCGCTGCACTCGCCGGAGGTCTACGACTACATGGCCTCCTACTCGCCGTACGAGAACATCGAGCCGGTCACGCACCCGGCGATCCTGGCCGTGACCTCACTCAATGACACCCGCGTGCTGTACGTGGAGCCGGCCAAGTGGGTGGCGCGACTGCGCGAGGTGTCGGCCTCGGCCAACTCCGCCGAGCGGCCGGTGCTGCTGCGCTGCGAGATGAGCGCGGGCCACGGCGGCGTGTCCGGGCGGTACGAGCGGTGGCGTCAGACGGCCTTCGAGTACGCGTGGACGGTGCGGACCGCCGGAGCCGGCTGACCCTGCCGCCCCACCCCCGCAGCCGCATCCCTTGGCCATCCCCGCCCTGAGCACAGCCGCATCTCCGCCCCATCCCCACAACCACAGGCGGTCGCTGTAGAAGTCGATGTTGCTACGTGGACTTCTGCAGCGACCGCCTGCGGCTGTGCCCGGGGCGGGACGTGCGGCTGTGCCCGGGGAAGGGGCGGGCGGCCGGATCAGCGGGTGGGGTCGGACGCGTCGTCGTCGCCCGGATCCATGGTCCGCACCATCGCGGAGGCGGGGATCACGGCACTGGCGAGGAACGTGAGGATGCCCAGGCCGCCCATCGTGTAGGCGAGTTTGTGGCCGTCTCCGAGTTCGAGACTCGAGCCGAAGATCAACACCATCGAGATCACGAACAGCCCACCCGTCGTCACGTTCAGCGCCCGGGAACGCGCCGCCAGCAGGGTGTCGGTCTCGAACTCGTCCAGGTAGCGGGCGGGAGCGGTGTCCTTGGAGTCGATCGTGAGGCGCAGCATGGTCCAGACCGTGCAGATCACGACGGTCATGGGCAACCACGCGATGATGATCGGGAGCCAGAAGTAGCCGGCCACCACGATCGCGGCCATGATCGCCAGACTCACCCAATTGAGCTGCACGAGAAGTCGACGACGGGCCGGGGTCCGCCATGAGCGCAGGCTCCCGGCCGACCTGGTCTGCTGCCATTCGAACCGCCTCTCGGCCCGGGTTTTCTCGGACCCGGTTCTCTCGGCCCTGGTCAGGCCGTCACCGGCGGTCGGCGCGTCGTTCGGGTGCGTGTTCATCACGAATCCTCTCGGGTGCGGCGGTAGATCTCGGCGGACATCGGGCGGAACTCCTCGCGGGAGAACACGGCTTCCACGGGCAGATCGAACTCGGCGCAGATGCGGAAGGCCAGGTCGAGGCTCGGGTAGTGGTCCCCCCGCTCGAGCGCGCCCACGGTCTGCGGGTTGACCTCGATCCGCTCTGCCAGGGCGGCGCGGCTGAGCCGGTGTTCGGCACGCAGGACCGCGATTCGATTGAAGATGGGCTGTCTTTCGCCCCGTCTTGCTGGGCTCATGCATCATAGTGTTGTAAAAACCCAACAGTTTGTCAACGGTGGATTCGCGGTGGGAAGGGGTGGATTCGGCGTAGGCTCGGTCACATGAGCACCGAAAGTCAGATGAGCACCGGAAGCGTCCATGACATCGAGTTCACGACCATCGACGGCGAGAAGGCCTCGATGGCCGACTACGCGGGCCACGCGGTCCTGGTGGTCAACGTGGCCAGCGAGTGCGGCCTGACCCCGCAGTACGAGGGGCTGCAGGAACTCGCCGACGAGTACCGCGACCGCGGGTTCTTCGTCCTCGGCTTCCCGTCCAACCAGTTCATGGGGCAGGAGCCGGGCGACGAGGAGCAGATCAAGGAGTTCACCAGCGGCAAGTACGGGATCACGTTCCCGCTGGCGGCCAAGGTCGACGTCAACGGCGAGGACCGACACCCGCTGTACGCCGAGCTGACCAAAGCCACCGACGCCGACGGCGAGGCCGGCGACGTGCAGTGGAACTTCGAGAAGTTCGTGCTGGACCCGCAGGGTCAGGTGGTCGCCCGCTTTCGCCCCAAGGTCGAGCCCGGCTCGCCGGAGCTGGCCGAGGCCATCGAGGACGTCCTGCCGGTCTGATCGTGGTGTCACCTGACGTCCACCCGGGCGTGGCCGGCGAGTCACCCACGGCTGCCAACATCGCGCCCATGACCCCACGACTCATCGTCTCTGTCTCGGGCCTGCGCGATTCCGTGCTAGACGACGCGGTGGACCTGGTCGAGGCCCTCGACCGCCGGTCGGTCCCCGTCTCCCTGCTCGTGGCGCCCCGGCGCGGGCACGAGTACCGGCTGGCCGAGGACGCCCCCACCCAGCAGTGGCTGCGCCACCGGCGAGGCCTGGGCGACTCGATCGTGTTGGGCGGGTACGACGAGGCCGCGACCCGGCGTCGTCGACCCGAGTTCGCCTCGCTGGGCCCCGCCGAGGCCGCGGCCCGGCTGGCCGCCGCGGACCGGCTCATGGCCGAGATGGGGCTGCGGACCAGGCTCTTCGCCCCGCCCCGGTGGGACGCGTCCCCCGGCTGTCTCGAGGCGCTGCCGGGCGCGGGGTTCCGCCTGTGCGCGTCCCTCGACGGTGTGTACGACGTGGTGCGCGGGACCGTCGACCGCGGCCGCGCGCTGTCCATGGGGGAGGGGTTCCTCGCCGACGGCTGGTGGTGCCGGGCCCTCGTCGCGGCGGCCGGGCGCACGGCGGAGGCCGGCGGACTGGTCCGCCTCAACGTCTCCGCCAAGCACCTGTCGCGGCGGGCGCCCCGGACGGCACTGCTCGACGCGGTGGACCAGGTGACCGAGCGGTACGGCGCACGGGCCACCCGCTACGCGTGGTCCCCGGTCTCGCTGGTCCGCGCGGCCTGAACACCGGCGCGGGCCTGCGCTGTTCCTGCGGGTAGGATCGACCGCGTCCCGCGCAACCGCCCGAACGAGGAGTTCCCACCGTGGCCCGAGTCGTCGTCGAAGTCATGCCCAAGGCCGAGATCCTCGATCCGCAGGGCCAGGCCATCCACCGGGCTCTGGACCGCCTCGGCCACGGCGGTGTCACCGACGTGCGCCAGGGCAAGCGGTTCGAGCTCGAGGTCGCGGACACCGTGTCGGACGCCGAGCTCGAGGAGATCGCGTCCTCCCTGTTGGCCAACACGGTGATCGAGGACTGGAAGGTCGTCCGCACGGAGGTCGTGGCGTGAGTGCACGGATCGGTGTCATCACGTTCCCGGGCACCCTGGACGACGTCGACGCGACGCGCGCCGTCACCCGGTCCGGTGCGGAGGCCGTGTCGCTCTGGCACGCCGACGCCGACCTCAAGGGTGTCGACGCGGTGGTGGTCCCGGGCGGCTTCTCCTACGGCGACTACCTGCGCTGCGGCGCGATCGCCTCGCTGGCGCCCGTGATGGGGGAGGTCATCTCCGCGGCCCGGGGCGGGATGCCGGTGCTCGGCATCTGCAACGGTTTCCAGATCCTGTGCGAGGCCGGACTGCTACCGGGCGCGCTGGGACGCAACCGGGATATGCACTTCATCTGCCGTGACGAGTGGCTGCGCGTGGAGAACACGAGCACGGCCTGGACGTCCCGGTACGAGCCGGGCGCCGAGATCCTGGTGCCGCTCAAATCCGGCGAGGGCCGCTACATGGCCACCGCCGAGACGATCGAGCAGCTCGAGGGCGAAGGCCGGGTCGTGTTCCGCTACGCGGGCGGGGCGCCCAACGGTTCCACCGGGGACATCGCGGGCATCGCCTCGGCCGACGGCCGCGTGGTGGGGCTCATGCCGCACCCCGAGCACGCCATCGACGCGCTGACCGGCCCCTCCGACGACGGGCTGGGCCTGTTCCTCTCCGCGCTGGACGCGGTCGTCACGGCGTAAGTGGCCGTTCAGATCAGAGTCCGGAGCGCCCACTCGGGACAAGACCATCGCCGCTCGCGCCGAATGCGGTAGAACCGTGGGATGAGCGAAACCAGCAGCAGCAGCGCCCGCGCGGGGGCGCAGTCGGCCGATCGTCCATTCGACATCATCCTCTACGGTGCCACCGGGTTCACCGGTGGTCTCGTGGCCGATTACCTGGTCCGGAACATGCCCGAGGGCGGCGCGTGGGCGATCGCCGGGCGCAACCGGACCAAGCTGGATGCGCTGGCCGCGCGGATGGCCTCCGAGATGCCGGACGTGCCCCCGCCGGGGGTCGTCGTCGCCGACACCACCGACCGCGAGTCGCTGGAGGACCTGGCCCGGTCCACCCGGGTCGTCATCACCACCGTCGGCCCGTACCTCGAGTACGGCGAGCCCCTCGTCGCGGCCTGCGCCGAGGCCGGCACCGACTACGTGGACCTCGCGGGCGAGCCCGAGTTCGTGGACCGCATGTACCTCGAGCACCAGGACGCGGCAGTGGCCTCCGGCGCGCGGATCGTGCACGCGTGCGGCTTCGACTCGATCCCGCACGACCTGGGCGTCTACTACACGATGAAGCAGGTGCCCGAGGGCGTGCCGGCGGCGGTCTTCGGCGCGGTCCACGCCGACGCCCAGTTCTCCGGGGGCACCTTCCACTCGGCGATCGAGCAGTTCGCGCGACTGCGGGAGGCCGGCCAGACCGCCAAGCGTCGCCGGGAGAAGCAGGGCCGGGTGGAGGGGCGCCGGATCAAGTCGGTTCCGGGCAAGCCGCACCACGACAAGAACCTGGGCCGGTGGCTGGTGCCGCTCCCCACGATCGATCCGCAGATCGTGCTGCGCTCGGCCGCCGCGCTCGAGCAGTACGGCCCGGACTTCTCCTACTCGCACTACGCGTCGATCAAGTCCCCGGTCACCGTCGCGGCCGGCATGGCGGGGATGGGCGCGATCGCGGCAGGTGCGCAGGTCGGCCCGATCCGGTCGCAGATCCTCAAGCGGATCGACCGCGGCTCCGGGCCGAGCGACTCCCGCCGCGCGCGCTCCTCGTTCGACGTGACGTTCGTGGCCCTGGCCGGCGGACGTCGGGTGGTCACCCGCGTCTCGGGCGGCGACCCCGGGTACACGGAGACCTCGATGATGATCGCCGAGTCGGCGCTGTGCCTGGCATTCGACGAGTTGCCCGCGTTGTCGGGTCAGCTGACCCCGGCGCATGCGATGGGAGATGCGCTGCTGGGGCGCGTCGAGCGCGGCGGCCTCACGTTCGAGGTCCTCTCCAGCTGACCGCCGGGGGTGGTTCCGGCGCCCGTAGGGAGGTGGATCGGACGAGAGAGGGCGGACGACTAGACTCGGCGCCGTGACCTCTCCCGTCGATTCCACCGCGAACGCCGCCGCCACCCCCGACCTGGATCAGCCCTGGGCCGAGCTCGGCCTCAAGGACGACGAGTACGCCCGGATCCGCGCCATCCTGGGGCGCCGGCCCACGGATGCCGAGCTGGCGATGTACTCGATCATGTGGTCCGAGCACTGCTCGTACAAGTCCTCCAAGGTGCACCTGCGCTACTTCGGTGAGACCACCACGCCGGAGATGCGGTCGCGCATGCTCGCCGGCATAGGCGAGAACGCCGGGGTGGTGGACATCGGCGACGGCTGGGCCGTGACCTTCAAGGCGGAGTCGCACAACAGCCCCTCGTACATCGAGCCGTACCAGGGTGCCGCGACCGGCGTGGGCGGGATCGTCCGCGACATCATGGCGATGGGCGCGCGCCCGGTGGCCGTGATGGACCAGCTGCGGTTCGGCCCCGCCGACGCGGACGACACGCAGCGGGTCCTGCCCGGCGTGGTGGCGGGCATCGGCGGCTACGGCAACTGCCTCGGCCTGCCCAACATCGGCGGCGAGACCGTCTTTGACGAGTCCTACGCCGGCAATCCCCTGGTCAACGCGCTGTGTGCGGGCGTCATGCGGACCGAGGATCTGCACCTGGCGTTCGCATCGGGCACCGGCAACCGCATCATCCTCTTCGGCGCCCGCACCGGGCTGGACGGCATCGGCGGCGTCTCGGTCCTCGCCTCGGAGACCTTCGAGGCCGACGACGATGGCGCCCCGGTCAAGCCCCGCAAGCTCCCCGCCGTCCAGGTGGGGGACCCCTTCGCGGAGAAGGTGCTCATCGAGTGCTGCCTCGAGCTCTACCGCAACGAGCTGGTGGTGGGGATCCAGGACCTCGGCGGAGCGGGCCTGGCGTGCGCGACGTCCGAGCTCGCGGCCGCGGGCGACGGCGGGATGCACATCGTGTTGGACAACGTGCCGCTGCGCGCCGAGGGCATGACGGCCTCCGAGATCCTGTCCAGTGAGTCGCAGGAGCGCATGTGCGCGGTGGTGGCGCCCGAGAACGTGGACGAGTTCATGGAGGTGTGCCGCCGCTGGGACGTGCTGGCCAGCGACATCGGCGAGGTCACCGACGGCGAGAACCTGACCATCGAGTTCCGTGGCGAGACCGTGGTGGACGTCCTGCCGGGCACCGTGGCCGACGAGGGCCCGGTCTACGACCGCCCGGTCGAGCGGCCGACAGACCAGGACGCGCTGCAGGCCGACACGACCGCCCGCCTCGCGCGTCCGGCCACGGGTGACGAGCTGCGCGAGACGCTGCTGGAGATGGTCGCGAGTCCCGCGCTCTGCTCGCGCGGTTTCATCACCGAGCAGTACGACCGCTACGTGCGCGGCAACACCGTGCTCGCCGAGAACGCGGACGGCGGGGTCCTGCGGATCGACGAGGAGTCGGGCCGCGGCATCGCCCTGTCGACCGACGCGTCCGGCCGCTACACCCGCCTCGACCCCTACACGGGTGCCCGGCTCGCGCTCGCCGAGGCCTACCGCAACGTGGCGGTCACCGGCGCCACCCCGGCCGCCGTGACGAACTGCCTCAACTTCGGCTCGCCGGAGGACCCGGGCGTCATGTGGCAGTTCCGCGAGGCCGTCCACGGGCTGGCCGACGGCTGCGCCGAGCTCGGCATCCCCGTCACCGGCGGCAACGTGAGCTTCTACAACCAGACCGGCACCACGGCCATCCTGCCGACCCCCGTCGTCGGGGTGCTCGGCGTGATCGACGACGTCGACCGCCGCACGCCCACCGCGTTCGGCGACACCCCGGGGGAGAGCATCTACCTCCTCGGCGAGACGCGCGACGAGTTCGACGGCTCGATCTGGGCGCAGGTCGCCCACGACCACCTCGGCGGGACGCCCCCGACGGTGGACCTGCAGTGGGAGGCGACCCTCGCGCGGATCCTCGCCACGTGCTCCGAGGACGGACTGATCACGGGTGCGCACGACCTGTCCGAGGGCGGGCTGGCCCAGTCGCTGGTCGAGTCGGCGCTGGCCGGCGAGTGCGGAATCCGGGTGGTGCTGCCAGGAGACGCGGACCCGTTCGTGTGGCTGTTCTCCGAGTCCTCGGGCCGGGTGATCGTCTCGGTCCCGCGCGGCGAGGAGATCCGCTTCCAGCAGATGCTCACCGCGCAGCGCATCCCGCACACGCGCGTGGGCGTCACCGACCCCGACGCCGACACGTTCGAGGTGCAGGGGCAGTTCACGCTGACCACCGGGGAGCTGCGCGCCGCGCACGAGGGCACGCTTCCGGCGCTGTTCGGCGCCACCCCGGCGCACTGACCCCGCACCGGGCTGCAGCTACGCGATGACGGTGGGCGGATGAGGGGCTTCCGGCAGCGGGAGCGACTGCTGGCCGTGGTGCTCGCCGCGATCGCCGGATTCGTCGACGCCATCGGCTTCCTGCTGGTGGGCGGCTACTTCGTCTCCTTCATGAGCGGCAACTCCACGCGCATGGTGGTCGATCTGGCCGAGGGTGACTTCGGCGGGGCGGCGATCGCCGCGGTCATCCTGGTCTCGTTCTTCCTCGGTGCGGCCACGGGCGCGGTGGTCACGAGACGACGGAACCTCGACGACCGCTCGGCCGTGCTGGCCCTGGTGGCGACGATGCTCGTCGTGGCTTTTGTGCTCCACCGGGTCACCGGCGTCACGGTGGTCGGCGTCCCGCTCGCGATGGTGGTGGTCGCGGCGTCGATGGGCGCCATGAACTCGGTGTTCCACACCCGCGGCGAGGTCTCGCTCGGCGTCACCTACATGACGGGCGCGGTGGTCAAGTCCGCGCACCGCCTGGTCGACGCGCTGGCGGGCGGCTCGTGGGCGCCGTATCGCCAACAGGTCTCGTTGTGGGCGGCGCTCGCGCTCGGCGGCATCGCCGGTGCGCTGCTCCAGGTCGGCCTCGGCGGCGACGCGCTGTGGATCGCGGCGCTGGTGGTGGTGACGACCGCGGTCGTCACCGCATGGGTCCGGAGGCGCGAGCTCCGCCTCTGACCGGCCCGGCCGACTATCGTCGGGAGCATGCCCACCAGCGAGCGCGCGGGGCCGGCCCACGCGGCGCCCCCGGACGGCCGTCCCGGCACCGCCCCGGACGCCGCCCCCGTCTATGTGCGCCCGCCGTCCAAGGTGCGCGACGACGACGTCCGCCCGCCCCTGCCCGGTGCCGTCGTGGACACGGCGTTCTTCATCGCGGCCACGCTCGCCGCCGCCTGGCTCGCGGTACGGCTCCTGGACGACATGTGGCGCCACCCGTGGTGGCAGCTGTTCCTGCTCGTGCCGTTCTGGGCACTGGTGGCCTACCTGGTCCTGCCCCGGATCCAGACGCTCCTCACCGCGATCTACGTGCCCGGCTACTTCATCGCCCGCACCCGCACCTCCGACGGACTGCTGGGGGACCCGGTCAACCTCGCCGTCGACGGCAGCGCACGCCAGATCCACGAGGCCATGACGGCGTGCGGATGGGTGCTCGCCGACGACGTGACCCTCCGCTCCTCGTGGGGGATCGTCGTCTCCTCGGTGCTGCGGCGGACCTACCCGTCCGCGCCCGTGAGTCCGCTGCGCCTGTTCGGGCGTCGGCAGTGTCTGGCCTACCAACAAGAGGTGGAGGGCAACGCCTCGCAGCGGCACCACGTGCGCTTCTGGCGGTGCCCCGACGGCTGGCTGCTCCCCGGCGGCCACCGGGTGCAGTGGCTCGGCGCGGGGACCTACGACCGCGCGGTGGGGCTGTCGGTGTTCACGCTGCAGATCACCCACAAGATCGACGCCGACATCGACGTGGAGCGCGACTACATCGTGGATTCCGTCCGCTACCACGTCGCCGGTGCGCGGGTCCGGGTGCTGGAGAACTTCTCCGCGGGCTACCACTCGCGCAACGGCGGCGGGGACGCCATCCACACCGACGGCGACCTGCCCGTGCTGGATCTGCGCGCGGTGCCGGTGCGCGAGGCCCCGGCCGCGGCCCTGCCGGCCGGCGTGGTGCGGGCGGCCCGCGGCTACGACGACCCGCAGGCGGAGGGCGGGCTGGCCGCCGGCGACGCGGACCGCCCCGCCGACGACGTCGCCCCCGACCCGGGCCACCTCCCGCGGCCGGCGGCGCTCACGGCGGCCTGCGTCCTGGTCGCCGCCTCGGTGCTGGTCCTGGCGGTGATCGCCGCCCGGGACCTGATCGGCGCCCCGGACCTGGAGGAGTTCGCGGGCCTCGAGGCGGACGAGGTCCTGCCGGCGACGGTCGCGCTCGCCGTGTTCTTCGGGCTGGTCTACGGGGCCATGGCGGTGCTCGCGCTGCTCACCTACCGGGGCTACGCGCGGCCGCGGGTGTGGCTGCTGGCCCTGACCGTGGTGAGCATCGTGTCCGCGGAGTCCGGACGGGCGTCGACGGATGCCGGGGTCGGCACCGTGCTGGGCGGCTACCTGCTGCTCGCGGTCAACGTCCTCATCCTGCTGCTCCTCACCGATGAGTCGGCGCGCACCTGGAGCCGGAGGACGGCGCTCGACCGACGCGGGCGGCGGCGTCGGCGGCGTCGGCGGCGACGCGGGAGCCGCGGCGCGCGGCCCGGACGCCCCACCGGCGAGGGGGAGCGGTCATGAGCCGGGCCCCCGACGGCGCCCGGGTGCGCGCGGCGGTCGAGGCGGTCGCGCCGTGGCTGGACGAGCTGACCACGGAGCGTCCCGGACGGTCCGTCCTCGCCGCCGCCGTCCGCGCCACCGCGGAGGCGCTCGCGGCGGAGCTGCCCGGTCGCACCGTCGAGGTGCGCGTCCCGCCCTATGTGGCGGTCCAGTGCGTGGAGGGGCCGCGGCACACCCGGGGGACCCCGCCCAACGTCGTCGAGACCGACCCGCGCACGTGGCTGGAACTGGCCACCGGGCGCCTGGACTGGTCCGTGGCCGCCGGCGACGGCCGCGTCCGCGCCTCCGGCACGCGCGCCGGGGAGGTGTCCGCCGGACTGCCGGTGGTCCGACTCCACTGACGCGACCCGAGCAGGCGGGAGTGGGGGCCCGGCCCGAGACGGACTGGGGTGGGAGGGGACCGGGAACGTACACTCGAACAGCGCCGCCGGGGCCCGTCCGGGCGGACCGCCAGAACATCCATGAGGGAGCACCAGCAGGTGGAGAGCACGCCAGCACGCCCGGATCCGTCCGGATCACTCCGCCGTACCCGCGCCGGGGGCGTCGGGCTCGGCCTCCCGGATCCCTCCACGCCCGGGCCCGCGGGCCTGCCGGTCGATGTGGAACGGATCGGGCCGGTCGAGGAGTGCGGCGTCTTCGGCGTGTGGGCGCCGGGTGAGGACGTGGCCAAGCTCGCCTACTACGGCCTGTACGCCCTGCAGCACCGTGGCCAGGAGGCCGCCGGGATCGCGGTGGCGGACGGCGAGCAGGTGCTGGTCTACAAGGACCTGGGCCTGGTGAGCCAGGTGTTCGACGAGAAGACCCTCGAGTCCATGCACGGTCACGTGGCCGTGGGCCACTGCCGCTACTCCACGACCGGCGCCACGTCCTGGGACAACGCCCAGCCCATGTTCCGCCCGACCACCGACGGCGGCTCGGTCGTCCTCGGCCACAACGGAAATCTGGTCAACACGCACGAACTCAAGCGGCACGCCACCGAGCTGGGCATCCGCGGCTACGCCGAGGACAGCGCGCACTCGGACTCGGACATCATGGCCACGCTGCTCGCCCACGAGGCGCTCGACGGCGGCCTCGAGGAGGCCGCCGCGCGCCTGCTGCCACGGCTGCGGGGCGCCTACTGCATCACCTTCTCCGACGAGCAGACGCTGTACGCGGCCCGCGATCCCCACGGGGTGCGCCCGCTCGCGCTCGGTCGCCTCGACCGGGGGTGGGTGGTCTCGTCGGAGACCTCCGCGCTGGACATCGTGGGCGCCTCGTTCGTCCGCGACATCGAGCCGGGCGAGCTCGTCGCGATCGACGCCGACGGCGTGCGCTCGCGGAAGCTGTCCGAGCCCACCCCCAAGGCGTGTGTCTTCGAGTACGTCTACCTCGCCCGCCCGGACTCGGTGATCAACGAGCGGCTGGTCAACTCGGCGCGCGTGGACATCGGGCGCCGGCTCGCCCGGGAATACCCCGTCGACGGTGACCTGGTGATCCCCGTCCCCGAGTCCGGCACACCGGCCGCCGTCGGTTACGCCCAGGGATCCGGGATCCCGTTCGGTCAGGGGCTGACCAAGAACGCCTACGTCGGGCGGACCTTCATCCAGCCCAGCCAGACCATCCGCCAGCTCGGCATCCGGCTCAAGCTCAACCCGCTGCGCGAGGTGATCCGCGGCAAGAAGCTCGTGGTGGTGGACGATTCGATCGTGCGCGGGAACACGCAGCGGGCGCTGGTGCGGATGCTCCGTGAGGCCGGCGCGCTCGAGATCCACGTCCGGATCGCCTCGCCGCCGGTGCGCTGGCCCTGCTTCTACGGCATCGACTTCGCGAGCCCCGCCGAGCTCATCGCCAACGGCGTCGACGCCTCCGACGGGATGCTCGAGGGCGTCCGCAACGCGATCGGGGCGGACAGTCTCGGTTACGTGTCCGTCGACGGGATGATCGAGGCCACCCACCAGCCCCGGGAGGGGCTGTGCGCCGCGTGCTTCGACGGCTACTATCCCATCCCGTTGTCCGACGATTCGACCATGAGCGACGCCGTCCGCCGACCCTGAGCGGGTCCCCGACCCGGGGCACCGACGAGGAGAGACCCAGATGACCGACAGACCACAGGCCCCCACGGGCGCGACCTACGCCTCCTCCGGCGTGGACATCGACGCGGGCGAGCGTGCCGTCGAGCTGTTCGCCCCCCACGCCAAGCGCGCGACCCGACCGGAGGTCATGGGCGGTATCGGCGGCTTCGCCGGGCTCTTCGCCCTCAAGAACACCTACCGCCAGCCGCTGCTCGCCTCGTCGACCGACGGCGTGGGCACCAAGATCGCCGTCGCGCAGGCCATGGACGTCCACCACACCGTGGGGATCGACCTCGTGGCGATGGTCGTTGACGACCTCGTGGTGTGTGGCGCCGAGCCGCTGTTCCTCCAGGACTACATCGCGATCGGCGAGGTCGTGCCGGAGCACGTGGCGAGCATCGTCGAGGGCATCTCCGAGGGCTGCGTGCAGGCCGGCTGTGCGCTCCTGGGCGGCGAGACCGCCGAGCACCCCGGCCTCATGGCGCCGGGGGAGTACGACATCTCCGCCACCGGCGTGGGGATCGTCGAGTCCGACGAGGTCCTCCAGGCCGAGAACGTCCGCCCCGGCGACGTGATCCTCGGCATGGCGTCCTCGGGGCTGCACTCCAACGGCTACTCGTTGGCCCGGCACGTGCTGCTGGACCTGGCGCGCCTGCCGCTGGAGGGGCACGTCGAGGAGTTCGGCCGCACCCTCGGCGAGGAGCTCCTCGAGCCCACGCGCATCTATGCGCTCGACTGCCTCAGCCTGATCGCGGAGACCGACGTGCGCGTGTTCAGTCACGTCACCGGTGGCGGACTGGCGGAGAACCTCGAGCGGGTCATGCCGCGCGGGCTCGTCGCCCGCCTCGACCGCGGCCGCTGGTCGGTGCCCGCGGTGTTCGGCACGATCGCCCACCACGGCCGCGTCGAGCAGTCGGAGATGGAGCGCACCTTCAACATGGGCGTCGGCATGATCGCCGTGCTCCCCGAGGAGGACGTCGACCGCGCCCAGGCCGTCCTCACCGCGCGCCACGTCGACAACTGGGTCATCGGCCACGTGGAGAAATCCGGGGAGGACTCGGACGCGCCGCGCGTGGTCCTCGAGGGATCGCACGCCCGGTTCTGACCAAGCTCCCCCACGACACAGGGGCCGGGCATCCTCGTCGGGATGCCCGGCCCCTGTGTCTGCGCCGTGCGTCGCCTCAGTGGTGGCTGTCGCCCTCGGCCCACGCCGCGTAGGGGTCGTGGTCCTCGTCGGAGTCGACGCCGGTGCCGGCGGACTTTCCGGACAGCTCCTGCTGAAGACGTTCGAAGTCCGTCTGCGGAGTGTTGTACTTCAGTTCGCGAGCAACCTTGGTCTGCTTCGCCTTCGCGCGGCCTCGGCCCATTAGCCTGACCCCCTCGGAAACGGTGCTGGGCCACCTCGGGGGTGCCCATCGCAAGTGTGAGTATCTGCCTGCTCACAGGATAGCGTGCCCGGCGCGGAATGTCCGCCCGGGTCGTGCACCGCCGTGTCCCCGCAGGTCTGGCGGGGCGACCGGACCCCTACGCCTGGCCGCGGAGCCGGCGGATCGCCTCACGGCCGGCCTGGGGCCCGGTCTCGCCGGGCGCCGTGTCGGGGTCGACGGAGGCCGCGGTGCCGTCGATGTCGAGGGCGGCGTCCGCGGGGACCGACCGCTTGAGCGACGCGAGGGCGACCGGACCCTCCTCGTGGTGCTGGACCACGGTGCCGAGCCGGCCGACGGTGCGTCCGCCCACGCTGATGTCGGCGCCCGGGGCCGGCAGGTCGTCCCCGCCGGAGCCGTCGAGCTGCAGCCGGACGAGCACGCGAGGGGACTTGCCGAGGTTGTGGACCCGCGAGACCGTCTCCTGGCCGCGGTAGCACCCCTTGTCCAGATGGACCGCCCCGTGCTGTGACCGCTCACCGATCCACACGGGGACCTCGTGGGGGATGGTCTTCTCGTCGGTGTCCACACCGAGCCGCCCCCGGGGCGGGGTGGTGTCGACGGCGCGCAGCGACTCGAAGGCCCACGAGCCGGCGGGCTGCGCGCCGGCCGCGAGGGCGGCGTCGAACCAGGCGGACAGGTCCGGGCGCGGGACCACCAGGTCCACCGAGCCGTCCTGCGGCCACGGCATGCGCCGGGCGATCCCGCCGCCGGGGAGCGCGATGCTCGCGTACGCGTCGACCGGGAGCTCGACCCGTGTCCCGTCGGGGGCGGTGAGCGACCCGGGGAGCCGGGTGCCGGCCAGCGTGAGCACCGCCAGGTCGGCGGGCTCGGGGGAGGCGTCGGCCCAGAACACCATCTTGGCGAGGAAGCCCACGAGCGCCTCACCACGGCCCGGTTCGGTGTCCACCACGAGCGTGCCGTCGACGTCGGAGAGCACCGCGTGGTGCTCCACCCGGCCGTTGGGGTCCAGTACCAGGGTCTCGCCGCCGGACCCGTTGGGCAGGTCGGCGACGTGCTGGGAGATGAAGCCGTCGAGCCAGGTCAGCCGCTCGGCGCCGCCGATTGTCAGGACGTCGCGGTGGGACCGGTCGACCACCACGACGCCGTCCGCGGCAGCTCTCTGCTCCCCGAAGGGGTCGCCGTGGTGGAGGGGCACCCCGCTGTCGGGGCCGGGCTCGGTCGCGTCGACCGCTCCGGGCCGGTCGAGGAGGGGGCTGCGGTACTCGGACACTGCTGAGACATCCACGGCACTGATCCTACGTGCGTCGTCGTACTGTGGTCAGTCATGGGCACTGTGAAGCGAACCGGACCCCCGCGAGCCTCCGACCCCCGGGTCGTCGTCCTGGTCGCGGGTGGGCCGGCCGGCACGCGGCCGCGGGTCCACCCGGCCGACGAGCCGCTGCTGCTGGCGGACGACCTCGCGGCGGTGCGGGGGGACGGCTGCTTCGAGACCCTGCTCGTGACCGGGGGGAAGGCGGCCAAGCCGGACCGTCATCTGGACCGGCTGGCCCGGTCCGCCGCCGCGCTGGACCTCACCGGCCCCGACGCCCGCGCCTGGCGGGAGGGGATCGAGTTGGCGGCCCGCGAGTGGGGCGCGGCCTCCGAGGGCATGCTGCGTCTGGTCCTGTCCCGCGGTCCGGAGCGGGGCGGCGACGAGACGGCCTACATCACGGTCGCGCCGGTCACCGCGCAGGCGGAGAAGGCCCGGGCGGAGGGGATCGCCGTGACGGCCCTGTCGCGGGGGTTCCCGGCGGACCTCGCCGAGTCCGCCCCGTGGATGCTGCCCGGGTCCAAGACGCTGTCCTACGCCGCCAACATGGCCGCGCTGCGGCACGCGCGGGCCGGCGGCTTCGACGACGTGATCTACCTGTCCTCGGAAGGCGAGGTGCTCGAGGGTCCGCGCTCGACCGTCGTCATCGCGCGGTCCGGGGAACTGCTGAGTCCGCCCACCGAGGTGGGGATCCTCGAGGGCACCACGCTCGGGGCGCTCGCCGAGCTGGCCCCGTCGGAGGGGGTCGCGGTGCGGCGGGAACGCCTCCTGCTCACCGATCTGCTCACGGCCGACGCCGTGTGGATGCTGTCCTCGGTGACGCTGGCCGCGCGGGTGCACCGGATCGACTCGGTGGTGCTACCGGATGCCGCTGCCGCTCCCGACGTGGCCGGGATGGTGGACCGGGCGGTGGGGCGCGCCTGACCGCTCGGCGGCGGGCCCGCGACACCGTGGTGCGCGACACCGTGGTGCGCGACCCCGGGGGCGGGGAGGTCAGCCGGCGACGCGCTGCAGGCGTGCGGACATGCGGGGGACGAGGCCCCTCTCGGGGTGCACGCGTTCCTCGACCCAGCCCAGGTCGCCGCCCTCGACGATCCCGTACATCCGCTTGGCGCCGCCGCGGGCGGGGCCGGTGGGGGACGTGAGGACCACGTCGGTGGACATCTCCCACGCGGACTGGCTGATCGGCTTGCCGTAGTACATCTCGATGACCCCGGCCGCGTGCGCCACGAGGAACTCGAGCTGGTCGTCCTCGGAGATCCGCCAGAACCCGGACTCGCGGTACGCGGCCCCGTCGACGGCGCCGCCGGAGTCGAAGGTCCAGCAGCGGGAGGACCAGCTCAGGTAGTTCTCGCCGTCGTGCGAGATCACGAGCTGCTGGCCGAAGCGGTGCTCGCCACGCTCCTCGGTGTCCGCCTCGCCCTCGCCTTCCCAGACGCCCACGATCGGCAGCAGGGCCAGCAGCCCCGGGTGCAGGTCGGGGCCGTGTCGGAGATTGGCGGTGTCCTCGGCGATGGGCAGCTCGGAGAACGGGGTGATGTTGCGGCCCGCGGTGATCTCGGAGCGTTCGGTGGCGGCCTCGACCGCCGCGTTGCCCGAGCCCGGGACGACGGACTGCTGGTCCGCCCCCTCGGGGGTGGGCCGGCCGGGGGAGTCGACGCCTGCGTCGCGGTCGCCCGTCACGATTCGTCGGTGACCGTACGGTAGACGATGTAGCAGGTCAGCCACAGGATGAACAACGTCATGAGGACGAGGAGGATCTCGAAGAAGAGCACCATGGTGCGATTCTAACCCTCGTCAGGCCCGGCTCCCACCCCGAGGGGCCGAGCCGAGCGAGATGCGGGCGTCGATCGAGTGGATCAGGCAGTCCTCGGCCGGGATGAGGAAGTCCTCGCGCACCCGCGCCTTGAGCCCCACCGCGGTGACCAGAGTGAAGTCGGCGTGCACGATGCCCTCCCGGCCCGGCGGGTCCACCGTGACGGCGATGTCGGTGATCTCGCGGATCGCGGAGTACTGCAGGTGCAGGTGGAGGTCCCACCGGAGCTGCGAGGCGCCGAACCCGGTCCGTAGGCCGTTCTCGTGACGCGCGCAGTCCGGGGCGAACGGGACGCGCCACGCGGCCGCCGGGAGGGTCAGCGCGGTGAGGTAGGTCCGGGCCGCGGCCTCGCGTTCCCCGGGCGAGTAGGGGCCGGGATGGTCCGGCACCGCGGGGGTGGCGCCGCGCCGCTGGTCGATCCCCACCAGCACGGTGGAGGCGACCGATGCGCCGACGGCGACGACGGAGGCCCGGCCGACGAGGCCGGCTGCTCGGGAAAGGAAGGACATGGTCCCGAGGTTAGCGAGCGGGGCGCGCCCGTGGGGGGCGTACCTCGCTCACCGTTCGACGGGCACGCCGATCAGCGAGCCGTACTCGACCCAGCTGCCGTCGTAGTTGACCACGCCGGGTCGTCCGAGGAGTTCGTGGAGGACGAACCAGGTGTGGCTGGAGCGTTCCCCGATGCGGCAGTAGGCCACGATCCGCCGGTCCGGGTCGGCCAGCACGTCGGCGTAGAGCTCGCGCAGCTCGGCGTCGGGGCGGAACGTGCCGTCGCGGGTGACCGCCCGGTTCCAGGGGATGTTCACCGCCCCCGGGATGTGCCCGCGCTGGCGGCCGCCCTCCTGGGGCAGGCCGGCGGGGGCGGCCAGCCGACCGGTGTACTCGTCCACCGAGCGCACGTCGACGAGGGCGTCGCTGCCCAGTCCGGCGAGGACGTCGTCCCGGAAGGCCCGGATGGACAGGTCCTGCGGCCGGGCCTCGTACCGGGTCCGGGGCCGGTCCGGCGTGTCGTGGTCGAGGGGGAGGCCGTCCCGCTCCCACTTCATGCGCCCGCCGTCGAGGAGTCGGACGTCGGCGTGGCCGTAGAGGCGGAAGTACCAGTAGGCGTAGGCGGCGAACCAGTTGTGGTTGCCGCCGTACAGCACCACGGTGTGCTCGCGCGTGATGCCGCGGTCGGACATGAGCTCGCCGAACCTGTCGCGGTCCACGAGGTCACGTGCGTGTTCCTGCTGGAGCTCGGTGCGCCAGTCCAGGGCGACGGCGCCGGGGATGTGCCCGTCGAGGTGGTACGCGGAGACGTCCTCGTCGACCTCGACAAAGACCACTGACTCGTCCATACCCGCCAGGCGCTCTTCGGCCCAGCGCGTGCTGACGAGGACGGAGTCGCGGCTCATGGCGCAGAGTCTAATGGTCGGGGCGGGCGAGGTCGCCGAGCGGAGTGGGGCCCGGCCCGGCGGTCCCGGCCGCGACGAGCGTGCCCCCGCGCACGCCGAGTGTCTCCACGTCCATGCCGAGCGGGAGCAGATCCTCCGGAAGGGTGAGCGCGGTGCGGCCCAGCGCGAGGTTCCGGTCCTGGTCCTCGACGCCCGCGGGCCCGGTCGCCGGCGCAACGGGGACCAGGTGCGCGCCGCGTTCGTCGACGACCAGGTCGACGAACGTCGAGATCTCCGCGCCGTCCGCGGTCCCCGAGACGCGGGCCCGGTGCTCGAGGCCGCCGGCGAGGCTGGGGTCGTCGGCGGCGCCCAACCGCGTCTGGTCCATCCCGAGTGCCCGCCCGAGGGCATCGCCAGTGACCTGCACCTCCACGGTGAGCTCGCCGGCGGCCAGCGGGGCACCCGGATCGCGGACTCCCGAGACGTCGGTGGCCGAGGCCTCGACGGTGACGGCGCCGAACGCCGGACGCTCCACGCCCTCCGCGCGGATCGTGACCGACGACAGCACGTCCCCGTCCGGCCCGGTCCACCGGCCCGTCGGGGCGCCGCCGATCGTCACGGCCGGCGCGGGGACCCCCGGGGTCGCCGGGCGGATCCGGTGCGAGAGGTCGGCCTCGACCCGGGAGGCCGACACCGAGTCGACGGCGAACGCCCCGCCCGCCAGCACGAGCACCGTCGCGACAGCGATCGCGAGGGCCCGGCGCGGTGAACTCATGGGATCAAGGTCTACTCCATCGCCGCGCCCGCCGGTCGGGGCGTCGCTAAGATCGTCCCACGCGCCGGGCGAAGGAGAAGCGGATGGAACTGGCACTCCTCACCGCGGACACCGATGCCGGGGCGGTCCTCCCGGCGCTGCCGCTGCTCCCGCACACCGTCCGGCTGCTCCCGCCCGCCGCCTCCTCGGTCGCCCGACTCGCCGGTGCCGCGGTCGCCGTCGTCGATGCCCGCGGCGAGCTGGTCGCGGCCCGGGCCCTGTGCCGGGTGCTGTCCGGCGGCTCCGGGCCACCCGTGGTCGGTGTGCTCGCGGAGGGCGGGCTGATCGCGGTCACCGGGGACTGGGGGCTCGACGACATCGTCCTGCCCGGCGCCGGCCCGGCGGAGATCGACGCGCGGCTCAGGCTTCTCGCGGCCCGGCACGCCTCGACGGGGGACGGCGAGGGCGGCATGGTCGTCGTGGGTGAGCTGGGGATCGACGAGGAGACCTATGTGGCCCGGGTCCGGGGGAGGCCGCTCGACCTGACCTACAAGGAGTTCGAGCTGCTCAAGTACCTGTGCCGGCACCCCGGCCGGGTGTTCTCGCGCGCCCAGCTCCTCCACGAGGTGTGGGGGTACGACTACTTCGGTGGCACCCGCACCGTCGACGTGCACGTGCGTCGGCTGCGGGCCAAACTCGGCCCCGATCACGAGTCGTTGATCGGGACCGTCCGTAACGTCGGGTACAAGGCGGTCCGACCCACGGACCCCAGGGAAGCAGGAGGGGACGCATGAAGGTCGTCGAGGGCGCGGTGGACGAGCGGGACGCGGAGGCCGTCGAGTCGGCCGCCGCGGCCGCCCACGAGGCGGACGGCGTGGCCCCCCTCGGGGAGCAGCCGCTGCGGGCGCTCAGGGCGTCCGACGACGACGGGGTGCGGCACCTGCTCGTGCGCGACGCCGACGGCGGGATCGCAGGGTATGCGCAGCTCGCAGGAGCCGGGGAGGGGGCGTCCGCCGAGCTCGTCGTCGTCCCCGGGGAGCGGCGACGCGGCATCGGCACCGAGCTCGTGCGCGCCGTGCTCGACAGGGAGCCGGGCGCTGCGGTGTGGGCCCACGGTGACCTGCCGGCGGCACAGGGGCTCGCGGACGGGGCCGGGATGGTGCGCACGCGCGAGCTGCTCATGATGCGCCGGCGCGGTGCGGACGGTCCGGCGCTGGAGGAGATGGCGCCCGCCGGGGGGATCGAGACCGGCACCCTCGCCGAGGCGGCCTCCGAGGGGGGCGCCCGCTGGCCGGGGCTGGACGCGCGGGCGGAGTTCCTCCGGGTCAACAACGCGGCGTTCGCGTGGCACCCCGAACAGGGGGGATGGTCGCGCGAGCAGATGGACGACCGGTTCGCGGTGGACTGGGTGGACCCGGCCGGGATCTTCCTGGCGGTGGACACCTCGGGGGCGGCGCCGCGGCTGACCGGGTTCCACTGGACCAAGGTCGCCCCCGCCGGGCCGGGCGAGGAGACCGAGGGCGAGGTGTACGTCGTGGCCGTCGACCCCGCCGACCAGGGGCGGGGCCTGGGTGGCCTGCTCACCACGCTCGGGGTGGCGCACCTCGAGGAGAGAGTGCGCGTGGGCTCGGTCGTCCTCTACGTGGAGGGCGACAACGCGCCGGCGCGACGCACCTACGAACGACTGGGTTTCGCGATCGCGCATGTTGATGCGACATACAACACAGCATGATTATTCGCTGATCCCACTGCGGCCTTCCCCGAGTCCGTGCAGGTCATCGCGGATGTTCTCGGGAGCATGCTGAAGCCTTCTCTCAGGGTGGG
Organism: Candidatus Dietzia intestinipullorum; assembly: GCA_019119635.1. Classification (GTDB taxonomy): domain Bacteria; phylum Actinomycetota; class Actinomycetes; order Mycobacteriales; family Mycobacteriaceae; genus Dietzia; species Dietzia intestinipullorum. The sequence goes on from DWWP01000052.1 coordinate 24,302, forward strand.
CCTCGAGTTCACCCGCCGTTCACCTCGTCCGGACAGCGTGTTCATATCGGCGACTTAGGTTCGGCGCTCGACACAGCTCGATGGTGGGACACCACCAATCCCGATCAAGGAGATCAAGTGGACCTCAAGCGCTCAGGTGCTCTCTTCGGCCTCGCCGCCCTCGCGACGGTCGGCCTCGCCGCCTGTTCGGACAACAACGCGGGCAGCGGTGACACCGCCGCCCAGGCGGTCGACGGCATCGAGTGCGCGGGCGACCAGTCGCTCACCGCGTCGGGTGCCTCGTCGCAGAACAACGCCATGACGATCTTCGCCAACTCCTACGCCGTCAGCTGCGACGGCAACACGCTCGACTACAACTCCAACGGCTCGGGCGCCGGCGTCTCGGAGTTCATCGGCGGGCAGACCGACTTCGGTGGCTCCGACTCCCCGCTCGAGGGCGAGGAGTACGCGCGTGCCGAGGAGCGGTGCGAGGGCCCCGCGTGGAACCTCCCGGCCGTGTTCGGCCCGATCGCCGTGGCGTACAACCTCGACGGCGTCGATGTCGCGCTCTCGGGCGAGACCCTCGCCAACATCTTCAACGGCACCATCACCTCCTGGAACGACCCCGCGATCGCCGCCGAGAACGAGGGCGTCGAGCTCCCGGACCAGCCGATCAGCGTGATCTTCCGCTCGGACGAGTCGGGCACCACCGACAACTTCCAGCAGTACCTCGAGGCGGCCTCGGACGGCGCGTGGACCGGCGGCGCCGGCAAGCAGTTCGCCGGCGGGGTGGGCGAGGGCGCCCGCGGTAACGAGGGCGTCGCCGGTGCGGTCGCCTCCACCCCCGGCACCATCACCTACACCGAGTGGTCCTACGCCAAGAGCCAGGACCTCGGCATGATCGACGTCATCACGCCGGCCGACGCCGAGGGCGTGGAGCTCAACGCCGAGACCGCCGGTCAGACCATCGACGGCGCCCAGCTCGTGGAGGAGGGCTCCAACGATCTGGTGATCGACACGTCCTCGTTCTACGTTCCGGAGAACGCGGGCGCCTACCCGATCCTCATGCCGACCTACGAGATCGTGTGCTCGACGTATGGTGACGAGGACACCGCTGCGGCCGTGCGTTCGTTCCTCGACGTCGCGGTCTCGCAGGATGTCCAGAGCAAGCTCGAGGACCAGGGCTACATCCCCGTCCCCGACGCCTTCCGCACGCAGCTGACCGACGCTATCTCCGCGATCTCCTGATCGTTGAGGCCCCCCGGCCGGCCCCGCGACCCGGAGTCGGCCGGGAGGGACACTTCTCGACCATGAACCCGAGCGACTGAAGGCCCCATGACTGTTCACGAATCCGTCGGCAGTGACGCCGACTCCGAGACCGGTTCGCCCGGCGGACGCACCGAGGGCAGGGCAGCCGACCCACACCGGGGCGGCGGGAACTCGGTCGATCTCCTGGAGATGAAGTCGGCCAAGAAGGTCGACCTGGTGTTCCGGAGCGTCACCGTCGCCGCCGGCGGTGTCATCGTCGGCCTCATCGCCCTGATCGGCATCGTGCTGGTCGCACAGGCCACCCCGTCGCTGATGGCCAACGAGATCAACTTCCTCACCTCGTCGGAGTGGAACACCTCGGACCCGGACTCCCTGCGGTTCGGCATCCTCGACATGCTCAAGGTGACCGTTCTGAGCTCGCTGTTCGCGCTCGTGCTCGCGGTGCCGGTCGCCATCGGGATCGCGACGTACCTCGTCCAGTACGCCCCCGCGCGGCTCTCCCGGGCGTTCTCGGCGGTCATCGACCTGCTGGCCGCGGTCCCCTCGATCATCTACGGCATGTGGGGGCTGCTGGTCCTGGGCCCGTGGATGGTGCCCTTCGCCGAATGGCTCAATCGGAACCTCGGCTGGCTGTTCCTGTTCAGCGACGGCAACGTCTCGATCAGCGGCGGCGGCACGATCTTCACCGCCGGCGTGGTGCTGGCCATCATGATCCTGCCGATCATCACCTCGATGTCCCGCGAGACCATCCGGCAGACCCCGTCGCTCCACCAGGAGGCCGCCCTCGCGCTCGGTGCCACCAAGTGGGAGAAGATCCGGATGACCTGCTTCCCCTACGCCAAGTCGGGGATGGTCGCCGGCGCCATGCTCGCCCTCGGCCGCGCGCTCGGCGAGACGGTCGCCGTTCTCATCATCCTGCGCGCCGCGGTCGACCCGAGCGTCCTGTCGCTGTTCGACGGCGGCTTCACGTTTGCGTCCAAGATCGCCTCCGCCTCCGCGGAGTTCAACCACCCGCTCCCGACCGGCGCCTACATCGCCGCAGGGCTCGTGCTGTTCATCCTCACGTTCGTAGTCAATCTCATCGCACGCTCGGTGTCCGGTGGAAAGGTCAACGGCTGATGTCCCAGGCAACTCCCGACCTCGCCAAGCCCGCCAAGCCGGCGGAGACCTTCCTGCCGATCTCCGGGGGCCGCAAGGCCCGGGACAAGATCGCCCTGGTGGTGTTCACCGCGAGCTTTATCCTCGCGCTGATCCCGCTGGTCGCGCTCCTGTTCAAGGTGATCGTCGACGGCCTCCCCGCGATCCTCAACCCCACGTGGTGGACCAACTCGTTCTTCCTGGTCGCCCCGTCCTCCATGGCCGGGGGCGTCGGTCACGCGATCTACGGCAGCCTCGTCCAGGCGGTCGTCGCGGCCGTCATCTCGATCCCACTCGGTGTGGCCGCCGGCATCATGCTGGTCGAGTACCCGGACTCCAAGCTCGCCAAGCCCACCACGTTCATGGTCGACGTCCTCGCCGGCGTCCCCTCGGTGGTCGCCGCGATCTTCATCTTCGGCATCTGGATCACCACGTTCCAGTTCGAGCTCAGTGCCTTCGCGGTGAGCCTCGCCCTCGTGCTGCTCATGATCCCGCTCATCGTCCGGTCCACGGAGGAGATGCTCAAGCTGGTCCCGGACGAGCTCCGCGAGGCCTCGTACGCACTCGGCGTGCCCAAGTGGAAGACCATCGTCAGCATCGTCATCCCGACCGCGCTGTCGGGCATGATCTCCGGCATCTTCCTCGCCGTCGCCCGCGTCATGGGTGAGACGGCCCCGGTGCTGATCCTCGTGGGCTACACGGCGAGCTACAACTTCAACCTGTTCGAGGGCAACATGAGCTCGCTTCCGTTGCTCATCTACAACCAGCTGTCCAACCCCAACGAGGCCGGCCAGTACCGGATCTGGGGCGCCGCGCTCACCCTCGTCATCATCATCGCGCTGGCGAACGTCCTCGCCACGTTCGCCTCCAAGGCTCTCGCGCCGAAGACCAAGTAAGGACCACACATGGCCAAGCGACTCGATCTCGAGAACGTCGACATCTTCTACGGTGACTTCCACGCCGTGAAGGACGTGAACCTGCATGTGCCGCCGCGGTCGGTGACGGCGTTCATCGGCCCGTCCGGCTGCGGAAAGTCGACCGTGCTGCGCTCGCTCAACCGGATGCACGAAGAGGTCCCCGGCGCGTACACGACCGGCGGCATCAAGCTCGACGGCGTGGACATCTACGACAAGAAGGTGGACCCGGTCGCCGTGCGCCGGACCATCGGCATGGTGTTCCAGCGGCCCAACCCGTTCCCCACGATGTCCATCAAGGAGAACGTGATCGCCGGTCTGCGCCTGCAGGGCGTCAAGAGCAAGAAGAAGCTCGACGAGGTGGCCGAGCAGTCACTGCGCGGCGCCAACCTGTGGGAAGAGGTCAAGGACCGGCTGGACAAGCCCGGGGGCGGGCTCTCCGGCGGGCAGCAGCAGCGTCTGTGCATCGCGCGGGCGACCGCGATCGAGCCGCAGGTCCTGCTCATGGATGAGCCCTGCTCGGCGCTCGACCCGATCTCGACGCTCGCGGTCGAGGACCTCATCTCCGACCTCAAGGACGAGTTCACCATCGTGATCGTCACCCACAACATGCAGCAGGCCGCTCGCGTGTCCGACCAGACGGCGTTCTTCTCGCTCGAGGCCACCGGCATGCCGGGCCAGTTGGTCGAGGTCAACTCCACCGAGAGGATCTTCTCCAACCCGGAGAACAAGCAGACCGAGGACTACGTCTCGGGCCGCTTCGGCTGAGACCGGCCCACGGACGGAGCCACCGCACCCACACGGGCGCGGTGGCGCTGTCCGTTCTGGTCGGGCGTGGTGTCGTCGGCTAGGGGTTCTGGTCACCCTCGCCCCGGCGGCGATTGCGGATGGACCGCTCGGCCTCGTCGAAGCGGCGGGCGGCCTCCTCGTCCGAGTCGAGCGGCTCCGGGGTCTCACCGGCGGGCGCGTACTCGCCGGTCGCCAGGAAGATCACGCGCTGGGCCACCTCCACGGCGTGGTCGGCGAAGCGCTCGTAGTAGCGCCCCAGCAGGGTCACGTCGACCGCGGAGGCCACGCCCCACTTCCACTCTCGCACGGTGAGCAGTGTGAACAGGTGCCGCCGCAGGTCGTCCACCGCGTCGTCCTGCTGGGCCAACGTGGCGGCCTGCTCGGAGTCCCGGTTGAGCAGCACCTCGGTCGCGGCACGGCCGAGCGAGACAGCGACCCGGCCCATCTCGGCGAAGTACCCGTTGACGGGCTCGGGGAGGACCGGCTCGGGGTGTCGACGCCGGACGAGCTTGGCCACGTGGCCGGCGAGCGCGCCCATCCGCGTCATGTCCTGCACGAGCTGGATGGACGTGACCACCTGGCGCAGGTCCCGGGCGACCGGGGCCTGGAGTGCGAGGAGCGCGAAGCCCCGCTCCTCGTTCTCGGTCGCGAGCCGCGACATCTCGGTGCTGGACTCGAGAACCTTCTCCGCCGCCACCAGGTCGACCTGGAGCAGGGCGTGGGTCGCCAGCTCCATGTCATCTGTGGCGAGTGAGCACATCCGGGCCATCGAGGTGGCCAGATCCGCCAGTTCTTCAGAGTAGACAACACGCATGACCACCAGGATACGCGCATGTCAGCCCTGGTAAGGACTCGCACGTTTAACGTCCGGTGAACACGACGCCACGAGGGGGCGTGGCGTCAGCCCCCGGAGTTGTGGACCTCCGCGCCCTCGAGGGCGGCCGCGTCGTCCTCCGGGTCGTCGAGCCACCCCTCCGGCAGCAGGACCTTGGACGCCGAGCCCTGACGGCCGCGGGGTCCGTACCCGTCCGCGGGGAACGGCTCGTCCGCGGGCAGGTCGGCGAGCAGCTCCGCGAGATCGGCAAGTGTCCGCACCCCGGACAGCGCCACCCGCTTACCGGAGCCGGCCGGGAATCCCCGCAGGTACCAGGAGACGTGCTTACGGATATCGCGCATCCCCTTGTCCTCGCCGTGGTGCTCGGCCAGGAGTTCGCCGTGTCGGTACATGATCCGACTGACCTCGCCCAACGTCGGCGGAGTCGGGGCGTCACGGCCGTCGAGGCGCGCAGCGAGTTCCGAGAACAGCCACGGCCGTCCGAGGCAGCCGCGACCGATCACGACGCCCGCGCACCCGGTCTCCTCCCGCATGCGGACCGCGTCCTCGGCGGAGAAGATGTCGCCGTTGCCCAGGACCGGCACGTCCGAGACCGCCCCGACGTGCTCGACCAGCCTCGAGATCTGCGACCAGTCGGCCTCGCCCGAGTACCGCTGGGCGGCCGTCCGGGCGTGTAGGGCGACAGCCCGGGCGCCCTCGTCGACGGCGATCCGGCCCGCATCCAGGTGGGTGTGGTGCTCGTCGTCGATCCCCACCCGCATCTTCACGGTGACGGGGATGTCCGTGCCCTCCGTCGCCCGGACTGCCGCGGCGACGATCGAGCGGAAGAGCCGACGCTTGTACGGGATCGCCGAACCGCCACCACGGCGCGTGACCTTGGGGACGGGGCAGCCGAAGTTGATGTCGATGTGATCGGCCATGTCCTCGTCGACGATCATCTTGGCGGCCGCATAGGTGTACTCGGCGTCGACGGTGTAGAGCTGCAGGCTGCGGGGCGACTCGTCCGGGGCGAACGCGGCCATGTGGAGCGTGGCCGGCTGCCGTTCCACCAACGCCCGGGCCGTCACCATCTCGCAGACGTACAGCCCCGAGACAGAGCCCTGCTGCTCGCGCTCGATCTCGCGGCACAGGGAGCGGAACGCCACGTTGGTCACCCCGGCCATGGGAGCCAGGACGACGGGGGACGCGAGTTCCAGGGGGCCGATGCGCAGCGCGGGCGCGCTGGTGGTGGGAGCGGACATCCCGCCAGTATCCCAGCGCGGGCCGGGCTGGTCCAACGGGCGCCGCGCGTGCGGCGCTCCAGTGCCCCCAGCCGGGCTCGAACCGGCGACCTGCGGATTAAAAGTCCGTAGCTCTACCAACTGAGCTATAGGGGCGCCGACAACGATACCGCCCGCTTTCGCCCCGCCCGGCGCCGCCCGCGTCCGCCCGCTTCCGCATGCGGTTTATACGGGGGCAGTGGCCGTGCTCTAAACTGGACGCGCTGCGGACCGGTGCGCCCGGACGTGGCGTACGCCCCCTTCGTCTAGCGGCCTAGGACACCGGCCTTTCACGCCGGCGGCGCGGGTTCGAATCCCGTAGGGGGTACGCACAGCGACCAGGCGATTTGCGCTTCTGCGGGAGCGTCGATTACTGTTCAGTCTCGTGCAAGAGCACGGCCCTGTGGCGCAGTTGGTTAGCGCGCCGCCCTGTCACGGCGGAGGTCGCGGGTTCAAGTCCCGTCAGGGTCGCCAGAGATAGCCGGCGCATTCGGTGAAGACCGGGTGCGCCGGATGTCTTAGGGCCAGGTAGCTCAGTTGGTACGAGCGTCCGCCTGAAAAGCGGAAGGTCCCCGGTTCGATCCCGGGCCTGGCCACACCAGCGACGCGCCGGCGGGTCACCGCCGGCGCGTCCCTCATTCCCCGGACTCGGGCTTCCCGGCCACTTCGCCAGAAGCGCTTCCGATGTGATCTCTGGTTCCGTATCCTGCGGCCCATGACCGTGCGACCGGCCCGTGCCCCCGCGCCCGATCTCGCACGGGGCGTCATGCTGCTGTTGATCGTCCTGGCCAACTCGGCGTTCTACCTACACGGGGCCGCCGGGCAGGGCCCGCACCCGCTCGACGGGTCGACGGCGGACTCCGTGGCGCAGGCGATCCTCCTGGTGGGTGTGGACCTGCGGGTCTACCCGATGTTCGCGCTCCTGTTCGGTTACGGCCTGGTGATGATCATGCGGAGCCGGACGGCGCGCGGGGCGTCAGAGGCGCAGGCCCGCCGGCAGGTGCAGCGGCGCAACCTCTGGCTGATCGTGTTCGGCGCGGTCCACGCGCTCCTGCTCTGGGGCGGGGACATCCTCGGAGCCTACGGACTGACCGGGCTCCTGGTGGTCTGGCTCTTCCTCCGCCGCTCGGACACCGTGCTGCTCGTCTGGGCGGCGGTCGGCATGGTGCTGCTCGGACTGGTCGCGGCGCTCTCCGTTCTAGGCGGTCGGGCGATCGTGGCGGGGGAGGCCCCAGCGGTCGACCCGGGCGGGGAACTGTTCGGCCTCATCCACGAGTCCGTGGCCGGCGAGGGGTACCTCGCCGCGGCGGGGGCGCGGATGGTGCTGTGGGCGATCCAGACCGTCGTCAGCCAGGGGCCCCTGGGGATCGCCGTCCCGGTGTCGATCCTCCTCGGGATCTGGGCCGCCCGGCGACGGGTCCTGGAGTGCCCCGGGGAACACCGGGCCCTGCTCCGGTGGGTCGCGGTGGTCGGGATCGCCGTCGGGTGGATCGGTGCCGTCCCGCACGCGCTCACCCAGGTGGGCGTCCTCGAGTCGCTCCGACCGGCACTGTCCTCGTTCGCGGCGCCCCAGATGTTCACGGGGATCTTCTGCGGTATCGGCTACGTCGCGCTGTTCGGTCTCCTCGGCGACACGTACTCCCGCCGGCCCCTCGGCCCGGTGGCGCGGGCGGTCAGCGCCGTCGGCGCGCGGTCCATGACGTGCTACGTGGCGCAGTCGGTGCTCTGCGCGCCGGTCCTGGCGGCCTGGGGGCTCGGGCTGGGAGCGCACCTGTCCAGCGCGACGATCGCCGTCTACGCGGTCGTGGTGTGGCTGGTCACTCTCGCCTACGCGGTGGTCGCCGAACACGCCGGGCGGGCCGGGCCGCTGGAGGCCCTGATGCGGCGGCTGGCCTATCGGGACCGGTGACCCGGCACCGCGCCCGGCGGCCACTGCGGGGTTCCTCGCGCACTCGTTATAGCGTGGACGCCATGCCGTCGACTGCCGCCGAGGTCCCCGACCCACCCGCGAAGCCCCGATCACGGAACCGTTGGGGGATCGTCGCCGCGGTCAGCGGCCTGATCGGCATCATCCTCACGGTCCTGGTCCCGCTGCTGCCGGTCACCCAGACCACGTCGACGATCAGCTGGCCGGAGGGCGGCACGCTCGACCCGGTCACCGCTCCTCTCGTGGCGTACTACCCGCTCGATCTCACCGTGGAGGTCCCCTGCACGGCGGTGCAGGAGTTGCGTGACCAGGGCGCCGAGGACGGCGTGCTCGTGTCGACCGCCCCCAAGGAGGCGGGCGAGAACGCGGGCGCTCGCGCCCTCACGGTCAGCGTCGCCGGCCCCACGGTCGAGGTGCGCAGCAGGAACGTCCTCATCGCGTCGGCCCCGACGGACGCCGTCGCCGCGCCGGATGCCTGCAGCACGATCCGGATCACGGCCGACTCCGCCTCGATCGGCGCCGAGTTCGAGGGGCTCGAGGTCGACGGCGAGGGGGTCGGCGGCGTCATCGAGGACGATCTGCGGCCCCAGGTCGTGGGCGTGTTCTCCGATCTCTCCGGCGCGGCACCGGACGGGATGGCCGTCGACATCACCGTGGACTCGCGCTACACCACCGAGGCGACGGTGATCAAGCAGCTCGCGATCGTCGTGGGCATCCTCGCGATCGTGGTCTCCCTGGTCGCCCTGCACAGACTCGACCTGCGTGACGGGCGGACCGCCAGGCGGGTGTTGCCCCGGCGCTGGTGGAAGCCCAGACCCCTCGATTTCCTGGTGCTGGCGACCATGGGGATCTGGCACATCATCGGCGCCAACACCTCCGATGACGGCTACATCCTCACCGAGGCCCGCGCCGCGGTGTCCAGTGGATACATGCCCGAGGTGTTCCGGTACTTCGGCGCCCCGTACGCGCCGTTCGGGATGCCGTACTACCTGTACACGGCGATCAGTGAGTTCACCCTGTCGAGCGTGTGGCTGCGGCTCCCCGCGCTCCTGCTGGGCATCGCCTCGTGGATCCTGCTCACGCGCGAGGTGATCCCCAGACTCGGCATCGCGGCCCGCCGCGCGAACGCCGTCCGGTGGAGTACCGCCGCCGTGTTCCTCGCGTTCTGGCTCACCTACAACAACGGGCTGCGCCCCGAGCCGGTGGTGGCGTTCGGTGTCCTGGCGACCTGGGTCTCCCTCGAGCGCGCGCTCGCGACGGGCCGACTCCTGCCCGCCGCCGCCGGCTTCATCATCGGCGGGCTCACCCTGTCCGCCGCGCCCACGGGGACGTTCTGTATCGCCGCGATCATCGCGGCGTCGCGCCCTCTGCTGCTGCTGGTGATCCGCCGGGCCCGCCGTGACGGGTGGATCCCGACGGTGGCCCCGTTGCTCGCCGCCGGACTCGCGGTGTTGCACCTGATCTTCCTGGATCAGCCGTTGGTGACCACGCTGCAGTCCTCCGCGTTGCTCGGGGACGTCGGCCCGACCGGCCGGTGGTTCGAGGAGTCGTGGCGCTACGAGTGGCTCATGAACCAGACCCCGGACGGGTCGCTGGCCCGCCGCTTCGGGGTCCTGACGATGTTCCTCTCGCTCATCACGTGCGCCGCGATCCTGTTCCGCAAGGGCCGGATCCCCGGCGTGGCGGTGGGACCGGCGCGCCGGATCGTGGGGCTGGCGGCGATGAGCATCGCGTTCATGGCGCTCAACCCCACCAAGTGGACCCACCACTTCGGGGCGTTCGCCACGATCGGCGCGGCGCTGGCCGCGCTCGTGACGATGGCGGTCCTGCCCGCGGCCACTCGGTCGCTGCGCAACCGGATGCTGTTCCTGGCCTCCGTGTTCTTTGTGCTCGCGCTGAGCTTCACCTCGACCAACGGCTGGTGGTACATCTCCATCTACGGCATCCCGTGGGGCGGGGTGCAGCCGTCGATCGCCGGGATCACGCTGTCGTCGGTGTTCCTCACGGGCATGGGCCTGGCGCTGCTGGCCGCGCTGTTCCTGCATTTCCGGGAGCCCTTCGTGACGCCCCCTCCCGCTCGCCGCGAGGCGGGACGCGGCGGGGCGGCCGGCGTGCTCCGCGAGATCTCACACGCCCCGCTCGGGATCGCCGCCGCGATCGTCGTCGTGGTGATCGTGGCCTCGATGGCGGCGGCCTTCCGGAACCAGTACCCGGCGTATTCGGTGGGGCTGCAGAACCTACGGGCGCTCGGGGGCGAGTCGTGCGGCATCGCCGACAAGGTGCTCACCGAACCCGACGCCAACGCCGGGCTCCTCGAGCCGGCCGGCGACCCGCGTGAGCAGCTGGAGGCCGGGACCGACGACGGGGCCGTCGAGTTCCGCCCGGACGGGATCTCCTCGGACCTCACCGCGACCCAGAGCGCGCTCACCGACACGATGGGGACCGGCGAGGACTCGGACACGACGTCCACCACCGCGGGCACCGGGGGCGGCGTCCGGACGGGCGAGGGCATCAACGGCAGTCACGCCGTGCTCCCGTTCGGCCTCGACCCCTCCCGCGTGCCCGTGCTCGGCAGCCACCAGGACGGGATCCAGCTCAACGCGTCCACCACCACGGACTGGTACGAGCTGCCCGCGGACGTGCAGGACAACCCGCTCATCACGATCGCCGTGGCCGGCTCGTTCGGCTCCGACGCGGTCCGGGTCGAATACGCGACCGGCGGCGCCGGCGAGGTGGCCGGTTCGGTGAGCCCGCTCGACATCGGCCCGGCCCCGTCGTGGCGGAACCTGCGGGTGCCGCTCGACTCCATGCCGGACGACGTCACCGCGGTGCGCCTGGTGGTCACCGACGACGACCCCGATCCCTCGCGCTGGATCGCCTTCACCCCGCCGCGCGTGGCGGAGCTCGTCACCATGCAGGAGCTGATCGGCGACAGTCGTCCAGTGCTGCCGGACTGGGCCGTGGCGTTCCACGTGCCCTGCCTGCGCCCGTTCGAGGAGTACGCCGGCATCCACGAGCTCCCCGAGTACCGGATCCTGCCGGACCGTGGCCTCGCCGTCAGCTCCACCACCACGTGGCAGGGCTGGGACGGTGGCGGTCCGCTCGGCTTCATCGAGCTCCTCCAGGAGGGCGAGACGGTGCCCACCTATCTCGAGCACGACTGGGACCGGGACTGGGGATCGCTCGTGCGGTACTCACCCCTGGTGCCGGAAGCGCAGCCCGCGACGGTCGAGCACGGCGAGGCCGTACGGTCGGGGCTGTGGAACGGGGGACCGCTCGCACGGTGAGCGGCTAGCATCGGGGCAGAAACCTAGGAAGTCCAAGTATGTGATCCGGTCGCAGGCCCGGCCGGAGGAGGAGCACGCCATGTCCGTGACGGAGAAGCAGTTCGAGAACATCCTGGTCGAGCAGACCGGCCGCGTCGCGGTGGTCACGCTCCACCGCCCCAAGGCGCTCAACGCGCTGAGCAGCGCGATGGAGTCCGAGGTCGTCGAGGCGGTCGAGGCGTTCGACTCGGACCCCGGCGTCGGCTGCATCGTCATCACCGGCTCGGAGAAGGCCTTCGCGGCGGGCGCCGACATCAAGGAGATGAAGGACAAGACCTACCCGGGCATCTACCTCGAGCGCTTCTTCCACGACTGGAAGCGCCTCACCGCGGCCCGCACCCCGATCATCGCGGCGGTGTCGGGCTTCGCCCTCGGCGGTGGCTGCGAGCTGGCGATGATGTGCGACATGATCATCGCCGGCGACAACGCCAAGTTCGGCCAGCCGGAGATCACCCTCGGAGTGATCCCGGGCATGGGCGGCTCGCAGCGGCTCACGCGGGCGGTGGGCAAGGCCAAGGCCATGGACCTGTGCCTGACCGGCCGGCAGATGGACGCCGACGAGGCCGAGCGCTCGGGCCTGGTCGCCCGGGTCGTGCCGGCGGCGGAACTGCTCGCCGAGACCATGAAGGTTGCCGAGAAGATCGCCTCGATGAGCAAGACCACTGCCGCGGTGGCCAAGCAGGCCGTCAACCGTGCCTTCGAGACGACCCTCGAGGAGGGGCTGCTCTCCGAGCAGAACGCCTTCTACGCGCTGTTCGCCACGGACGACCAGAAGGAGGGCATGGCCGCCTTCGACGAGAAGCGCAAGCCCGAGTGGCGGCGCTGACCGGCGGTCCGGACACCGGGGGAGAGGTCGCGCACCCCGGTGTCGGCCGCGCCCCCGGTGACCCCCTCCCGGTCCTGATCCTCACCGGCTACCTGGGGGCCGGCAAGACGACCCTGCTCAACCATCTGCTCAGCGGCGCGCCCGGGCTCCGGATCGCGGCGGTCGTCAACGACTTCGGCGACATCGACGTGGACGCCGGCGCGGTGGCCGGACAGGTCGACTCCATGGTCTCGATGCCCAACGGCTGCGTCTGCTGCGAGGTCGACGCGAGCGAGTTGGGGGAGGCCATGGAGAAGCTGGCGGGCCCGGAGCTCGGGTTGGACCTGGCGGTGATCGAGGCCAGTGGGCTGGCCGAGCCCGCGATCCTGTCCCGGATGGTCCACGACGTCCCGCGCGAGGTGGCCCGGCACGCCGGGATGGTCCAGGTGGTGGACGCCGAGGGGCTCGGCGACGCGCTGGAGCGGCATCCGGGGCTGGCGTCGCACCTGGCGGAGGCCGACCTCGTCGTCGTCAACAAGTGCGACCTCGTCCCCCGCGAACGGTTCGACGAGATCCGGACCCTGATCCGCGGCCACGCCCCGCGCGTCGCCGTGTACCCGACCGTGCGGGCGGCGGTCCCCGCCGGCCTCCTCCTGGGACTGGAGCCGGGCGTCCCGGTGGCGGGGCCCGAGCACGGCCCCGACGACCACCACGACCACGAGCACCTCCACGACGGCTACCGCGCCGTCACGGTGACGCCCGCCGGGCCGCTCCACCCGCGCCGGTTCCTCACCGCCGTCGCCGCGCCGCCGACCGGCGTGTACCGCGCCAAGGGCACGCTCACCATGACCACGGTCGACGGCCCGCGCCGGTACGAGGTGGGGATGGTCGGACGCCGACTCGAGCTGCGCGCCGAGGGGGAGGGCCCCGGGCCCGGGGACGCGGCGGCACCGGAAGGGCTCGTGATGATCGGCGTCGGACTGGACGACGACGAGGTGTCGCACTTCCTCGACGCGGCCGTGCTGGGAGCGGGGGAGAGCGTCGATGCGGACGCGGCCCTGGGCCTGCACCCGTACCTGGTCGGCGATCCGGACTCCAGCGATGTCGAGGAATGGATCTACGACGAGCAGCGCGCCGCCCCGGTCACCGGGGAAGCCGCGATGCTGGCGGATCCCGAGGACCCCGAGGCATTCGATCCAGCTTTCACGCCCTGAGCGGGTCGCGGGGCGAGTCCGGGCGAGGATACCCCCGCGCAGCCCGCGCGGATCGGACGGGGATCGATGACGCGTCAGCCCGACGACGTGCGTATAGTGGCCAGACGGATGTGACGGGTGGCACGGTCGGGGGGAATCCTCCGCGATCAGCGGGGGTGGCCACGGACGAGGGAGGAGACCTCGTGGACGAGGAGAAGTCCGTCGGTGGTGCCGGCGGGGACGGCCAGCAGCGCAAGCGGGACCTGGCGTCGGTGCGCAGCGCGATCTCCGCGCTGCGGGAGTCCACGGGGATCCCGGTGACGATCGGCGGCGTCGTGGGTGAAGGCCGCACGCTGGTGCTCTCGGAATCGCTCGGCATGCGCACCTCGGCGATGAAGGACCTCACCGTGCACTACGGGGCGGGGGTCGGTGGTCGGGTCATGGCCACGGGCCGGCCGGTCGGCGTGGCCGACTACGGGCGCGCCGGGGTGATCACCCACGAGTACGACGTGCCGGTGCTCTCCGAGGGGCTGCGGTCCATGGCGGCGATCCCGGTGGTCGTGGGCAGGGACGTCCGCGCGGTGCTCTACGCCGGGGTCCACAACTCCGTCCGGTTCGGCGAGAAGGTGCTCACGCAGCTGTCCAGCACGGCCCGCACGCTAGAGCAGGAGATCGCGGTCAACGACGCGCTCGCCGCGCGGGGTGAGGCCCCGGTCGGGCGGCGACTCGGCGCGGGTGGCGCGGACGACATCCTGTCCGACGAACGCGTCAGGGAGACCCACGCGCGGCTGCGGATGCTCGCCTCCCGCACCGAGGACCCGGCGGTGCGGACCGAGCTCGAACGCATCTGCGCCGAGATGGTGGCGCCCCCGCCGGAGCTCCCGACGGCCCGACTGTCCCGCCGCGAGCTGGACGTGCTCGCCTGCGTGGCGCAGGGGAAGACCAACGTCGAGACGGCCGCCGACATGGGCATCGGCGCGGAGACGGTCAAGAGCTACCTGCGGTCCGTCATGCGCAAGCTCGACGCGCACACGCGGTTCGAGGCGGTCAACGCCGCACGCCGGATGGGCGCTCTGCCCTGACCGTCGAGCCCCGACGGAAGACCGGCTGAGACGATCAGCCGCGTTCGCCGCCCGGGACCCACTTGACGTCGCCGCCGGGATTGGCGACCCGCCCGAGCACGAACAGCAGGTCGGACAGCCGGTTGAGGTACCTGGCCGGCAGTGGAGACGTGGTCTCCGGGTGCTCGTCGACGGCGGACCACGCCGCACGCTCGGCCCGGCGGACCACGGTCCGCGCCACGTGGAGGTGGGCCGCCGCAGGCGTCCCACCGGGCAGGATGAAGGAGTTGAGCGCGGCGAGATCGGCGTTGAACTCGTCGACCCAGCCCTCCAGCCTGTCGATGTACTCCTGCTCGACGCGCAGCGGCGGGTACTCGGGTTCGGCGACGATCGGCGTGGCCAGATCCGCCCCGGCGTCGAAGAGGTCGTTCTGCACGATCGTCAGCACCGAGGCCACCCGCTCGTCGAGGTCGGTGCTCGTGAGCGCCACGCCGAGGGCGGCGTTGGCCTCCTCGCAGTCCGCGTATGCCACGAGGCGGGGGTCGTTCTTCGCCACGCGGGAGAAGTCGGACAGGCCGGAGGTGCCGTCGTCGCCGGTGCGGGTGTAGATGCGTGTGAGGTGAACAGCCATGAGACCAAGCTACGCGGAGCCCGGGCTCGTCGGTCCCGGGTCCGCGGGGGTTCCTGCCCTAGGGTGTACCCCGTGAGCGCCAACCCCACATCCCGCGAGGAGAGCTTCCTCGTCACCGGAGGCACGAGGCTCGCCGGCGAGATCCCGGTGGCCGGAGCCAAGAACAGCGTCCTCAAGCTCATGGCGGTCGCGCTCATGGCCCGGGGGCGCACCACGCTGACCAACTGTCCCGCGATCTCGGACGTGCCGGCGATGGCCGACGTCCTACGGCACCTCGGGTGCACGGTGGAGATCACCGGGGACACGGTGTCGATCGACACCCCGGCAGAGGTCGGGCATGTGGCCGACGACAAGGCCGCGCAGCGGCTACGCGCGTCCGTGTGCATCCTCGGCCCCCTGGTCGGTCGGTACCACCGTGCGGTCATCGCGATGCCGGGCGGGGACGCGATCGGCAGCCGACCTCTGAACTGGCACCAGACCGGGCTGACACTGCTCGGGGCCACCACCCGGATGGACCACGGACGACTGGTGGCCGAGGCCGATCGGCTGACCGGCGCCCGCTACGGGCTCAAGTTCCCCTCGGTGGGCGCCACCGAGACCTTCGTGACCGCCGCTGTCCTCGCGGAGGGCACCTCGGTCCTGGAGAACGCCGCGCGCGAACCGGAGATCGTGGACATCTGCACGCTCCTGGCCAAGATGGGGGCAAAGATCTCCGGCGCCGGTACGAGCACCATCACGATCGAGGGCGTCGACGAGCTGCGCCCGGTGAGCCACCGGGTGGTCGGCGACCGGATCGTCGCCGCCACCTGGGCGATGGGCGCTGTCATGACCCGTGGCGACGTCACGGTGACGGGCATCGACCCGATGAATATCCACGTGGTGCTCGAGAACCTGCGCGCGGTGGGGGCCGATGTCGAGACGGGGGAGGACCGCGTCCGCGTGCGCCAGGAGGGCCGGCCGATCGCGCGCAATATCCGCACCCTGCCGTTCCCGGGCTTCCCCACGGACCTCCAACCCATGGCGATCGCGCTCGCCTCCGTCTCGGACGGGCTGTCCGTGGTGACCGAGAACCTCTTCGAGGCCCGGTTCCGCTTTGTCGAGGAGATGATCCGGATGGGAGTGGACGCCGAGACCGACGGGCACCACGCCAAGATCCGGGGTCGCGAACGCCTCGATTCGGCCACGGTCTGGGCCAGCGACATCCGCGCCGGTGCCGGCCTCGTCCTGGCCGGGATGTGCGCGGACGAGGTGACCGAGGTCTGCGAGGTGTTCCACATCGACCGCGGGTACTCCGATTTCGTCGGGAACGTCCGCTCTCTCGGCGGGGTCATCGAACGCGTCGACACCAGTCGCTGAAACTCTCGATCTAGCTCTGACCAGCCGATTTGGTGTTCCATTGGGCCGCGTGTAACTTTATCGGGGCCGCCAAGGAGCGGGGTCGGGCCGAGAGGCCGGAGCCCGGGACGAGGCGGGGCTCCTGACGACAGCGGGAAGGACACACCGGTTTGACACGGTGTAGCCGGAAAGCTAACTTGGAGAAGTTGCCCGGAAACGGAGCAGCGAAGCCGCGAGGCTGGCGAGGATCCCGGTTTTGAAACCGAGAAACGAGCTGCTACGCTGGTGGAGTTGCCTCGAGAGGGGCGGCGAGGGATACACGCCCTGTGAAGTCGGTGCCTGGTTGGTGTCGGTGGAGCGGTGTGCGGGTGTTGTTTGAGAACTCAACAGTGTGTTTTGTTTGTGATAGTGCCAAATTTT
>DWWP01000053.1 GCA_019119635.1 Candidatus Dietzia intestinipullorum
CGTCGCCGCTCCGCGTGGGCCACAGGGGGAGTCGCGGTCTCGGGGTGACGACGGCGGGGACGCGCTGACGGATCGCGTTCCGGATGACCCCGGAGCCGTAGGACGCGTCGTCGAGGAGACGCATGCCCAGACTCCGCACCGGATCGAGGCGGGTCGGGGCCAGGAGGTGATCCCGCACCGGCTCCCACATCATCGCCGCGGCCACACCCCGGGCCAGCCGCGACCGCGGGGTGAGCGCGAGGACCGCCCAGCCGACAGGCCACCAGTCACGGCGCAGGAGGTGCCCCGCCCAGAAGTTGTCCGACCCCATCGAGTGGCCGGCGACCTCTGCCACCACCGGCAGGGGGACCTCAGCGTCCAGGATGGCCCGCTGGCGGGCCAGCTCGTACGCGGCGACCGCCGTCGCGACGACCGGGTGGCCGGTCGAGAGCGCGGCCAGGACCGCCAGCCCGCTCACCGACGGCGAGGCCGGGGTCAGCCTGCCCGGGTGGCGCTTCTCCAGGTGCGCGGCCGACTTGCCGTACATCGCCCGCCGGGACACGAAGTCCTTCCACGAGAGCCGGACCTCGTGATAGGCGAGCACGTGTGGCGCGTAGCGGACCGTCCAGCCGGTCTCGTCCATCCGCCAGAAGAGGTCGACGTCCTCCCCCACGCGGAGGCCGGGCTCGAACGCGGGGCTCGAGCACGCGGACCGGCGCACCAGCACGGCAGCGCTCGGCAGCCACCCCACCGGGACGCCGTGCACGACCTTGCTCGGTACGGCGCCCATATCCAGCTCGGAGCGGGTCTCCTCGTAGAGTTCGACGGCGCTCGCCCCGCGGACGTCGGGCCGCACGCGGGGGCCGACCGCGCCGATCCGCTCGTCGTCGAGGACGGGTCGGAGGCGTCCGATCCAGCCCGGGTCGGCGAGCGCATCGGCGTCGAGGAACGCGACGAAGGGGGCGCTCGTCCGCGCCAGTCCGGTGTTCCGCGCTCCGCCGGGGCCGGTGTTGACGTCGTGCCGGACGAGCCTGGCGCCGGCAGCGGTGGCGATCTCGGCGATCCGCCCGGCATGCGGCTCGGGGCTCGCGTCGTCGACCACCGTCACGGGCAGGCCGTCCGCGGTCAGGGAGGCGAGGCAGCGCTCGAGTGGTCCGGGATCCCCGTAGACGGGGACGACCACCTCGACGTCGTCGACCGTGGCCCGTTCGGCGGGGGTCGGGTGCACGAGGCCGCGGTCGAGCAGGAAGCGCGCCGCCGCCCGCTCGGAGTCGGCCTCAGCGGTGACGCTGTCCGGGGCGGTCGCCCGGGCGCGGTCGGCGAAGGCGCGCATCCCCTCCGGGACGACGGTCACTGACCAGGGCGAGCCGCCGAGTGCCACCCGACCCGACCGCCACCTCACTCCGGGCGTCCAGGTGACGGGGCCGGCCGCCGCTGTGTCGGCACCGGTGCGTTCCGGCGGCGCCGGCACCGGCGTCATCTCTGCTGCTCCTGGTGTCGGTGCGTCGCTACTCAGTGGGGATCCCTCCTCGGGAAGCGGGTGGCACGATGCCTGCGGCTGTCCTGTCGCACGCGAATCGTGCGGTGGCAGCACTCGCCCGACCCTATCCACGACGTGCCGGCGGGGCTCGATCCGGTAAGTGATTATTTTTCGGTGGCACTCCACACCGACGAAGCCGTCTTGGTGGCCCGGGCACTCGTTGAGACTGTGCGACGTCGATTCCACCGGGCCGCTCTACTCGAAGAAGTCCTCGTCCACTTCGACGATCTTCACGGTCTGCTTGACCTGCACGCCGACGCCGTAGCGGATCATCAGCGAGGCCATGCGGGTGCCGTCGATCAGGACGACTCGAGTGGGAACGGACTCGGCGTAGGTGCGGGCGCCAGTGCTGAAGCGGGCGGTGGTGATGAACACGCCCTGATTGGCCTGATTGCCATGGAGTGCGCCCACGAAAGCCTGTATCTCGGGTCGGCCGATGCTGGCATCGAGCGCGTATCTCTTTGCTTGGACGTAGATACGACTGAGGCCGAGGGCGTCCTGGTCGACGATCCCGTCGATGCCGCCGTCATTGGACAGTTGCGTACGCTTTGCTGTGCCTTCTGCGCCGCCGTAGCCCATGGCCATGATGAGGTCCAGCACGGCTTGTTCGAAGAATTCGGGGTCGTTGCCGTGAAGCCGGGCCAAGAGGTCCGCCGCGACCGAGGCGTGGATGCGCTCGATGCCCAGATCGATATGCTCGGTGGGGTCCAGCTCGTGGGTCTTCTCGGGTATTGCTGCCGTTTCACCCGCCTCGTCATCGGTGCCTTCGAGTGACTTGAGAGCGTAGTAGGTGTGGGAGGCGTCGGGATCGCCCACGAAGGCGCGGAGGTCCTTCAGTGTGATGCCGTCCGGATGCTCCGCGAGGAGTTTCCGACCAGCGTCGGTGATCCGGTATTGCCCTCGGACCGGCCGTTCAGCGGCGCCGGCACGGGCGAGGTAGGACAGTGCCCAATTGCTCCGGTTGCGATACCGCGGCTCTCCGGAGGGAATGGTTTCGAGGCGCTCCTCAGCACTGACGTTCAGCAGGTCGGCGGCCGCATTGCGAATGTCCCGCGCTCGGTGCACCTCGCCGTCGGAGAGCACGGTCAGTGCTGGCGCCATGTACTGATCCCAGGTGGGTGCGGGGTTCATAGGTGGGTCCTTTGCTTCTTGGGACGACGGTCCGTTGCTGCGGGGAGAGGCCGTAGATTTTGCGTTGAACGGCATACTGGGGATGCCGGTGACAAGAGGTCCAGGGGACCACTTCTGGGAGACCAGATGGCTGGCGCCCCTCATGGGCTCCCGTAGGCCATGGTGCTGGTCCGTCACTTGGATTCTCCACGAGCTTGGCGCGCCCCAGATGCAGGGGACGATGGCTCGCGACGGCTACCTCGAGCGCGCCACCGTCCAGGCTCGCTCGAGACGGTCCTGGATCCTGGCCGTGAGGCGCTTCATCCCGAACCGGTCCAGCACGTGCCGGTAGCGCTCCTCGTCCGAGTCGAACCTGGCCAGATCGGAATCGAGCATGACGTTGGCGATCTCCTCGAGCGGCAGATCCGTCAGGGCTCGCTCGGTATCGAGGCGGAAGGTATCCAGATTCTCCGGCTGCACACCCTCGGGCCACACGAACTCCTCGCCGTGCGTCGTATGGCGCCACTGCGGCGGAAGGCCGGCGAGCAGAAGGTCCCGCATCTTCGACGACACCCTGCGTACGTCAAAGCAGGTACCCACCCGTCGCGCGAGCTCTTCCGGCGTCATCGGGGCCTCCGCTGCCACCACCTCTCGAAGTCTGGTTTGAATCCGGTCCCGGACCTCAGCCGAGACCGGCGCAACCAGATCATCCTTCGTCCCCAACACCTCGTCGGCGACGCGGACGAACCCGATCTGCCAAACGTGCTTCGGGTTGCGGACAGGCGCCGGGCCGGGCACGGGAGCCGGTTCCGCGACCACCGCCGACCGGACGGGCCGCTCTGGCGCGGGGTCCGGCTGCGACACCGACAGCTGCTCGGATCCGGTCGCAGCATCGACGAGCTCCTGCTCCTGGTGCAGCTCGATGTGCTGCTCGAGCGCGATATCGTCGGCCTCAGCCCATTCCACGGACTCGACCTCCTCGGGCTCCTCCGCTTCCGCCGCGGCCTCAGCGGCGAGGCGCGCGGCCTCCCGCTCGCGGTCCGCGACCAGCCGCTCCTCCGCGATCCGGCGGGCGTTCTCGAACTCGCGATCCCGCTCAGCCAGCACTGCGGCAGCGCTACGAACGGCCGTGACGATCTTCTGGACCACCTCGTCCGGACGCGCGTGCCACTCGGGCAGCCATACTCGCTCGACAGAGCCCCAGCGCATCATCCCGCCGAGAAGACCCGGAGTCATCTCTCTGTCAGCCACTGTCGGCATGTCCGCCCACCGCCGGCTGTCGAGGAGCACTGCGCACTCCCAGCGCTCGGAATCGCGATGGCGTACGGCGAGGTCGACGGTGAACTCAGAGAGGCCGTACTCGCAACTCACCTCGAACCCTTCTCTCTGAAGTCGCTCGGCGAGATCGTCGCGAATCGAGTTCTTGACCCGTGCTGCAGAACGCTCATCGGCGGCGTCGACGTGCGCGGACTCGAGATACCCCCGGAGGTCGGCGAGCCCCTTGGAGGACGTGCGGGCGAGATCGATGTCGGCGGCGTCGAATGAGGAGAACACCACGACCTTTCGCCTGGCCCGCGTCACGGCGACGTTGAGTCGCTTCTCGCCACCGGACCTGCTCAATGGGCCGAAGTTCATCGGCAATCGGCCGCCCGGCTCCTTGGCCGAGAACGCCGTCGAGAACAAGATCACGTCCCGCTCGTCGCCCTGGACGTTCTCCAGGTTCTTGACCACCAGCGGGTCCTCGTCGTCACTCAGCCGGGCGCTGACAAGGGGGTCGTCGCTGGCTTCCAGAGCGTCCAGGATGAGATCACGCTGCTGGATGTTGAACGTCACCACGGCGATCGACTGCGCGGACAACACCGGATCGTTCACCCGCTCGACGATGTGGTCGACGATAGCCTCGGCCTCGACAGGGTTGGTGCGCATCCGGGGAGTGATGCCGTGGCGGAACCCGGGCGCCGCTCCGCCCGGCCACTGTCGGGGGATGGAGCGATAAAAGTGCCCGGCGACGCGTCGGAGCTCGATTCCGGCATCGGGTTCACCGCCGGGGGAGGGCAGGCTGGACAGCTCACCCTCGTAGTACTGGGCGTTGGAGAACGCGATCAGCCGCTCGTCCTGGGAGCGGTAGTGCCATGACAGCCACAGACGCGGCAGCCCGGATTCCACACATTCGGTGAGGATGCTGTCGAGGTCGGCCGGCACCACCTCGGCGTCCGAGTCGATGTCGAAGTCGTCGTCGGATCCCCCGGAGGAGGAGCCGAACTTGCTGGGAGGCATTTGCTGGCTGTCGCCGACGATCACGGCGGAACGTGCCCGTCCCAGTGCTCCGACGGCCTGGTCGACAGTCACCTGCGACGCTTCGTCGAAGATCACCAGGTCGAACAAGGGACTGTCGGCGGGGACGAACGTGGCCAGCGAGGTCGGGGAGACGAACAAGCACGGAGTCGCAGAAGTGATGGTGTCGCCGTATCGCTCCATGAGGCGCCGGAAGCTCAGCCCACCCCGCTTGGCATTGAGCTGGCGACTCAGCTCGGCAACCTCTCCGGAGAGTCGGTCAGCGCGGAAGGGCCGGGCGTCGAGGAGACGCGCGGCCAGGGCATTGGGTGCTTCCTCCCGGATTCTGAGCGCGGCGCGGTCGAACTCCTCGACGTCGCCGTCCCGGAGGATCGGATCAAAGCCGGCCAGGCCGAAAACCGTGGAACGCTCAGACACCGACGCCTCGGCGAGTCCGCGGCGCAGCGCCACGGTCGTCTCCACCGGATCGATCCCACCGGACAGCAGGACGTCGACAGCCTTGTCCAATCCGGCCTGAACGAGCGGGGCGAGGGATCGCATCATCTCCGCGGTCCGCCGCACCACACCGCCGCCGCCGGCGGCGAGCTCATCCGCCCACCGGGGGGCCACCTCGCGTACTCGGCGCAGCCACGGCGCGCCGCCGGCCCAGCGACCCAGTCGCTCCGGTGAGATGTCCAGGACCGCTCTCATCTGCGCCCAGGCCTCGTCGAACTCGAGGATCGCGGCGATGTCCGAGTACCCCACACCGTGCCGCGCGATCATTTCCCGGAGAGGGGCGTGGTCGCGGGCGAACCGGGCCTGGGCCTCGATTGAGTCCGCGATGGCGTCGAGCGTGGACGCCTCCTTGTGCAGATCCATGGGAAGTGTCTCGTCCAGGCAGCCGCGGCCGAAATGCGGACTGGAGACCAGGAGACTGTTGAGCTGATCGGTGAGTGCGTTCATCTCCTGCCGCGCCCGGGCGACGTCGGCAGCAAGGTCGGCGAACCGTTCCGGAGCCACGAGCGACGGATCCACGACGAGGTCGGACAGGGCGGCGTCGAAGGTGGCGCGGCGCTTCTTCTTGCCGAACATCTTCTCGTCGATCGCGGCGGCGAGCTGGGCGGCTGCGTCGAAGTCGCCCGCGATCAACGCGCGATCGTGAACGAGTGCTCGAACCGGGGTGATGCGCTGGGTGAACGACTGGACCGCTACCGCGAGTTGCCGGTAGCGGTCCGCCAACTCACGACTAGGACCCGAGTCGAGATCGCGTGCGGGGACCTCACCGTGCTCGTGAAGCTCGGTCAGGTGCGCGACCAGCGGGGTGAGGACGTCTGTGGGGGACGCGCCTGAATCGTGTACCCCGTCCGTTCCCTGCAGCGCAGAGGCGCTCTCGATCGCATCCCGGACAGGGTCGGGAAGCGCGTCGAGTGCCGAACGAACCCGGGTGACGGCCGCGGTCAGCTGCTCGTCGGTGGCGGTGGCGGCACCGGGGCCGACGAGGTCCCAATCCGGGTTCGCCCCGGGCGTGGTGCTCCGTGCAAGACGCTCGAAGTCCCGCAGCGCGTCCTCGAGAAGCAGTTCGTCGATCTGACCGTCTCCGACCAGCCGCGGATCTACGGGCAGGGCCGCTCCCGGTCCACATTCGTCCAGTGTGGTGACCGCGCTCCACAGCGAGTATCCGGCGGCGTTCGCGGTGTGGATCTTGCTCGGGTACTCCTCGAGTGGGGCGAGGCGAGCACGATACCGGTCCACGACGGTGCGCCACGATCGGTCGTCGTAGTCCACCTTCAGGTCGATCGATGCTTTGAGCTGTCGGCGGATACTCGCCGGCTTCTGCTCCACGCCGTGGAGGTCCAGGGTGAAATCGGCGAGCCCCACCTTCTGCAGGCGGGACTTCACCACGTCGAGGGCCGCCTGCTTCTCGGCCACGAACAGGATGGTTTTGCCCTCGAGGAGGCTGTGGGTGATGAGATTGGTGATGGTCTGGGATTTGCCGGTTCCGGGTGGGCCCTCGAGAACGAATGTGCGGCCTTGCCCGGCAGCGAC
Organism: Candidatus Dietzia intestinipullorum; assembly: GCA_019119635.1. Lineage (GTDB taxonomy): Bacteria > Actinomycetota > Actinomycetes > Mycobacteriales > Mycobacteriaceae > Dietzia > Dietzia intestinipullorum. Next base: position 6,950 of record DWWP01000053.1, read on the forward strand.
GACGGCCCTCATCTGAGCACCGTCGGCCGCGATAGGCAGCGTCAGCCGATCTTCGCGTACCTCGATGTCGCGCAGATCCGTGTCATCGACCGGATCGCTGAACGATGTTCCGGACTTCTCTACGAGATGTCGGAATACGGGAGACCGATTGAAGGATTTCCAGTGCAGATCGAGGTCGCGCCACATCCCGTAGGTGGAGAACTTGCAGATGCCGACGTAGGCGCTCTCCCGCACCTCATACGGCAGAGAGTGCGAGGCCAGGGAGCGGCTGATCTCGGCCAGGGCCCGATGGATGTCCAGGCCACTGGCGTCCAGCGGCGGCTCGTTGAGCGCCGGGACCACTGCATCGTGCTTGGCACGTAGCCATTCCACGAGGGTGTAGTTGGGCGTGGCCTGGGTGGAGGTGTCGACGGTGATCGAGAACCGCGAGCGACCGGAACCCCCGGTGATTTTGACCGGGATGAGGAAGAGCGGTGCCTGCGCGGGTTTGCCGGTGGAGGTGGTGATCTCCATGCTGCCCAAGGTCAGGTACAGGTTGGCACTGCCGGTCTCTTCGAACAGCGTGCGGACGTTGCGTGCCAGGCTGCGGAGACGGCTCCGGTACGAACCTTCGGTGACCTCGATATGCACGCGGCGACGCGAGGTCAGTTCATCCATGAGCTGCTCATGGGGGAGTTCCGTGACGTCGGAGATCCCCTGGAGTCGACGCAGGTCGGTGACGGCGTCCTTCCCGAGAAGTTCCACCGATGCTCCCGCATGGATGAGGTCATCCAGCTCCGCCAGCCCCTCGGAGGGGAGGATCAGCTCCAGCACATCCGCGCCGGGCTTGATGTTGAGCAGTCGGTTGCGCAGAGTGAGATCGAGCAGCGATTGCTTCCAGTTCCGCACGCGTGCCGGAGAATCGTCCGAGCGTACGGCGCGGCCCACCTCGTCGTCCCCGGACCCGCCGACGGCGGGCAGCACCCAATCGTCGGCCGTGCTGCGCTGTTGTGATCCCACTGAGTCTGCGGCGACGTCGGCCTCCGTGGTGGAATCCGTGGGCAGCGGACGCATGCCGTCACGACGGCTCGCTGCGACGTCGATGAGTCCGCGGACAGAGGTGTTCGACAGAATCTCCCGCCCGCGTGTGCTGGCCTCGGCAAAGCTCACCTCGTCGTAGAAGACCGCGTCGAGCGGCAAGAGGACATCCGAGGTCACCAGATTGCGAATCGCCCCCGCCTCCAGTAGCACGGGGCCGGCCAAGGTCTGCTCCGCCAGCATGATGCCGGTCAGGGCGTGGCCTTCCACGATCGCCAGCACCGGGTGCAGGCCCGCCGCCTCGCAGACGGCGCTGTAGGTTGCCGCCAGGTCGATACACGTACCGAAACGAGACTGCAGTACCTCGGACGTTGACCGGATGCGCTGCCCGGTGTTCTCGAACGAAGCGGGCGGGTTGATGTACCGGATTCCCTCCGCTTTAAGTGCCTCGTAGATCGCCAACGCGATAGTCGCGGCGCGCTTGGATCCAGCCTGGTAGCCCTGCAGAGACGAATCTCCGGTGCGTTCCTGGAGCAACCGGGAAGCCTCGGACAGGACTCTGTGGACCTCGGGAGCGTTGGGCTGGACGAACGCCGTCAGTGATTGAAAGAACGCAGGTGCGTTGAACCACTCGTTCTCGGCGAGTATCCGGAAACGCGGTCGCGCAGTGGTCACCTCGGCCAGATCGACCTTCTGCCCCGTCCTCTCCGCCTCCTCCACCAGGTCGTCAGCATCGATGGTGTCGATGCTGACTCCGGGGTCGCCTTCGAGCCGTAGCTCCAGATCGGCCAGAAAGCTCTCGGTCCGACCGGCGATCTCCGCCAGTCGGGGACGTACCAGTCCACGGTCCGGGGCGAAGAACACCGAGCGTGGTTCGACGGCGGGGATCTCGATGGTGGCGCTGTCTGCGAGCTCGCGGCCGTCGGCGGACGTGAGGGTGGCAACGACGTCGACGGCGCTTGTACGCTCTGTCGAGCTCCTGTTGATTGCCTCCACCTCGTGGATGACCGAGATCGAGTTGTGGGCCAGGGCGTAATTCGTCGCGGGGAAATGACGCACCGTCACCTCCAGCGTGCCTTGTCTGAGGATCGACTCGGCGAACATGGATGACGACATGCAGACTCCTCACAGGACGGGTCGGGGGCCCGATAGGTGAGAATGACCTTAACTCAGGGGTGCGACAGGGTTATCCGGCGATGCCTCCATCGACCGCCCGCCTGATCCGCCCTCCGGATTGAAGGGCGGATCGGCTGGAGCTCGCCTGCATGCGGACCACTGGGGCGCGGCGCCGGATGGACCACTCGGGGAGCCGGCGAACCTTCACTCGCTGAGCTTGAGCGCCTCCCGGTAGGTGAGCTTGCGCCCCGTCTGCATGATCGACCGGCGGTACAGCCGCTCGGCCACGCCGATCACCAGGGCGGCCGTGATCAGCGCGATCGCCATGGCCACCAGCGGTTCCCACCAGGCGGCGCTGCCCTCGACCAGGCGGATCGGCATGGTGACGGTGGACATGATGGGCACGTACGAGGCCACGACCTGCCAGGTGCCGGAGACGAACAGCCCGCCGAAGGTGGCCACCATGATGAGGGTGAGTACCGGCGAGGAGGTGGACTGCACGTCTTCGGCACGCGTGGCCAGCGCACCGGCCACGGCGAACAGGCAGGCCAGGGCCACGAATCCGATGACGAACAGCAGCAGGTACCAGACCGCCGCACCGGCAACTGCGGGCAGCAGCGACGTGTACTCGGTGAAGGTCAGGCCGATCAGCCCGATCCCCACGAACAACACCATCTGCCCCAGCGCCAGGACCGTCGCACCGACAACCTTGCCCACGAGCAACTGTCGCAGCGGGATGGCGGCGGCGAGGATCTCCACGATCCGCGACTGCTTCTCCTCGACCACACTGTTGGCGATGGCGTAGCCGAACAGGATCGCGGCCAGATAGAACAGGAACGCAAAGACGAACCCGGCGATGAGCTGCACCGCCTCGTCGGCCCCGCCTTCCGGGTCGAGCAGTCGCTCGTCGACCACGGAGCCGGCGGTGAGCTCGTCGACGGTGGTGCCGGCGGCGGCCGCGTTCTGCTCGAGCGCGTCGGCGGCCACGGTGGAGCCGATCACGCCGGCGATCGTGGAGTCGACCGAATCCGTCCCGACGAGCGTCCACTCCCCGGGTCCGCCGACGAGGGCGGCGTCGGCGTCACCGGCGTCCACTGCCTGCTCGGCGGCGGCCTCGTCCGGGTACTCGTCCACGGTGAGTTCGAGGTCGCCCGGGGCGAACGTGCCGGTCGCCTCGTCGTCACCGGCGGTGGCCTGCTGCGCGATCGACGCGGCCTCCGGGGTGACCACGGCCAGGTTCTTGGTCTCGCCCTGGCCACCGAGGAAGAACGACACCGCGAAGGCGATGACCATGATGCCGAGCGTGGTCAGCGTGGAGATGATGAAATTGCGGTCCCGGAGTTTGACCATGATCTCGCGGCCGGCGACGATGCGCCACGCGGCCTGCGTCTCGGGAGCGTGCTGGGTGCGGGCCGTGGTGGTCATACCGTCACCTCGCGGTAGATGTCGGACAGGGTGGGGACGACTTCGGCGAGCTCACGGACACTGCCGCGGGCCATCGCCTCGCGCAGGACCACGTCGGTGCCGGCGGAGTCGGAGATGTCCAGCAGCGCGGTCGGGCCGTCGACGTCGACCACGTGGACCCCGGGCATATCGCGGATCCACCCGGCGTCGCCTCCGACGACCAGGCGGTGCAGCACGCGCCCGCGTCGGCGCAGGTCCTCGACCGTCCCCTCGGCCACCACCCGGCCGCTGGAGAGCACCACGAGCGAGTCGCACAGGCGCTCGACCAGGTCGAGCTGGTGGGAGGAGAACAACACCGGGACCCCGCGGGTCGTGTGCTCGCGCAGCAGGTCGACCATCGAGTCCACCGCCACCGGGTCGAGGCCGGAGAACGGCTCGTCGAGGATCAGGAGGTCGGGCCCGCCGATCACGGCCGCGGCGATCTGCACGCGCTGCTGATTGCCCAGCGAGAGCGCCTCGAGCTTGTCGGTCAGACGGCCTCCCAGACCGAACCGGTCGAGCAGATCGGTGGCCGCGGCCCGAGCGTCCGCGGCCGACCGTCCCTGCAGTCGTCCCAGGTAGATCAGCTGGTCGAGCACGGGTTGCTTGGGGTAGAGACCACGCTCCTCGGGCATGTAGCCGAACGCCCGACGGTCGGCGACCGTGGCCTCCTGCCCGTTCCACAGGACCCGGCCGGCGGTGGGCTGCAGGACGCCCATGATCATCCGCATGGTGGTGGTCTTGCCGGCACCGTTGGCGCCGACGAAGCCGGTCATGGCCCCGCGCGGGACCTGGAATCCGACGTCGTCCACGGCCACGGTCTCGCCGAAGCGTCTGGTCAGTCCGTCGATGCGGAGCATGGTGTCCTCCCTGGTCCGCCGACCCCGGTGGGCCGGCGGTGATGTGTCTCGATGACACCCCTGACGTTATGACGCGGCGGCGCACAGCGGATCAGCCGCGAGGGGGAACTTGCTGCGATCTCGCCGCCCCCGTCTCCTCCTCACGGGGGAGACCGCGCGCGACCGGAAAACCTAGTCCCCCGGTCGGACCAGCCCGGCCTCGTACGCCAGCACCACCGCCTGCACCCGATCCCGCAGGTGCAGCTTGGACAGGCACGCCGACACATGGGATTTGACGGTCGCCTCGCCCACCACCAGCTCGGCGGCGATCTCCGCGTTCGACAGGCCCCGCGCCACCCGGCGCAGGACCTCCTGCTCACGGCCGGTGAGCACGTCCAGGGTGCCGCCGGCCACCGTCGGGTCGTCGGTGTCCGGTGGGGAGGGGGAGTCGACGACGAGCTCGTCCCCGCCGCCCGAGGAGGTCATGCGCTCGATCACCCGACGCGTCACCTCCGGTGCGAGCAGTGCATGACCGTGCGCGACCGCCCGGACGCCGTCCACCAGGTCGTCGGGGTCGGAGTTCTTGAGCAGGAAGCCGCCGGCCCCGGCGCGGAGGGCATCAAACAGGTAGTCGTCGCGGTCGAAGGTGGTGAGGATCAGCACCCGCGACAGGTCCTCGGCCACGATGCGGGCGGTGGCCTCGATGCCGTCCATCCCGGGCATCTGCACGTCCATGAGCACCACGTCCGGGCGCAGTCGGCGACACGCCTCGAGCGCGGCCGCCCCGTCCGCCGCGTCCCCGGCCACCTCGATGTCCTCCTCGGCCCCCAGCATCATCGCGAAGCCCGAGCGCATGAGCGGTTGATCGTCCACCACGAGCACGCGCAGGGTCTGGTCCGGTGCGCCTCCGTCGTCGTCGGGATCTGCGGACGGTGTCGTCGTCGTCATCTCTCGTCCTGCCCGTCGACGCTGTAGGGGAGGCGGACCCGGACCCGAAACCCGCCGGTCGCCCGCGGCCCGATCTGGCACTCGCCGTCGTGGGAGCGCACCCGCTCGCGCATGCCCAGCAGGCCCAGCCCGGTTCCCGACGTCCCCGCCCGGGGGCGGCCCTCGTCGAGCACCTCGACCTCCGCGTATCCCGCGTGATCCGGGTGCGCGCCGGTGCGCAGCACCACGCTCGCGCGGGAGGCTGTGGAGTGGCGCCGTACGTTGGCCAGCGCCTCCTGCACCGTGCGGAACAGGGACGCGCCCACCAGGCGGGGGACCTCGGAGACGGGGTGGGCCGGATCGGCTGCGACGTCGAAATCGGTCGAGAACCCCGCCGTCTCGTGCGAGGCCACCAGCTCCGCGAGCTCGGCGAGCCCGTGCCCCGAACTCCGCGACCCCGAGGCGTCGTCCCCGTTCTCCCCGGCCTCTACATCTGCGGACTGTTCGGACCCCTCCGCGCGGAGCGCCCCGAGCAGCGCCCGCATCTCACCGACGGCCGACCGCGAGGAGTCCTCGACGGTGCGCAGCGCGCGGCCGGCCGCGTCCGGATCGCGCCCCATCACGCGCCGAGCGGCCGCCGCCTGGACACCGATCGCGGCGATGTGATGCGCTACCACGTCGTGCAGCTCGCGCGCGATCCGCAGGCGCTCGTCGACCACCGCCGCGTCCCGCAACGCCTCGGCCTGCACCTCGATCGTGAGGGCCTGCTCCGCGAGATCGTGCTGGCGGCGCGCTGAACGCCACGCGGAGATCCCCAGCGCCGCCGCGCCACCGAAGTAGACGATGTTGATGAGCGCGGTGTAGACGAGGAACGACGGCACGGCAGGGAACACGCCTTCCGACCGGTCGGGCCGGGAGACCGCGTCGAGGATCTGCTGCATCCCGGCGCCCAACGCCAGGTACCACAGCATCCACACGCCGAGCGCGAGCGCGATCCCCGACGCCACGCCCACCAGTGCACGCCGGTCCCGGGCCCACGCCACCGACGAGTAGACGGCCACGAAGTACAGGACCTGCTGGGACACCTGCCCCATGACCAGCGGCATCACACTGCCCAGGACCAGCAGATGGAGCGTCGCCCCGATGCCGGTGGTCAGCGGGAACCGGCGCCTGACGGCCAGCAGCGCCGCGGCGGACGCCATGGCGAGATACTGCGCCCACAGCGGTGAGTGCTCGCCGCCGAGCACCCCCATGCTGCGCAGGATCTCCAGCCCCAGCGCCGAGCAGGCGAACATGACCAGCGCGAGCGTGAGATCGGCCCGCAGATAGCCGGCCGGGAGGGGACGGACCCACGGGTCCTCGGCGTCGAGGAGGCGGCTCAGACGGGACCACACGGCCATGAGCCTAGCTGTACTGCCGGGGCCGGCCGTGCCCGTGCCCGTACGCTGTCCCCGTGGCGCAGAACACCATCGAGATCCCCGACCTGACCGAGCAGACCTGGCTCATCACCGGCGCGACCAACGGCGTCGGCCTCGAGACGGCGCGGGCCGCGTCCGGGCGCGGGGCGCGGGTGATCCTCGCCGTCCGGGACGTCGCCCGCGGGCGCGAGGTGGCGGCGGAACTGCCGGGCCGGACGCGCGTGGTGGAGCTCGACCTCGCCTCGCTCGACAGCGTGCGGCGGGCCGCGGCGGAGCTCACCGGGGACGACGGCGAACCGATCGACGTGCTGGTCAACAACGCCGGCACCATCACGCCGACGCGCCGCGAGACCGCCGACGGGTTCGAGATGCTGCTCGGCGTCAACGTGTGGGGCCCGCTTGTGCTGACACGGCTCCTGCTCCCGCGGGTGCGGCGGCGCGTCGTCGTCGTCGGGTCCAACGCCCACAAGGCCGCCTCGTTCGACTTCGACGACCCCCACTTCCGGAACCGACGCTGGTCCTCGTCGCGGGCGTACGCGCAGTCCAAACTCGGCGACATGCTGTGGGGCCTCGCGCTGGACCGGCGGCTCCGGGACGGTCGCGCCGAGGCCGGCTCCCCGGGCGTCGACGTGCAGCTCACCCACCCTGGCTGGGCGGCCACCAACATCTCCAACGCCACCGGCAACCCGACCCTCGACAGGGTGATCACCGGGATCTGCTCGCTGTTCGCCCAACCCGCGGCCCAGGCTGCGCTGACCACCCTCTACGCCGCGACCCGGCCGCTACCGCCGTGCAGTTACACGGGTCCGGACGCGATGCGCCACCTGCGCGGGATGCCGACGCTGATCGGTCGCAGCGCCGAGGCGTCGGACCCCGAGGTCGCCGAACGGCTGTGGGCGCTCGCGGAGCGGGAGACCGGCTCCCCGGTCAGGTGAGGTGGTCGTACTCGCCGTCGACCCAGGCGGCGTACCGCTCGGCCGACCGCCGGACAGCCGCCTGCGCCCCGCTCGGCACGCTGCCGCCGAAGTTGCTGTAGAGCCGGTCGAAGTCGTAGCGCTCCACGTGCCGGGCGATCCGCCTGACCACGGGCCCCGACAGCGGCATCCAGTTTGGGAACGAGCGCATGAACGTCACCCAGCCCGGATCGGCGACGGTGCCGATGGTGTCGCCGCAGAAGAGTACGCCCGCGCCGTCAGGGGCCCGCCAGTGCGCCACCACGCTGCCGGGGAAATGCCCACCCGGCTGACTGGCCCGCATCCCGGGCACGATCTCCACCTCGTCGTCACGGTCGGCGCCCCACACGACGGTGTTCTCGGGCCGCAGCCCCAGCCAGTGCTCGTCCACCGCCGAGACGTACACGGGGGCGTGGTCGAACGCGGCGGACCACAGGGACTGCACGCCGTACATGTGCGGGTGGGAGGCGAGGATCGCCGCGATCCCGCCGAGGTCACGCACCTGCGCCACGATGTCGTCGTCGATGAAGTTGGGGACCTCGACGAGCACGTTCCCGTCCTCGGTCCGGACCAGGGCGGGCTTCTGCCGGATGCCGGGGCAGTCGTGTTGCGTGATCCCGACGACCCGCGGCTCCAGCTCGGTCAGCTCGAGGCGGGCGCCGGCCGCCCGGGACTCCTCCGGACTGGTCCACCGCTGTCCCGACCGCGGAACGAACTGCCGCTCGTCCGCGCAGATCGGGCAGACCTCCGGCAGGGGACGCGCCCGCTCCACACCGCAGGTCGCGCACTGCTGCGTGCTCATATCGACCGTGGTCATGCCCCTGAGTGTCCCCGCGTCGGAGGCCGTCCGCATCCGGCGCCGGTAACGTGTGGTCATGAACGCACTCCCCTCGACGGACGCCGCCCGAACGTCCGCGCCGACCATCTCGACCCTCGGCGAACTCCGGGCCGGCGGCTACGAACTGCGCCCCCTCCGCGACGAGATCCGCGCCAACCTCCTGAGCCGACTCGCCTCCGGCGAGGACCCGTGGCCCGGCCTCCACGGACTCGAGGACACGGTCGTCCCGCAGCTCGAGCGCGCGCTGATCGCCGGCCACGACCTGGTCCTGCTCGGCGAGCGCGGGCAGGGCAAGACGCGTCTGCTGCGCTCCCTCGCGGGGCTGCTCGACGAGTGGTCGCCGGTCATCGACGGCTCCGAGCTCGGCGAGCACCCGTACGAGCCGATCACGGTGGAGTCGCGGCGCCGGGCCGCCGAACTGGGCGACGAGCTGCCGGTCACGTGGCGCCACCGCGACACCCGCTACGCGGAGAAGCTCGCCACCCCGGACACCTCGGTCGCCGACCTCATCGGCGACGTCGACCCCATGAAGGTGGCGGAGGGGCGCCGACTGGGCGACCCGGAGACCATCCACTTCGGTCTCATCCCCCGCTCGCACCGCGGCATCGTGGCGATCAACGAGCTCCCGGACCTCGCCGAGCGGATCCAGGTCTCCATGCTCAACGTGATGGAGGAGCGGGACATCCAGATCCGCGGCTATGTGCTGCGCCTCCCGCTCGACGTGCTGGTGGTGGCCAGCGCGAACCCCGAGGACTACACCAACCGCGGCCGCATCATCACCCCGCTCAAGGACCGTTTCGGCGCCGAGATCCGCACGCACTACCCCGTCGGGCTGGACCACGAGGTCGCGGTGATCCGGCAGGAGTCGGCGCTCGTGGCCGACGTGCCCGACCCGCTCGTGGCGATCCTCGCCCGCTTCACCCGCGAGCTCCGCGAGTCCTCGGCGGTCGACCAGCGCTCCGGTGTCTCCGCGCGGTTCTCGATCGCCGGCGCCGAGACCATCGCGGCCGCCGCGCTCCGCCGGGCCACGGTCCGCGGGGAGTCCCACGCCGTCGCGCGGGTGGTCGATCTCGAGGCCGCGGTCGACGTCCTCGCCGGCAAGGTCGAGTTCGAGGTCGGGGAGGACGGCCGCGAACGCCAGGTGCTCACCCACCTGCTGCGCACCGCGACCGCGCAGACCGTCCGCGAGCTCCTGGGCGGCCTGGATTTCGGCCCGCTGGTCTCCGCGCTCGAGGCCGGGAACGTCGTCACCACCGGGGAGAGCGTCACCGCCCAGGAGTTCCTCGACTCCCTACCGACCCTGGTGACCGGACTGTACGACGACATCGCGGACCGGCTGGACGCCACCGACGAGGCCGAGCGCGCCTCCGCGATCGAGCTCGCGCTCGAGGGCCTCTACCTGGCACGGCGCATCACCAAGGACAGTGACGGTCCGGAGACCCTGTACGGCTGAGTCGCGACGACCGGACGGGGCAGGAGAGAGACCATGACACAGCATCACCGCAGGACACGCTACGGACGGTACTCGGGCGGGCCGGACCCGCTGGCCCCGCCGGTGGACCTCACCGAGGCGCTCGACGCCATCGGCGAGGAGGTCATGGCCGGCTACTCGCCCGAGGGCGCGATGCGGGAGTTCCTACGACGGGGCGACCGGGACACCCCGGGACTCGACGACCTCGCCCGCCGGGTCGCCGAGAAGCGCCGCGAACTGCTGCAACGGCACGATCTTGACGGGACGCTGCGCGACGTGCGGGAACTGCTGGACAAGGCGGTGCTGGCCGAGCGCAAGCAGCTCGCCCGCGACCTGGACGACGACGCCCGCTTCCAGGAGATGCGGATCGCGGACCTGTCGCCCAACACCGCGGCGGCGGTCACCGAACTGTCCGACTACTCCTGGCGCAGCCCCGACGCCCGCGAGGCCTACGAGCAGATCCGTGACCTGCTCGGCCGCGAGGCCCTGGACCAGCGGTTCGCCGGCATGAAGCAGGCCCTGGAGAACGCCTCCGACGCCGACCGCGCGGAGATCGCCGAGATGATGCGGGACCTGACGGACATGCTGCGCAGGCACGCCGACAGCGGCGTCACCGACCGGGAGTTCGCCGAGTTCATGGACCGGTGGGGTCATCATTTCCCGGAGAACCCGCAGACCATCGACGAGCTGATCGACGCGCTCGCTGCGAGGTCGGCGGCCGCGCAGCGGATGCTCAACTCGATGACGCCCGAGCAGCGGGAGGAGTTGATGGAGCTCTCGCAGCAGGCGTTCGGGTCGCCCGAGCTGCAGGCCGCGCTCGGCGAGCTCGATTCGGCCCTACAGGACCTGCGACCGGGGGAGGACTGGACGGGGTCGGAGGAGTTCTCCGGCGAGCAGGGCCTCGGGTTGGGCGACGGGACGGGCGCGCTCCAGGACCTGGCGGAACTCGACGCGCTGGCGGAGCAGCTCGCGCAGTCCCGGCCGGGCTCGAGTCTGGACGACATCGACCTGGACAAGCTGGGCCGGAACCTCGGGGACGATGCGGTGGTCGACGCCCGGACGCTGTCCGAACTGGAGCGCGCCCTGCGCGACAGCGGCTACCTGCGCCGCGGCGACGACGGGACCCTGGCGCTCTCGCCCAAGGCGCTGCGGCGACTCGGCCGGGAGCTGCTCCGGGACACCGCGACGCGCCTGTCGACGCGCGCGGGGGAGCGGGACACCCGGCTGACCGGCGCGGCGGGCGAGCGCACCGGCGCCAGCCGGCAGTGGCAGTTCGGCGACACCGAACCCTGGGACGTCACCGGCAGTCTGACCAACGCGATCCGGCGCACCGCCGCGGAGGGCCGCGACGTCCGCGGCGGGGTGCGGTTGGAGATCGACGACGTCGAGGTGGTCGAGACGGAGGCCCGGACGAGGTCGGCCGTTGCGCTGCTCGTCGACACCTCGTTCTCCATGGTCATGGACGGCCGGTGGGTGCCCATGAAGCGCACCGCCCTGGCGCTGCACCACCTGATCTCGACGAGGTTCCGCGGGGACGACCTCGAACTCATCTCGTTCGGGCGCCACGCGCGGACCATGGAGATCTCCGAGCTCACCGGCCTCGAGGGGGAGTGGGCCAAGGGCACCAACCTGCACCACGCCCTGCTGCTGGCCAACCGCTTCTTCCGTCGTAATGCGGGACTGCGGCCGGTGCTGCTCATCGTCACCGACGGCGAACCCACGTCGCACCTGCTGCCGGACGGTGAGCCGTTCTTCGACTACCCGCCGCACCCTCTGACGATCTCGGTCACCGTGGATGAGCTCGAGGCCTCCCGGAGGCTGGGCGCGGCCACCACCTTCTTCCGCCTGGGCGAGGACCCCGGCCTGGCCAGGTTCATCGACGCGATGGCGCGGCGGGTCGACGGCCACGTGGTGGCGCCCGAGCTCGATGACCTGGGCGCGGCCGTCGTCGGCGAGTACCTGGGCCGGCGCAGCGACGACGCCGACCGCTGGGCGGGTTGACGGCGGGGCTCCGTTCGGAGGGGTATCCGGCGGCCGGGTGGTCCGGTCGTCGCGGTGTCGGGTCGCCCGGCGGCCCGGTGACCGCCCGTCCCGACCGCCTGGCGCATTTCCGCTATGACGGCGGCGGGTCGCGGGCACACTTGCGTGAGACCCGCTGTCCGGGCGGGCGCGACGCGAGAGGACACCGCCATGTCAGACGCGGTCCCGTCCGGTTATCCCGATCTCGGCCCGCAGCCCGTGCCCGACGTGCGGGTCTTCACGGTCCCCGCCGTCCCCACGGCGGTGGTCCGGGCAAAGGGCATGCCCATGGCCACCATCGACGGGCTGTTCGACGCCGTCTTCGGCTCCGCTCTCCCCGAGGCGTTCCACCGTGGTGTGGTGCCGGTCGGGCCCGCTCTGGCCCTCTACACCAGCATCGGGGACGGGCCCGAGGGCGTCGCCGACGTCGAGATCGGCTTTCCCGTCGCGCGGGCGCTCGAGCAGCCCATCGTCGCCGATGAACTGACCGTCGAGCCCTCGGAGCTGCCGGCGGGCAGGGTGGCGGTGGTCAGTCACCTCGGTGCGTACGACCAGCTCGGCGGGGCGTGGGGGAGCTTCCTGGGCGCGATCGACGAGAAGGGCGATACCCCCGGGGTCCCGTTCTGGGAGGCCTACGTGACCGAGCCGACCCCGGACATGGACCCCGCGACACTGCGCACCGACCTCTACTGCCTGCTGGGCGGCACGGACGACGCCGCCTGAGCCGGCGCGTCGCAGCGGCGTCGCCCTTCGCCGCTCTGACACCGGCCCCGAACGAGCCCTGTCGAGCCCTGTTGGGTCTTGTCGGGTCCTGTCGGGTCTTGTCGGGTCCTGTCGAACCTTGCCGACACACTCGAACGCGTGTACTATAGAACGTAGATTCGAGATAGGCGACGTGGGGGTGGATGATGGGCGGCACGGAGGGCACCGGCACCGGTGGTGCTGCCGCCATGATCGCCCTGTCCGGGGAGGCCGATGCGGCGTGGCGGGCCTGCAACCGCGCGGACGCGGCGCGCTTGTCGGCCTGCTATCGCCTGTACCGCCAGTGCGTGGCCGACCAGGACGACCACAGC
>DWWP01000054.1 GCA_019119635.1 Candidatus Dietzia intestinipullorum
TCCTGACCAACGCCGACCGAGCCGCCGCCCTTGCCCCCTGGCTCGAGGCTTACAACACTCAACGACGTCACACCGCACTCGGCGGCCTCCCGCCGGTCAGCCGGCTGTCACCAACCTGATGGCCGAGTACATCTAGATGACCGGTACCCGCACCACCCCGGACCACGATGCGCGGACGGACGAAGCCGCGGACGTCACCACGGGGCGGGCCACGCGCCGGCTCTCCGCCCCGGGCCGCTCGAGCACGCTCGTGCGGTGGGCCGCGGGTGCATGCGGACTGCTCGTCGGGCTGGTGATCTGGGCGGTGCTCACGTCGGGCGCGGTCACCGACGACCCGGTGATCGGCGGCATGTCCCCGGTGGAGACGTGGTCGGGGCTCGGGTCGCTCCTCGACCGCGGGGTGCTCGTCCCGGACGCGGCGGTGAGCCTCTACCGGCTGGTCGCCGGGCTGGCGGTGGCCGCCGTCCTCGGCGTGCCCGCCGGCCTGCTCATGGGCATGCGTCGACGCGCCGAGGAGGTCGCGGGGCCCCTCGTGCAGTTCCTGCGGATGATCTCGCCGCTGTCCTGGGCCCCGGTCGCCGTCGCCGTCTTCGGCATCGGCAGCGAGCCCGTCATCTTCCTGGTCGCCGCCGCTGCCGTGTGGCCGATCATGCTCTCGACCTCCGCCGGGGTGCACGCGATGGACCCCGGCTACCTCGATGTGGCCCGTTCCATGGGCGCGAGCGGCCGTGAACGGCTCACCACCGTGGTGATCCCGGCGGTGCGGCCGTCGATCCTGGGTGGCATCAGGATGGCGTTGGGGACCGCGTGGATCGTGCTGGTCCCCGCCGAGATGCTGGGCGTGCGGTCGGGTCTCGGCTACCAGATCCTCAACGCGCGGGATCAGCTCGCCTACGACCAGGTGATGGCCGTGATCATCGTGATCGGCATCCTCGGGTTCGCGCTCGACTCGCTGTCCCGGCTGCTGCTACGGGAGGGGCCCCGGCGCTGAGCCTACCGGTGGGACTCAGTGGTTCCGCAGCGCCGAGATCAGGTCATCCTTGTTCATCTTCGAGCGTCCTTCGATGCCGATCTCGCGGGCCCGGTCCTGCAGCTCGTCGACCGTCCAGTCGTCGTAGGGTTCCGACTTGCCGCCCTTGTGGCCGACGCTGGACCGGGACGAGTTGGCCGAGGCGTTGGCGATCCGCGCGGCCTTCTCCTTGCTGGCGCCGTCGTCGCGTAGGCCCTCGTAGACCTTCTCGTCCTTGACCGGCGACGACGACCGCTCGGACTTCTTCTGTGCCATGGTGTCCTCCTCGTCTCGGCAACGGGTTGTCCGATCCACTGTCCGCCAGTCCGTCGGCGGGGGCCACCGGTCAGACGCGCCTCAGATCGGAGCGCAGGTGGTGGGTCATCGGGTGGCCGACCGCGGCCATCGCGAAGGTGGTCGTCATCCGGTCCCCGTCGAGCTCGTAGCGGCGGCGGGTGGCCTCGACGTGCTTGGCGCTGGCGCTGTTGGTGACGGCCGCCTCGAACTCGAGGAGCACCCTGTCGCCGTCCACGGTCAGCGTCCCCTCCGCCAGCTCGGACTGGCCCGTGGGCTGGGCCAGGATGAACTCGGCCGTCCCGTCCCCGGGGACGCGGAGGTACCCCGTCTCGGTGTGCAGGGGCGCGCCGGCCGGGTCGCGGGTCCGTTGGACGTACTGCAGGAACGGCTTGCCGATGTCGGTGAAGACGATCTCCTCGGTGTACGCGAACGACTCGATGGTGGGGTACGAGCCCGCGCCGTCCCCTGCCCAGGTGCCGAGCAGGGCGGAGACGGGGCGGAGATTCGGTGCGAGGGCCATGTCCCGAGCCTAGGTCCGACACGGCGTACGGGCCACGACCGGTGCGACCTCAGGTGGGGGCGCCGTTCCAGACCGGCCATCCCGACTCGTCGATCCGGAGCCCCTCGCTCGGGCTGTGGTCGGTGATCCGGCCGTCGTGCATCAGGTGTCCCACCGGCATCCCGTGGTGGGCGGCCACCACGTCGGCGACGATCCGCCGGTGGCACCGCCACCACACGGATTCCGAACACATCACGGCGGTGCGCCGCTCCCGTGCGTCCGCGACCACCCCCTCCAGCGCGGAGCGGAACCCCGCGTCGCGTGTCCACGCGCAGTAGGCGCGGAACGCCTCGACGCGCCACCACGTGTCGGGGGAGTCGCGGCGTTCGGCCGCCGTGAGTCTGCGCCGCCCGCCGAGCTGTTCCTCCCAGCGGTAGTCGATGCCCGCGTCGGCGGTGAGCTCGGGCACCGAACCCTTGGCGGCGGCTGGATTCGCCCGGCTGCCCGGAAAACGCCGGATGTCCACCAGCAGTTCGACGCCCGCGCCGGTGAGCAGGCGGGCGAGCCCGTCCCTGTCCAGGGTCCCGTGCCCCACGGTCAGAAGCATCAGTTCACCGTCCTCGTGTGGTCGTCATCGTCGGCACCGGCGCGTCGGCGGGCCGGGTGCGCCACGGCCACGAGCACCGCGCCGACGAGCAGGCCGAACAGCAGCGCACAGGCCGTGTCGACCAGCCAGCCCAGGACGGGCCCCACGCCCGCGATGCCGGCGGCCGGGTCGGCGAGAAGACGCACCAGGTGGTACGGAGCGGTGGCACCGAGCTCGTCCATGCCGACCAGGAGGATGTGGCCGCCCACCCAGAGCATGGCGAGCATGCCGACAAAGGAGATCACCTCGAGCACGGTGGGCATGGCCGTGACCAGACGCTGCCCGAACCGCCGCACGCCGGCCGGGTCCCGGGCGCTCAGATGCAGGCCGACGTCGTCCATCTTGACGATGAGCGCGACCACGCCGTACACGAGCACGGTGATGACTAGGCCCACGACCAGCAGGATCACGGCGCGGGCGCCGAGCGGTTCCGCGGCGACCTCGCCTAGGGCGATCACCATGATCTCGGCGCTGAGGATGAAGTCGGTGGCGACGGCGCCCCGTACCATCGCCTTCTCCGCGTCCGGGCCCCTGTCGACCGCGGGGTCGGCGTCCTCGCCGTGCGTCCCGGAGACCCGCTCCCAGACCTTCTCCGCGCCCTCGAAGCACAGGTACAGACCACCCAGCATGAGGATCGGCGTGAGCAGCCACGGGACGAACTGGCTGAGCAGCAGGGCCACCACGATGATGACGGCCTTGTTCCCCAGCGAGCCGAGGGCGATCCGGCGGATGATCGGCAACTCGCGGGAGGGGTCGACACCGCGGACGTACTGCGGCGTGACCGCTGTGTCGTCCACCACCACGCCCGCGGCCTTCACGCTGGCCCGGCCGGCTGCGGCGGCGATGTCGTCGGTGCTCGCCGCGGCCGCCCTGGCCAGCACGGCGACGTCGTCGAGCAGCGCTGCGAGACCACCTGCCATGGGCACCTCTTCCACGGATCGTGACGTCGGCGACGTGCACTCATCGGCTCCGATGCGGGCGGCGACCGACCGTCACAGGGTACCGTTGCTCCCGATGATGCCGCAGTCTGCTGTTCCCGCACGTCGATACAAGCTCCGGGGGGTGCTCGGGGTGGCGGCGGTGCTGGCCGCCCTGGTGGCCATCAACCTCGCCGCCAACCTGGCCGATCTGCCGCGTCGCGAGCTGGTGGTGCCGTTCTCCGTCCTCGCGCTCGTGGTGGTGGTCAAGGGCCGCGGCATGCGGTGGTCGGAGTTGGGTCTGTCGCTCCGCCACATGCCCCGCGGGTTCTTCTACGGGCTGGCGGCGACCGTCGCGGTGGCCGCCGTGGTGACGGCGGGCTGCCTGATCCCGGCGACCAGCCAGTTCTTCCTCTCCGAGCGCTATTCCGATCTGCGGATGGCGGTCTTCTCCGCGTTGGTGGTCATCCCGCTGGTGACGGTCCTGCCGGAGGAGCTGGCCTTCCGCGGCGTGCTGCAGGGCGCCCTCGAGCGGGTGTTCGGCACCACCGGCGTGTTCGTGGTGGGCTCGCTGGCCTTCGGGCTCTGGCATGTGACGTCGTCGCTGGGACTCACCGCGGGAAACGCCGGACTGGCCGCAGTGCTCGGCACGGGGCTGGGCGGGCAGCTCATGGGCATCGGGCTCGCGGTCGCGGCGACGTCGGTCGCCGGCGCGGGGTTCATCTGGATCCGGCGCCACAGTCGGAGCCTGCTGGCGCCGATCGGCCTGCACTGGGCGTTCAATGCGGTGGGAGCGCTCGCGGCCGCCGTCACGTGGCGGGCGCTGGCCGGCTGAACACCGACCGCACCGCCGCC
The DNA here is from genome assembly GCA_019119635.1 of Candidatus Dietzia intestinipullorum. Lineage (GTDB taxonomy): Bacteria > Actinomycetota > Actinomycetes > Mycobacteriales > Mycobacteriaceae > Dietzia > Dietzia intestinipullorum. The sequence continues at coordinate 4,224 of DWWP01000054.1, forward strand.
ACGACCAGGGCGGCACAGATCCCCATCACCACGAGCATCGGAATCGCCGAGTGGGGCCCCGCGAGGCCGGTGAGCGGGGAGACGAGCGCGGCCAGGCTGAACTGTGCGGCGCCGAGCAGTGCCGATCCCGAACCCGAACGCCCCCGGGTGGCCTGCATCGCGAGCGCGGCGGCGTTGGGCATGATCAGCCCGATCGACAGGGTCAGCAGGAGGAATCCGACCGTGACCGGGGCGAGCGCGAGGGTCCCGGCGGGGGAGAGGGCCACGACGACGAGGACGACGATCGCCGTGACCACCCCGGTCAGCCCGGTGAGCATGAGCTTCTCGGGGGCGAACCTGCCGACAAGCCGGGCGCCGGCGAGGTTGGAGGCGAGGATGCCCAGTGCGTTGACGGTGAACGCCACCGAGAACGCGGTGGGTGAGAGCCCGACCATGTCCTGGTAGATGAACGGACTGGCCGAGATGTAGGCGAACAGTACGCCGAACGTGAACACGAAGGCGGACACGCGTGCCACGAACGGCCCGTGCGTGGCGACGACCCGCATGTCGGCGAGCGTGGACCGGAGGCCTCCGGTGCTGCGGTCATCGGCCCGTAGCGATTCCGGCACCGCGGCGACCACTCCGACGGTCGTGACCACGGAGAGCGCGGCCAGCAGCCAGAACACGGAGCGCCAGCCGCCGAACGGCACCACCGCGCCGCCCACGAGTGGGGCGATGACCGGTGCCGCGGACTGGATGGCCATGAGGGTGGCGAACGCCTTGGCCACTCCGGCTCCGCGGCCGACGTCCACTACGACAGCCTTGGCCAGGACGACGCCGGCCGCGCCGCAGAAGCCCTGGGCGATGCGACCGGCGACGAGCACCCAGATCGACGGGGCGAGAGCACAGACGATCGCCGCGGCCGCGGTCCCGGCGGAGCCGAGTACGAGGAGACGTCGCCGTCCCACCCGGTCGGACAGCGGCCCGATCACGAGCTGGCCCAGGGCGAGAGCGACCATGAACGCGGTCAGCGTGAGTTGGGAGACGGAGGCGGAGACCCCGAACTCGTCGACGATCAGCGGGAGCGCGGGCAGGTAGGTGTCGGTGGCGAAGGGCCCGATCGCGCCGCACAGGGCCAGCGCCATGAGCATGGTGCCCGGCAGGGTCCCCGGGGGCGGCGTGGGCGACCGGGGCTCCGGGTCTGAAGACGAGGTGGACACCGGGGTCAGTCGTTCTCGACCAGTACTTCGCCGTCGAGGAGTGCGATGGTCCCGTTCTCGAAGGTCGAGATCCAGCCGCCGTCGGTGGTGGCCTCGTCCGAGGTCGGGAAACCGAGCTCGCCGGCCGGCCCGCCGGAGTCCCGGTACGCGTCGGCGATCTCCCCCTGGACGACGAACGCCCGGCCATCCCGGTCGAGGACGATCATCGCGTGCTCGAACTCTGTGACCGACCCGCCCTCGACCTCGGTGGCGGGTCCGGTCGGGAGGCCCGGGCCCGAGTCCGGGCCGCCGAGCTCCGACCACCGGTCGGCGACAGGTGCCGGCAGGTCCACCGGCTCGCCGTCGGTCCCGGTGACGGGGGCCGTACTCGTCGTCGTTGCCGGGGCGGTCGTCACGGTCGCGGCGGGGCCGTCGCCGTCGTTGCCGGCGTCCTCCGAGGAGCAGGAGGCGAGGGAGGCCGCGACGGCACCGGCGACGGTGAGTGCAGCGACTGCTCGGGCGAGCCGGGGCATGGCCGGGGTCCTTTCGCTCTTCTGACACCGAAGCGGATTGTCATCATCCTAATACCCCCCGGACACACCGCCGCCCGACCAGGTGGAGTGCGGTGACCCCACCCGGTCGGGCGGCGAGAGGTTATCCCGTGCGGGACGCGTCAGTTCTGCTGGACGGTGGCCTGCTCGGTCGAGAGATCGAACGTGATCTCGCCATTGTCGAACGTCGAGATGAAGCCCGTCTCGGTGGGCGTCTCGTCCGTGGTGGGGAAGCCGAGCTCGCTGTCCGGCCCGCCGTTGGCCATGTACTCCTCGAGGATGACGCCCTGGACCAGGAACGCCTCCCCGTCGGGGTTCTGGACCAGCGTGCCGCCCTCGAACTCGACCATCTGGCCGCCCGCGACCTCCTGGGCCTCACCGGCAGGGGCGCCGAGGTGGTCGCTCGTGCCCTGGATCTCCTCGTACTTCTGGGCGATCCCGGCGGGCACCTCGACCTCGGAGCCGTCCGCGAGGGCGATGGTTCCCATCTCGCCGGTCGCGCCCGACTCGCCGTCGGCACCGGCCTCGCCGTCGGCACCGGCCTCGCCGTCGGCTCCGGCCTCGCCCTCGGCGGATTCACCCTCGGCACCGGCCTCGCCGTCGGCGCCGCCTTCGCCGCCGGCTGCCTCGGTGGCGCTGGACACTGCGTCACCCGCGGCCTGGGTGGCGTTGTCCGCCATGTCCGAGGCGTCGTCGGAGCCGCACGCGGCGGACAGTGCGAGGACGGCTGCTGCGGTCGCGGCGATCACGGTTCTACGCATCAGGATTCCTTTCCGTTGCTCAACCAAACTCGGTCGTGCACAACGCTATTGTGTGCCGGTCAATGACAAGGGACTATTCAGGTCACCATTGTGTAAACCCATGTTGACCTGTGTGTTTACTGTGTGCCCGGCGTGTCGGAACACGGTCCCGCTCGGTCTGTTCCGCTCCGGGGACGGGCATAGGGTTGCACACAGAGCCGTTGGTTCTCCGATCTCCGGAAGGAGGAACGCAAGGGCGTCCGACGGAGGTCCGGGGCCCGGCTGGGCGGTCGCCGCCTACAGTCCGGGGCGCTTACCGATCGTGAGCGTGACCTCGCCGGTATGCGCGAAGAAGTCCTCGCCCTTGTCGTCGACGACGATGAACGCGGGGAAGTCCTCGACGTCGATCTTCCACACCGCTTCCATGCCGAGCTCCTCGTACTCGAGGACCTCGACGTGCTTGATGCAGTCCTGGGCCAGGCGCGCGGCCGGGCCGCCGATGGAGCCGAGGTAGAAGCCACCGTGGGTCGCGCAGGCGTCGGTGACCTGCGCGGACCGGTTGCCCTTGGCCAGCATCACCATGGAGCCGCCCGCGGCCTGGAACTGCTCGACGTACGAGTCCATCCGTCCCGCCGTGGTGGGGCCGAACGACCCGGACGGCATGCCCTCGGGCGTCTTGGCGGGGCCGGCATAGTACACGGGGTGGTCCTTGAGGTACTGCGGCATCTCCTCGCCCGCGTCGAGGCGCTCCTTGATCTTGGAGTGGGCGATGTCCCGGGCCACCACGAGGGGGCCGGTCAGTGACAGCCGGGTCTTGACCGGGTGCTTGCTCAGTTCCCCGAGGATCTCGGGCATCGGCTTGGTGAGGTCGATCCGGACCGCCGCTCCCTTACCCGTCCCCGAGATGCCATCGGTCGCGGCGTCGAGTTCGGCGTCCGTGGTCGCGGGCAGGTACTGGCCCGGGTTGAACTCGAGCTGCTCGAGGAACACGCCCTCGGGCGTGATCTTGGCCCTGGCCTGACGATCCGCCGAGCAGGACACGGCGATGGCCACGGGCAGGGATGCTCCGTGGCGGGGCAGACGGACCACGCGGACGTCGTGGCAGAAGTACTTCCCGCCGAACTGGGCGCCGATGCCGATCTGTTGGGTGAGCTCGAAGACCTTCTCCTCGAGTTCGACGTCACGGAAGCCCCGCCCGGTGATGTCGCCCTCGCGGGGGAGCTCGTCGAGGTAGTGGGCGGAGGCCAGCTTGGCGGTCTTGACCGTGTACTCGGCCGAGGTCCCCCCGACGACGATCGCCAGGTGATACGGCGGGCATGCCGCGGTCCCGAGCGAGCGGATCTTCTCCTCGATGAACTGCATCATCCGATCGGGGTTGAGGATCGCCTTGGTCTCCTGGTACAGGAAGGACTTGTTGGCCGAGCCGCCGCCCTTGGCCATGAAGAGGAACTCGTAGGAGTTCTCGTGACCCGGCGTGGTGTCGGCGCCGATCTCGATCTGGGCGGGGAGGTTGGTCCCGGTGTTCTTCTCCTCCCACATGGTGATCGGCGCGTTCTGCGAGTACCGCAGGTTCAGTCTGGTGAAGGCGTCGTAGACGCCCCGGGCCACCGATTCCTCGTCGGGCCCGGTGGTGAGGACGTGCTGGCCACGCTCGCCCTTGACGATCGCGGTCCCAGTGTCCTGGCACATCGGCAGGACGCCGCCCGCGGCGATGTTGGCGTTCTTGAGCAGGTCCAGCGCCACGAACTTGTCGTTCTCGCTGGCCTCCGGGTCGTCGAGGATCGAGGCGACCTGCGCCAGGTGGTCGCTACGGAGGTAGTGGGAGATGTCGTGCATGGCCGTCTCGGTGAGCAGGCGGATCGCCTCCGGGGCCACCCGCAGGAACGTGGTGCCGTCCGGCCCCTCGACCGTGGAGACCCCCTCCGTGGTGAGGAGGCGGTACTCGGTGGTGTCCTCGCCGACAGGGAGGAGGTCCTCGTAGAGGAAGTCGGCCATCGTCGGCTCCTGGAACTCGCGTGACATCAGTGGTGAACCCAGGATAATCCCACCTCGTCGGGGCGGCGCATCGGGTGGTGGGAGGGGGTGAGGGCGGCCGGCTACCGGAGCGGGACGAAGCGGTAGCCGTCGTGTGCGCTGACCTCCAGCTCGCCGCCGGAGCGGCGCACCCGGTGCATGACATCCGCCCAGGGGGCGACCATCACACCGCCGTCCGCGAGCTGGTCGGTCAGTTGCTCGGGCATCGAGTCGGCCATCGCGGAGACGAGGATGCGGTCGAACGGACCGTAGCCGGGCAGTCCGAGCACCCCGCCGGGCTCGGCCCGGTGCACGCTGACCCGGTGCGCGGGGACGACCGCGCGTGAGCGTTCGACCAGTTCGGGGACCAGCTCGACGGCGAACACACGCGTGTCCGGGCCGCCGAGCTCGGCGAGTATGGCCGACGTCCACCCGCTGCCCGACCCCACGTCCAGGACGCGCATGCCCTGGAAGGTCTCGAGCAGGGTGAGCATCCGCGCCACCGTGGAGGGCTGCGAATTGGTCTGACCGAAGCCGATCGGGAGGGGCTCGTCGCGCTGGTACTCGTCCACGACGTCCGCGGGGAGGAAGCGGCGACGATCCTGTGCCCGCATCGCGCGGAGTACCGGGTCGTCAGGCATCGCGTCCGCCTCCCGTCACGTCTACCTCGGCCGGCTCCTCAGTCCTCGCCCAGAACGCGGGTCTCGCCCTCCGGGTCGAGCTGGTCGATCTGGTCCCGGGGCTCGTCGTCGGGCCCGGCCGGGTCGACCGGATGCGTCGGGCCGTCGGACTCGCCGACGTCCGGGCGTTCGGCACGCAACCTCTCGTCGTGGCTCTCGTCCTCATCCGCGGGCTTCCACGTTTCCGGGGCGTCCGCGGTGAGGTCCTCGCCGTCGGTCGTGATCGCGTCGGCGTCCAGGCCCTCGCTGCCGTCGAGGGTGTTCACGTCGTAGTCGCCGACGGTGTCCTGGTCGTATTCACGCTCGGTGTCCATGCCATCGATTGTGGGGGATCGTACTGCTCCCCGCATCCGGTCGGCTCCGCTCAGTAGTAGCAGGCCAGGGCGCCGTCGGGGCCGTCGATGACTTTCACGGGAGTCTCGAACACCCGGCTCAGGAGCGTGTCAGTCATGATCTCGGCGGGGGTGCCGAACTCGACGACGCGACCGTGTTTGACCGCGCAGATGTGGTCGGCGTAGTGCGAGGCGAAGTTGATGTCGTGGAGGACGATCACGATGGTGCGCCCGAGTTCCTCGGCGGCGCCGCGGAGATGCTTCATCATCTGCACGGAGTGCTTCATGTCGAGGTTGTTGAGGGGCTCGTCGAGGAGTAGATAGTCGGTCTCCTGGCACAGCACCATCGCCACGTACGCACGCTGGCGTTGGCCCCCCGAGAGCTGGTCGAGGTACCGCTGTTCGAGGTCGGAGAGGTTGAGGAAGTCGATGGCGCGGGAGATGACCTCCTCGTCGGCTGTCGTCAGACGGCCTTTGGAGTACGGGAACCTGCCGAAGCCGACGAGCTGTCGCACCGTCAGGCGGGTGATGAAGTGGTTCTCCTGTCGCAGGATGGACAGGATCTTCGCGAGGTCCTTGGACGCCGTCGTCGTCACGTCGTAGCCGGCGACCTCGATCACCCCCTCGTCCAGGCCCAGAAGCCGTCCGACCATGGTGAGCAACGTGGACTTCCCTGCGCCGTTGGGTCCGACCAGCGCGGTGATCCCGCCACGGGGGATCTCCAGGTCGACCGGACCGATGGTGACGTCGCTGGAGTAGTGCTTGGTGACGTTGCTGAGCGAGATCACAGACGCCCCTTTCTGAGGATGACGAAGAGGAAGACCGACCCGCCGATGACCTCGATGAGGATCGAGACGACTCCCTGGGCGTAGAAGATGTTCTTCATGATGAAGTAGGCGCCGGCCAGGACGACGAACCCGAGGAGCGCGGCCACCGGGAAGATGTATCGGTGGTCGTAACTGTCGGCGAACTGGTAGGCCAGCGTCGCGATGAGGAAGCCGAGGAAGGTCATCGGGCCGACCAGCGCGGTGGACACCGCCATGAGGATGGAGACGAAGAACAGGGTCCGCATCACCTCGGCGCGGTGATTGAGGCCGACGTTCTGCGTGATGTCCTTGCCCAGGGCCACCACGTTGAGCCGTCTGGAGCTGAGCCACAGCATCGTCGCGGCGATCAGGCACAGAGGGATCGCCAACGGGAAATACGAGGTCTCGGCGTTGGCCATCGAGCCGAACAACCGGGCGGTGAGGATGTCGAACTCGCTAGGAGTGAGCAGACGTTGCATGAAGGTGGACACCGAACCGAGCCCGCCACCGATGATGATGCCGATGAGGAGCATCACCTGGATATTCGCGTATTTTCCGGAGAGCAGCCACCCGTAGAGCAGAACCGACAGTCCGACCATCAACGCGACCTGGAGGGCGAACTGGGGCAGCCCGGTCAATGCGACGAGCCCGACCGCGCCGAGGAAGTACACCGCCGAGGTCTGGATGGCCACGTAGAGGGCCTCGAACCCCATGATCGACGGCGTGATGATCCGGTTGTTGGTCACGGTCTGGAAGCTGACCGTCGCGACCGCCTGGCACAGCGCCACCACCATCATGACGATGACGGTCGTGCCGCGGAGTCCGGCGATCCGCCAGAAGCCGGAGGAGCCGACCGGCATCGGGTTGTCCCAGGCGAGGATCCCGAAGGCGAAGCCCACCGCGAGCACGATGAGGGCCGTCAACACGATCCAGTAGCGTCGCCGCGCCCGGGTGGTCGGGAGCGGCCCCGAGCGCCGGTCCTCGCGCGACAGCGCGGCCTCCGGGGCCGACCCGGATCTGACGTCGGTCGCCGTGCGCCTACCCATGACGCCGCTGCCTCAGCAGAAGGGCGACGAACACGACCGCACCGACTATCCCGAGGATGAGAGAGACGGGCACCTCGAACGGTCTGATGATCGTCCGGCCCACCAGATCGCAGACCGTGACGATGCCGATGCCGAGCAGGCACACCCAGGGGAGGTTGCTCCGGAGATCGTCTCCTCGCACCATCGAGATGACGTTGGGGACGATGAGGCCCAGGAACGGGAGGTTGCCGACGACCACCGTCACCACCCCGGTCGCGACGGAGATCAGTATGGTCCCGAGCAGCAGGATGCGGTTGTAGTTGAGCCCGACGTTGGTCGAGATCTCCTGGCCGAGACCGGCGACGGTGAAGCGGTCGGCGACAAAGAACACCGCGACCCCGACGAGCGCCACGATCCAGAGCACCTCGTACTGCCCGCGGATGACCGAGGTGAAGCTGCCGGCGAACCAGATTCCCAGGCTCTGCAGCATGTCGCTCTGCAACGCGATGAACGTGGAGACGGAGCCGACCACCGCGCCGAGCATGATCCCGACGATCGGCACGATGAGCGACGAGCGCAGCGAGACGCGACGCAGGAACAGGAAGAAGATCATCGTTCCGACGAACGCGGCGATGACGGCGCCGATCATCCGCGTCAGGATGTCCGCGCCGGGAAAGAAGATCAGGACGGCGAGCAGTCCCAGCCCCGCCCACTCGGTGGTGCCGGTCGTGGTGGGCTCGACGAACCGGTTCTGGGTGAGCAGCTGCATCACCAGGCCGGACATCGCCATCGCCGCGCCTGCCAGCACGAGGGCGATCGTCCGGGGGACCCTGGTGATCCCGAACATCTCGGCGCCGTCGTCTGTTCCGAAGACGTTGTACACGCCGGTGAACAACGACAGTGCCAACAGGGCCGCCACGACGAGGAACCCGACGAGGAGTTTCCAGTCGAAGAGACGACCTGTGCTGCGGGGCCCGGGGCGGGCTCCGGCGTCGGCACGTGAGGTGTCAGGTGGTGGTGAGGTCGAGGAAGTCGTCACGGTGTAGTCGTCAATCGTGTCGTCACGGGGTCGTCGGCCGATCGTCCCGGCTGCGCGGCGCCGGGTGGACGACGACGAGGGTGGGACCGCCGGTCACGGCGGTCCCACCCTCGTGCGAGCGCTGTCGGGAGATCAGCTGTTCGCTTCGAGCTCGTCGGCGAGAGTGTTGAAGAACTCGGTGTAGGTCTGGATGCCCTCGTTGGTGTAGGTGTCGGCGGGCATGTAGACGATGTTCTCGTCCTGCACCGCGGTCACGGACTGGAGCGCCTCCGAGTCGGCGATGAGCTCGTTGGCAGGGCGGTAGGCGGGATCGTCAGACCCGGTGGACGTGCCGGCGTCCCGGTCCATGACCAGGACGATGTCCGGGTCGGAGTCGGCGATCGCCTCGACCGAGATGTCGTCGCCCTGGTGGTTGTCCGAGCCCTCGTCGACCTCGAGCGCGGGCGCGAAGTCGAAGATGTCGAACATCGGGCCGATGGTGCGGCCGGTGCTCGGGGTGACGTATCCGATGTCGCCACCCGAGGTGATCAGGCCCATGACCGTGTCACCGGGCTGGTACGCGGCCTTGACGCGCTCGATGGCGGCGTCGAGCTCGGAGTTCAGCTGCTCCGCCTCGGACTCCTTGCCGAAGACCTCGCCGAGCACCGAGGTCTGACGCTTGAGCTCGGCGTCGAACGGCTCATCGTCGCGCGGGTCGAGCGTGAGGATGGTCGCCTCGGGGACCAGTTCCGCGAAGTCGTCGGTGTACTGGGTGAAGCGCTGACCGTTGACGATGAGGTCGGGATCCGCGGCGACGACGGACTCGAGGTCGGGCTCGCGGTGGCTGCCGAGGTCGATGATCTCCTCGTCCTGGCTGTACGGGATCGTATCGGGCATCAGGCTCACGGCCGCCGCCGAGAGCTCCACGCCCCAGTCCGAGAGCGTCTCGAACGTCCGGTTGTCGGTCGCCACGACCGAGCGGGGAGGGACTGTGACCGTCTGGGTGCCGTTGTTGTCCTCGACCTCGATAGTGGTCGACTCGCCGGACGCCGCGGCCGAGGTGTCCTCGGTGGCGTCGGAGCCGCAGGCGGTGAGGCCGAGAGCGAGTGCGCTGAGGGCAGCGCCGATACGGAGTCGTGTAGAAATCATTACTTCCTTGGGGGTGACGATGGGAACAGTCCATCCGCCGAGTTCGACGGCAGCTCTGCTGTTAGCCAAACCTAACCTAAGGGAATTTGTGTCGCAAACACGGGTGGCTATCAGCGCTCGTCCCGGCCGGGCGGCGCTAGGCTCGGGCCATGCGATTCGGGCTGTTCCTCCCTCAGGGCTGGCGGCTCGACCTGGTCGATGTGGCGCCCGTCGACCACTGGTCCGCGATCACCGGGCTCGCGGGCCGCGCGGATGCCGGCCCCTGGGAGTCGGTGTGGGTCTATGACCACATGCACACCGCGCCGCTCACCGCCGGCGAGGCGACGCACGAGGCGTGGAGCCTCATGGCCGGGCTCGGCACCGCCACCTCGCGGGTCCGGCTGGGCCAGATGTGCACGTGCATCGGCTACCGCAATCCCGCGCTGTTGGCCAAGACGGCCTCGACGGTCGACATGATCTCGGGCGGCCGGGTCGAGATGGGGATCGGCGCCGGCTGGTACCAGCACGAGTGGGAGGCGTACGGGTACGGGTTCCCCTCGGCCGGCGAGCGCATCGCGATGCTCGACGAGGGCGTGCAGATCATGCGTGAGGCGTGGCGAGCCGGTGAGGTGAGTTTCCGGGGCCGGCACTTCCGGGTCGACGGCGCGATCGTCCAGCCGCGTCCGCTCCAGGGGGACGGGATCCCGCTGTGGATCGCCGGCGGCGGCGAGCGCAAGACGCTCCGCACCGCGGCCCGGTACGCCGATTACACCAATTTCGACGGCAGCCCCGAGGGGTTCGCGCGCAAGTCCGAGGTGTTGCTCCGTCACTGCGCGGACATCGGCCGGGATCCGGCAGAGATCACCCGGACGGCCAACTACAACGTCGCGATCGGCGAGACCGAGCGGGACGTCGCCGACAGACTGGCCTTCCTGCACGACCGCATCGCCCGGTTTGCCGGAACCGAGCGGGCGGACCGCGAACTCCGCGGCTATCAGGGGCTGCCCGCGGTGGGCACGCCCGAGCAGATCGTCGAGAAGCTCACCGCACTGGCCGATGCCGGGCTCGGCTATGGGGTGTTCTACTTCCCCGAGGTCGCCGGCGACACCTCGGGGCTCGAGCTGTTCGAACGTCAGGTCATCCCGGCGCTGAGGTGAGCCGCCTTTAGCGGCTCACCGCTGCAGGAGCGCGGGGACCGCGTCGCCCGCGGTGGCGCGGACGTGGGCCGTGACCGCGGGGCCGAGGCCGGAGTCCCCGGGGTTGACCTCGACGACGGGCGTGCCGTTCTCGGCGGCGAGGTCCGGCAGCGACGCGGCCGGGTGGACCAGCCCGGAGGTGCCGATGACGAGGACCGCGGACGCGGAGTCGATCGCGCGGAGCGAGGCCTCCCACGGCGCGGCGGGGAGGTTTTCACCGAACCAGACCACCCCGGGGCGCACGCGCCCGCCGCAGAAGCGGCACACCGGTGGGGCGAGACGTTCGACGGGGTCCTCCGGCGCCGGCCCGGCGTCGGCGGCGAGTTCGCACGTCTCGCACCGGTGGGCGAACAGGCTGCCGTGGACGTGGTGCACGAGGGGCGAGCCGGCACGCTCGTGGAGGTCGTCGACGTTCTGGGTGACCACCACGACCTCTCGGCCCTCGGCGGCGCGAGCCACGGCCAGGTGTCCGGCGTTGGGCTCGGCCCGCGCGACGAGGTGCTCGCGCCAGCGGTACCACGCCCACACCGTGTCGGGGTCGCGCCGCCAGGCGTCGGGGCTGGCGAGTTCCGTGGGGTCGTAGCGTGCCCACAGTCCGGTCCGGGCGTCGCGGAAGGTGGGGACCCCGCTCTCGGCACTCATGCCGGCGCCGGACAGGACCACGAGAGGCCCGTCTCCGGCGAGCGCGGAGCGGGCCTGCTCGAGGTGACGGCGGGGGTCGTCGGGTCCGGTGTCGCCGTGCGTCACTGGACGAAGGCGGTCCCCACCGTCGGGACGGCGACGCAATCGGCGGTCCCCTCGTTCTCGAGGTTGGTGGTGACGCCACCCTGGAGCAGCATCAGGACCTGGCCCGGGCCCGTGTCGGCGACACCGTTGACGGTCGCCGGCCCCTCCTCGTTGATCCCGTTGTAGGTCAGGGGAGTGCTGCCACGGCGACCGTTGTTGATGTTGAGCCACTCGACGGTCATGGGCTGCGCCTGGTGCTCGGCGACCCCCTCGGTGCCGAGTGCGGTGAAGACGAAGCCGAGCTGGCCGTGCGGAACGCCGGGCACCGGGAGGTCGGCCGGGCCGGGGATCGCCGTGGCGGCGCCGACCGCGGTCTCCTCGGCCCCGATGCAGTTCTGCATGATCGTCGGGTAGGCGAACTGTGCGAGGCCGGGGCCGTTCTCGGGGATCGGGGTGCCCGGCTCCCCGGTGCCGCGGAAGAAGCCGACGAGGCGGGCGATGGTCCCGCGGGTGTCCTCGGGGATCCACTGCTGCTCGCCCAGGTTCTCCATGGCCTGGAGTACCGGCTCGGTGGGGCGGCCCAGAGGGTCGAGTGACTGGGCTCCGGCGGAGACCGGGATAGCCAGGGAGACGGCCATCGCGGCGACGGCGCCGAGGCCGACGGTCCTGAGCGGGGTCCTGAGCGAGTCGCGGATCACTGGCGAGTCCATTTCTTCGGTGGGGCGGGCGGACGTGTCGGCGGGGCCGACGTGTCGACCGCTCGATGTTCTCACAGGCCGTGCCCCGGGCGCCTACCCGGGAGCGACCCGATGGTGGTATGTGGGGCCAGTGTTACAGATGTGACTGGTGATGTAAATAACAGCTCGCGCTTCTCGTGGGGCGCGGTAGTTCCGGGAATCGGAGTAGGGAAGGGATGCGGGTAAAGTGGATCCGCACGCGCGCTCGACCGGACGCGCCTGTGGATCGAGTGGGGTATCCCGCCGGTCCCCACCACGCGCCCGGCGGCCCGGAGCCGCCCAGGGTGCCGAACGCCTCCAGGGAGTACCCACCGTATGGCACTGACCGAGTTCCGCAACGTCGCGATCGTCGCGCACGTCGACCATGGAAAGACGACACTCGTCGACGCCATGCTGCGCCAGTCCGGAGCGTTCGACGAACGCGCGGAGCTCGTGGACAGGGTCATGGATTCCGGCGACCTCGAACGCGAGAAGGGGATCACGATCCTCGCCAAGAACACCGCGGTCCGACGGCCCGGTGCCGGAGCCGGGGGAGCCGACCTCGTACTCAACATCATCGACACCCCCGGGCACGCGGACTTCGGCGGCGAGGTGGAGCGCGGACTGTCCATGGTCAACGGCGTGGTCCTTCTCATCGACTCCTCCGAGGGCCCGCTCCCGCAGACGCGGTTCGTCCTGCGCAAGGCGCTCGCGGCCTCGCTGCCGGTGATCATCGTGGTCAACAAGACGGACCGTCCAGACGCCCGGATCGACGAAGTGGTCGAGGATGCGCAGGACCTCCTCCTCGATCTCGCGGCGGACCTCGAGGACGAGGAGGCCCAGGCGGCGGCCGAGCACGCCCTCGAGCTGCCCGTGGTCTTCGCCTCGGGCCGCGCGGGCAAGGCCTCGACCACCCAACCCGCCAACGGTGAGGCCCCAGACGCCGAGAACCTGGACGAGCTGTTCACCCTGCTCTACGACGTGATCCCGGCGTCGCGCGGAAACGCCGACGCACCACTGCAGGCACACGTCACCAACCTCGACGCGTCCAACTTCCTCGGCCGGATCGGACTCGTCCGGATCCACAACGGTCGCCTCCGCAAGGGCCAACAGGTCGCCTGGATCCACCACCTGCCCGACGGCGGCTCCGAGACCAAATCGGTCCGGATCTCCGAACTGCTCAAGACGGTCGGCGTCGATCGCGTCCCGGCCGACGAGGCCGTGGCCGGGGACATCGTGGCCGTGGCCGGCATCGGCGAGATCATGATCGGGGACACCCTCGCGGATCCCGACAACCCGGTCGCCCTGCCCGACATCACGGTGGACGAGCCGGCGATCTCCATGACCATCGGCGTCAACACCTCTCCGCTCGCCGGCCGGAACGGCGGCATCAAGCTCACCGCCCGGATGGTCAAGGCGCGCCTCGACCAGGAGCTCGTGGGCAATGTCGCGCTCAAGGTCCTGGACACCGAGCGTCCGGACGACTGGGAGGTGCAGGGTCGCGGAGAGATGGCGCTGTCGGTCCTGGTGGAGACCATGCGTCGTGAAGGCTTCGAGCTCACCGTGGGCAAGCCCCAGGTGGTCACCCGGACGATCGACGGCAAGCTGCACGAGCCGATGGAGGACATGACCATCGACGTGCCCGAGGAGCACCTGGGCGCGGTGACCCAGCTCATGGCGGCCCGCAAGGGGCGCATGGAGCAGATGAGCAACCACGGCTCCGGCTGGGTACGGATGCAGTTCCTGGTCCCCGCCCGCGGCCTCATCGGGTTCCGGACGACGTTCATGACGGAGACCCGCGGCTCCGGCATCGCCAACTCGGTCTCCGCCGGGTACGAGCCGTGGGCCGGCGAGATCCGGTCGCGTCACACCGGTTCCCTGGTCTCGGACCGCGCGGGCAAGGCGACGACCTTCGCACTCCTGGGGCTCGCCGACCGGGGTGACTTCTTCATCGAGCCGGGCTCCGAGGTGTACGAGGGCGTCGTGGTGGGGGAGAACCCCCGACAGGAGGACATGGACGTCAACATCACCAAGGAGAAGAAGCTCACCAACATGCGGGCGGCGTCCTCGGATGCCACCGAGACGCTGTCCAAGCACAAGAACCTGTCGCTGGAGGAGGCCATGGAGTTCTGTGCGCTCGACGAGTGTGTCGAGGTCGCACCGGAGGCCATCCGCGTGCGTAAGGTGCTGCTGACAGCCACCGAGCGGGCCAAGGCCCGCAGCCGCGCCAAGGCGCGCAACCAGTAGCCGCACCGACCGACGGGGGACAGGTGACCACGAGGAGGGCGCGAGCCGGGCGACGGGCGACCGCGTCGGTCGCGGCCGCGCTCTCCCTCGTCGTCGTCACGGGCTGCGTCGCGGACCCGCCACCGCCCACCGTGGTCGGGGAGGAGCGGTCCGACGACGAGGACGTCGGACGCTCTACCGAGGGGGCCCTGCTCGCCCTCGACAGGGTCGAGGAGGGGTTCAACCCGCACCTCCTGTCGGACCAGGGCGTCGACACGGACCTCGTCGCGTCGCTCCTCCTGCCCAGCGCGTTCGTCCCGGGGCCGGACGGGCCCGAGCTCAACCGCGCCCTCCTCGACTCGGCGGAACCGCTGCCCGACGCCCCCGACACCGTCAGGTACACGATCGACCCGCGCGCGCAGTGGTCGGACGGTGTCCCCGTGGCCGCCGAGGACTTCGAATACCTGTGGCAGCAGATGACCACGCAGCCCGGCGTCGTCGACCCGGCCGCCTACGACCGGATCGAGAACGTGCGGGCGGGCGCCGGAGGAAAAGTGGTCGACGTGGAGTTCGACGCGCTACCGGACCGTTGGCAGACACTGTTCTCCCACCTGTTGCCGGGGCATATCCTCAAGGACGCGCCCGAGGGGTTCCTCGGGGCGATGGCCCGGCTGCCCGTCATGAGTGCGGGCCCGTTCATGGTCCGCACCGCCGACGTGGGCCGGGGGGAGCTCGAGTTCGTCCGCAACGACCGGTACTGGGCGGACGCACCCGAGCTCGACCAGCTCGTCGTGCGCCGCGCGACGGGCGCCGGGCAACTCGGGGCCACGCTGCGGAGCGGGCCGGGTTCCGCCTCGCTGGTCTCCGCCACCCCCAGGGCCTCCGACGTCGCTGACACGGTGCCCGGGGTCGCGAGCCGGGACGTCGGTGGCGCACTGCAACTCGAACTCGGCTTCAACACCGTCGCCCCGACGATGTCGGAAGCCGCCATCCGGCGGGCCGTGTCGGCCGCCGTCGGACCGGAGGTGGTCGGCCGGATCGTCACCGGCGAGTCCGCCCCCTCGGTGACCGGGTTCCCGTTCCCCGCCGAGCCGCCCGGCGGCGCGGTGGACCAGCCGGCCGTCGAGCGCGAACTCGCCGCTGCCGGATACCACCGCGTGGAGGGGCGCTGGGAACGCGACGGGACCCCGTTGAGCGTGACGCTCGGGGTCCAGGAGGAAGACCCCCGCGCCGCGACCGCCGCGTACACGGTCGCGGACCAGCTCCGTGCGGCGGGGGTCGGCGCACGCGTGTGGGAACTCGATGCGGTCGCTCTGTACGCCGACGCGCTGCCGCACGGCCTGGTCGACGCAGTGGTGGGCTGGCAACGCGTCGACGGCGACCCCGGGGTCGCGGCCGCGTCCAGGTTCGCGTGCGCGGCCGAGGACACGGCCCCGGGGGCCGGCGCCCCCACGGCACGCCGCCCACCCACGACCGTGCCGAGCCTCACCCCGCCCGAGCCCGACACCGGGACCACCACCACGCCGCGCACGCCGGAGACCACCACGTCGTCCGCCACCACGTCCACGCCGCCCCGCACGATCGGCACCGCCGCCCCGGCGCGCACCAGCGGGGTGTACGGCGTCTGCGATGCGGAACTCGACGGTGCGATCGACCGGGCGCTCGAGGACGGGGACGGTTCCCGCGCCTCCCTGGCGGAAGCCGGCGGGCTCGTCGCCGACCTGGCGCTGAGGGTTCCGCTGGTCCGGCCGTCGTACCTGTTGTCCACCGACTCGCTGGAGACGGGGACGGTCGTCGGGCCCGGCAGCGCGGAGGACACGGTCGCCGACGTCTTCGACAACGCACCCACCTGGAGGAGGACGGAATGACCGAGTCCGGAGCGACACCCGACGGCACCGGCGTCAGGGCGCTGTTCGTCCACGCGCACCCCGATGACGAGACCATCACCACCGGAGGGACGCTCGCCGCGCTGACGGGAGCCGGCGCGGAAGTCATGGTGCTCACCTGCACCCTCGGCGAGGAGGGGGAGATCCTCGGGGACCGCTGGGCTCAGTTGGCGGCGGACCGGGCGGATCAACTCGGTGGGTACCGGGTGTCCGAGCTCGCCGGGGCCCTGCGTGCCCTGGGGGTCGAGGGGCCGGAGTTCCTGGGCGGGGCCGGGCGGTGGCGGGACTCGGGAATGGCCGGGACGCCGTCCGCCGACCACCTGCGCGCGTTCGTGAACTCCGGTGACGCGGCGCTCGGGGAGATGGTGTCCGTCATCGACCGGTGGCGGCCCGACCTCGTGGTCACGTACGACCCGCACGGGGGGTACGGCCACCCGGACCACATCCGGGCCCACGAGGTGACCCACGAGGCGCTCGAGCGCACCGACCACCGGCCCCGGAGGGTGGCGTGGACGGTCACCGCGCGATCGACCCTGTCCGCCCGGCACCCCGCACCCCCGTCGCACCTGCGCCACCCCGCCGAGGACGAGCTCCCCGCGGTCCCGGACTCGCGGCTCACCCACAGAGTGGAACTGGACGACTCCGCGTATGCCGCCAAGCTCGAGGCGCTCACCGCCCACGCCACCCAACTCGAGCTCGTCCCCGGAGCCGAGGGAGGCCCGTGGTTCCTCGCGCTGACCAACGGGGTGCTCCAGCCGGTGCCGCAGGCGGAGTGGTATGTCTCCCGCGACCTCTCGGCGCGGGACGGACACTACCGGCCCTGCACACCCGGGACGGCGCACCTGCTCGACGGGCTGGGGAGGTCGGACTCGTGACCGCCCCGTCCGCGCCGGGGCCGCCGGCGGAGACCCCCGCACCGCCCCGTGTCCTGTCGACCGTCGAGCTCGGAGTCGCCCTGGTCCTCCTCGCCGTGGGCGCGGCCACGAGCTGCGTGGTCGCCGCGGCCTGGCTCACGATGTACGTGGGGCCCGTGCCGGTGCCGATCAGCGTCCTCGCCGCGGGCGCGTGGTCGCTTCTCCTGGTCCGGGTGGCCGCGTCGTGGTCGGACCGGCCGATCGTCGCGGCGTTCCCGGCGCTGGTCTGGATCATCACCCTGGTGGCGGTCGACCTCGGCCCCGGCGGGGACATGCCGGTGCCCATCGGGCTCCGCGGCCTGGCGCTCCTGGCGGTCGGCGGGCTCATCCCGCTGTGGATCGCGTTCTTCGGGCGCTCAGCCGGGGCGGCGGACACCCATCGACGGTGAGACCGCTCCCACGGCGTCGTTGTCGTCCTCGTGGAACCAGACGTCGGTGATCCCCGGCGTCAATTCCTCCGCGAGTGCCCAGGCCTCGTCGGCGTGGATGTCCATGACCGAGTAGACGCCGTTGCCCGCCGGTGTGGCGGCCGCGACGGAGGCGACGCCCGCCGTGCGCTGGAAGACCGACTGGGTGACCGTCCAACCGATGATCCCGTCGGCCTCGATAACCGAGCGCTTGGCTGTCCACGACCCGTGCGAGGTCACCAGTGCGTCGGGCAACAGAGCGTGCCCGAGCATGCGGATCCGGTCGACGGACAGCGCCAGGAAGAACACCAGGGCGCCCGGGATGCCCCAGTAGACCCAGACGTCGGCGGACGGGCCCGAATCGATCCGCACCAGGATGATGAGGGCCGCGACCACCCAGAACGGCAGGAGGCCGCGGGTGATCCGCCGGCGGGCGGCCTTCCACGGATGGCGCCGCAGTCGCACCGTCACGGGCGTCTCGTCGCCGAGGATGCGGATCGCCACACGGCGCACGTCCTTCAGCGGGGCCTGCGGTAGCAGTGTGGAGGCGGTGGCCCCCTTCTTGGTGCCGGTCATGACGGGTTCGAGTCGTCCGCCGCCGAGCATCCGCAGGTACACCGGCAGGCGCATCTCGACACCGCGGAGCCGGGCCTTGTCGAGCGCCTGGTGCTTGCGACGGAGTATCCCGTTCTGGACGTAGAGGACCCGGCCGCGGTCGGTGAGTGCGTACTTGCCGTAGCGGATGGCGTAGGTGATCACGGCCAGGACGCCCGCCACCATCCAGATCGCGACGGCCTTGCCCACGACGGTCCACGGTTGGCCCAGGGAGTCGAGCCAGTCGACGGTGCTCTCGACCAGCGCGAGATGCATGATGCGGTCGTGCATGTCGCCCATCTGCCACGTGAGCAGCCAGAGGGAGAGCAGGACACCGAAGCCGATGAAGGAGAAGGGGGCGAACCGTGACCAGGTGATCCGCCACTGGGCGATGTCCTCGCCGTACTTCGACCCCCACAGCTCCTCGTCCTCCGTGTCCAGGGAGGGGTCGAGCGCTCGGCGATGCGCCAGCAGGTCGTCCCGCAGAGGCTCGACCAGTTTCGTGTCGATCGCATTGAGACGGAATCGTTCGGCCTCGGACTTGCCGGAGTCCACACGGCCCGTCCCGACCTCGACGATCGAGACACGCAGGACCCGGTGGAACAGATCCGACTCGGTGTCCACACTGCGGATGCGGTTGCGGGCCACCGTCACCACCTGACGGCTGAAGAAGCCCTTCTTGAGGATGATGTGGGTGCGCCCGAGCTGATAACTGGTGGACAGCCACCGGAGAACACCGGTGAGGACCACGATCGAGATGATGATGGTCTCGAACCAGTAGTTGCTCCGGTTGGACCCGAGCCACAGGGAGACCAGGAACAGCGGCAGGAGTCGTGTGAGCGAACTGAGCGGGTCGACGAGCAACATCCGCCACGACAGCCGCTCCCAGGGGGCCTCCGGATCGACCGTGCCGGTGACCGGTTCGGTGTCGGTCACCTCGTCGATCTCGGGGGCTGCCGCGTCGGCGTCGTTCACCGGCTCGTCGACGACGACGTCGCGCCCGCTCACGTCCCGTCCTCCGTGTCGAGGTCGGCGATCGCGATCAGATGCCGGGCGAGCTCCTCCGCATCCGCCAGGTCCAGGCCCCGGATCTGGACCGTGCCCTGCCCGGAGGCGGTCGAGGCGTTGACGGTGGCGAGACCGAACCAGCGCTCGAAGAAGGTGCGGGTGGTGTAGACGGTCTGGAGCCGGGCCAGCGGGGCGATGCGGAACCGGGTGGTCCACCAGCCCTGCCGGGAACACACCGCGGTGGCGGAGACATCCCAGCGCGCCACGACGTAGCGCCACCACGGGGCCACCACGATGGACATGAACGCGTACGGGACGGTGGCCGCGAGTGCGACCCAGTTCCAGAACGCCATCACGTTGTCGCCCCAGAAATACCAGGCCACCTGGAGCCCGGCGAGGATCGCCCACGACCAGATCCCCTCGATGATGAACAGGAACGGCGTGCGCTTCTCGATCCGGTGCCGGGGGGCGGTGACGAGGACCCGGTTGGAGGTCAGTAACCCGTCGCCGTTGACGTCGGCGGGCTCCTCCACGGGCGGGGTGGCCGGTGGCCGCAGGGCGTGCGCGCCGCCGGCCCCGCGAGCGGGTGTCGACACGAGCGGGTCACCGTTGCTTCGCAGGGGGCCGGCGGTTTCGGGCATGCCGTCCAGACTAGTGGGAGGGCGTGTACACGGGGCCCGGGACCACCGGTGTGGGCACCACGGCGGCGCGGGGTCGACTGTGTCGTGCATCATCACAGTCATGGACCTCGCCCCGACACCTGTCGATCCCGAGCCCACGCCCTCTGCGATGCGGCGCGCCCTTCGGCGTGCGGCAGACGGCCTGACGCTCGACGCCACCGAGGCGTCCGTCCTCCTCGCGGCGCGCGGGGAGGATCTGGACACCCTCGGCGCACTCGCCGCGGCCCGCCGGGACGCCCGACTCGTCGACGAGGGCAGACCCGGGGTCGTCACCTACTCCCGCAAGGTCTTCGTCCCACTCACCAGGCTGTGCCGCGACCGGTGCCACTACTGCACGTTCGTCACCGTTCCGGGGAAGCTCCGCGCCGCGGGCGAGGGCATGTTCCTCGAGCCCGATGAGGTGGTGGAGCTCTGCCGCCGCGGCGCGGAGGCGGGCTGCAAGGAAGCCCTGTTCACCCTCGGGGACCGCCCGGAGGAGCGCTGGCCCGAGGCCCGCGACTGGCTCGAATCCCGAGGCTTCGACTCGACGCTCGACTACGTGCGGGCGATGTCGATCCGCGTCCTGGAGGAGACGGGGCTGCTGCCACACCTCAACCCGGGCGTCATGTCCTGGTCCGAGCTGTCCAGGCTCAAGCCGGTCGCCCCGTCGATGGGGATGATGCTCGAGACCACGGCGACCCGCCTGTTCACCACGCCCGGCGCGTGTCACCACGGCAGCCCGGACAAGGACCCGGCGGTCCGGCTGCGCACCCTCACCGACGCGGGGCGGCTCGCGGTGCCCTTCACCACGGGGATCCTCGTGGGGATCGGGGAGAACCGGACCGAGCGCGCGGAGAGCCTCCTGGCGCTGGCCGGCCTCGCCCGCGAGTTCGGCCACCTGCAGGAGGTGATCGTGCAGAACTTCCGCGCCAAGCCGGACACGGCGATGCGGGACGCGGATGACGCCGGTCGGGACGAGTTCCTCGCGGCGATCGCGGTGGCCCGACTGGTCCTGGACCCCCGGGTGGCCGTGCAGGCCCCGCCCAACCTGGTGGAGCGCGATGACGTCCTGACGCTGCTCGGGGCGGGGGTGGACGACCTCGGCGGGATCTCGCCGCTGACGCCGGATCACGTCAACCCCGAACGCCCGTGGCCCCACCTCGACGAGCTCACCGCTGATCTGGCGGGCGAGGGCTGGGCCCTGACGGAGCGACTCACCGCGCACCCGCGCTACGTCCGTGCGGGGGACGCGTGGATCGACCCGAGGGTGGCCGGGCACGTCCACGCGGTGGAGGACCCGGCGACGGGGCTCGCCCTGGTCGGCGACGACGACGAGGTGGTGCAGCCGCAGGGACGGCCCTGGCAGGAGCCGGACGACGACTGGGACTCGAGCGGGCGGACGGATCTGCACACGGCCATCGACTCCGAGGGGCGCAACACCGACGCCAGGTCCGACGTGGGAGAGGCGTTCGGCAACTGGGACGTGATCCGCGCCCGCGCCACGGAGCTCGGGGCGGCGGCGCTGGAACCGGAGCGGGCGGACGCCGACGTCGTGGCAGCGCTGCGCGCGGCGGAGCGCGACCCGGCCGGACTGGGTGACGAGCAGTACCTGGCGCTGGCGACCGCTACCGGCGACGGACTGGCCGCCGTGGCGGGGCTCGCCGACCGGATCCGCGCGGACGTGGTGGGCGAGACCGTGACGTACGTGGTCAACCGCAACATCAACTTCTCCAACATCTGTTACACGGGCTGTCGCTTCTGTGCCTTCGCGCAGCGCAAGGGTGATGCCGACGCGTTCTCGCTCTCCTCCGCGGAGGTGGCCGACCGGGCGTTCGAGGCGCACGTGGCCGGGGCGACCGAGGTGTGCATGCAGGGAGGGATCGACCCCGACCTGCCGGTGACCGGATACGCGGACCTCGTCCGCGCGGTCAAGGAACGGGTGCCCTCGATGCACGTCCACGCGTTCAGCCCCATGGAGATCGCCAACGGTGCCGCGCGATCGGGCACGGGCGTGCGGGAGTGGCTCACCGAACTCAGGGCCGCGGGACTGGACAGCATCCCGGGGACGGCGGCGGAGATCCTCGACGACGAGGTCCGGTGGGTGCTCACCAAGGGCAAGCTGCCCGCCTCGGAGTGGATCGACATCGTCACCACCGCGCACGAGGTGGGGCTGCGGTCGAGCTCGACGATGATGTACGGCCACGTGGACACGCCCCGCCACTGGGTGGCGCATCTGCGGACGCTCCGGGGGATCCAGGAGCGCACGGGTGGGTTCACCGAGTTCGTCCCGTTGCCGTTCGTCCACCGCAGCGCGCCGCTGTACCTCGCGGGGGCGGCGCGTCCCGGCCCGACCCGGGAGGAGAACGTGGCGGTCCACGCCCTGGCGCGGATCATGCTGCACGGGGCCGTGGACCACGTGCAGACCAGCTGGGTCAAGCTCGGGGTCGCCGGGACCCGGACGATGCTCGGCTCGGGCGCCGACGACCTCGGCGGTACGTTGATGGAGGAGACGATCTCGCGGATGGCGGGCGCCGATAACGGGTCGGCGAAATCGCCCGCGGAACTCGAGGAGATCGCAACAGGCATGGGCCGTCCGGCGCGGCCCAGGGACACCGTGTACGGGCCGGCGCCGCAGCAGGTGGGAGTGACTGTCGTCACATAGTCCGACAGGCGTCGGGGCGGCTTCGTCACCGGCGTGAACTGTGGCTTACCATGCTCTTATACCGCTTCGAGGAAGGTGGCTGACGTGACCTACACAATCGCCGAGCCGTGCGTCGATGTGATGGACAAGTCCTGCGTCGAGGAGTGCCCGGTCGACTGCATCTACGAGGGTGGGCGGATGCTGTACATCCACCCCGACGAGTGCGTCGACTGTGGGGCGTGCGAGCCGGTGTGCCCGGTGGAGGCCATCTTCTACGAGGACGACGTCCCCGACGAGTGGACCGAGTACAACGCCACCAACGCGGACTTCTTCGTGGAACTGGGATCGCCCGGCGGCGCCGCCAAGCTGGGGAAGGTCGACTACGACACCCCCATGGTCAAGGCGCTCCCGCCCATGAACGAGGAGTGATCTGAAGTGGCGCGACCGGAGCGTCGTCCGCCCGGCCGTACGCTCCCGGAGTTCCCCTGGGACACCCTCGCCGAGCCGCGGACCCGGGCGCGGGCGCACCCGGACGGCCTCGTCGACCTCACCGTCGGCACGCCGGTCGACCCGGTGGCGCCGGTGGTCCGGGACGGACTCGCCGAGGCGTCCGCGGAGCCTGGGTACCCCACCACGGTCGGCACGCCCGCGCTGCGCCGGGCGGCGGTCGACGCCCTGGGACGGCGCTTCGGAGTGACCGGCCTGTCGGTGGAGGCGGTGCTCCCGGCCATCGGCACCAAGGAGCTCATCGCGGGCCTCCCGACCCAGCTCGGGCTGGGGCCGGGGCACACGGTCGTGATCCCCGAGATCGCCTACCCGACCTACGAGGTCGGTGCCCTGCTGGCGGGGGCCACCGTCGTGCGCGCCGACTCGCTCATGCAGCTGGGGCCCTCGTCTCCCGCGCTGCTCTATCTCAACTCGCCCTCCAATCCCAGCGGCAAGATCCTCGGTGTGGACCATCTCCGCAAGGTCGTCGGCTGGGCCCGCGACCGCGGGGTCATCGTGGCCGCCGACGAGTGCTATCTCGGTCTGGTCTGGGAGGGAGAGGCGCCGTCGATCCTGGATCCGCGCGTGTCCGAGGGGGACCACCGGGGGCTGCTCGCGCTGCACTCATTGTCTAAGACGTCGAACCTGGCGTCCTACCGGGCGGGGTTCGTCGCCGGCGACGAGTCACTGATCGACGACCTGCTCACCGTGCGTAAGCACGCCGGGCTCATCGTGCCGACCCCGGTCCAGACCGCCATGACAGCGGCCCTGGCGGACGACGCCCACGAGGCCGAGCAGAGAGAGCGGTACCGCGCCCGACGCGACCAGCTGCTCCCCGCGGTCGAGGAGGCAGGGTTCCGGATCGACTACTCGGAGGCGGGCCTCTACCTGTGGGCCACCCGCGACGAGTACTGCCGCGACACCGTCGACTGGTTCGCCGAACGGGGGGTCCTCGTGGCCCCTGGTGAGTTCTACGGCCCCGCCGGGGCGAGGCACGTCCGTATCGCGCTCACGGCGACGGACGCCACGATCGCCGAGGCGGTCCGCCGACTGGCGTGATCCGGGCGGCCCCCGCGCGGGGGCCCGGGGCGATCGGGGCGCCCGCGCGGGGGCCGGGGTCAGTCGTTGGCGTGCAGCGCGGCGTTGAGTTCCACGCCGTCGCGCTTCCACGGCACCGCCTCGACGGCGCCCGAGACCGAGTTGCGCCGGAACAGCAGGTTGTCCATGCCGGACAGGTTCCCGGCCTTGACCGGCTCCTGATCGGCCCAGGCGCCCGCGCGGACGTGGACCTTGGTGCCGGCGGTCACGTAGAGGCCCGCTTCGACCACACAGTCGTCGCCCAGCGAGATGCCGACGCCGGCATTGGCGCCGAGGAGACACCGCTCGCCGATCGAGATGGTCTCCTTCCCGCCACCGGAGAGCGTGCCCATGATGGAGGCGCTACCACCGACATCCGAATCCGCGCCGACGATGACGCCCGCGGAGATGCGCCCCTCGATCATCGACGCGCCGAGGGTGCCGGCGTTGAAGTTGACAAAGCCCTCGTGCATCACCGTGGTGCCCTCGGCCAGATGGGCGCCCAGCCGGACGCGGTCCGCGTCCGCGATCCGCACCCCCGACGGCACCACGTAGTCCACCATCCTCGGGAACTTGTCGATGCCGTAGACCGTGACCGGGCCGCGCGCGCGGAGCCGGGCGCGCACCGTCTCGAAACCCTCGACCGCACACGGGCCGAAGTTGGTCCACACCACGTTGGACAGGGTGCCGAAGAGCCCGTCGGTGTTGGCGAAGTGCGGCTTGACGAGCCGGTGGGAGATCAGGTGGAGACGCAGGTAGGCGTCGTAGGCGTCGGCCGGGGGCTGCGTGAGGTCCGCGACCTCGACGCGGACCACGACTCGCTCGACACCGCGGTCGGCGTCGGGGACCGTCAACGGGACGAGGTCGGCGGGGACCTCGTCGCCGGACAGGACGCGATGACCGCTGTCGGACACGGCAGCGAGCTCCGGGGCGGGGTACCACACGTCCAGGACGGTGTGGTCGGACGTCAGGGTGGCGATTCCGGTGGCGACGGCTCCATTTGCACTCATGCCCCCGATGCTAGCCGCCACGTGCGACGGGCAGGGGCCACGGGCATCTAGGGTGGGAGCCGTGACCGCTTCTCTCGAACTGACCGGAGATCCGGTCGACCTGACCCGCGCCCTCGTCGACATCGCCAGCCCTTCGCGGCACGAGGCGGAGATCGCGGGGGCCGTCCACGCGGCGCTGGAGGGCGCCGTCGCCGGGTTCACGGGCCCGGCCGCAGGTCGGACCCGGGTGATCCGCGACGGCAACCGCGTCCTCGCGCGAACCGACCGGGGCCTGCCGACCCGCGTCGTCCTGGCGGGGCACCTCGACACCGTCCCGGTCGCGGACAACGTCCCGGGCCATCTCACCGGTGCGGGGGAGGACCTCGTCCTCCACGGCTGTGGCACCGTCGACATGAAGTCGGGGGACGCGGTGTTCCTCCACCTCTTCGCGACGCTCGCGGACTCGCCCGACCTCGCCCACGACCTGACCCTCGTGCTCTACGACTGTGAGGAGATCGAGGCCACCGCCAACGGCCTCGCATTCCTCGAGCACACCCACCGGGACTGGCTCTCCGGCGACGTGGCGATACTCGGCGAGCCCACCGAGGGGCTCATCGAGGCGGGGTGCCAGGGGACCCTGCGGGTCCGGGTCCACGCCCGGGGCGTGCGGGCACACTCGGCCCGCAGCTGGCTGGGCGACAACGCGGTCCACCGCCTCGCGCCGGTCCTGGAGCGGTTGGCGGCGTACGAACCACGGTCGGTGGACATCGACGGCTGCGTGTACCGCGAGGGCCTCCAGGCGGTCCGCATGTCCGCGGGCGTGGCGGGGAACACGGTCCCGGACGAGGCCTGGCTCGACGTCAACTTCCGCTGCGCACCGGACCGGGACACCACCGAGGCGCTGGACCACGCCCTCGGGGCGCTCGGGCTCCCGGCACGGTCCCGGATCGGGCAGGGGGAGGAGCCGCCGTCAGTGCCAGGCCTGTCCTGGGAGCTGACCGACCTGTCCCCGGGCGCGCTGCCCGGCCTCGGGGAGCCGGCGGCGGCGGATCTCGTCCGCGCGGCCGGCGGCCGGGTACGCGCCAAATACGGCTGGACCGACGTCTCCCGGTTCGCCGCGCTCGGGATCCCCGCGGTGAACCTCGGTCCCGGCGACCCCGGGCTCGCGCACAAGCGGGACGAACACTGCCCGGCCCGGCAGATCACCGAGGTCGACGCGCTCCTGCGCGCCTACCTCACGACCCCCGGCTGAGGCCGGCCCACACCGAAGGAGTCCGTCGACCATGGCCCCGAACGATCCCGTCCACCTCCGCGGCCCCGTCCTCGTCCGTCGCGACGACGGCGGGGACCGGACCACCACGGACCAGCGTCTCCTGGACAGGAACCAGGACACGGACTGGTTGCACACCGACCCGTGGCGGGTACTGCGGATCCAGAGCGAGTTCGTCAACGGGTTCGGCGCACTCGCCGAGCTCCCGGACGCCGTCAGCGTGTTCGGCTCCGCACGCACACGGCCCGGGGACCCCGCCTACGAGCAGGCGGTGGGGCTCGGTCGCGCGCTCGCCGAGGCCGGGTACGCCGTCGTCACCGGCGGCGGCCCGGGACAGATGGAGGCCGCCAACAAGGGGGCGTGGGAAGCGGACGGCAGGTCGGTCGGCCTGGGCATCGAGCTCCCGCAGGAACAGGGGGTCAACCGCTGGGTCGACTTGGGCCTGCACTTCCGGTACTTCTTCGTCCGCAAGACGATGTTCGTCAAGTACACGCAGGCGTTCGTGTGCACCCCCGGCGGGTTCGGCACGCTCGACGAGTTCTTCGAGGCCATCACGCTGGTCCAGACGGACAAGATCACCAGGTTCCCGATCGTGCTGCTGGGCGTGGACTTCTGGAGCCCGCTGGTCGACTGGATCCGGGGCACGCTGGTCGAGCAGGGCATGATCTCGGGGTCTGACACGGAGCTGTTCCTGGTCACGGACTCGGTCACCGACTCCGTCGAGTTCATCCGCGACGCGCACCGGCGTGCCGTGACGACCTCGGAGCAGCGCGAGGACCTGTACGGCGAGGAGTACCGCGGCGTGGAGCGCACGTGAGCGCGGGGGCCGGACGCCGGGTCTGCGTCTACTGTGCGTCCTCGACCTATGACCCCGGGCTGCTGGACCTCGCTGATTCCGTCGGGACCGGGATCGCCCGCCGCGGTTGGTCCCTCGTCTCGGGTGGGGGCAACGTCTCGATGATGGGCTCGGTGGCCGAAGCGGCCCGCCGGGGCGGTGCCCGGACCGTCGGGGTGATCCCCGAGGGACTGCGGGCCCGAGAGGTGGCCGACACGGACGCGGACGAACTCGTGGTGGTCACCACGATGCGAGAGCGCAAGCGCGAGATGGAAGAGCGATCGGACGCCTTCCTCGCCCTGCCCGGCGGGATCGGCACGCTCGAGGAGATGTTCGAGGCCTGGACGGCGGCTTCGCTGGGATTCCACCACAAACCGGTGGTGCTCTACGACCCCGTCGGCTTCTACGCGCCGCTCCTGGACTGGGTGCGGGGCATGGCGGCCACCGGGCTGGTCCAGCCGCACGCGCTGGACTGCCTCGTCGTGTGCGAGGACCTCGAATCGGCACTGGACGCGTGTGGCGGTGCGCGGTGAACCCGGGCGTGCCGGCGCCACCGCCCACCCTGTGCGGTCGGCAGGTCCCGGCGGACCGCCCGCTGGTGATGGCCATCGTCAACCGAACCCCGGACTCCTTCTACGACCGTGGAGCCACGTTCTCCGATGACGCGGCGATGCGCCGGGTCGACGAGGCCGTCGCCGACGGCGCCGACATCCTCGACATCGGTGGGGTCAAGGCCGGCCCGGGGGACGCGGTGGACGCCGGGGAGGAGACCCGTCGTGTCGTCCCGTTCGTGGAAGCCGTGCGGGCGCGACACCCCGACGCGCTCCTGTCGGTGGACACCTGGCGCGGCGACGTGGCCCGTCGGGCACTGTCGGCCGGGGCGGACCTGGTCAACGACACCTGGGCGGGGCACGACCCCGAGGTCCTCACCGCGGCGGCCGACGCGGGGGCGGGTTTCGTCTGTTCCCACACCGGCGGGGCGGTGCCGCGGACCCGGCCGTTCCGCGTGGGCTACGAGGACGTCGTCGCGGACGTGGTGGCGGAACTGTCCGCCGGGGCGGAGCGGGCCCTGGCGGCGGGGGTGCCACGCGACGGGATCCTGGTCGACCCGACCCACGACTTCGGCAAGAACACCTTCCACGGACTCGAACTGGTGCGGCGTACGGACCGGATCGTCGCTCTGGGGCACCCGGTCCTCATGGCGTTGAGCAACAAGGACTTCGTCGGCGAGACGCTGGATGCGGGGATCGACGACCGACGCGACGGCACCCTCGCCGCGACGTCGATCGCGGCGTACCTCGGCGCGCGCGTCTTCCGGACCCACGACGTACCCGGGACGCTCGCCACGCTGGAGATGGTGGCCTCGATCGTGGGCACGCGACCACCTGCGCGGACGGTGCGCGGGCTCGCCTGACTACGCTGTGAGGACCGGCCGGCGACGCGGGTCGGGGACGCGCCGACAGTGCAGGAGGAGAGCGCCGGCATGCTCACGATCGTCGTCTACGTGGTGGTCACCCTGGTCGTGGCGGTGGCGTTGTTCCTGCTGTCGGTGGTGGTCTTCGGCCGCGGCGAGCTCCTGCCGCCCGTTCCCGCAGGACACACGGTCACCGCACTGCCCGAGGGGCCTCTCGACGGGGACGACCTGCGCGCGGTGCGGTTCGGCATGTCCCCGCGCGGTTACACCATGGCGGAGGTCGATTGGGTTCTCGAACAGGCTGCGGCAGAGATAGAACGACTCCACGCCCTCCACCGCCACCCGGAGCGGGGCCCCGGCGCATCCCACGGGATGGACGGTGACGGCGCTCCGGCGTCTCCGGACGGCGCGACGCGCTAGGATCGATCTCATCCACACAGTAGGACTTTGCGTGGGCTCGGACGCCTCTACGGGCACCGCCCGCTGCACATGACGAAGGGAATCCACCCGATGGCGGCTATGAAGCCCAGGACCGGTGACGGACCGATGGAAGCGGCCAAGGAAGGCCGCGGGATCGTCATGCGCGTGCCGCTCGAGGGCGGCGGACGCCTCGTGGTCGAGCTCACGCCTGACGAAGCCACGACGCTCGCCGAGGAGCTGAACACGGTGACGTCCTGACCCCGCGTCTCCATCGACATCGACGCATCCGGCGATCTCGTCGGGTGCGTCGACTCATCTCATGAGGAAGGTGTACCCGATGCCCGATCTCCCCTCGCGACCGCTGCCCGGCGTCCGCGTCGTCGCCGGAAGCGATCCGGATGTCAGGTGGGTGCTGGCCACCCGCGAGCCGGAGTCGGGCCGGGCACCCAGGGGGCTGCCGGAGGAGGTCCGCGCGGGCGCGACCGTCGGCGCCGGGGGGCGGGTGCTCCTCGAGGTGGAACTCGACCCCGCCCCGCCGCGATCCGGGTGGGCGGGCGCTGTCGACACCGGTCTCGGGTACCGCCGTGCCGGTGCGGCGCTGGCCAGGCACCTCCGTGAGGCCCGGCGCGGCGGGGCGGTCGCGGTCCCGGTGCCGGAGCAGCTCCCGGTCGAGGGCGTCGGCGACCTGGTGCTCGGATACCTGCTGGGCGCGCGGCGCCAGGACGTGTTCGCCGCGGACCCGGTGCAGGTCGTCCCCGACCTCGTCCTCGAGCTCGACGGGCGACGGGGGAGTGGGGACGACGACGAGCTGTCCGCGGCGGTCGCCACCGGTGTGTCCCGGGCCGAGGAGGCGGCTCGCGCGACCGCGTCGGCCCGCGATCTCGCCGGCGCGCCGTCCGACCTCAAGACCCCGCAGTGGCTCGTGGCGCGGATGTCCGAGCTGCTGGCGGACTCGGGGATGCAGACGTCGGTCCTGTCCGGCGACGAGCTCGTCGAGGGCGGCTTCGGGGGCGTGCTGGCGGTGGGCGGGGGCTCCGCCGCGCCACCCCGCGTGCTCGTCGCCCGTCGGGAGGGCCCGGGGCCCCGCGTCCTGGTCGTGGGCAAGGGCATCACGTTCGACACCGGGGGGATCTCGGTCAAGCCGGCGGAGGGGATGCACCTCATGCGCACGGACATGGCGGGCTCGGCTGCCGTCGTGGCGGCCGCCGCCGCCTTCTGCGCGGACGAGGGCTACTCGGACCTCGACCTGACGGTGGTCGTGCCCTCGGCGGAGAACATGATCTCCGGCTCCGCCTACCGCCCCGGTGACGTGGTCACGCATGTGGGAGGGACGACCTCGGAGGTCACCAACACCGACGCGGAGGGCCGCATAGTGCTCGCGGACGGGCTGTCCCACGGGATCTCGGTGTGCGACCCCGACATCGTGCTGGACGTCGCCACGCTGACGGGGGCCATGAAGGTGGCGCTCGGGATGCGGACCGGCGCGCTCATGGCCACCGACGACGACCTCGCGGAACGGATCGCCACAGCGGGCGCCGAATCGGGGGAGCGCTGGTGGCGGCTGCCGCTGAGCGACGACCTGCGGGAGTCCGTCCGCTCCACCATCGCCGACCGCAAGCAGGCCCCGACCGGGCCCGGGGCGATCACGGCGGCACTGTTCCTCGAGGGCTTTGTCGACGGCCGCCCCTGGGCCCACCTCGACATCGCGGGCCCCGCCAGGTCCCCGGAGGAGATCGACGAGGTCGGGCCGGTGGCCACCGGGTTCGCCACCCGCACGCTCGTGGGGGTACTCCGGGGGCTCGTGGACCGGCCCCGCGAGTGAGCCCGGCCCCGTCTGCCCTCGGCCGGGCGGTGCCCCTGCTGCGCTGCCCGAATTGCGGTGCCGGCATGTCGTCGTCGACCTCGGGAGTGGTCTGCAACTCGGGCCACTCCTTCGACCGGGCCCGGCAGGGGCATCTCACGGTGCTGGGCGGACGCGGGCGCCGGTTCCCCGGCGACACCGCGGACCAGGTCGCGTCGCGGGACCGGGTGCTGGGCTCCGGACTGTTCGACCCCGTGGCCGATGCGCTCGGGGAGGCGGGCCGGGAGGGCGTCGGGGACGCCCCGGGACCCGTCGTCCTGGACGTCGGCGCGGGAACGGGCTTCTACCTCGGGCGGCAGCTGGACGGGCTCACCCGGGACGGCGCCCGGCCGCCGCTCGGCATCGGCACCGAGTTGTCCGCCGCGGCGGCCCGGCGTCTGGCACGGGCGCACCCACATGCGGCGGCGCTCGTCGCCGACACCTGGGACGGGCTGCCCCTGGCCGACAGGGCGGTGGATCTGCTCCAGGTGGTGTTCGCACCGCGGAACCCGGCCGAGTTCGCCCGGGTGTTGCCGCCCGGCGCGACGCTCGTCGTGGCGCTGCCCGGCGCGGGGCACCTGGAGCCGCTGCGCAGCCGGGCGGGGATGCTCACGCCGGCCGTGGACAAGGCGGTGCGGCTGACAGCGGAACTCGCCGGGGCGTTCACGCCCGCAGGCCGGCGCGACGTCGACGTCACCTCCCGCATCCCGGCGTCACTGGCCGCGGATCTGGCGGTCATGGGCCCCAGCGGGGTGCACCTGGACCGCCACGAACTCGCGCACGGTCTCGGGGACGCGGAGCACCCCGTCCGCGTGCACGTCGAGGTGTGCGCCTTCCGCAGGACCGGCGAGCCCCTCCACGAGTAGACGGAACGGGCGACGGGACCGCCGCTACAGGGTCACCACGGTGAGGCCGTCACCCACCGGCAGGACGGTCAGGTGCGCGTGGTCGGGGAGGTCGGCGTCTTCCGGCAGGGACGTGTGCTCGCCGAGCAGGATCAGCGCACCGCCGTCGCGCAGGAGCAGGCGGCAGCGGGAGACCACGCGCCCCACCGAGTGGTCGGGGACGTCGGCCACCACCATGTCGTAGGCCCCGTCGGCGAGCTTGTCCACCACCTCCAGGGGCCGGGCCGCGATGTAGCGGGCCGCGGACTGCGGGTGACCCGCGGACCTCAACGCCGCACGCGCGGTCTCCAGATGGTGCGGGTCGTCGGTGATGCACGTGACCACTGCGCCGGCGTCCGGGCCGGCGGCGGCCAGGATCGCCAGCGCGGGCACGCCGGGCGCGGGCGAGAGGCAGACGGCGGCGCGGGCTCCGGTGAGCCGGGCGATGAGTCGGATCGACTCCGCGGTCAGGGCATCCGGCGACGGGGCCCCGAGCTCTGCCGCGTCCGCGCGTGCGGAGGCGTAGAGGGAGTCGTCGACGAGCCCGGCGCACCGGTGCGCGAGATCGTCGTTCCCGGAACGGTCGGTGGCGGGGACATCAGTCGAATCGGACACGAGGGCAGCGTATCGTCGCGGGCCCGCTCCGGTGCGGAAGCCGCGCGGTGATCAGATCGGTACAGGACTCTCAGTGCCTTCTCAGTGCGGTTATACCGTGAGGACAGACCGATGCGGGAGAGTGGGGCCATGTATTCGAAGACCGTGTACGGCAGCACGATGACCCTGCCGGAGGGCGAGCGGGCCGACGGCACCGCACGATTCGACGCCAGCGGTGACTCGGGGGACATGCCCGACTGGTCGGAGCTCGTCGCGCAACACGGTGACCGCGTGTACCGCTTGGCGTTCCGCCTCTGCGGTAACGCGCATGATGCCGAGGACATCACCCAGGAGGCGTTCATCAGGGTGTTCCGCTCGCTGGACCGGTACAAGCCCGGCACCTTCGAGGGGTGGACCCACCGGATCGTCACCAATCTGTTCCTCGACCAGGCCCGCCGCCGGGCCCGTATCCGGTTCGAAGCCCTGCCCGAGGACTCCGAGCGCGTGCCGGGTCGCGAGCGCAGTCCGGAGCAGGTCTTCGCCGAGGAGAGCTTTGATCCGGTCCTGCAGTCGGCCCTCGATAACCTGTCGCCGGAATTCCGGGCGGCGGTCGTCTTGTGCGACATCGAGGACCTGAGCTACGAGGAGGTCGGTCACGTCCTGGGCGTCAAGATGGGGACGGTACGCAGCCGCATCCACCGGGGTCGGGCGGCGCTGCGCGCCGAACTCGAGGCCGCCGGAGTGACCGGGGCCCACTGCGGACACGACTAGACTCGCCGCTACGGCGCGGGAACCCCGTGCCGCATTCACACGTTGACGTCCTCGACGGGGATTGCGGACGCACCCCGGTGGCGACCGACGAGAGGCGACGAGGTGAACCGACACCGTCCCGAACCGGACCCGGCACGTGAGTACCGCCTGTCGCCCGAGGTCGCCGACGAGGTGTCCGAACGCACTGGTCGGCCCGCGCCCCCGAACCACTTCCTTTCCACCGACCACCTGTCCACCGAGGCCGCGGCCGCCTACGTCGACGGACGCCTCCCCGCCGCGGGCCAGGCCCGCGCGGACGCCCACCTCGCCAGGTGCCCCGACTGCCGGAGCGAGGTGGCGGACCAGCGCGAGGTACGGCACACACTGCGCGGTTCGGGCCCTATACAGATGCCCCGCGACCTGAGGGAGCGCCTCCGCTCGATCGCGGACAGCCCGCCCCCCGAGCCGCCCGTGCCGCCCCGGCAGGACAGCGCCTGGGCGAGGCTCGTCCGTCGTCTCCGGGGAGACGACCGTTAGAGTGGGCCGGGTGGAGGACCAGACGAACGGGCCGCTCGACGCCGGGGACGGGACGGATCCCGACAGGCCGCTCCGCGAGCCCACGCCGATCAGCCGGCCCGAGGTCGACGAGTCCGCCGCAGAGTATTTCTCCCGCCCCGAGGGGGTGGAGGGCGGACAGGACCCCCGGCGTGCCGTCGCGGCCCCGCACGAGGAGGAGCGACACCGCGCCCCCGATCCTGATCCGGCGCTGGCCGCCGCGTTCGCTCCCGGCCCCGACGCCGCGCCGGGGATCGAACGTCATCCCGGCTGGCAGGACGAGGCGGACGCCCCGGAGCCGTCGACGCCAGACCCGTGGCGGGACCCCCACGCGGCGGTCGGGTTCGGCACCCCGGCGCTCGAGTCCCCCGACGAGCCCGGGCCCGTCGATCTCTCGACCGACGCGCGCCCCCTGACCCGGCCACGACTGTCACTCTCGGAAGTGCTGTTCGAGCGCCGTCTGAGCCGGCAGGCACTCGCCGCCCTGGTGGCTGCGGTTGCGGTCGTCGCCCTGATCGCCGGCGGCATCGGGGCCGTCCTCGCCGACTCGGCCCGCATGCTGACCACCTCGACCGTCCGGATCGAGGACGCCCCGACCGACGCCCTGCGGCCGGACAACCCGATCGGCGAGGTCGCGCAGCGGGTCCAGCCCGCTGTGGTGAGCATCCAGGTGTCGTCGCCGTCGGCCCAGGGCGAGGGGTCCGGACTGGTGATCGACCCGCAGGGCTACATCGTCACAAACAACCACGTCGCGACGATGGAGGGGGCCACCGACCGGGCCGACATCGACGTCGTGTTCTCCGACGGCTCACGGGTGCCCGCGGAACTCGTCGGGACGGACCCGGCCACGGATCTCGCGGTGCTCAAGGTGGACGACGTCCAGGGGATGACAGTGGCGACACTGGGTGACTCCGGGGCCGTCGAGGTGGGGGAGCAGGTCGTGGCGATCGGCTCGCCGCTGGGTCTGGTGCGGACGGTGACCGGCGGGATAGTCTCCGCCACGCAGCGTCCCATCGCGCTCGGGGAGTCCACGTCCGACGGCGATGTCGTCATCGACGCCATCCAGACCGACGCCGCCATCAACCCCGGCAACTCCGGCGGTCCGCTCATCGACGCGAGCGGCGCGGTGATCGGGATCAACACGTCGATCTTCACCCAGTCGGGCGGGTCCATCGGACTCGGCTTCGCGATCCCGATCGATGACGTCCGGGACATCGCGGCCGAACTGATGACCGAGGGCGAGGTCCGGCACCCCACCATCGGCGTCAACGCCCGCAAGGCCGACAACGGGAACGTGGAGGGCGCAGAGATCGTCAACGTCCGCGACGGGTCCGCCGCCGAGGAGGGCGGGCTGCGTGAGGGCGACATCGTCACCAGGGTCGGCGACCGGGAGGTGCACTCCTCCGACGAGCTCGTGGTGGCGGTCCGCCGCGCCGGTGCCGACGGCGACGTGCCCGTCGAGCTGATCCGGGACGGCTCCCGGGTGGAGTTGACCGTCCGGCCGACGCTGGGCTGACGTATCCTGGGCAACGATGTTCACGAACGTGGGGTGGTCGGAGATCCTGGTCCTCGGAGTGGTCGCACTCGTGGTCCTGGGGCCCGAACGGCTGCCCGACGCCGCGCGCTGGCTCGCCGGTGCGATCCGTAAGGTCAAGGAGTTCGCCGGATCGGCGCAGCAACAGCTCACCGACGACTACGGGGCGGAGTTCGAGGACTTCCGTGAGCCGCTGCAGTATCTCAACGACCTGCGGGGGATGAGCCCGCGGGCGATGGTCACCAAGCACCTGCTCGACGGAGACGAGTCGCTGTTCACCGGGGATTTCGATGTCGCCGCCCCCGCCGCCGGCCCCGGCACCCGGGGGGCGCCGGCCCCGTCGGTGTCCTCGTCGACCGGTCAGCCGTCGGGCCAGGCGACCGCGGGCGGTCCGTCGCCGTCGTCGGGGTCGGCCCCGGCCGCACAGCCGGCCACGCCCCCGGCCGGGTCGGGCCCGGTCTGGGACACGGACGCCACCTGAGGAGGGGGCCTCTCTCCGCCCGTGGGCGGTGAGCCCGCGCGGCCTAGAAGTTCCGGGTCGTGTCGATCCCGAGGTTCATCCCGGCCAGTCCGCGCGGCCGCACGGCCAGGCCGTCGGCGATCTCCAGGTAGGCCCGGCCGGACGGGGAGTCCGGCTCCGCGAGCACCATCGGGGTGCCGGCGTCACCGTGTTCGCGGACCGCCTGCTCCAACGGGACCTGCCCGAGGAGCGGGACGGAAGCGCCCACCGAGCGGGTGAGGTTCTGCGCGACCTCCTCGCCGCCCCCGCTCCCGAAGACGTCCATGCGGGTGCCGTCGGGGAGCTCGAGCCACGACATGTTCTCGATCACGCCGGCGATGCGCTGCCGGGTCTGGAGCGCCACCGAGCCCGCCCGTTCCGCCACCTCGGCGGCGGCCTGCTGGGGGGTGGTCACCACGAGGATCTCCGCGGACGGGATGAGCTGCGCGATCGAGATTGCGACGTCGCCGGTGCCCGGCGGGAGGTCCATCAGCAGGACATCGAGATCGCCCCAGTAGACGTCGGCGAGGAACTGCTGGAGTGCCCGGTGCAGCATCGGCCCCCGCCACACGACGGGGGTGTTGCCCTTGGTGAACTGGGCGATCGAGATGGCCTTGACCCCGTGCGCGACCGGCGGCAGGATCATCTGCTCGACCTGGGTGGGGCGCGCGTCCGTACCGAGCATCCTCGGGATCGAATGGCCGTAGATGTCGGCGTCCAGGACGCCCACCGACATGCCCTTGGCGGCGAGCGCCGTGGCGAGGTTGACGGTGGCGGTCGATTTGCCCACGCCGCCCTTGCCGGAGGCCACCGCGTACACGCGGGTGAGATTGCCGGGCTGGGCGAACGGGATGACGGGTTCGGCCGCGTCCCCGCGCAGTTGCTTGCGCAGCTCCGTGCGCTGGGCGTCGTTCATCACGTCGAGTTCGACGCCGACCTCACCGACCCCCGGTACGTCGGAGACCGCCGACCGGACCCTGTCCGTGATGGTCTCCCGCATCGGACACCCCGAGACGGTCAGGTAGATACCGATGTCGACCCGGCCCGTCCCGGCGTCGATGTCGACACCCTTGACCATCCCGAGTTCGGTGAGTGGCTTGTTGATCTCCGGATCGTCGACCTTGGCCAGTGCGGCGCGGATCGATTCTTCGCTGGGTGCAGTCATGATGCCCCGAGTCTAGGCGTCGGGTGGTGCGAAGACGACTCAGGCCGGTGGCGGCACGCAGAACGGTGCGATGCACGGCAGCTCGATCTCCGGCAGTCCCGGGGGCGGGGCCGGCGCGGGAGGCGGCGGGGGCGTCGCGGGAGTGGACTCCTCGGACTGCAGGGGCTCCGGGGAGGGCTCGGGAGCCGGGGGCGGCGGAGGCGGTGGGTCCTCCGTGACCTCCGTGCAGCCCGGGACCGGTGCCTCGGCTCCGTCCGGCCCGGTCGGTTCCGGGACGCCGGTCGGCTCGCCCTCCCAGCCCTCGGGGCAGTGCTCCGGCGGCTTCGGGGGCTCGAGCGTGGGCTCGGGCCGGTGGATATCCGGGAGATCGGAGGGCAGCGGGTAGGCGTTCACCGCGTAGCCGTGCGCCCAGGCGTTGACGTTGGCCACGTACGCGAGGGAGTTGTTGTAGGCGAGGACGGCGCGGGTCCGTGCCGCCGGGTCCGCCATCGAGCCGCCCTGTCCGCAGAGCAGGGTCGCTGCCGCCAGGGCACCGTCGTAGATGTTGTTGGGGTCGGCGACACCGTCGTCGTTGCCGTCCCGGCCGAGGGTGGCCCAGGTGTCCGGGATGAACTGCACCGGGCCGACCGCGCGGTCGTACTCGGCGTCGCCGTCGAAGCGACCGCCGTCGGTGTCCTTGATCACCGCGGTGCCCTCCAGTGATCCGTCGAGCCGGGGCCCGAGGATCCTGCCGATGGTGTTGCCCTCCTCGTCGAACGCGCCGCGACCCTGGTTGGACTCGACCTGTCCGATGCCGGCCAGGACCGTCCAGTCCATCTCGCAGGCGGGGGACTCGGAGTTCAGACGGTCCGCGGCCCGGTGGTAGGCGTCGAGCGCGATCCCGGGGATCCCCAGCGGTCCGTCGGGGATCGTCGCCGGCCGGATGTGCGCGGCGCCCGGATCGGGCTCCTCCGGTGGTGGCTGTTCGGACGGGGAGGGCTTCGGTGGGGGTGGCGTCTCGGTCACGGTGGGCACCGAGGACCGTGACTCGGCGAGGTGCGAGATCGACGGGTCCGGGGCCGGGGGCTCGTTGTCGATCGTGAGTCCCACCGTGGTGATGGTCACGATGACCGTCGCGGCGATCCCCGCCGTGGTCAGTACCCGTCGATCCGCGTCCCGCACGAAATGGCGCAAAGTTCCCCCATGAGTCGAGCTGCCCCTGTAGCGGGTGAGGTTACTCCCGCCACTCCGACTATGGATCGCTTTTCGTGTGACCGGCGTTACTGCCGCCCTCGCCGGCCGCGGCGAGGAGGGTCTCGATCCGCTCGACGCCGTCGCGGAGGTCGTCGAGTTCGCGCCGCAGATAGTCCCGGGTGACCATGTCGCCCACGGACAGTCTCACGGACGCCAGCTCCCTGGCCAGGAACTCGGTGTCGGCCTTGGTCTGGGTGGCGCGCAGGCGGTCTTCGGTGAGGGAGTCCTTGTCCCGGTCCTCCTGGCGGTTCTGCGCGAGCAGGATCAGCGGCGCGGCGTAGGCGGCCTGGGTGGAGAACGCGAGGTTGAGCAGGATGAAGGGGTAGGGGTCGAAGCGAAGCGCGACGACGGCGACGTTGAGGACGATCCAGACGATCACCACGATCGTCTGGATCAGCAGGTAGGTGCCGGTGCCGAAGAACCGGGCGACGGCCTCGCTGTAGCGGCCGACGGCGTCGGAGTCGAAGCTGAACCTCGGTCGACGCGACGTCAGCGGCGTCGACAGCGGGACGCGGGTGCCGGGTGTGGCGCCGTGTTCGGTCATGAGCTCAGGCCTCCCGCTCGTCGTGCAGGTCCATGTCGCGCCAGTCCTCCGGCAGGAGGTGATCGAGGAGGTCGTCGACCGCGACCGCGCCCAGCAGGTGCCCCTCGTCGTCGACGACGGGGCCGCACACCAGGTTATAGGTGGCCAGGAACCGGGTCACCGAGTCCACCGAGTCGGTGGGGCGCAGTGAGGACAGGTCCGAGTCCATGGCCTCCGCGACCATCGTCGACGGCAGCTCGCGGAGCAGTGACTGGATGTGTACGCAGCCCAGGTACTGCCCGGTCGGGGTCGCCGTCGGGGAACGGACCACGAACACGAGGCTCGCCAGCGCGGCGCTGAGGTCGGGGTTGCGGCAGTGTGCGAGGGCCTCGGCGACGGTCGTCTGGGGCGACAGGATGACGGGCTCGGGCGTCATGAGCCCGCCCGCCGTGTCGGCGTCGAACGTGAGCAGCCGGCGGACGGGCGCGGAGTCCTCCGGGTTCATCTTCTCCAGGAACGACTCCGCGTCCCGTTCCGAGAACTCGCCGAGGAGGTCGGCGGCGTCGTCGGGGTTCATGGCCTCGAGCACATCGGCCGCGCGCTCGAGCTCCAGGTGGGTGACGATCTCGGTCTGCTCGTCGTGGGGTAGCTCCTGGAGGATGTCGGCCAACCGTTCGTCGTCGAGCGTCCTGGCCACCTCGAGTCGACGGAACGCGGGGAGCTCCCGCAGGGAGTGAGCGACGTCGGCGGCACGGAGATCGGCGAACTGCTCGACCAGGCTCTCGGCGCCGTGCTCGGGGGTGCCGATCGCCTCCTCGTCCAGTCCACGGATCCGGCTCCAGGGGTGGATCGCCACCGGGCCCCGGCGGCCCAGCGGGCCCCGTCCGCGCCGTGGGCGCACCGCGAGACGGGAGACCAGCCAGTCCCGGGTCCGCTGGCGTTCGATCTCCACGTCCACGACCCGGTACCGGTGTGTCTGATCGGTGTCAGCAGGGGCCGCCCCGGGCTCCGCGGTCACCTCGATGACCGAGTCGACGAGCGCGCCCAGCACCAGGTTCTCGCCGGGGCGGGATCGGAACTTGTGGAGATTGATGGTGCCGGAGATCAGAGAGACCGAACTCGGGTCGATCGATGCCACCCGCAGGATGGGCACGAAGATCCGCCGCCTGGTCGGCAACTCGACGACCAGGCCGATCACCCGCGGTTGCTTGTGTCGTGACCGCATGGCCACCACGACGTCCCGGATCCGTCCGATGTCGTCCCCGTCAGGGCCGATGACCGCGAGTCCGGCTAACCTGGCGACGAAGGCCTTGTTGAGGTTCGCCATGCGGCTCAGGTTAGACGCCGTGGGGCGGGGCGTGCCCCGACACACC
The DNA here is from genome assembly GCA_019119635.1 of Candidatus Dietzia intestinipullorum. Taxonomy (GTDB): domain Bacteria; phylum Actinomycetota; class Actinomycetes; order Mycobacteriales; family Mycobacteriaceae; genus Dietzia; species Dietzia intestinipullorum. The sequence goes on from DWWP01000054.1 coordinate 44,109, forward strand.
ACTGGGAACGGAGGAGCCGATGACCGACGACCCCCGGACGGTACCCGCGGGCGGCGCCGACGCGGCCGACGTGATCGCCGCGCTCCGCGCCCGGCCCCGGCGCACGGTCCTCGCGGTACCGGGAAGCAGCCCCAAGATGATCGATAAGGCGCGGGGGCTGCCTGTCGACGAGGTCTTCCTCGATCTGGAGGACGCGGTCGCGGGACCGGCCAAGGCGGAGGCGCGGGAGAACGTCATCGCGGCGCTGTCCCCCTCCGCCGGAGGGTTCGCCGCGCAGTCCGTGGTGGTCAGGGTCAACGCGTGGGACACGGAGTACACCGTCGGCGACGTGACGGAGGTGGTCGGCCGTGCGGGCGCGCGGGTGGACGCCGTACTGCTGCCCAAGGTCCGGTCCGCCGCCGAGGTCGTGGCGCTCGACCTCGTGCTGACCCAGGTGGAGCGGTCCGCGGGCCTGCCCGCCGGGCACATCGGTATCGAACCGCAGATCGAGGACGCGGCCGGACTGACCCACATCGACGCGATCGCCGGCGCGAGCCCGCGGGTGCTGACCCTGGTGTTCGGCCCTGCGGATTTCATGGCGTCCCTCGGCGTGCGCACGCTCACGGTGGGCGAACAACCCGAGGGCTACGTCCCCGGCGACGCCTACCACCACGTGCTCATGACGATCCTCGTGGCTGCCCGGGCACACGGGCTCCAGGCGATCGACGGCCCGTTTCTCCGGGTGCGTGACGAGGAGGGGTTCCGGCGGGCGGCCGCCCGCACCGCCGCGTTGGGCTACGACGGCAAATGGGTCCTGCACCCGGCCCAGGTGGACGCGGGTAACGAGGTGTTCAGCCCCCGGCAGTCGGAGTTCGACAAGGCGGAGGGCATCCTCGCGGCGTATGCGCACGCGACGTCGGTCGAGGGCGGCGCACGGGGCGCGGTGATGTACGGCGACGAGATGCTCGACGAGGCCAGCCGTAAGATGGCACTGGTGGTGTCGGCGCGCGGTCGCGCGGCCGGCATGTCGGTCTCGGACACGGAAGGACGCTCGACATGACGACTCCGGTGAACTCAGGGTCGGCCGGGCGGCGCGGTGCCCAGACCCCGGGCCTGCCCACGCCTCCGACGGGCTGGGTCGTGGGCTCGTACGGCACGTACGCCGAGGCCCAGGCGGCGGTGGATCATCTGGCGGACGAGGACTTCCCGGTCCACGAGGTCACCATCGTCGGCGTGGACCTGATGCAGGTCGAACGGGTCACCGGCCGGCTCACCTGGCCCAAGGTGCTCCTCGGCGGGCTGGCCACGGGCGCTTGGCTCGGACTGTTCGTCGGTCTGGTCCTGGGGATCTTCACGCAGCCGATGTGGGGCGTGGTCCTCACGGGCCTGATCGGCGGTTCCGTCTTCGGCGTGGTGTCCACGTCGCTGTCCTACGCGGCCACCCGCGGCAAGCGCGACTTCGCGTCGACCTCGCAACTGGTCGCGGGACGATACGACGTGCTGTGCGCGCCCGGGAGTGCCGAACGGGTCCGCGACGAGCTCGCACGGTTCGGGATGAAATGACCGACCCCGACCCGTCCGCGGTCCTGACGACGGTCCGCCGGCACCTCGTCGACGAGTGGGGGACGGAGCCGCAGGAGGCGTCGGTGACATTCCTCGGCGCCCCTCCGATCCGCGTCCTGAGGTTTGTCGACGTGGAGACGCGAGTGGTCCGCTATGTCACCCTGGGGTGCTCCTCGGAGCCGATGGGGGATCCGTCCGCACTCGTCCCGGACCCGACGGCCCCGCGTGCCGAGTTGTGCATCGTCCTGCGGGACGGGGTGGACGGGCTGGTCAAGGCTCTCGCTGTTCTCGCCGCCGCCCCGTCGGTGGAGGGCCTGGTCTTCGCCGAGGGCGCGTTGATCGACCTGGGGGAGCCGCTGTGGCCGGGCGCGGCCTTCACCGCGGTGATCCTGCGTGCGCCGGAGATCTCGGATGTGGAGCTGGGCGGGGACGCCGCCCCCGTCCGCGTCTTCCGGGCCGTTCCGGTGACACACACGGAGGCCGCCTGGGTACGGCTCAAGGGAGCGGGCGAACTCGAGGACGCCTGGGCCGAGGCCGGGGTCGACGTGACGGATCCGGGACGGCCGGCGGTCAACCCGGGGCGGGTCGGATAGCACCCGGCCGGGGCGCGGCCGGAGGATGCTGCGCGGCGGGTGTGAGAATGACGGGATGCGGTGGACGAAGGACGTGATGGGATGAGGCGCACGGCGACACGGCCCGGGCCGCGGGCCGGGATCGCGGTACTGACGCTCGCGTTGGGACTGACCGGGTGCCAGGCGCAGTCGTCGATCATCCCCGCACACGAGCCCGATCCGTTGGTGGTGATCGAGACGGCCTCGTTCGCGGAGTCGGAGATCGTCGGCCACATCTACGCCAACGCACTGTCTCGGAGCGGGTGGCGGGTGGCTCCTCGTCCCCAGTCGGGCACGCAGGACGAGGTGATGGACTCGGTGGTGGCGGGGGACGCCACCTTCACGCTCGGATTCACCGGTGAGCTGCTCCGGCGCTATGATCGGGGCGCGGACGACACCGCCTCCGAGGACGTCTACACGGCGATGATGGCGGCGTTGCCGGAAGGCGTCACGGCCGCCGACCCCGCGCCTGCGGAGGATGCCCCCGTGTACGTGGTGACCCGACACACCTCGGAGACGCGGGGCCTGCGGACGATGTCCGACCTGGCCGGTCGGTGCGGCGAGCTCACCCTCGGCGCCCGCCAGGAGGCGCTCGCGGATCGCGAGCTCGCGACGTCCGTGGGCGCGGGCTACGAGTGCGGGTTCGGCAACCGCGTGCCGATGGGCTCCGACCCCCGCGCCGTGTTCGAGGCGCTGCGGGACGGGGAGATCGGCGTGGGCCTGGTCCAGTCAGCGGATCCGATCCTGGCCCCTGACGACATGGTCCCCCTGGTCGACGACGACGAGGTGATCCTCGCTCAGCAACTCGTCCCCGTCTTCCGCAAGGGCTCGCTGTCGGAGGAGCAGCTCGAGATGGTCAACCGGATCAGCGGCGAGCTCACCACGGACGATGTGCGGGAACTCCTGCTCGGGGTGGAGTTCGGTACCGCGACCCCGGTGGGGATGGCCAACTACTGGCTCGACCAACACGACTACTGACGCCGCGCGCGTCGGGCACGCGCCGGAGCACACCCCACCACGTTGCGGGTGCCCGGCCGGCGACCGACCGGGCACCCTGCGCGTCAGGCGAAGGCCTCGTCCACCAGAGCCTTCTGCTCCACCGCGTGCACCTTGCTCAGTCCCGTCGACGTGGCGGCCATGGCCCGTCGGGAGACGCGCTTGAGCTTGGGGAACTCGGGGATGATCTCCGGGATGTTGAGCGCCAGGAAGCTCCAGGCGCCCTGGTTGGACGGTTCCTCCTGCACCCACCGCACTTCCTCGAGGTTCGGGTAGTGCCCGAGGGCTTCGCGGAGGCGACGGAACGGGATCGGGTGGATCTGCTCCAGCCGCACGATCGCGATGTCGGACCGTCCGTCCTTCTCCTGCTTGGCGGCGAGCTCGTAGTAGAGCTTGCCCGACACCAGGAGCATCGTGGTGACCTTGTCGGCGTCCTTGGCCCCGTCCGCGAACGTCGGATCGTCCAGCACCGAGCGGAACTTGCCCTCGGTGAAGTCCTCGACGGTGCTGACCGCCTTCTTGTTGCGCAGCATGGACTTGGGGGTGAACACGATCTGGGGACGCTGGATGCCGTCCGTGGCGTGGCGACGCATGAGGTGGAAGTAGTTCGCCGGGGTGGACGGCTGGGCCACCGTCATCGACCCCTCCGCGCACAGCTGGAGGAAGCGCTCCATCCGTCCGGACGTGTGGTCCGGCCCCATGCCCTCGTGCCCGTGCGGCAGGAGCAGCGAGACCGAGGACTTCTGCCCCCACTTGGCCTCGCCGGAGGAGATGTACTCGTCGATGATGGTCTGGGCGCCGTTGACGAAGTCGCCGAACTGCGCCTCCCACAGGACCACGGCCTCCGGGTCACCGACCGAGTAGCCGTACTCGAAGCCGACACCCGCGAACTCCGTGAGTGCCGAGTTCCACACCTCGAACCGGCCGGGCCCGTCCAGGTTCTGCAGCGGCGAGTAGGTCTCGGACGACGACTTGTCGATCACCACGGAGTGCCGCTGCGTGAAGGTCCCGCGCTGGGAGTCCTGGCCCGCGAAGCGGACCGTGCGCCCCTCCATGACCAGCGATCCCAGGGCTAACATCTCGGCGAACGCCCAGTCGACGTTGCCGTTGTAGGCCATCTTCTGGCGGGCCTCGTAGACCGGCTTGACGCGGGGATGGATGGTGAAGCCGTCCGGGACGGTGCCGAAGGCGTCACCGATCTGGTGCAGTACCGACTCGTCCACCGCTGTGACCAGGCGCTTGGGCAGCGGCTGGTCGGGGAGGATGGACTGCGACGCCGTGACCGGGTGCTTCTCCAGTTCGCGGACCTCGTTGAAGACACGCTCCAACTGTCCCTGGAAGTCGCGGAGTGCGGCCTCGGCCTCCTTCTCCGTGATGTCACCACGACCAACAAGGTCCTCGGTGTAGGACTGGCGAACGCTCTTCTTCTGGTCGATGACCTCGTACATGCGCGGCTGCGTCATCGACGGGTCGTCAGCCTCGTTGTGGCCGCGACGGCGGTAGCAGACGAGGTCGATCACGACGTCCTTCTTGAACTCCTGGCGGAAGTCCATGGCCAGACGCGCCACCCGGACGCAGGCCTCGGGGTCGTCACCGTTGACGTGGAAGATCGGTGCGCCGACCATCTTGGCGATGTCCGTGCAGTACTGGCTCGACCGCCCGGCGTCGGGGGAGGTGGTGAACCCGATCTGGTTGTTCACGACGATGTGCACCGTGCCGCCGGTGCGGTAGCCGTCGATCTGGGACAGGTTCAGGGTCTCGGCGACCACACCCTGACCGGCGAACGCGGCGTCGCCGTGCAGCATGAGCGGCACGACCGGGTACTCCGCGCGCCACTCGGGATCGTCGATGAGATCCTGCTTGGCACGGACGATGCCCTCGAGTACAGGGTCGACGGCCTCGAGGTGTGACGGGTTGGCGGTGAGCGAGACCTTGATCTCGTTCTCGCCGAACATCTGGTACTGGATGCCCTCGGCGCCGAGGTGGTACTTCACGTCGCCCGAGCCGTGCGCGGCCGAGGGGTCCATGTTGCCCTCGAACTCGGTGAAGATCTGCCGGTAGGGCTTGCCGACGATGTTCGCCAGCACGTTGAGCCGGCCGCGGTGCGGCATGCCGATCACGACCTCGTCGAGCGCGAACTCCGCGGCCTCGTCGATCACGGCGTCCATCATCGGGATGACCGACTCCGCGCCCTCGAGCGAGAAACGCTTCTGCCCGACGTACTTGGTCTGCAGGAAGGTCTCGAACGCCTCGGCGGCGTTGACCTTGGACAGGATGTACTTCTGCTCGGCTACCGTCGGCTTGTCGTCGACGCCCTCGACCCGCTCCTGGATCCAGTACCGCTGCTCGTTCTCGAGGATGTGCGTGTACTCGATGCCGATCTTGCGGCAGTAGGCGGCCCGGAGCGCGGACAGCACGTCGTGCAGCCGCATCCTGTCCTTGCCGACGAACCCGCCGACGGAGAACTTCCGCTCGAGATCCCACAGCGTGAGCTCGTGGGTGTTGACGTCGAGATCCGGGTGGAAGTTCCGCCGCCGCAGCGCGTACATGGCGTCGATCGGGTCGATGTCGGCCATGAGGTGGCCGCGATCCCGGTACGCGGCGATGAGCTCGAGGACGCGGGCGTCCTTGTCCACACGCGGGTCGGTGATGTCCCGGCGCCAGCGGACCGGCTCGTACGGGATGCCGAGGGAACCGAAGATCTGGTCGTAGAACTCGTCGGCCTGGAGGAGACGGTGGATCTCGCGGAGGAACTCGCCCGACTCGGCGCCCTGGATGACCCGGTGATCGTAGGTGGAGGTGAGCGTGGTGATCTTGCCGACCGCGTTCTGGGCGAGCTGGTCCTCGCTGGCGCCCTGGAACTCGGCCGGGTACTCCATGGCCCCGACGCCGAGGATGGTGCCCTGTCCGACGGTGAGGCGGGGCACCGAATGCACGGTGCCGATGCCGCCGGGGTTGGTCAGCGAGACCGTCACGCCGGAGAAATCGTCCATCGTGAGCTTGCCGATGCGGGCACGCGAGACGATGTCCTCGTAGGCGTCGAGGAAGCCGCGGAAGTTCAGGTCCTCGCAGTTCTTGATGGCGGCCACCACGAGCGTGCGACCGGCCTTGGTCTTCATGTCGATCGCCAGACCCAGGTTGATCCCGGGGGGAGTGACGGAGTGGGGCTTGCCGTCGATCTCCTCGAAGTGGTTGTTCATGTTGGGGAAGGCCTTGATCGCCTGGACCATGGCGTACCCGATGAGGTGCGTGAACGAGATCTTGCCGCCGTGCGTGCGCTTGAGGTGGTTGTTGATCACCACGCGGTTGTCGATCATCGCCTTGGCCGGCACGGCGCGGACCGAGGTGGCGGTGGGGAGCGACAGCGACGCGTTCATGTTCTTGACGATCGCGTTCGCGGGCCCCCGCAAGACCTTGTGCTCGGTTTCCTCCGGCGGGTTGTACACGGGGGCCTCCGGCTCCTTCGGGGCGGGCGCTTCCGGCTTCTTGCTGGTCGCGGGAGCGCGTTCCGGTGCGGGGACACCCTTCCCGCGTGACTTGCTGCGGGCGGGCGCGTCGGCCGGTGGCTTCTGGGACACGTCCTCCCGCGTGGCGTCCGGCGTGACGTCGTCGATCGTCACGTCGGCGGACTTCCGCGGGGCGGCATCAGAACCCGGCGCGTCCCCCCGCCCGGCCCCGTTGCCGCCCGGGGAGGAGGCGGCCCCGGGGTTCGCGTCGAAGAACTCGTGCCAGGTCCGGTCCACGGAGGACGGGTCCTTGGTGTAACGGTGGTACATCTCGTCGACGAGCCACTGATTCTGTCCGAATTGTGAGACGTTCTTGCTCACGGCCTTGTGGTGCCTCTCTGGTTTGTGGTGGGTTTCACACGTCAATGGCCCCAGGCTAGTCGTTCCGCCCGTTCCTGGCCGTTCGATCGCACCTGACAGGGGGAGTCGTGGGGCCGGGGCCCGGGGGTCACGTCTCCGGCCAGTCCTCCGGTGGCGCACCGAAGCTCGCGTGCGCGGTCTCGACGACCGATCTGCCGAGTCTGCGGTTGCCCCAGGCACCGACCGCCGCCCCGATCCCCGCGGGCGCGAGTTTGCCCATCGCGAGCGTGGCCCGCTTGACGGCGAACCGCCGGAGGAACCGTGTGGCCATGCGGCGGTTGAGCTCTCTGACCCCGGGCAGCTGCAGCGCCCGGCCGGTCGCGGCTGACCCGGTGGACCCGCCCTCCACGGTGACGGAGCGGGACAGGATGGCCGTGCCCGACGCGCCCAACAGGATGGTCAGGACGAGCTGCTCCTCGTGTTCCTGTCGGCCGACGTCGACGCCTTGCACCTCGGCCACCGCGAGGGTGTAGAACGCGGTGGCCTCCAGGAAGGCCAGGGACTCCGCGCCGATGGCGCCCATCCCGACGACCGTGCCCACCCCCGGTACCGCCGCCGTGGTGCCGACGGCGGCCCCGGAGGTGGAGACCGCCAGGAGGTATCGTGAGTCGAGCCGACGCCGCAGGCGCGCCGGGCTCTCCTGCGGGTGCTTCCGGCGGATCCCGGCCACGTACTCCCGGGCGGCCCCGCGCTGTCCGCGGACCGCCCGACGAAGGGCGCCCTTGACCACACCCGCGAGGGGGCCGGAGATCTCGGTGGGGGCGGGAGTGTCGTCCGGCACGGGGGCTCCTCGTCGTCGTCCGGTGGTCATCGGACCCCACGGTACGGCGGTGACGCCGTCAGGGCAGGACCTGCTCCGTGTAGACGTTGCCGAAGACCCGCGTCGGGTCGAGCCGGTCGCGGACGGCGACGAAGTCGTCGAAATGCTCCACCATCACCGAGAAATCCTCGGCGGTCCGGGTGTGCATCTTCCCCCAGTGCGGCCTGCCGCCCGCGGCGAGGAAGATCTCCTCGGCGAACCGGAAATACTCGGTGTGGTCCATCGGCGTGAACTGGTGCACCGCGATGTAGCAGACGTCGCGGCCGTACGCGGTCGAGAGCCACACGTCGTCAGCCGCGGAGAATCTGACCTCCACCGGGAACGGGGTGGTGATGCCGGAACGATCGATGGCGTCGCGCAGGTCCCGCAGGGCGTCCGCAGCGGCGGGGAGGGGGACGGCGTACTCCATCTCCCGGAAGCGCACGCGACGCGGGGACGCGAACACCCGGTACCCCCGGTCGGTGTAGGACCGCGCCGAGAGGCCGCGTGACGCGACGCGGTTGAGCCGCGGGGTGAGACCCGGACGCCGCGCGGCGGTCCGGCACAGTGCGCCGAACGCCTCGTTGGCCAGGAACTCGTCGCTGACCATGCCGCGGAGCCGGCCCACCGGCCTGAGCTCGGCGTCGCCGGGCAGGCGCGTGTTGCGTTTGAGGTTGATCGCGTCGGTGTGGGGGAACCAGAAGAACTCGGCGTGATCGGCGGAGCGCGCGAAGCCCTCGAGGTCGTGGAGCACGGCCGAGAGGGTCCAGGGGCGCTCGTCGGCGTGGAGCGTGAACGCGGGGACGCAGTGGATCGTCATCTTGGTGATGACCCCCAGTGCGCCCAGGCCGAGTCGCGCGGCGTCGAACACCTCGGGCTCGCTCTCGCGGGAGCAGTTGAGTACGGAACCGTCCGCGAGCACCAGTTGCAGGCCCACCACGGTCGCCGGCAGGCCCGGGAAGGCGGTACCGGTGCCGTGCGTGCCGGTGGAGATCGCCCCGGCCAGCGACTGTTCGGCGAAGTCGCCGAGATTGGGCTGGGCCAACCCGAGATCCCACAGCAGCGGCGCGAGCCTGTGCAGGCGCGTGCCCGCCCATACGGTGACGTCGGCGCCGTCGACGCGGCCGTCGGCATCGTGGGTGGGGACGATCGACTCGATACCCGTGAGGTCGTCGAGGGAGAGGAGGACGCCGTCCGTGGCGGCGGCGGGGGAGAAGGAGTGGCCGGCACCCACGCACTTGACCGTGGCCCCCTGCTCGGTGGCCGCGGTCACGGCACCCACGGCCTCGGCCACGGTGGTCGGCGCGGACCGGCGGACGGGGGTGGAGAGCACGTCCCCGGACCAGTTCTGCCAGCCGTTGGTCGATCTCGTCATGAACGCTGAGGCTACCCGCGTCCGGCCCGTCGCGAGGGAACTTTCTGGACAGTCGTCCGGATCAGCGCCGCCGCCACGACGGGTGTCGGGGGAGCAGGCGGTCCGAAAGCCGGGCCCGTGCCCGTCGTCGTCGTATCATGAACGGGTGACCAGACGACTACCCGCCGATCAGCGCCGAGCCCAACTCCTCCGGTCCGCGCTGGAGATCGCGGAGCGCGAGGGCCTCACGGCCGTGACCGTCCGGGGCGTCGCCGAGCGCGCCGGAGTCTCGCTGGGGGTCGTGCACTACTGCTACACCGACAAAGAGGAGCTGCTCCGCGAGGTCATCAACACGGTCAATGCGGACGTCCACCAGGCGGCCAAGGCGTTCGTCAGCGTCGACTTCGGCTCCGGGGTCGGGGGCACGGAGGGGCTGCGGCAACGGCTCTACGAGGCGATCGACCTCATCTGGACGGTCATCTCCGCCTCCCCGGACCGGCAACTGCTGACGTACGAGATCGTCTCCTACTCGCTGCGCACCCACGGACTGCCGGAGATCGGGCTGGCGGGGGACCAGCAGTCCTCCAACGAGGAGATCGTCCGCTCGGTGCTCGAGCGCACGGCGGAATCCTCGGGGATGCGCTGGACGATGGACATCGACGACATGATCCGGGTGGTCATGTGCATGATCGACGGGATCGGGCTGCGGTGGCAGATCTACCGTGACGACGACGAGGCCAACGAGCTCCTGCACCGGGCCGTCGACCTCGTGGTGGCCGACGCTCGACCCGCCGAGGGGGCGTAGCGACGTGGCACCGGTGCACGCGGTCGACACGGCGACCTCCGGGCTCGACGCGCCGCTGGCCGCGGTGCACCTGCCCAGCCTGCGGGCCAATCTCGCGGACCTCCGGCGCCGCGCCGACGGTACGCGGATCCGGATCGCGAGCAAGTCGGTCCGGTGCCGCGGGGTCCTGGCCGAGGCGCTCGGTCCGGAGCTCCGGGGCGACCAGGCGGTCCGCGGCGTCATGGCCTACTCCCTGCGGGAGGCGCTCTGGCTGGTGGACCGGGGCTGCGACGACGTCCTTCTGGGGTATCCGACCGTGGACCGGGGCGCGCTGGCCGAGCTCGCCGCCGACCCGCGGGCGCTCGCGGCGGTGACCCTGATGGTCGACGACAGGAAGCAGTTGGAGATCGCGCTCGGGGCGGGCGCCGGCGGTGCCCGGGTGTGCGTGGACGTCGACTGCTCGCTGAAGATCGGCCCGGCGCACCTGGGCGTGCGGCGCTCGCCGTTGAGAGGGGCCGACGACGTCGCACCCCTGGCCCGGCGAGCGGACGCCCTGGGCTTCCGGGTCGTCGGTGCGATGTTCTACGAGGCCCAGGTGGCCGGGGTGCCGGACGACGTCACCGGGATCCGCCTGGTCAAGGCGGCATCCATGCGGCGGCTCGTCAGGATCCGTCGCGAGGTGTCCGACGCGATCGCCGGGATCACCGGACAGCGCCCGGAGATCATCAACTCGGGAGGATCCGGGTCGGTGGCCGAGAGCGCCGCGGCCCCGGCCGTCACCGAGGTCACCGCCGGCTCCGGGCTGTATGTCCCGGGCCTGTTCGATCACTACCGGAGTTTCACCCCCCGTCCGGCCCTGTTCTTCGCCCTGCCGGCGGTCCGGAGACCCGCCCGGGGGTTCACCACCTTCCTCTATGGCGGCTACGTGGCCTCCGGCGTGCCCGGGCCGAGTCGACTGCCCGTCCCCGCCGCCCCGACCGGCCTGCGCTATCTCGGCCGGGAGGGCGCGGGCGAGGTCCAGACGCCGGTGCGCGGCACCGTGGCGATCGGCGAGCGGGCGTGGTGGCGTCACGCCAAGGCGGGGGAGCTCTGCGAGCGGTTCGACACGCTGCACGTGGTGGACGAGACTGCGGATGGGCCCGCCGTTGTGGACCGCTGGCCCACCTACCGTGGCGAAGGGAAGTGTTTCGGATGACGGACGGCGCCGTGGCGGGCGACGCAGCACGGGAGAGACTCCACGCGGAGGCCGTGGCGATCACCGCCGAGCTCGTGGCCATCGACTCCACCAACACCGGGGACCCGGCGACGATCGGCGACGGCGAGACACGCGTGTGCCACCGGATCGCCGAGCTCCTCGACGAGGTGGGGATCGCCAGCGAACTGGTGGAATCGGTCCCGGGCCGCGGCAGCCTGTTCGCCCGCGTGGAGGGCTCCGACCCGGACGCCGGGGGGCTGGTCGTCCACGGTCATGTCGACGTCGTCCCCGCCGTGCCCGAGGACTGGACGGTCCCCCCGTTCTCCGGGGAGATCCGGGACGGGTGGCTCTACGGCCGTGGAACCGTGGACATGAAGAACATGCTCGGCATGATGCTCGCGGTGATCCGCCACCACCGCCGGGAGGGGATCACCCCTCGCCGGCCGCTGCTGCTCGCCTTCTTCGCCGACGAGGAGGCCGCCGGCGTCATGGGCGCCAAATGGGTGGTGCGGGAGCGCCCCGACCTCTTCGACGGCATGACGCACGCGCTGAGCGAGGTGGGGGGCTGGTCGGTCCCCGTCGCCGGACGACGCCTCTACCCGATTGCGATCGCGGAGAAGGGGGTGGCGTGGGCCAAGGTCAGCGCCCACGGCGCCGCCGCCCACGCGTCGCGCCCGACCGCGGACAACGCGGCCGCCGCCGTCGCCGGAGCGGTGCACCGGGTCGCCACCCGCGAGTATCCGGTCGCGCCCACCGAGGCCAACACGGCGCTCGCCGCCGTGGTCGGCGAGATCGCCGACGTCAGCGCCGACGTGGCGAACCTCCCCCGGCACCTCGACGTCCTCGGGCACTTCGGCCCACTGGTCGAGGCATCGCTCTCGCACACCGCGTCGCCCACAGTTCTGAACGCGGGGTACAAGACCAACGTCATCCCCGCCGAGGCCCACGCCGAGATCGACTGCCGTGTCCTGCCCGGCGGTGAGGACACCTTCCGCGCCGAGATCGAGCAGGAGCTGGGCCCGGACGTGTCGGTGGAGTGGACGTGGGCGCCGCCGATCGCCGCCCCGGCCGACGACCCGCTGGTCGGCGTCATCAGGGAAGCCGTCCGCGAATCCGATGCGGACTCACTCGTGGTGCCCTATCTCCTGCCCGCGAGCACCGACAACAAGCACCTCGCGCCGCTGGGCATCGAGGGCTACGGGTTCGTCCCGCTGCGCGTGCCCGACGAGTTCGACGTCTTCGGACATTTCCACGCCGTCGACGAGCGGGTCCCGGTGGACGCACTGCACTTCGGTGCGGACGTGCTCGACCGCGTACTCCGGTCGGCGTGAGGCGGCTGTTCGGCCGCGGGACCGACGACGGGACGAGCAGCCGGCTGCCCGCCGACATCTGGGTCCTCGTGGCGGCGGCGTTCGCCGTCGCGCTCGGATACGGACTCGTCGCCCCGGTCCTGCCACAGTTCGCGCAGAGCTTCGACGTGTCGGTCACCGCCGCGTCGGTGGTCGTGAGCGCCTTCGCCTTCTTCCGACTGGTGTTCGCCCCTGCCGGTGGGTTCCTCGTCGACCGGCTGGGGGAACGATGGGTCTACATGACCGGCCTGGTCATCGTGTCCGTCTCGACCCTGGCCACCGGTCTGGCCCAGTCCTACTGGCAGCTGCTGGTGTTCCGCGGCCTGGGCGGCCTCGGCTCGACGATGTTCACCATCTCCGCGATGGCGCTGCTCACGCGACTCGCGCCGCCCGGCGCCCGCGGCCGGATCATGGGCTTCTACGCCACGGCCTTCCTCATCGGCAACATCGGCGGGCCGGTCCTCGGCGGACTGCTGGCGGAGTTCGGGATGCGGGTGCCGTTCTTCGTCTACTCGGCGTCACTGCTCGTGGCCACGGCGGTGGTGGCGGTCTTCCTGCGAGGGGGACGTCGGCGCGCGCCGGACGACGAGACCCCGGAGAAGGAGCCGCTCCGGGTCGGCGAGGCGCTCCACCACAGCGGGTACGTGGCGGCCCTCGCCTCGAGTTTCGCCAACGGGTGGGCCTCATTCGGTGTGCGGGTGGCGATAGTGCCGCTGTTCGCCGCCGCCAACTTTGACGCCGGCCCCGGGGTCGCCGGTACCGCCCTCGCCTCGTTCGCGGTCGGGACGGCGTCGGTGGTCTCCGCGGCCGGGTGGCTCTCCGACAGGTACGGTCGCCGACCCCTGGCGATCGGGGGCCTGCTCGTCTCCGGGTCCGCGACCGCCCTGCTGGGGTGGTGCGACACGGTGCCCCTCCTGGTGGCGGCCTCCGTCGCCGCGGGCGTCGGCGCCGGAGTGCTCAACCCCGCACAGCAGGCCGCGGTCGCGGACGTGATCGGGCCCGACAGGGCCGGGGGCAAGGTACTCGCCTCGTTCCAGATGGCCAGTGACTCGGGCGCGATCCTGGGGCCCGTCCTGGTGGGCGTGGTGGTGGATCGGTTCGGATACACGGCCGGGTTCTCCGTCTCCGGCGGACTCCTGCTGGCAGCGGTGGTCCCGTGGCTCGTCGCCCGGGAGACGCACGTCCGGCGCACACCCACCACGACGGGGGAATGACCTGCGCCGTCGTGTCGCGGACGAGGTGCCCGACGCCGTAGCATGTGAGATCTCATGAACAACAGCAACGAGGACCATACCGCCGCTCCCGGCGACGAGGTCGATCCCGCGACCTCCACCGCCGCCACCGACACGGCCGACCCGTCGGGTGAGCAGGAGCCCACGACCCCCACCTTCGCCGAGATGGGGCTCTCCCCGGCGGTCGGTCGGGCCATCGCCGACGTCGGGTACGAGAGCCCCTCGGCGATCCAGGCCGCCACCATCCCGCTGGTCCTCGCAGGCCGCGACGTGGTGGGGCTGGCACAGACCGGTACCGGCAAGACCGCCGCGTTCGCGCTACCGATCCTCTCGCTCATCGATCCCGCGGTGAAGAGCCCGCAGGCACTGGTCCTCGCACCGACGCGTGAACTCGCGCTCCAGGTGGCGGAGGCGTGCGTGACCTACTCGTCCCACCTGCCGCAGGTCAACGTGTTGCCGATCTACGGGGGCCAGGCCTACGGGATCCAGATGTCCGGGCTGCGACGGGGGGCCCAGATCATCGTCGGGACGCCGGGCCGCGTCATCGACCACCTCAAGAAGGGCACGCTGGACCTCTCGGGGCTGCACCACCTGGTGCTCGACGAGGCCGACGAGATGCTCGCGATGGGCTTCCAGGAGGACGTCGAGCGGATCCTGTCCGACACCCCGGAGTCCGCGCAGATCGCGTTGTTCTCCGCCACCATGCCCTCGGCGATCCGTCGGATCTCGAAGCAGTACCTCACGGATCCGGCCGAGGTGAAGGTGGCGTCTAGGACGGCGACGGCGTCGACCATCCAGCAGCGCTACGTGTTGGTCCAACACCGCGACAAGCTCGATGCGTTGACCCGGATCTTCGAGGTCGAGAGTTTTGACGCGATGATCATGTTCGTCCGCACGAAGTCGGCCACCGAGGAGCTCGCGGAGCGCTTGCGCGCCCGCGGGTTCGCGGCGGCGCCCATCAACGGCGACATCCCGCAGAATCTGCGTGAGCGGACGATCGAGGCGCTCAAGGACGGCCGCACGGACATCCTCGTGGCGACGGACGTGGCCGCGCGTGGCCTCGACGTGCCGCGGATCAGTCACGTCGTCAACTACGACATCCCGCACGACACGGAGTCGTACGTGCACCGGATCGGGCGTACCGGCCGCGCCGGCCGGAGCGGCCAGGCGCTGTTGTTCGTCACCCCGCGGGAGCGGCGTCTGCTCGCCCAGATCGAGCGGGCCACGCGTCAACCGTTGACGGAGATCCAGCTGCCCAGCGTGGACGACGTCAACGAGGTGCGGATGGCCAAGTTCGCGCAGTCCATCACCGAGAGCCTGGGCGATCCGAATCTGGGGCTGTTCCGCCGCCTGGTCGAGGAGTACGCATCCGAGCACTCGGCGTCGATGGAGGACATCGCCGCGGCGCTGGCGACGCAGTCCCGCAACTCCGAGGAATTCCTCATGAGGGAGCCGGAGCGTCCCGCCCGTCGGGAGCGGAGGGACGACCGCGGCGACGGGCGTCGGGACAGGGCGGGCCGCGACTTCGGCGACGGACCGCGACCGTCGCGTACGGGCAAGGACATGGCCCGGTACCGGATCGCCGTGGGCAAACGGAACAACGTCAAGCCCGGATCGATCATGGGGGCCCTGGCCAACGAGGCCGGACTCAGCGGGGGCGACATCGGTCGGATCTCCATCCGGTTCGACCACTCGATCGTCGAGCTCCCCGCCGGCCTGTCGAAGGATCAGGTGGAGTCGATGAAGGGCATCCGCGTGGGCGGCTCCGAGATCGACCTCCGCCCCGACTCCGGCCCCCCTGCAGGGCGGCCGGGGGCGCACGGCTCCGGGGGTCGCGGCGGGGGCCCGCGTGGCGATCGCGGGAACGACCGTCGCCACGGCCGTCGCGGGGACAGGAACGAGGGCCGGGGCGGTGGCCCCCGTCGGGACGACGGAAGGGACCGCCGCGGAGGTGGGTTCCGCGGACGGTCCGAGGGCTCCGACCGCTACTGAGCCCCCGCCGTCCCGGACCCCGCGGGGCACGTCTGCGCGGCGGCGTCGAGAGCGTCGCGGTCGGACTCGGTGAGGGGGATCCCGTAGGCCACCGCGGCGGTCAGATAGCGGGCCGCGTAGAAGCAGTGGCGTGTCGGGTCGGGAGGGAGCCACCCCGCGGGCGTCGAGTCGCTCTTGCTGGTGTTGGCCGATCCGGTGACGGCGACGAGATTGCGGTCGACGTCGTTGGCGAAGGCCGCGCGTCGTCGTGGCGTCCACTCCCAGGCCGCGAGGTCCCAGGCGGCCGCGAGCGGGATGACGTGGTCGACGTGGACCCCCCGCAGCCCGGTCTCGCCGGTATCGACCACGCCGCCGGTGTACGGGTCCACCAGGATCCCGCCCGTGACCGTGCACCGGTCCGCCGGATCCCGGGTCGCCCCGAGGAGGTCCCGCGCCAGGACATCGTGTCTGGTCGAGCACCCGTTTCCGGAGCTCGGGGCGCCGGTCGCGTCGCTCCACGCCGGCCCGAAGACGCAGGCCGCCGCCCCCGCGCAGTCGCGTTCGTATCCGTCGACCGGGAGGCGCTCCGGGACCACCGCCGCCGCCTCGAGCAGCGCCGTGACGGCCCCGCGGCCCGGGCTGCCCGGGGCCGATCCCGAGGGGCGTCCCGCCCACAGCACAGCGCTGATCGTCACCACCACGGCCAGCGCCAGTGCCAGCGCGCGCGGCGCCAGGGGAGGCAGCACCCGCTCGCGGGGCGGGAGGACGGGTCGACGACGACGGGGGCGGGCATCCACGTCGACGAGTATCGGTGCCACCGCGCAGCGGATCCCTTCGGAAGCCCTGATCGGGCGGGGGTCTGTGGAGCCGGACACCGGCCTGTGGGATCCCCCGGGGCCGCCGCCGGGCGGCCTGTCGCACCTTCGTGCTTACATGTGCACGTGTCCGACGCCCGCCCTCTCCTGCACGCCGTGTGGCAGTCCGGCGTCATCGGTGTGTGGTGCGACACCGGACTGCGCGCGCCGGAGTCCGTCGCACCGGCCGGATCGGTGACGGCCGTGTCCCGGGCCGGTGCGCCGGAGCCGGTGGTGGAGCTGCTCGAGAGGTTCCGGCTGTCGCACCGCGTCGTCATCCGCGCACCGGTCGACGGTCGTGTGCGGCCCGCCTCGCTCCCCGGTATCAGGATGTCCGTCGCCTCCGCCGTGGAGCTGTGTGCGCTCCTGCGGGGAGACGAGCACTGGGTGGGACCCGATCTGCGTGCCCTGGCGGCGTTGTCCGCCGGCATCGCCGGGTTCGTCGCCTCCGGCCACGTCGTCCCGGAGGTGACCCGCGTCGAGGGCGGGTGGGACGCCTCGTGGCGCCTCGTCTCCTCCCCGGTCGTGTCGACATGGGCCGCCGAGAGCCTGCCCCGGTGTCACGGACTCGTGGCCACGCGTTCGGAGCTCGACCACCTGCTGTCGTCGCTCGCCGACCAGCACGCCCGCGCCGCCCTGGCCCCGCTCGCCGCGGACCGGCGCAGCTCGTTCGGAGAGGCGCTGGTGGTGGGGGGCGACCTCCGGTCGGGTGGTCAGGCACTCGCGGAGGCGGTCCGGGATTTCGGCCGCGCGGCGGCCGCGCGGGACGTCGAGGTGGTCCTGCGGATCATGGAGCCCGGAGGAGACGACGACGAGACCGGGTCGGCAGCGGCCGAAGAGACGGACGACAGCGCAGAAGCCCCGGCGCTCGTCGTGCCCCGAGCCGGTGCCGCGCTCTGGCGTCTCGAGGTGTTGGTCCGCACGGGAGCGGACTCATTGCGCCCGTTCACGGAGCTCGCCGACTCCGGGGCCGTCGTCGCTCCGGTCCGGGATGTACTCGATCGGGCCGTGCGTTCCTGGCCGCCGCTGGCCCGGGCCGAGTCCGCCCCGGGCGGCCCGGACCTCCTGCTGACCACGGATCTCCTGCTGGAGCTCGTGGACGAGGGCGTCGAGGTGCTCCGCGGGCGGGGGATCGAGGTCCTGCTCCCGCGGGCGTGGACGAGGGTGCGCACGGTCGTGCGCGCGACGGTCGTCGATCCGGGCACCGAGGCCGTCGACACCGGACATCGCCTCGGACTGGATCAACTGACCGACGTGGACTGGGAACTCGTCGTCGACGACGCCCCGATCGACCCGGCCGAGGCGCAGCTCCTCCTCGACGCCGCGACCGACCTGGTGCGTCTGCGCGGGCGCTGGGTCCGGGCGGATCCCGGCGCCCTCCGGCGCGCGGCCCGCTTCCTCGCCTCCCGGCGGGGCCAGAAGGCCACCGCCCCGGCGCTGGTGGGCGCCCTGGCATCGGAGGAGGCCGAGGGTGTCGAGGTCGAGGCTCCGGACACGATCGACTGGCTGGCGTCGTCGTCGGCCGGGCCGCTCGAGCTGCCGGACTGGTTCCGGGCGACGCTCCGGCCGTACCAGGTGGAGGGCGTGCAGTGGCTCCTCGCGCTGGCCCGCGCCGAGACCGGGGCGGTCCTGGCGGACGACATGGGACTGGGAAAGACCATGCAGGTCCTCGCGCTGACCTCGGTCGAGCACGAGGAGGGGCGTCGGGGGCCGACCCTCGTGGTGGCACCGCTGACGCTGATCGCGACCTGGGCGCGCGAGGCCGAGCGGTTCGCACCGCGGTTGCGCGTCCACGTGCATCACGGGGCCGGACGTGATCGCGGCGAGGGGGCGCAGGTCCGGCTCGCGGGCCACGATCTCGTCCTCACCTCGTACGGCACGGCCACCCGTGACGCGGACCTGCTCACCGAGGTGGCGTGGCGGCGGATCGTCGCCGATGAGGCGCAGACCATCAAGAACCCGTCCACCGCGGTGACCAAGGCGGTGACCGCGCTACCGGCCGAGCACCGCGTGGCCCTCACCGGGACACCCGTCGAGAACCGACTGGACGAGCTCCGCGCGGTGTTCGACTTCGCCAACCCCGGCCTCCTGGGGTCCGCGAGCACCTTCCGGGCCCGGTTCGCGGTACCCATCGAGTCCCACCGTGACGAGTCCGCGGCGTCGCGCCTGCGCGCACTGGCCGCCCCGTTCGTGTTGCGGCGGCTCAAGACCGACCCGCGGGTCGTGGCCGACCTCCCCGCCAAGCAGCACATCCGGGTGGACGCGCAGCTCACCCGTGAGCAGGCCACGCTGTACCGGGCCGTGGTGGAGGACATGATGGAGCAGGTCGCCGAGTCCGAGGGCTCGGCACGCAAGGGCGCGATCCTCAGCGGGCTGACCGCGCTCAAGCAGGTCTGCAACCACCCGGCGCACTATCTGGCGGACGGCTCGCCTCTGCTGCGGGGCGGCCGGCACCGTTCGGGGAAGCTCGCCGCCCTGGACGAGGTGCTCACCGAGATCCTCGCCGCGGGCGAGAAGGTCCTGCTGTTCACCCAGTACCGCGCCTTCGGCGAGATGATCCTGCCTCTGCTCGAGCGACGTGCCGCCACCGCGGTGCCGTTCCTCCACGGCGGGGTCGCGGCCTCGGGACGGGCGGAGATGGTCGAGGAGTTCCAGTCCGCGGGCGGACCCCCGGTCATGCTCGCCTCGCTCAAGGCCGGGGGCACGGGACTCACCCTCACCGAGGCCAACCACGTCGTGCACCTGGACCGCTGGTGGAACCCCGCGGTGGAGAGCCAGGCCACCGACCGTGTCCACCGGATCGGCCAGACGCGGGTGGTGCAGGTACGCACACTCGTGGCCCCGGGCACCGTGGAGGACAGGATCGACGATCTGCTCGCCGCCAAGCGTGACCTGGCGGAGATCACGCTCGGTCCGCTCGCGGGCGCGCTCACCGAACTGGATGACTCCGCGCTCGCCGCCCTGGTGGAGCTGACAGACGAGGGGGGTGACGAACCGTGAGCGCCGGCAGCGGGATCCCGACCCGGTCGCGGGCCGGACCGTTCGGCAGGCACATGTGGAGCCGGCGGTGGGCCAAGGACTTCGAGTCCGGTGTGGACCGCAACGAGGTCTCCGGCGGGAGACAGGACGCGCGGCGTGGCAGGGTCGTCTCCCTCGACCATTCGGGCCGCACGGTCCGCTGTGACGTCGAGGGGAGCCGGCCGCTGCCCTTCACCGTCGAGTTCGAGTTCGCCCCGATCGACAGCACGGACTCCGACGCGCTCCGGCGCGCGCTGGGAGACGAGGAACAGGGCGTCGTCGGTGCGCTGACCGGCGAGTTCTCGGACACGGTCGGCTTTCTGCTGCTCCCCGCGGTCCACGGGGACACCGCGTACACGTGCCGGTGTCCGGTCCAGCCCGGCCCGTGCAGGCACGTGATGGCGGCCGCCTACGTGATGGTGGAGTGGTGGGATGTCCACCCGGAGGCCCTCTTCGCTCTCCGGGGTCTGGGGGCGGAGGAACTCGGCGTGGTGCTCGGCGACGGGGCCGGGGACGACGAGACCGTCTCCTACGACGTCCGGGAGGCACTGTGGGGGAGCGACCCCCTGCTGCCGGTGATCCCGCGCCCGGAGCCCGCCGGGCTCGAGGACCTCCTCGACGCCCCGGTCGCCCGGCGGCTCGCCGCGGCGGCGTCCGCCGACCCGCTAGAGCAGCTGCGGGTGGTGGCGGATCTCGAGGATTTCCTCGAGGCGTTCAGCCGCTACGGGGATCAGTGAGGCGGGGCGCCCGCACAGACGCGGCGACACCGGTGTCGGACCCCCGTCCTACTATGCGGCCATGACCTCACCACGGGACCGGGCACCGGTCCGATTCCTCCACTCGGCCGACTGGCAGCTCGGGATGACCCGGCGATTCCTCGGCACCGAGTCCCAGGCGGTGTACACCGCCGACCGGCTGGCCGCGGTCGCCGCGCTCGGCGACCTGGCGACCGAACACGGGGCGGAGTTCGTGGTGGTGGCCGGGGACGCGTTCGAGGACAACGCCGTGCCGCGCTCGGTGGTCCTGCGCGCAGCGGAGACTCTCGCGGCGTTCCCGGTGCCGGTCCTCGTCCTCCCGGGCAACCACGATCCGCTCGATGTGTCGTCGGTTCTGCGGTGCCGCGACTTCTCGGCCGCGGTCGAGGGTGGAGCGGTGACCGTCATTGACCAGCCGGGACCGTACGAGGTGGTGCCCGGAGTGGAGGTCGTCGGCGTGCCCTGGACCTCGAAGCGCCCGGACCCCGCGCGGCTGCCGGCACTGTTGGCCTCCCTCGAGCAGACGGACTCCGTCCGTGTGCTGGTCGCGCACGGCGGGACAGACGAGGTGTACAGCGGTCAGTCCCCGTCGGTGGAGTCGATCTCCGTGGCAGCGCTCGAGGAGACGGTCGACGCGGGCCTCGTGGACTACGTGGCCCTGGGCGACCGGCACTCGGTGACCCGCGTCGGCTCGGGAGACAGGATCCGGTACTCCGGTAGCCCGGAGACCACGGCGTTCGACGACGTGGAGAAGGACTCCGGCAGCGCGTTGCTGATCGAACTGGGCCGCGACGGTGCCGACGGCGCCCGGGGCGGCTGCGAGGTCACCGCACTGCGCACCGGACGCTGGTCGTTCCGTGCGCTCACCGCGCAGATCGACTCGGACGACGACCTCGACGCGCTCGCCGGGCGGGTCGAGGCGATCGAGGACAAGCCGCGGACCGTGATCAAGTTGGGGCTCACCGGCACCGTCGGGGTGGCCCTGCGCGCCCGGATCGACGAGCTGTTGGCGAGGTGGACGGAGCTGTTCGCTTCGGCATACCTGCGGGAGCGACTCACACACCTGGTGGTCCGGGCTGACGATGAGGATTTCTCCGATCTGGTCGGTGGATACGCGGGACGCGCCGTCGAGGACCTGGTCGACCTCGCGGCGTCGGGCGGCGAGCAGGCGGAGGACGCCGGCAACGCCCTCGGACTCCTCTACCGGCTCGTGGAAGGAGGATCGCGATGATCCTGCACCGGTTGCTCATCCAGGACTTCCGCGGCGTGGTGCGGGAGGAGGTGGACGTCCCCGAGCGCGGTGTCCTCGTGATCGAGGGGCCCAACGAGTCCGGCAAGACGAGCCTCGTGGACGCCCTCGAGATGCTCCTCAACCACAAGGCGTCCTCGGGACGAGCCGACGTCAAGGCCGCCAAGCCGGTCGGTCGGGACGTCCCCGTGATCGTCGAGGCCGAGTTCAGCGTCGACGGCCGACGGTTGGTCTACCGCAAGGAGTTCAACAGGGGAAAGAAGACCGTCCTCGAGTTCCCCGGCTCGACCGCGGTGGCGCTCACGGGGGACGACGCGCACGATCACGTGACGGAGCTGCTGGACAAGCAGGTCGATCGCTCACTGTGGAGCGCCCTGCGGATCGCGCAGGACGAACCGATCCGCCAGGTCGACGCGGGCAAGGGGCTCGACTCTCTGCGCCGGGCCCTGGATTCTGCTGCGGGGGGAGAGGATCCGACCGGTGACGATTCGCTGATCGCGCGGGTGGGGGAGGAGCGCAACCGCTACCTGACGGCGGCACAGGGCAAACCCACCGGCGACCTCGCGCGATCCGAGGAACGGCTGGCGGCAGCGCACACGACCGTCGCGGACGCCCGGTCGAGGTACTCCGAGCTCGACGCAGCCGTGGCCGAGCACGCTTCGGCGTCCGCCGCGCACGAGGCCAGGACGGCCGCGCTGGTCACGGTGCAGGGCGAGGTGGACCGGCTGGAGCGGGCGGGGCACGCCGCCGCCGAGCTGCGAGAGGAGAGCCGGACCGCTGATGCCGAGGTCCAACGCGCCCGGGTGGCATCCGACGCGGCGACACGGGCCCACGACGAGCGCGTCGCGTCGATCTCGGCCCGCGATCGGGCGTGGGACAAGGCCCGCGAGCTGGACGCGTCCGTAGAACAGGCGCAGGCGTTGATGGAGCCGGCGGACGCTCGGGCCCGCGAGGCGAGGCAGGCACTCGAGGGCGCCGAGGAGGCGGTCACCCGTGCGCGGGCTCGCCTCGACGCCCTCCGTGCGGCAGACGAGGCCGAACGTCGCCGGTCCGATCTGGCCGCCCTGGACGCGCTCATCTCGAAGGTGCGCGCGGTCGGGGAGGACCTCGCCGAGCGGGAGGCCGACCTGGCCGGTGTCGCGCTGCCGGACGGGACGCCCGAGAAGATCCGCGTCGCCGACGAGGAGCTGCGGGAGGCAGTGGTCCGCAGTGCGGCCAGCGCTCCGCGCGTGGAGGTATCGGGTGAGGGACCACTCACGGTCGGCGATGAGCAGATCGAGGCGTCGGGGGGCTGGGCGCGCGAGATCGTCGAGGACACGGTGTTCGAGATCGGGGAGGTCGCGCTCACCGTCGTTCCCGCCGGGGACACGGACTCCGTCCGCAGAGACGAAGCGGCAGCCCGGGCCCGGCTCGGCGCTCTCCTCGAGGAAGCCGGCGTGGACACAGCGTCGGACGCGGAGCGGCGACGACGGCGTGCGGACGACGTGCAGGCGGAGATCGCTGCACTGCGTCGGCGGCGTGCAGACCTTCTCGGCGACGACACGCCCGAGGACCTCGACCGTCGCCGCCGCGAGCTGGCGGATCGGATCGCGGCCGAGCCGGACGGCTCGGGCACCGAAGCGCCGGCCCCCGCGCCGGACTCCGCTACCGAGGATGACCCGGTGGAGGCGGCGTCCGAGGCGGAGAGGAAGCTGGCAGGCCTGCGCGCGGCGGACCGCACCGCCGCGTCGGAGGCGGCGTCACACCGCACCGAGCTCGCGACCCGGACCGCGCTCACGGCGGACGCGGCGCGCGCGGCCGACGAGGCCGAGGCCGCGCTGGCCGCCGCCCGCGAGTCCGCCACCGACACCGAGCTCGCCGCGGCGGTGGAGGAGTCCACCTCGGTCCTCGAGGTCGCGCAGGAGGCGGCACGATCCGCTCGCGACCGACTGCAGGAGGCGCTGGCCGACGCCCCGCCCGAGCTCCTCGAGAACGCGAAGTCGTCGCTGGCCTCGCTCGCCGCCGAGGAACGGGACTCCGCCGCCGTGGTGGCCACCGCTTTGGGGCGGGTCAACTGGATCGGCGGACAGGGCCGGCTTGACGAGGTCTCCTCGGCCGAGCGGGAGTTGGAGGACGCCGAGCGCGAGAACCGGGCCCTGTGGCGCCGGGCTCGCGCCGCGGACCTGCTCCACCGCACGCTGGCCCGCCGGAGGTCGGAGGCGATGCGCGCGTACCAGGAGCCGTTCCACCGCGCGGTCGTCGACCTCGGCTCGCTGGTGTACGGGCGCGACTTCGACGTCGAGCTGGATGAGGACCTCACCATCCGCAGCCGTCGTATCGGCTCGGTCACCGTCGACTACGACTCGCTC
Organism: Candidatus Dietzia intestinipullorum; assembly: GCA_019119635.1. GTDB lineage: Bacteria > Actinomycetota > Actinomycetes > Mycobacteriales > Mycobacteriaceae > Dietzia > Dietzia intestinipullorum. The sequence continues at coordinate 68,032 of DWWP01000054.1, forward strand.
TCCGGCGGCGCCCGCGAGCAGCTCTCCGTGATCGTGCGCATCGCGTGCGCTCGACTGGTGGGAGACGACGGCGTCCCGGTCTTCCTCGACGACGCCATGGGCTACACCGATCCCACCCGACGGTTCTCCATGGGCGCGGTCATCGCGGCCGCGGCGGCGACTTCTCAGATCATCGTGCTCACGTGTGACCGGGCGCGGTTCGCCGGGATCGGCGGCGCCCGGACCCATACGATGCGGCGCGCCGTCGCCGAGGAGGAGTGATCCTCCCGCGGGAGCGGAGGACATCCCGCAGGAGTCCCCGTGGTCTAATGTCCGCATGAACGAGACCCGCTGGCTGAACGAGGACGAGCAGCGCATGTGGCGTCGGTACCGGGACGTCAACCAGCTGCTGGAACTGGCGATCGAGCGGCAGCTCCAGCGCGACGCGGGGATGTCGCAGTCGGATTACGCGGTGCTGGTCAGTCTCAGTGAGGCCGAGGGCATGGGCCTGCGGGCGCGCCAGTTGGGCGCGGAGCTGGGGTGGGATCGCAGTCGCGTGTCCCACCAGGTCCGACGCATGGAAGGTCGCGGTCTGGTTTCCAAGGGCACCTGCGCGGAGGATGGTCGCGGGACCGTCGTCAGCCTCACCGAGGCGGGGGCGGAAGCGATCGGCCGAGTGGCACCGATGCACGTCGAGAAGGTGCGCGAGCTCTTCATCGACGTGGTCACCGACGAGGAGGTCGGGCAGCTCACCGCGATCTACGAACGCATCATCGACCGGATCGGCACCGTCGACGGGATCACCCTGCCCGGCTGATCCGGCCGACAGTACGAGCAGACCAAGAGGATGACCCGCGAGCGGTTCCGGTCTGGGTGAGCCGCGCTTACGGCGCGCCCGGCCGCTACGGGACCCGGCTGGTGTGGATACGACGAAACCCTCTCCCGATCCAGCTTCTGTGCAGGTGGGAGAGGGTTTCTTCGGTGCCCCCGAAGGGAATCGAACCCCTGACCTTTGGTACCGGAAACCAACGCTCTATCCCCTGAGCTACGAGGGCGGGATACCGACTCCTCGGAGTCGGAGGCCGTCCGGCTCGGCAGCCACGGGCCACCGGTGCCTGATCGGCGAGACCGATCGTAGCACCGGGGCGGGGCGGCGACCGCATCGGGCTCCGGCGAGGGGGCCGAACGTGTTGCCGTGTGTGCGGATTCCGGCGTCGACATGCCGGCATCTAGGATAGGAAGACGTGACTCCCGCCCATCTCGCCGCCGTCATCCGTGCCGCAGTCCTCACTGTTCTCACCGAGCGTGGGGCCGACGTCTCGGTCGTGCCCGACACGGTCGTCGTCGAGCGCCCCCGGAACCCGGAACACGGCGACTACGCGACCAACATCGCGCTGCAGCTGGGCAAGAAGGTCGGTGCGCCCCCGCGCGAGCTCGCACAGGAGATCGCGACCGTCCTCGCCGAGGATCCGGGCGTGAGTTCCGCCGAGATCGCCGGCCCCGGTTTCCTCAACATCCGGCTCGACTCCGGCGCGCAGGGCGCACTGGTCGCGACCGTGATCGACCAGGGCGAGGCGTTCGGCACCGGCGAGGCGATGGCCGGCCGACGGGTCAACCTCGAGTTCGTCTCGGCCAACCCCACGGGGCCCATCCACCTGGGGGGTACCCGCTGGGCGGCGGTCGGCGACGCGCTGGGCCGGGTCCTCGAGGCGTCCGGCGCCGAGGTGACCCGCGAGTACTACTTCAATGACCACGGTGCGCAGATCGACCGCTTCAGCCGGTCCCTGGCCGCCGCGGCCCGGGGCCTGGACACGCCGGAGGACGGCTACGCGGGCGCGTACATCGACGACATCGCCGCCCGGGTCGTGGCCACGCACCCGGATGTCCTGGACCGCCCCGAGTCCGAGTCGCTCGAGACCTTCCGGTCCGCGGGCGTGGACCTGATGTTCACCCACATCAAGGAGTCCCTCGCCGAGTTCGGCACCGTGTTCGACGTCTACACGCACGAGAACTCGATGTTCACCTCGGGCGCGGTCGACCGCGCGATCGAGACACTCAAGGGCAACGGCAACCTGTACGAGTCCGAGGGCGCCTGGTGGCTGCGTTCCAGCGACTTCGGGGACGACAAGGACCGGGTGGTCCTCAAGTCCGACGGGAACGCGGCTTACATCGCCGGCGACATCGCCTACTTCCTGGACAAGCGCGAGCGCGGCTTCGACCTGTGTATCTACATGCTCGGTGCGGACCACCACGGGTACATCGCGCGCCTCGAGGCGGCGGCCGCCGCGCTCGGCGACGACCCCGCGACGATCGAGGTCCTGATCGGACAGATGGTCAGCCTGGTCCGGGACGGTGCCCCCGTGAAGATGAGCAAGCGGGCCGGCACGGTGATCACACTCGACGACCTGGTGGACTCGATCGGGGTGGACGCCGCCCGGTACGCCCTCATCCGTTCGTCGGTCGATCAGACCATGGACATCGACCTGCAGCTCTGGGCGTCGGCGACCAACGACAACCCGGTGTTCTACGTGCAGTACGCGCACGCCCGACTGTGTTCGTTGGCACGGAATGCCGCGGACCTTGGCGTGACCGCCGAGGGAGCCGACCTGGCCTTGCTGACCGAGGACAGGGAGGGAGCGCTCATCCGGACGATCGGGGAGTTCCCCCGCGTGGTCGCGAGCGCCGCCGAGCTGCGTGAGCCGCACCGGATCGCGCGCTACCTCGAGGAGCTCGCCGGCGCCTACCACCGCTTCTACGACACCTGCCGGGTGTTGCCGATGGGCGATGAGGAGTCGGGCCCGCTGCACTCGGCGCGGTTCGCGCTGAGCACCGCGACGCGGCAGACGCTCGCCAACGGGCTGCGCCTGATCGGCGTCTCGGCTCCGGAGAAGATGTGAGCGCGCATCCCGCCGGGTCGCGGCATGAACACCCGCACGCGTCATCGAGCCCGGCCACACCGTCGGGCGACGACGCGATGGTGCTGGACGAGGCCGTGTGGCCCCGCGGCGCCCGTCGACGTGACGACGGCATCGTGGAATTCGCCGGGGTGGGCGCAGATGCGCTGGCCGCAGAGTTCGGGACACCGCTGTTCGTGGTGGACGAGGACGACTTCCGCGGACGGTGCCGCGAGATGGCGGAAGCGTTCGGATCCGCCGACCGGGTCCACTACGCGTCCAAGGCGTTCCTGTGTACCGAGGTCGCCCGCTGGGTGGCCCAGGAGGGGCTGAGCCTCGACGTCGCCTCGGGAGGCGAGCTCGCGGTGGCCCTGCGTGCCGACTTCCCTGCGGAGCGGATCACCATGCACGGCAACAACAAGTCCGCTGAGGAGTTACGCCTCGCCGTGCGGAGCGGCGTGGGGCACGTGGTCCTCGACGCGCTGCCGGAGATCGAGATCCTCGACCGGATCGCCGGTGAGGAGGGCGTCGTGCAGGATGTCTTCGTGCGGGTGACCGTCGGGGTCGAAGCACACACCCACGAGTTCATCGCGACCGCACACGAGGACCAGAAGTTCGGCTTCTCCCTGGCGGGCGGGGCCGCCATGCGGGCGGTCCGTGCGGTGTTCGACGCGCCGAACATCCGCCTCACCGGCCTGCACAGCCACATCGGCTCACAGATCTTCGACATCGACGGCTTCGAGTTGGCCGCGCGACGGGTGATCGGGCTGCTCCGCGAGATCGTCGACGAGTTCGGCGCCGAGCGCACCGCCCAGCTCGACCATCTCGATCTCGGGGGCGGGCTCGGCATCAGCTACGTCCCCGCGGACGATCCGCCGCCGGTGGCCGAGTTGGCCACCGCGCTGACGAGGATCGTCGACGACTTCGCCCGGGAGGCCGGGCTCACGCCGCCGACCCTGGTCGTGGAGCCCGGGCGCGCGATCGCCGGCCCCGGCACCGTCACCATGTACGAGGTGGGCGTGGTCAAGGACGTCGAGCTCCCGGGCGACGAGAGTCGCCGCTACATCAGCGTCGACGGCGGGATGAGCGACAACATCCGGACGGCGTTGTACGACGCCGAATACGACGCGCGCCTGGTGGGGCGGGCGTCCACCGAGGAGACGCTGATCTCGCGCCTCGTCGGCAAACACTGCGAGAGTGGTGACGTGGTGGTGCGGGACCTGTGGATGCCGCAGGACGTGGGCGACGGGGACCTCGTCGCCGTCGCGGCCACCGGGGCGTACTGCTACTCGATGTCGAGTAGGTACAACCTCATCGGGCGGCCCGCCGTGGTGGCGGTCCGCGACGGACGGGCGCGACTGATGCTCCGCCGTGAGACCCTGGACGATCTGACGAGCCTGGAGGTGGGACTGTGAGCGACGCAACGGCGTCAGGCGTGCGACCCGTGGGAGTGGCGGTGCTCGGGATGGGCACCGTCGGTGCCGAGGTCATCCGCTACATGACCGAGAACGCGGAGGCCCTGGCAGCCCGGATCGGCGCGCCACTCGCGCTGCGGGGCGTGGCGGTGCGGGATCTGACCCGCGACCGGGGGATGGACCCCGAACTCGTCACCGCCGACCCCGCGGCCCTGGTGGCGCGGGACGACGTCGACGTGGTGGTCGAACTGATGGGCGGCATCGACCTCCCGCGGCCCCTGCTGCTCGACGCGCTGCGCAGCGGTAAGGCCGTGGTGACCGCCAACAAGGCCCTGCTGGCCGAGTACACCGACGAGCTCGCGGACGCGGCGGACTCCACGCAGTCCGATCTGTACTTCGAGGCGGCCGTGGCCGGGGCCATCCCGGTGATCGGCCCCCTCCGGCGGTCGATGGCGGGCGACCAGGTCGAGCGCGTCGTGGGCATCGTCAACGGCACCACCAACTACATCCTCTCGGAGATGGGCTCCACCGGCGCCGACTACTCCGAGACGCTCGCCGAGGCCTCGCGCCTGGGGTATGCGGAGGCCGACCCCACGGCGGATGTCGAGGGCTACGACGCCGCAGCCAAGGCCGCGATCCTCGCCTCGATCGCGTTCCACAGCCGGGTGAGCGCGGGCGACGTCTACCGCGAGGGGATCTCGCGCATCGCGCCGGCGGACTTCGAGTCCGCTCGCGACATGGACTGCACGATCAAGCTCCTGGCGATCTGCGAGAAACTGCAGTGCGCCGACGGCACCGAGGGCGTCTCCGCCCGCGTCTACCCGGCGCTGCTGCCCAACAGCCACCCGCTGGCCGCGGTGGGCGGCGCGTACAACGCCGTGGTGGTCGAGGCCGAGGCGGCCGGGCGCCTCATGTTCTACGGACAGGGCGCGGGCGGCTCACCGACCGCGTCGGCGGTGCTCGGTGATCTGGTCGCCGCGGCCCGCAACAAGGTCGGCGCCGGTCGCGCGCCGGGCGAATCGACCTATGCCGCGCTCCAGGTGGCCTCGATGGACGAGGTGGCGACCCGGTACCACGTGCGGATGCGGGTCGCGGACAAGCCCGGTGTCCTCGCGCTGGTGGCGGCGGAGTTCTCCAACCACGGCGTGTCGATCGCCCAGGTCCGCCAGACCGAGGCCGAGACGCCGGAGGGGGCGGGGGAGGACGCCGAGCCGACGGCAGAGCTCACGGTTCTGACGCATCTGGCCTCCGAACGAGCCCTGGCCGACACCGTGTCCGCGCTCACCGACCAGGACGCCGTCACGGACGTCACCAGCGTCATCCGACTCGAGGGAATGGACACCGAATGAGCAACACCCATCAGCCCGTGCACCGCCGTTGGCCCGGTCTCATCGAGGCCTATCGCGACCGGCTGCCGATCGGGGACGACTGGGAGGCCGTGACCCTGTACGAGGGCGGCACCCCGCTCATCCCGGCGCACCACCTCTCCGGGATCACCGGCTGTGACGTCCACCTGAAGGTGGAGGGGCTCAACCCGACCGGGTCGTTCAAAGACCGCGGGATGACGATGGCGGTGACCGACGCGCGTGCACGGGGGCAGAAGGCGGTGCTGTGCGCCTCGACCGGAAATACCTCGGCCTCCGCGGCGGCGTACGCCACGCGCGCCGGGATGGGCTGCGCGGTCCTCATCCCGCAGGGCAAGATCGCGGCGGGCAAGCTGGCCCAGGCGGTCATGCACGGCGCGACGATCATCCAGGTCGACGGCAACTTCGACGACTGCCTCGAACTGGCCCGCAAGACCACCTCCACCTACGCGGAGATCGGTCTGGTCAACTCGGTCAACCCGGTGCGTATCGAGGGGCAGAAGACGGCCGCTTTCGAGGTCGTCGACGTGCTCGGCCGCGCGCCCGATCTGCATTTCCTGCCCGTCGGCAACGCCGGCAACATCACGGCGTACTGGAAGGGCTACAGCGAGTACCACGCCGAGGGCGTCATCACCTCGCGTCCCCGGATGATGGGCGTGCAGGCCGCGGGCTCGGCACCTCTCGTCGACGGCGCCCCGGTCACGAACCCGGAGACCATCGCCACCGCGATCCGGATCGGGGCCCCGGCCTCGTGGGACGGTGCCGTCGCGGCCAGGGACGAGTCCGGGGGGACCTTCCGCAAGCGCACCGACGAGCAGATCCTCGAGGCCTACCGCACGGTGGCAGGTAAGGACGGTGTCTACGTCGAGCCGGCCTCGGCGGCCTCGGTCGCTGGTCTGCTCGATGCGCACGCCAACGGCGAGCTCGAGCCGGGCCAGACGATCGTCTGCACCGTCACGGGAAATGGGCTCAAGGACCCGGACACGGCGCTGCTGGGGATGCCCGAGGTCGAGCCGATCCCGGTCGATCCGACCGCGGTGGCCGGCGCGCTCGGACTGGAGTGAACGCCGTGAGCGGTACGGGCCCGGAGGTCATCGGTAGTTCGGGCGGCCGGATCCTGACCGTCGGCCGGTCGGTCACGGTCGAGGTTCCGGCCTCCAGCGCCAATCTCGGACCAGGTTTCGACGCGCTCGGGGTGGCCCTGGGCCTCTACGACACCGTCACGGTCACCGTCATCGAGTCGGGTCTCGAACTGTCGGTGACCGGGGAGGGCGCCGGTCAGGTTCCGGATGACGCCTCTCACCTGGTCGCGAAGGCGGTGGAGGCCGGGCTGCGGGCCGGCGGCACGGGCGCGCCGGGGCTACGAATCACCTGCCATAACGCCATCCCGCACTCCCGCGGCCTGGGATCGTCGGCATCTGCCGCGGTCGGGGGGCTGGTCGCGGCGGACGGGCTCATGGGACGCCTCCTGACCACCGACCACCTGGTCCAGCTCGCGAGCGAGTTCGAGGGCCACCCCGACAACGCCGCGGCGAGTGTCCTCGGTGGGGTGGTGGTCTCGTGGATCGAGCGTTCGCAGACCCAGGTCCGGTACCGGGCGGTCCGGATGGAGGTGGATCCCTCGATCGTGGCCACCGTCCTTGTCCCCGCCGAGACCTCGTCGACGGCCCAGACGCGCGGCCTGCTGCCCGACACGGTCCCGCACGAGGATGCAGCGTTCAATGCCAGCAGGGCCGCGCTCATGTCCGTGGCGCTGGCCTCTCACCCGGAGTTCCTGCTCGCCGCCACCGAGGACAGGCTGCACCAGCCCTACCGGGCACCTGCGCTCGTCGGCACCACCGAGTGGGTGTCGAGGCTCCGGGACCGTGGGCTGGCGGCGACGGTCTCGGGTGCCGGTCCCACCGTTCTGGTCCTGGCCTCCGCGCCGCTGCCTGGCGATCTGCGACAGCTCGCGGAAGACCAGGGGTGGCGGGTGCTGGACCTGCGGATCGCGGACGCCGCACGCGTGATCGCGGAGAGCTGACAGTCGTTGGCCGGACTGGTCAGCGGCCCGGCGAGATCGTGGTGACGTCGTAGTCCCCGGCGGCGTGACGGGCGCGGATCGTGCGCTTGTCGTACTTGCCCACCGACGTCCGGGGGATCTGGTCGACGAAGGCCCAGTGGTCCGGGCGCTGCCAGAGCTCGACCGAGTCCGCCAGTGACCGCCAGAGCGAGCGGGCCGTCGCCGTGACCCCGGACTTGAGGTTGACCAGGACGAACGGGCGGCTTCCCCAGCGTTCGTCGGGGACCCCGACCACGGCCGCGTCCGTCACCCGGGAATCCAGGAGGACCGCGTTCCCCAGCTCGACCGACGAGATCCATTCGCCGCCGGAGCGGATGATGTCGTCCACCCGGTCCACCACGTCGAGGTACCCCTTCGGAGAGATCGAGGCCATGTCGCCGGTGCGGAGCCAGCCGTCGTCGAAGCGGGACCACCGGTCGTGCGGATCACCCTGGTAGCGGGCGGTCACCCACGGCCCGCGCAACTGGAGCTCGCCGACCGAGGATCCGTCGTGGGGGAGGACCGTGTCGCCCTCGACGATCCGCGCCTCGACCGCGGCGGGCAGCCGGCCCTGACCGAGCATCTGCATGCGTCGGTCGGTGGCGGAGGAATGGCGGTCCGCGCGGGCGACCGCGACCAACGGACTCGTCTCGGTCAGCCCGTAGGCGTGCAGGATCGTCAGGCCGTGCCGATCGACAAAGGCGTCGAACAGTGCCGGTGGCATCGCGGACCCGCCCACGAGGACCTCGTGCAGGTGACCTATCTGCTGCGGGTGGGTCTCGAGTCGCCGGAGCAGCATCTGTAGTGCGCCCGGGGTGGTGGTGAGCTTGTTGGGGCGGTAGGTCCGCAGGAGAGCGGCCAGTTCGTCCCCCGTGGTCAGGGCGTCCGCCGCGCGCGGACGGGCGAGCACCATCGACGCACCGGCCATCAGAGCGGCGAAAGGCTGGCCCCAGGACACGACGTGATGGATCGGGATGGTGGAGAGCACGGTGTCGCCGCTGTTCAGTGCGGCGCTGTCGGCCGCACACATCTGCATCGAGTGGAGCCAGATCGACCGGTGGGTGTAGACGACGGCCTTGGCGGGGCCGGTGGTTCCGGAGGTGTGGGAGATGACCGCCGCCGTGCGCTCGTCCGGCGCTGGCCACGGGAAGGAGGTCGGGCGCCCGTCGAGAAGGGATTCGCGGGCGTGGACGCCGACATCGCGGTCACCGAGGTCACCGGGGTCCCCGATGTCTCCATGACCCATCACCACGAGATGACGCAGGTGCTCCAGCCCCGCGGTGATGTCGACGGCGGTCCGGAATAGTGCCGGATCGACGAGCAGGACCCTGACCCGGTTCTCGTCGAGGACGGTGGCGAGGACGTCGCGCGGCAGGAGAAAGTTGAGGGGCATCGCCACCGCGCCCATCGAGGGGATCGCGAACAGCGCTTCGACGGCATCAGTGCGGTCGCCTGTCAGGAGCCCGACCACATCGCCACCGTCGACCCCGAGCTCCGCCAGCGCGTGGGCGGTCGCGGCGGCGCGGCCGGCGAGCTCGTCGAAGCGTGTGGTCCGGGGCCGGAGAGTGTCGTCGAAATCGGTGATCGACGAGCCGGCGTGACGGTGCGCGGCGTGGTCGAGGATCCGGGACACGAGCAGTGGTGTGTCGAGCATCGTGCCGTCCACATGGCCTCCCAACTTGCCGTCGTCGGTGCGCCGTACGTTACCGTGGACACCGTCAGCCGGCTCTGGTGGAGTCCGACTCGCCAGGGGAGACTGCACAAGTATCGCAGTGGGGTAGTATGCTTGCCTCAGCCACGGACGGCCCGGTCGTCCCCGCATCCCGAGAGTTCACTGAGCCCAGGTCGCCGTAGACAACGGTGGTGTACCCGGGTCCGACGTCCCGGTGGGAGCGGCCGAACGGCGAGTGGCTGACCGGGACCCGCCACCCGGATCGAGCGGGTCTTCCCCAATACCTATCCGTGCGTGGTGATGCCGCCGACGCGGAAGGCCTCCGCGGCCACCCCGGGCGCCCAGTCCGCGCCCCGGACCGATGCTCGACGCGAGGCGGTTCACCCCGCTCGCGACCGGGCCCAGAAAGGACTCCCGTGACCTCGACGGACACTTCTTCCACGCCTCCGCAGGGCGCCGCATTGGCCGAGATGCGCCTGACGGAACTCAAGTCACTCGCCCAGCAGATGGGGCTCAAGGGCCTGTCGGGCAAGAGAAAGAGCGAGCTCGTCGCGCTGATCGACGGCGCCCGCGGTGGCCGGCCTGCCCCGTCCGAGCCCGCTTCTCTCCGCGGCGGCGCGCAGAACGCCGACGTCTCCGCCGGTGGGGCCGGTCGCTCCGACGATGCCGCTGAGCGCGCCGACAAGCCGGCCCGCGACGACCGGGACAGCACGTCGGGTGGCCGTGGCGACGGTGACGGGGGACAGGGCGGCGACAACCGGGCCGGCCGGGATCAGGGCGCCCGGCGGCCCCGGGGCGGCCAGTCACGCGACGGCCAGGACCCAGGAACGCAGGACCGCGACCAGAACAAGCGCGGCGATCAGCGGGACCACGGGGAACACCACAACCGGGGTCAGGACGCCAGGGGCGGCGAGAACGCTCCTCGCGGGGACAAGCAGCACAACCGCGACAAGAACAACCAGGGTGGTGACCGGCAGCAGAACCGCGACCAGCAGAACCAGGGTGGCGACCGGCAGCAGAACCGCGACCAGCAGAACCGCCACCAGAACAACCAGGGCGGCGACAACGGCCCCCGTGGCGACCGGCAGCAGAACCGGGACGACGACGGGGGCGGCCGTGGTGGCCGCCGCAGTCGCCGCCGGCGGGAGCGCAACCGCGGCGGGAACCGGCAGCACGACGGCGAGCAGGAGGTGCGGGAGGATGACGTCCTGCAGCCCGTCGCGGGGATCCTGGACGTCCTGGACAACTACGCGTTCGTGCGGACGTCCGGTTACCTCGCGGGCGCCAACGACGTCTACGTCTCGATGAACATGATCCGTCGCCACGGCCTGCGCCGCGGTGACGCGATCACCGGCGCCGTCCGCATGCCGCGCGACGGTCAGGACGGCGGCGGCGGTGGTGGCGGTGGCGGGAAGAACCGTCAGAAGTTCAACCCGCTCGCCCGACTCGACACGGTCAACGGCGGCCCGGTGGACGAGACCCGTAACCGGCCCGACTTCGGAAAGCTCACCCCGCTGTACCCCAACAAGCGGCTGCGTCTGGAGACCGAGAAGAACATCCTGTCGACCCGGGTGATCGACCTGATCATGCCGATCGGGAAGGGACAGCGCGCGCTGATCGTCTCCCCGCCGAAGGCCGGTAAGACCACGGTGCTGCAGAACATCGCCAACGCGATCGCGGTCAACAACCCGGAATGCCACCTCATGGTGGTCCTCGTGGACGAGCGGCCCGAAGAGGTCACGGACATGCAGCGGTCGGTGAAGGGCGAGGTGCTCGCCTCGACCTTCGACCGCCCGCCGTCCGACCACACCCAGGTGGCAGAACTCGGTATCGAGCGTGCCAAGCGACTGGTGGAGATGGGGCAGGACGTGGTGGTCCTCCTCGACTCCATCACCCGCCTAGGCCGTGCGTACAACAACTCCTCGCCGGCCTCGGGGCGGATCCTCTCCGGTGGTGTCGACTCGACCGCCCTGTACCCGCCCAAGAAATTCCTCGGCGCGGCACGCAACATCGAGAACGGCGGTTCGCTGACGATCATCGCGACCGCGATGGTCGAGACCGGGTCGGCCGGCGACACGGTGATCTTCGAGGAGTTCAAGGGCACCGGCAACGCCGAGCTCAAGCTGGATCGACGGATCGCGGAGCGTCGGGTCTTCCCGGCCGTGGACGTCGGCCCCTCGGGAACGCGCAAGGAGGAGCTGCTCATGAGCCCGGAAGAGGCCGGGATCATGCACAAGCTCCGCCGCGTGCTGTCCGGGCTGGATTCCCACCAGGCCATCGACCTGCTCATGTCGCAGTTGCGCAAGACGACGACCAACTACGAGTTCCTGCTCCAGGTGGCCAAGACCACCCCGACGCTGCCCCGGGACGACGAGTGACGGACGCCCCCGGGCGTTCGCCGTCCTCGGTCGACGACGTCCTGTCCGAGTACGGAGGGCTGGAGGCACAACTCTCCGACCCGGCACTGCACGAGGATCCGGCGGCCGCCCGCCGGGTGGGCAAGCGCTTCGCCGAACTCACCCCGGTGGTGCAGACCCATCAGGCGCTGGCGTCGGCCCGCGACGACCTCGCGGCCGCGCGGGAGTTGGCCGACGACGACGCGTCGTTCGCCGACGAGGCGGAACGACTCGCGGCCGAGGCCGAGACCCTCGAGGCCAAGCTCGCGGATCTGCTGGCACCCCGAGACCCCCATGACGCGGACGACGTGCTCATGGAGATCAAATCCGGGGAGGGCGGCGAGGAGTCCGCGCTGTTCGCCTCGGAGCTGGCACGGATGTACACGCGGTATGCGGAGAAGCACGGGTGGGTCGTCCAGACGCTCGGGGCTACGGAATCGGACCTCGGTGGCGTCAAGGACGCGTCGCTGTCCATCCGGGCGCGGCAGCCGTCCAGGGACGGAGTGTGGTCGCGACTGAAGTTCGAGGGCGGCGTCCACCGTGTGCAGCGCGTCCCGGTGACCGAGTCCCAGGGGCGCGTGCACACATCGGCTGCGGGGGTGCTGGTCTTCCCCGAGCCCGAGGACGTAGGCCCCGTGGAGATCGACGAGTCCGATCTGAGGATCGACGTGTACCGGTCGTCCGGCAAGGGCGGCCAGGGCGTCAACACCACCGACTCCGCGGTCCGGATCACCCACCTGCCCACCGGCACCGTCGTCACGTGTCAGAACGAGCGTAGTCAGCTGCAGAACAAGCAGCGCGCGCTCGAGGTGCTCGCGGCACGACTACAGGCTGCGGCGGAGGAGGCCGCTGACGCCGAGGCCGCGGAAGGGCGGGCCAACCAGGTGCGCACGGTCGACCGGTCCGAGCGGGTCCGCACCTACAACTTCCCGGAGAACCGGATCGCCGACCACCGCGTGGGATTCAAGGCGCACAACCTCGACGCGGTTCTCGACGGCGACCTCGATGCCGTCCTGGACGCCCTCGCCGCCGAAGACCGCCGCCGGCGCATGGAAGACGCGTAGAGTATGACGCCCCGCCCGGCCCCCGTGTCGCGGGTCGTCCGTGACGCCGCCGCGGAACTCGCGGAGGCCGGTATCGGCTCCGCGCGGGCGGAGGCCGAGATGATCTGCGCTCACGTCGCCGGGGTGGGGCGGTCCACGCTTGCCCTGGTCGACGAGGTGACCTCCGGGCAGCTCTCGGAGATAAGGAGGATCGTCGCGGCGCGCGCCGATGAGCGCGCCCCGCTGCAGTACCTCCTTGGTCAGGCCGCCTCCGGGCGACTCGACCTCGCCGTGGGGCCCGGCGTCTTCATCCCCCGACCGGAGACCGAACTCCTGGTGGAGAACGCCCTGGCGGTACTGCCCGCTCCGGGCGGCGCGGACCCGCCGATCGTGGTGGACCTGTGCGCGGGGAGCGGGACCCTGGCGCTCGAGATCGCCCACGCGCGCCCCGACTCGCGGGTCCACGCGGTCGAACTGCACCCGGCGGCGCTCGACTGGCTGCGCCGCAACGTCGCCGACCGCGCTGCGGCCGGCGACACGCCCGTGCACGTGCACGAGGCGGACGCGACCGATCCTGACCTGCTCGCGGAGCTTCGCGGGACGGTCACCGCCGTCGTGTCCAACCCCCCGTACATCCCGGAGACCGACCTCCTCCCGCCGGAGGTGAGCGGGCACGAGCCGCCCAGCGCGCTGTTCGGCGGGCCCGACGGCCTCGCCGTCATCAGACCGCTCCTGGAGGTCGCGGCCGACCTGCTCGCGCCGGGTGGGCGCCTTGCGATCGAGCACGACGACTCCACCGGGGTCGCAGTCGCGGCGCTCGTCACCGCGCAGGGGCGATTCGGTACCGTGGAACGGCACACCGACCTCGCCGGCCGCCCGCGGTTCGTCACCGCGACGAGGCTGGACGACGACGGTGACGACGCCCCGTCAGGGGAGAAGGGGACCGCCCGGTGACCATCACCTACGACTGCACCGAGGAGACCGGCCGGGAGGTCGGGCTGACCTCCGCGGCCGGCGCGCTGCGCTCGGGCCGCCTCGTCGTGACCCCCACCGACACCCTGTACGGGCTCGCCGCCGATGCCTTCGACCCCGACGCCGTCACCAGCCTGCTCGCCGCAAAGCGGCGCGGTTCCGACATGCCGGTCCCGGTCCTCGTGGGGTCCTGGGAGACCATCGACGGCCTGGTCGTGAGCACGCCGGCCCCCGCCCGTGACCTCATCCGCGCGTGTTGGCCGGGCGGACTGAGCCTGATCGTCCATCAGGCGCCATCGCTCAACTGGAACCTCGGCCACACCCGCGGGACCGTGATGCTGCGGATGCCGCTGCACCCCGTGGCCATCGAGCTCCTGCGCGAGGTGGGGCCCCTCGCGGTCTCCAGCGCCAATGTCTCCGGGCAGCCCCCCGCGACGACGGTCACACAGGCCCGGGACCAGCTCGGCGACTCCGTGGCCGTGTACCTCGACGGGGGCGAGTGTTCGATCGGAAAGCCCTCGACGATCGTCGACCTGACCGGACCGGGCCCCCGGATCGTCCGTGAGGGCGCGATCACCGCCGAGCGTGTCGGGGAGGTCCTCGGCACCGACCCGGCGACCCTGCGCGGCTGAGACGTGGGCATCGGGATCCCGTTCCGGGAGCTCCTGCTGATCGGGGTGACCGCAGGGCTCGTCACCTTTGTGATCACCGGCCTGGTCAGGGGGGTCGCGCCGACGATCGGGGGGCTCGCGTATCCCAGAGACCGGGATGTGCACATCGTCCCCACCCCACGCCTCGGGGGCGTGGGGATCTTCACCGGGATGCTGGTGGCCGTCTACCTCGCGGCCCAGCTGCCCGCCCTGAACAGGGCGTTCCCGCCCTTCGCCCCGGACGTCGAGGCGACGATCCTCGCGGGCGGCGTGATCGTGCTCGTCGGGATAGTCGACGACATCCTCGGCATCGGAGCCGTCACCAAACTCGCCGGCCAGGCCGCCGCCGCGGGGGTGCTCGTGGCGATGGGTGTCTCGTGGACCCTGGTCTACCTGCCGTTCGGGGACGGGAACATCCTCGTGCTCGACCAACTCCAGGCCGGGCTTCTCACGGTGGTCTTCACGCTCGCGATCGTCAACGCCATGAACTTCGTCGACGGGCTCGACGGTCTGGCCGCCGGGCTCGGGGCGATCGCCGCCCTGGCGATCTGCGTGTTCTCGATCGGCATCATGGTCGACCAGGGCGGCACGGTGGGGGCGTACCCGCCCGCGCTCGTCACGGCGGTCCTCGCCGGTGCACTCCTGGGCTTTCTGCCCCACAACTTCCAACCCGCCCGCATCTTCATGGGCGACTCGGGATCGATGCTGATCGGGCTCGTCCTCGCGGCGGCGTCGACCAGCGCCTCGGGCAAGATCTCCCAGAGCCTGTACGGCCCCCAGGAGATGCTCGTCCTGCTCTCTCCGATGATCGTCGTCGCCGCGGCGATGTTCGTGCCCATGCTCGATCTGGTCATGGCGGTGGTCAGGCGGGTCGGGGCGGGGCGGAGCCCGTTCTCCCCGGACAAGATGCATCTGCACCACCGGCTGCTGGCGCTGGGGCACTCGCACCGTCGGGTGGCGCTGGTGATCTACGCCTGGGTGTCGCTCATCGCGTTCGGTGCCGTCGGTGCCACCATGCTTCCCACCGAGGTGATCGTCCCGCTCGTGGCCGCGGGCCTGCTCTCCGTCCTCGCCGCGACGCTCGTGCCCCGCCTTCGCAGCTCGCGGGCCGAGGACCGTGCGGGGGACGCGACCGATCCCCGCTAGGCTGGCAGTCATGACGGACGCAGCAGACGCCCCCGCCGAGAGCGCCCACACCACCGGTCTGAGGAAGGCCGTCCTGTTCGGTGCGCTCGCTCTGATCGTCCTCGCGGTGGTCAGTGTCGGGGTGTGGGCCGCGGTCGACGGGCTCCCGGGGGTGTGGGGCGCACTGATGGGCGCCGCGGTGGGCGGGGCCTTCGTGCTCACCACGGCGATCGTCACCATCGCGACCGCCCGGAGCGCGCCGCAGACGGCGGCGGCAGTGTTGCTCGGGACTTGGCTCCTCAAGCTCGTCGTCGTCATCGGTGTCGTCGCGGCCCTCCGACCCCTCGAGTTCTACTCCAAGCCGGCCTTCGCCGTGACGATCGTCGTCGCGATGGTCGTGGTGCTGGCGGGGGAGACGTGGGCGATCCTCACCAACCGGGCGCCCTCGGTGGAACCGAGCGCGTCCGCGGACGCGTCGTGAGGGTGCCCCTGCACGAGGCGGCCGACACCTGGATGTTATTCTTTTCGACGGTGAGACGAGCTAGCTGATCGGACCGTACACCGGTCCGTGACTGCTGCGCGGAATCCCATACGGCCACGACAACCGGGGCCACTCGTACCTAACGCGCTCGGGCGCCAAGCGCCCGACACGACCAGGGGAGAACACACTGAGTACGACGCTTCTGGCCTTCAAGGGCGAGTTTCATCCCCCGAACATCGACGTGGAGTTCTTCCCGGCCGACCGTTGGCTGACCGGCTTCGCGGGCGACGCCTTCGTCCTGGACCGGCTCATGCTGGTGCGGATCCTCATGGCGGTTGTGCTGGCGGCGTTCTTCGCCATCGCCATGCGCAACCCCAAACTGGTCCCCAAGGGCGTGCAGAACGTCGCCGAGATGGCGCTGGACTTCGTCCGGATCCACATCTCGCAGGAGATCCTGGGTAAAGAGCAGGGACGGCGGTTCCTGCCGGTCATCGCCACGATCTTCTTCGCGGTCCTGGTGATGAACCTCCCGACGGTGATCCCGGGGCTGAACATCTCGCCCAACGCGCGGATCGGGTTCCCCCTGGTCCTCGCGATCCTGGGTTATGTGACCTTCATCTACGCGGGGTCCAAGCGCTTCGGCTTCTTCAAGTTCGTCAAGTCGAGCGTGGTGATCCCCAACCTGCCGCCGGCGCTCCACCTTCTGGTGGTGCCCATCGAGATCCTGTCGACGTTCATCCTGCGGCCGGCCACGCTGACCATCCGTCTCATGGCCAACATGCTGGCCGGGCACCTCATCATCGTCCTTCTGTTCAGCGCCACGAACTTCTTCTTCTGGCAGCTCAACGGATGGTCGCTGCTGTCCGTCGGCATCTCGGCACTGTCGGTCGCCTTCACGCTCTTCGAGCTGCTGGTGATCGTCCTGCAGGCCTACATCTTCGCGCTGCTCGTCGCGGTGTACATCGACCTCGCGCTCCACGCGGAGAGCCACTAGAACCCGGGCCGCCAGGCCTGACACGACCACCCGTCAATCAGACCAATAACGTCCGACCGGCACGGAAACCACCGCGCCGGCCATCTGAAAGGGAAACCTCATGGACATCGTCACTCTCGCCCAGGCCGCCGAGACCGTCACCAACGAGGGCTACGGTGCGATCGGCTACGGCCTCGCCGCCATCGGACCCGGCATCGGCATCGGCATCCTCGTCGGCAAGACCGTCGAGGGCATGGCGCGCCAGCCCGAGATGGCCGGCACCCTCCGTACCACGATGTTCCTCGGCATCGCCTTCACCGAGGCGCTCGCCCTCATCGGTATCGTCGCCGGCTTCCTGTTCTGATCGACGACCAACCGACCCGTAGGGACGAACCATGAACAACGTCATCGCAGTCCTGGCGCAGGAGGGGGAGACCCTTCCGTTGGAGGAGAGCCCACACCCGCTCATCCCGCCGCTGTACGACATCGTCTGGTCGCTCATCCCGCTCGTAGTGATCCTCTGGCTGTTCTGGAAGTTCGTACTTCCCAAGTTCCAGCAGGTCCTCGACGAGCGGGAGGAGCGGATCGAGGGCGGTCTGGAGCGTGCAGAGCAGACCCAGGCCGAGGCCAAGGAAGAGCTGGCCAAGTACCGCGCACAGCTCGCCGAGGCGCGTAGTGAGGCGGCCAAGATCCGCGACGACGCCCGCGCCCAGGGGCAGCAGATCCTCGCGGATATGAAGGCCGAGGCGCAGCAGGAGAGCGACCGGATCGTCGCCTCCGGTCACCAGCAGCTCGCCGCGCAGCGCCAGCAGATCGTTACGGAACTGCGTGGGGATCTGGGACGGCAGTCGGTCGACTTGGCCGAGCGGCTCATGGGTGAGCAGCTGTCGGACCCCGTCCGGCGCTCCGGCACCATCGACCGCTTTCTGGCAGACCTCGACCGGGTTTCCGGCGCGGGTAAGAACTAAGGGAAGTGGAGCCCATGCACGCAGCGAGTCGCGAAGCGCTCGACCAGACCCGCAACGCACTGGAATCGACCCTGAAGGGTGCGGACTCCGCGGCCGCGGCCGGGTCCACGGTCGGTGCAGAGCTCTTCCAGGTGGTCGATGTCCTCGAGGGCAACCGCACACTGCGGGTGGCCGTGGCGGACACCGCGGCCTCGGTGGAGGCCCGTCAGGACCTCGTGCGCGGGGTCTTCGGCTGGAAGGTCGACCAGAACACGCTGGACCTGGTCCTCGCTGCGGTGGCTCAGGACTGGTCCAATCCCCGGGAGCTGCGGCAGGGCCTGATCCTGCTCGGCCGTGAGGCGCTCCTGCGTTCGGCCGACGAGCAGGGGCAGCTCCAGGCCGTCGAGGACGAGCTCTTCCGGCTCGGCCGCATCGTGGCCGGGGACGCGGAGTTCGAGCAGGCACTCGCGGACCGCACCGCGGACCGGGAGCGCAAGCGGGGACTGCTCGCCGAGGTGCTCTACGGCAAGGTCACCGCGGTGACGGAGGCACTCGCGTCGCAGGCGGTGGCGAGCCCCTCCGCCATGCCGGCGGACGACTTCCTCGAGATCTCGCGGCAGGCCGCGGAGCTCCGTGGCCGGGCGGTCGCCGTCGTCACGAGCGCAGAGCCCCTGAGCGAGCAGCAGGGCGACGACATCCGCGGCCGGTTGGCCTCGCTCTACGGACGCGAGATCGCCGTCCACAACGACGTGGATCCCGCGATCCTCGGCGGTGTGGTGATCAGGGTCGGCGATGAGATCATCGACGGCAGCGTGGCGGGAAGGCTCGACGCCATGCGTCGCACCCTCCGCTGACCGGTCCACGCCGGTCGTCCGACGAGCTGCGTACCGTCGATGGTCGAGGCTCACGAAAAACCTAGAATTGACATCCCGACTTTGAGAGCAGGAATGACATGGCGGAGTTGACGATCTCCTCCGACGAGATCCGTAGTGCGATTGCGAATTACACGTCCACAGTCTCGACCGAGGCGTCGCGCGACGAGGTAGGTGTCGTCACCGATACGGGCGACGGTATCGCCCACATCAGCGGGCTCCCGTCCGCGATGGCCAACGAGCTCCTCGAGTTCTCGGGCGGCGTGCTCGGCGTGGCGCTGAACCTCGAGGACCGCGAGATCGGTGCGGTCATCCTCGGTAGCTTCGACGAGATCGCCCAGGGGCAGGAGGTGCGCCGGACGGGCGAGGTCCTCTCCGTCCCCGTCGGTGACGGCTTCCTGGGCCGCGTGGTCAACCCGCTCGGCGAGGCCATCGACGGTCTCGGTGAGATCGAGTCCGCGACCACCCGCGCGCTCGAGCTGCAGGCCCCCTCCGTGCTGGAGCGCCAGCCGGTTGAGGAGCCCATGCAGACCGGCATCAAGGCCGTCGACGCCATGACGCCGATCGGACGCGGGCAGCGCCAGCTCATCATCGGTGACCGCAAGACCGGCAAGACGGCGCTGTGCATCGACGCGATCCTCAACCAGAAATCCAACTGGGAGTCGGGCGACAAGACCAAGCAGCTGCGCTGCATCTACGTCGCGATCGGCCAGAAGGGCTCGACCATCGCCGGCGTCAAGCAGACGCTCGAGGAGAACGGCGCGATGGAGTACACCACCATCGTCGCCGCCCCCGCGTCCGACTCGGCCGGCTTCAAGTGGCTCGCTCCGTTCACCGGCTCGGCCATCGGGCAGCACTGGATGTACGAGGGCAACCACGTTCTGGTGGTGTTCGACGACCTGTCCAAGCAGGCCGACGCCTACCGCGCGATCTCCCTGCTCCTGCGTCGCCCGCCGGGCCGTGAGGCCTACCCGGGCGACGTGTTCTACCTGCACTCCCGTCTGCTCGAGCGCTGCGCCAAGCTCTCGGACGAGATGGGTGGCGGCTCGATGACCGGTCTGCCGATCATCGAGACCAAGGCGAACGACGTCTCGGCATTCATCCCGACCAACGTCATCTCGATCACCGACGGCCAGGTCTTCCTCGAGTCCGACCTGTTCAACCGCGGTGTCCGACCCGCCGTCAACGTCGGCATCTCGGTCTCCCGTGTCGGTGGCGCCGCGCAGACCAAGGGGATGAAGAAGGTCTCGGGTTCACTGCGTCTGGACCTGGCGGCCTTCCGTGACCTGGAGTCCTTCGCGACCTTCGCCTCCGACCTCGACGCCGCCTCCAAGGCGCAGCTCGAGCGCGGCGAGCGCCTGGTCGAGATCCTCAAGCAGGACCAGAGTTCGCCCGTGCCTGTCGAGGACCAGATCGTCTCGATCTACCTCGCCGGTGAGGGGCACTACGACTCGGTCCCCGTCGAAGACATCCGCCGGTTCGAGGCCGAGCTCCTGGAGAACCTGCGGCACTCCGCCGCTGACGTCTACACCCAGATCGACGGTGGCGCCGTGCTCTCGGACGAGTCGAAGGCCGCCCTGGATTCCAAGACGGACGAGTTCAAGCAGGGATTCGTGGCCACGGACGGCTCCCGGGTCGTCAACGAGCCCGAGCCCGAGCCCCTCGCGGAGGACGACATCGACCGCGAGACGCTGACGGTCACCAAGAAGAAGAAGGCCTGAGGGCGGGCCCGTGACAGGCATCCGATTCAAGGCCGAGAGGAGTGTGATCTGAGGCCATGGCGAACATGCGCGAACTGCGCGACCGGATCAAATCGGTCAACTCCACCAAGAAGATCACCAAGGCCCAGGAGCTGATCGCGACCTCGCAGATCACCAAGGCCCAGGCCCGCGTGGCAGAAGCGAAGCCTTTCGCCGACCAGATCACCCAGATCCTCACCGACCTCGCGAACGCCTCGTCGCTCGAGCACCCGATGCTCAACGAGCCCGAGGACGCCAAGCGTTCGGCGGTACTCGTGGTGACCTCCGACCGCGGTATGTGCGGTGGCTACAACCACAACGTGCTCAAGGAGGCCTCCGAGCTGATCGCCTTCCTCGAGGAGGCCGGCCGCGAGGTCGACATCTACGTGATGGGCAACAAGGGCATCGTCTACTACACGTTCCGCGAGATCGAACTCGCGGGATCGTGGCACGGGCACTCGCAGAAGCCCGACTACCAGGAGGCACGGCCGGCGTTCCAGCTCCTGGCCACCGCCTTCCGGACCGGCGGCGAGGGCACGTTCGACGCGGCCGAGTTCCTCGAAGAGGGGACCAGGGATACCACACGCCGCGGCGTCGACGAGGTGCACATCGTGTACACCCGCTTCCAGTCCATGCTCACCCAGACCCCCAAGGCGCTGCGCCTGGCCCCGATCGAGACCCAGGTCGAGGTCGAGGAAGTGGACATGGGGGAGGACATGCTGGACACCTCGAGGTCCGACTTCAAGCCCGAGGTCTCCTTCGAGCCCGATGCGGACACGCTGCTGGACAACATCCTCCCGCGGTACATGTCGGCCCGGGCGTTCGCCGCGCTCCTCGAGTCGGCGGCCTCGGAGTCGGCGTCGCGTCGGACCGCGATGAAGTCGGCGACGGACAACGCCACCGATCTCGTCGAGGACCTCAGCCGTGAGGCCAACCAGGCCCGTCAGGCCCAGATCACCCAGGAAATCAGCGAGATCGTCGGCGGCGCCGGCGCGCTCGCCGCCAGCGCAGGAAGTGACTAAGCAATGACCACAGCTGTTACCGATCAGAGTACGACGGGTACGGCCGGTCTCACCGGCCGAGTCTCCCGTGTCCTGGGTGCGGTCG
The DNA here is from genome assembly GCA_019119635.1 of Candidatus Dietzia intestinipullorum. Lineage (GTDB taxonomy): Bacteria > Actinomycetota > Actinomycetes > Mycobacteriales > Mycobacteriaceae > Dietzia > Dietzia intestinipullorum. The sequence goes on from DWWP01000054.1 coordinate 89,702, forward strand.
TCGACGTGGAGTTCCCGCGCGGCGCCCTCCCGGCCCTCTTCAACGCACTCACCGCGGAGATCACCCTCGAAGCGGTCGCCAAAACCGTGACCTTCGAGGTCGCCCAGCACCTGGGCGACAACATGGTGCGGTGCATCTCCATGCAGTCCACCGACGGCCTGGTCCGCGGCGCGGAGGTCATCGACTCCGGCGAGCCGATCTCCGTCCCGGTGGGCGATGTGGTCAAGGGCCACGTCTTCAACGCCCTCGGCGACTGCCTCGACGCGCCCGGCACCGGCCGGGACGGCGAGCAGTGGGGCATCCACCGCCAGCCGCCCGCCTTCGACCAGCTCGAGGGCAAGACCGAGATCCTCGAGACGGGCGTCAAGGTCATCGACCTGCTCACGCCCTACGTCAAGGGCGGGAAGATCGGCCTGTTCGGCGGCGCCGGTGTCGGCAAGACCGTGCTGATCCAGGAGATGATCACCCGTATCGCGCGTGAGTTCTCCGGTACGTCGGTGTTCGCCGGCGTCGGTGAGCGGACGCGTGAGGGCACCGACCTCTTCCTCGAGATGGAGGAGATGGGCGTCCTCCAGGACACCGCCCTGGTGTTCGGCCAGATGGACGAGCCCCCGGGGACGCGTATGCGCGTCGCCCTCTCGGCCCTGACCATGGCCGAGTACTTCCGCGACGTGCAGGACCAGGACGTCCTGCTGTTCATCGACAACATCTTCCGGTTCACCCAGGCGGGCTCGGAGGTCTCGACCCTGCTCGGCCGCATGCCGTCGGCCGTGGGTTACCAGCCGACGCTCGCGGACGAGATGGGCGAGCTGCAGGAGCGCATCACCTCGACGCGTGGTCGCTCGATCACGTCGCTGCAGGCGATCTACGTCCCCGCCGACGACTACACCGACCCGGCCCCGGCGACGACCTTCGCGCACCTCGATGCCACCACGGAGCTGTCCCGCTCGATCGCGTCCAAGGGCATCTACCCGGCCGTCGATCCGCTCACGTCCACGTCCCGGATCCTCGAGCCCGGGATCGTCGGCGACCGGCACTACGCGGTGGCCCAGGAGGTCATCCGGATCCTGCAGAAGTACAAGGAGCTGCAGGACATCATCGCCATCCTCGGTATGGACGAGCTCTCCGAGGAGGACAAGGTCACGGTGCAGCGGGCCCGCCGCCTCGAGCGCTTCCTCGGCCAGAACTTCCTGGTCGCCGAGAAGTTCACCGGAATGGTCGGCTCGGTCGTGCCGCTCTCGGACACCATCGAGGCGTTCGAGAAGCTGTGCAAGGGCGACCTGGACCACCTCCCGGAGCAGGCGTTCAACGGCATCGGCGGCCTGGACGACGTCGAGGCGGCCGCCAAGAAGCTCGCGGGGAAGTGACCGTAGACCATGGCTGACATCGACGTCGATATCGTCACGGTCGAACGCCGCTTCTGGACAGGGACCGCGTCCATGGTGGTCGCCAAGACCACGGAGGGCGAGCTCGGCATCCAGTCCGGCCACGAACCGCTTCTCGGCGAGTTGGACGCCGGCGGAACCGTGACGGTCTACACCGACGAGGGCAGGAAGGTCGCCGCCGTGCGGGGAGGCTTCCTCTCCGTGACCGCCGAGAAGGTCAGTATCCTCGGTGAGGAGGCGCACTGGTCCGGGGACATTGACCGGGCCGCCGCAGAGCGTGCACTCTCCGAGGCCGGCGAGGACCCCGAGGCGGCTGCGGCCGCACGGGGCCGGCTCCTCGCCGTCGACAAGGCTGGTGCCTGATCCCCTCATGACGGGCGTGCGCCCGTCGTAAGCGGCCGCGACCACCGGAAGGGGTTGAGACAGTGGCGACGTACATCGTTCTCGGTGTCGTCGTCCTGCTCGCCCTCCCCGTGGTCGCGGCCGTCCTGTATCGACTCGTGGTCGTCCGGCGGAGCTCGACCTCCGCGGTCGCGCGGCGCGCCGGAGAACAGACCTGGCAATACGGGGCCCTGCGTTACTCGGAGAGCGAGGCCGCGTTCTACCGGCTCGTGAGCGTGCGCTTCGGGCCGGATGTCCACCTGGACCGACAAACCGTCGTCCTGGGACGTCGCAGGCCCCCGACTGGTCCGGAACTCGACATGACCGAGGCCGGCGAGATGATCATCTCATTCTCCGGACGGGACCGGCGCGACCGCATCGTCGAGGGTGAACTCTGCCTCGGACCGGCTGAGATGACGGCGCTGCTGGCGTGGGTCGAGGCCTGCTCCACGGATCAGGTCCGTCGCCCGGGCGGCGGCCGGCGCCGTTGAGACACCGCCACCATCAGGAGGAAATGTGCGACTGGTCGTCGCCACCTGTCAGGTCGACTACGTCGGTCGTCTGACCGCCCATCTGCCCATGGCGCCGCGACTGCTGTTGGTCAAGGCCGACGGGTCGGTGAGCGTGCACGCGGACGACAGGGCGTACAAGCCGCTCAACTGGATGACCCCGCCCTGCACGCTGACCGAATCCGATCATCCCGAGGAGGAGGCGCACCGCCTGTGGGTGGTGGAGAACAAGGCCGGCGAGCAGCTCCGCATCACCGTCCGGGAGATCCATCACGATTCCCATCACGAACTGGGTGTCGACCCCGGACTGGTGAAGGACGGGGTCGAGGCCCACCTCCAGGAGCTGCTCGCCGAGCACATCGACACCCTCGGAGAGGGATACAGCCTGATCCGGCGGGAGTACATGACCGCGATCGGACCGGTGGACATCCTCGGCCGTGACGCGGACGGGGCTTCGGTGGCCGTCGAGATCAAGCGTCGGGGCGAGATCGACGGGGTGGAGCAGCTCACGCGCTATCTCGAGCTGCTCAACCGTGACCCCCTCCTCGCCCCGGTGACCGGCGTGTTCGCTGCGCAGGTCATCAAACCCCAGGCCCGGACACTGGCGGAGGACAGGGGTATCCGGTGCGTGACGCTGGATTACGATTCTCTGCGGGGGATCGAGTCGACCGACCTCCGGCTCTTCTGACCGGGACTCGCGATGCCCAGACGCAACAGACGCGCGGACGCCCACCCCGGGCGGCCCCTCGGCAGTGGCGTCGGCGGGACGTCCACGGAGACGGGTCCCGCCGGGGACCCCGACCGATATCACGTGCGGCGGATCACCGGCTCACGGGCCACCAAGGATTACCGGTGCCCGGGGTGCGATCACCCGGTGGTGAGCGGGACCCCGCACGTGGTCGCGTGGCCGGATCGCCCGCGCGGGGACGAGGAGCGCCGGCACTGGCACACCGGGTGTTGGGCGGGACGAGGGCGCCGTGGTGTCACCCGGCGCTGGAGTTGAGATCCGGGGCGTCCGGGAAATCGCCGTCGTGGTCGCCCGCACGCCCGGGGATCGATTCGAGACGGGCACGGAGCGCGGCGAGTTCGTCGATGATCCGCTCGCGGGTCCGGCGCAGCTCCCCGACGTGCTCGCGTGCGCGGCTCATGAGGTTCTCGGCTCGCTCGGTGGCCTCGTCGACGGTCCGTCGCGCGTCCTCGTCCGCGGCCCGGCGCGTCGCCTCCGCGGCAGAGACTGACGCGGCGGTGCGGCGCTCATCCTCCAGCCGCGTCTCGCGCCGCCGGGCGTCGGAGGCGAGCCGGTGGTCCTCGTCGATCTCCTCGCGTGCGCGGGACGCCTCGAGGTCGAGTCTCTGGCGTTCACGTTCGGCGGCCGCGAGGATCTCGGCAGCCCTCTTCCGGGCGGACTCCAGGATCTCGGTGTGCTCGGCACGGACGGCCGCCGCCCGCTCTCTGGCCGCGGTGAGCTCAGCTGTCGCCGACCCGCGATCGGTCTCCGCCGCGCGGCGGGCCGACTCGCGCAGGGTCCATGCCTCCTCGTCCGCATCGGCGCGGATCTGATCCGCGGTCGCGTGCGCGGAGTCGCGGATGGACTCGGCTTCCGCCGTGGCGACCGTGAGCATGGTGGAGACCCGGTCGGAGACCTGTGCGGTCGTGACCGGCGCGCGGCCGAGTTCCGCCACCCGCGCCTCGAGGGAGGCGGCCCGCTCCCGCTCCCGGGCCGCCTCTGCCGAGGCCCGCTCCGCCCGGTCGACGGCGGCGTCGCGATCGGCGCGCAGCACCTCGGCTTCCGCGTCGTGTCGAGCCAGGGCGTCCGCCACCTGCTTCTGGTCGAACCCCTTGCGCACGACGGCGAACGGCGCGGCGACGGCCGGGGACGTGTTGGTGCTCGACATGTCTGCCAGCGTAGCGGGCGAACCTGAGCGGCCGACTAGTCCTGGTCGTCGGCCGGCTCGACCAGCTCGAGCAGAACGCCGCCCGCGTCCTTGGGGTGGATGAAGTTGATGCGCGATCCCGCGGTCCCGGTCCGCGGGGCCGGGTAGAGCACCCGCACGCCACGGTCGGTGAGGTGCGCGGTCACGGCCTCGATGTCCGTGACCCGGACCGCCATCTGCTGCAGGCCGGGCCCGTTGCGGTCGAGGTATTTGGCGATGGTCGAGTCGTCGTTCAGCGGGGCGAGGATCTGGAGGAGTGCGCTGCCCTCGGGACGGCCGGGGGAGCCGAGCATGGCCTCGCGCACGCCCTGCTCCTCGTTGACCTCCTCGTGGATGTTCTCCATCCCGAGGTTGTCGAGGTACCAACGGACGGCCGCGTCGAAGTCGGGGACGGCAACGCCGACGTGGTCGACAGCGACCACGAGGTCGGCGGGGACGAGGGGCTGGTGGGCTGGGGTGGTGGTCATGGCCTCCACGGTAGTGCGCGCGCGTCAGGCGGTAGATTGGGGACATCCGCTCAACCCCTCTCGGAAGGTGTCTCATGTCCGCCGATTCCTCTCGTACCGTGCTCGTCTCCGGTTCCCGCACGCCCTTCGGCCGCCTTCAAGGGGGTCTGAAGTCGCTCAGCGCGCCGCAGCTCGGCGGCATCGCTATCCGGGGCGCACTCGACAAGGGCGGGGTCGCCGATGACGCCGTGGACGCGGTGATCATGGGGCAGGTCCTCGGCGCGGGCGTGGGCCAGATGCCGGCCCGTCAGGCTTCGCTGGCCGCCGGGCTGCCCGCCTCGGTGCATGCCCTGAGCATCAACAAGATGTGTCTGTCGGGCCTCACGGCGATCGCGTTGGCGGATCAGATGATCCGCGCGGGGGAGGCGGAGGTCGTGGTGGCCGGCGGCCAGGAGTCGATGAGCCGCGCACCGCACCTGCTTCCCGCGAGCCGCGACGGGTACAAGTACGGCTCCATCGAGGTCCTTGACCACATGGCCTACGACGGACTACATGACGTGCCCACGGATCAGCCCATGGGGGCGCTCACCGAGCAGCGCAACGCTGAACTCGAGATCACGCGCGAGCAGCAGGACGAGTTCGCCGCGCTCTCGCACCAGCGCGCCGCCAAGGCCTGGGCGGACGGGCTGTTCGCCGACGAGGTCGTGCCGGTGACCGTCAAGGGACGCAAGGGCGACACGGTCGTCGACACCGACGAGGGCGTGCGGGCCGACACGACCGCCGAGTCGCTGTCGAAGCTGCGCCCCGCGTTCTCCGGGGACGGCACCATCACGGCGGGGTCGTCCTCGCAGATCTCCGACGGTGCCTCGGCGATGATCGTCACCAGTGCGGCTCGCGCCGAGGCCGAGGGCTGGCCCGTGCTGGCGGAGATCGTGCAGTACGGCACGGTGGCGGGACCGGATTCGACCCTGCAGCACCAGCCGGCACGGGCCATCGAGAACGCCTGTGAGCGTGCCGGGCTCTCGGTCTCGGATATCGAGCTCTTCGAGCTCAACGAGGCGTTCTCCTCGGTCGGGATCCACTCGACGCGGGAGCTCGGGGCGGATCCGGCGGACGTCAACACCAAGGGCGGCGCCATCGCGCTCGGTCACCCCATCGGGGTATCGGGCAGTCGCGTGGTGCTGACCCTGGCCCTGGAGCTGGCCCGTCGCGGCGGCGGTCTGGGCGCGGCCTCCCTGTGTGGTGGCGGCGGGCAGGGCGACGCACTGCTCATCCGGGTGCCCGCGACCAGCTGAGACGAGATCGGTGAACCCGTGGGAGGATCGAAGACGTGACGAGACCAGGAAATCGACCCCCGTCCGCTTCCGAGCAGCAGCTCGCGGCGTCCCTGTCCGGCGCCGTGGATCTGACGGGGATCAAGAAACGCGCTGAAGCACGGAACGACGCGGCCCGGGCAGCCGGCGGGCCCGGTCGGGCGGCCGGCCCCACGACCCGGGTCGACGTCGACGAGTCGTCATTCGAGCAGGAGGTCCTGGTCCGCTCGGCCAGGGTCCCCGTGGTCGTCGAGCTCCGATCGGAGCGGGCCCCTACGGCGATGACGGCGATGCTCTCGTCGCTCGCCGAGGAGGCGCGCGGCCAGTGGGTCCACGCCACGGTGGATGTCGACACCTCGCCGGGTGTGGCACAGGCGTTCCAGGCGAGGGCCGTGCCCACGGTGGTCGCCGTGGCCGCCGGGCGGCCCCTCGCGGATTTCGAGGGCGAGCAGCCCGAGGACGCGCTCCGCCAGTGGATCGCGGCCGTCATCCAGGCCACCGAGGGCAAGCTCGAGGGCCCGGAGGAGGGCGACGCCCCCGATGACGGGGGAGAGGACGTCGCCGACACCGAGCGCGACGCCGCGGAGTCCGCCCTGTCAGACGGGGATCTGGCGGGCGCCGAGGACCGGTTCTCGGCGCTGGTGGACTCCCGTCCCGGCGACCACACCCTGCGGGAGGCGTTGCGCTACGTGCAGGCGGCGCGCCGGGTCGAGGACGGGGCCGACGCCGACGAGGGCACCGTGCCGGCCGCGTTCCGTGCTGCCGACCGTGCCCTCGTGGGCGGCGAGTACGAGTCCGCGTTCACCGTGCTCGTGGACACCATCCGGGTGAGCGGGGGCGACGACAAATCGGCGCTGCGGACCCGGCTCCTCGAGCTCCTGGAGTCCCTGCCCGTGGACGATCCGCGGGTCCTGGCCGCCCGCCGGGATCTCGCCAGCGCGTTGTACTGAGGTGGCGACCGTGAGTACCGCGATCGAGTCCGACCCGGACCTCGTCCTCGACCTGCGGGACGTCGCCCTCCGCCGTGACGGCCGCACTCTCGTGGGGCCCGTCACGTGGCAGGTCGAGCTGGATGAGCGATGGGTGATCCTGGGCCCCAACGGCGCGGGCAAGACGTCACTGCTGAAGATCGCCTCCGCGTTGGAGTACCCGAGTGACGGGACGGCGGTGGTCCTGGGAGAGCAGCTCGGGCGCACCGAGGTCACCGAGCTGCGCAGTCGGGTGGGACTGTCCTCGGTCGCCGTGGCGGGCCGGATCCCCGGCGACGAGCTCGCCCGTGACCTCGTGGTCTCGGCCGGGTACTCGGTCCTGGGGCGGTGGCGGGAGCAGTACGACCGCATGGACCTCGACCGCGCCGCGGACACCCTCGAGGCGATCGGCGGCGAACACCTGGCGGAGCGGACCTGGGCGACGCTCTCCGAGGGCGAGCGCAAGCGTGTCCTCATCGCCCGCGCGATGATGACCGATCCCGAGCTCCTCCTGCTGGACGAGCCCGGCGCCGGCCTGGACCTCGGCGGTCGCGAGGACCTGGTGGCACGCCTGGGGGACATGGCCATGGACCCCGACGCGCCCGCCACCGTGCTGGTCACCCACCACGTCGAGGAGATCCCGCCGGGGTTCACCCATGCGATGCTGCTGGCGGAGGGGGGCGTCACCGCGTCGGGCCTGATCGAGGACGTGATCACGTCGGAGAACCTCTCCAGCGCCTTCGCACAGTCGATCGTGGTGGATGCGATCGACGGCCGGTTCTTCGCCCGACGCGCCCGGCGGCCCGGTCGGCACCGACGAGCGTGACCGGCGGGGTCCCGGTCCGGGAGGCCGCGACCGTGGCGCTGATCCGCGATGCGTCGGTGGGCGGCGGCGTCGAGGTGTTCCTCCAACACCGGGTCTCGAGCATGCAGTTCGCGCCCGGCATGAGTGTGTTCCCCGGGGGCGGGATCGAGCCCCGCGACTACCGCGGCGCCCGCCTGTGGCGCGGGCCCCGGCCGCAGTGGTGGGCGGAGCAATTCGGGATCGCACCCGACCGCGCGGCCGCGGCCGTCCGTGGCGTGACCCGGGAGCTGTTCGAGGAGACCGGGGTGCTGCTCGCCGAACCCGACGGAGACGACGCGACGACACCGGACCCCTCCGAGCGCGGTCCACTGGACCGGGGGGAGGGCGACCTGGAGTCCCTGTTGACCGACCACGGCCTCGTCCTGTCCGCCCACCTGCTGCGCCCGTGGGACCGGTGGACCACGCCGCCCGGGCCGCCGCGTCGCTACGACACCCTGTTCTTCGTAGCTGCGCTGCCGGCAGGCCAGGCCCCGGACGCGATGACCACCGAGGCCCGCGCCGCCGAGTGGCTCCGGGCCGACGACGCGGCGCACGCGGGGACGCTCGGCCGGTTGGGGATGCTCAGACCGACGCTGCACGTGCTCACCGACCTCGCCAAGGCCGCGGATGTCCGGGAGGTGCTCTCCTCGCCCCGGGAGATCCGCCCGGGCGGCAACTAGGGGGCCAGCGATGACCCCGGATGATCTGGACTTCCTGCTCACCGAGGCGGGTCGGGACCTACTCGATCTGGCCGAGGGGCTGGAGTGGTCACGCGCCTCGCTCGTGGCGTCGACAGCTCGGGTGCGCCGGGCCGATCCCGACCGGGCGGCCGCGGTGATCGACGTGGTCACGGCGCGCCGGCGTGCCCGTGACCGGCTCCGCGGGGCGGAGCGGATGCTGCTCACGGACGAGGCCGTCCAGCAGGCGACCGCGTGGCCGGTGTCCGCGCTTCGTGCGCGACGGCTCGCCGGCCGGGACGTGCACGACCTGACCTGCTCGATCGGTGCGGAACTGTCCGAGTTGGCACGGACGACGGGCCGGCTGGTCGGGACAGATCTGGACCCGCTGCGCGCGCGGATGGCCGCGCACAACGTCCCGCAGGCACTCGTGGGCGTGGCGGACGCGCTGCGACCACCGAGCCGGGACGCGGTGCTTCTGGCGGATCCCGCCCGCCGGTCCGGGGGACGTCGCATCCACGACCCGGCCCGGCTCAGCCCCCCGCTGCCGGCACTACTGGAGGCGGCCCGCGGCCGTGACCACGCGATCAAGTGTGCGCCCGGGCTGGACACGAGCGAGCTCGACCACACCGGCGAGGTCCAGTTGGTCTCCCTGGACGGATCGGTGCGTGAGGCCTGCCTGTGGTCGCCCGGCTTGTCGTCCGGGGTGCGCAGCCGGGCGACCGTCATCCGCAGCGGCGCCCCCGACGGTCCGGCCCCCTGGGGGCCGCCACCGCTGGTGACCGAGGGCGTCGCGCTCCACGTCGAGGAGGTCACCGATCTCGACGACGACGAGGTGGACGCGCTGCCCGAGCCCGACCGGTACATCGTGGAGCCCGACGGCGCGGTCGTGCGGGCGGGCCTGGTGCGCCACTGGGCCCGCCGTCACGGGCTCCGGCAGCTCGACCCCCGCATCGCCCATCTCACCGGCCCGGAGATCCCCGTCGGGCACACCGGGTTCGAGGTGCTCCGGAGGTGCCGGCTGGACAGGAAGGAGCTGCGACGCGAGCTGCGTGAGCGCGACTGCGGCTCGCTGGAGATCCTCGTCCGCGGGGTCGACACGGACCCCGATGCGCTCCGGCGCTCCCTGTCGCTCCGGGGGACACGAGCGCTGGCGCTGGTGGTGACCCGTATCGGCCGGTCCGCCGTGGTGTTGGTGTGCGGGCCTCGGACGTCCGCGGCCACCGTTCAGCCGAACACGTAGACGGCGCCCGCCGCGGTCGACAACGCGACACGGTCGTCCGAGTCCATGCTCAGACCCGAGACCGGGCCGCTGGCGGCCGGGACCTCGAACTCGTGCAGCGTGCTGCCGTCCTCGCCGTCGAGCAGGAGTACGGCGATCCCGGGCTCGTCGGCGGTACCGCCCGAGCGCACCGCGACGAGGACGTCCCCGTCCTCGGTCGCCACCGGGTTCGTGAGCTGCTGCAGGTCGTCACGGCGCCACCGTTCGACGGGATCCCCGTCCGGCGCGTGCACCGCGACGACGGGGGAAGGGCCCGCGTCGTCGTCGTGGTCGTCGTCGGTGCCGCGCCACACCGTCGTCGTCCGTCCGCCGGTGACCAGGGTCCCGTCCGGGAGGAGCGCCGGCGGGGTGTCGGGGATGTAGTCGATCGGGGCCGCCCACCGCTCGGTGCCGTCGGCGGTGGAGTAGGCGTGCAGTGTGCCGTCCGCGGCATGGACGTAGACCTCGTCACGGTCGTTCGAGAGCACGACCGGCACGCCGAGACGGCCCCCGTCGAGATCGACCCGCCACAGCTCGTCGAGGTGGCCCGTGTCATCGTCGGTGAAACGGACGGCCACGAGCTGGGGCGCCGTGGCACCGGGAGTCCACGCCGTGAGGTAGATCGTGCCGGTGTCGGTGTCCACGGCGGCGGGGCCGGGTGCCGGACACCCGCGCTCGCCGGCACCACACCAGGGCGAGCCGTAGCCGACGTCGGAGGGGGCGATCTCCCCGGCCAGCGGCAGCTCCGGCGACGAATCGAGCCCGGTGTGGCTGTTGATGACCCGGGCGATCCCCAGGTGGGAGATCGTCAGCAGGTGCTGGTTGTCGAGGAGCGTGATCGTGGTGGGGATCCCGCTCGTCTCGGCGAACCACCGGTTCTCGCCCTCCGAGGCGATGGCGCCGACACCTCCGTACATCGGGACGAACAGCGAGCCGCGGCCGTCCACGGTGGCGGTGATCCGCGGGCCGTCGGTGGGCAGGCGCAGGCACCAGCGCTTGCGGCCGTCTTCTGCGTCAAGTGAGAAGAGGTTGCAGCCACGGTCGGAGACCGTCGCCTGGAAGAACGTCCCGAGCCCGTCGGAGCTCGCGGTGCCGGAGGCCGGGGCGCCGAGCGGCCGGGACCACCGCAGCTCCGGCGAGTCCTGCACGGAGGAGTGGGCGCGGCCGGAGTTCGTCGGGCCCCCGGCCACCGACGACCAGCTGTCCGCCTGGCCCAGGCGGGCATCGCCGCTCTCGGTGTGCGAAGCACAGCCGGTGACGAGTGTCATGACGAGGGCGACCGCGAACAGTGGGTAGGCGGACGGAGCGTTCCGTCGTCGTGTCCTCGCAACTGCCACTGGGCCCCCGTTCGTCCGCGCGCTCAGACAGAGCGTAGTCGGCCGGACCCCACGATCGGCGCAGGTGGCCGGGAAACGGCGTCGGAAGGGGATCGGCGACACGGTGACGGGGCATGGCTCGCCGACGTGACCGACTCCACACCGGCCGTGGATCGCGCTGACGACGCGCTGGACGGGCACCGACTTCACGGTGGCGTGGCGGCCCCTGACCACCCCGTCGGGGGCGACTGCCGTTATTGTGGTCCGGAGGACCCAACCCGGTGCGACCGGTCATGACGGACGGACGCACCCAGCCCCGACTCGCAGGAGGTCGACGCAGGCCCATGACGAACATCGTCGTACTGATCAAGCAGGTTCCGGACACCTACTCCGAGCGCAAGCTCTCGGACGGTGACTTCACGCTGGACCGTGAGGCCGCCGACGCGGTGCTGGACGAGATCAACGAGCGCGCCGTCGAGCAGGCGCTCCAGATCAAGGAGGCAGAGGGCGGCGAGGTGACCGTGCTGTGCGCCGGACCGGACCGCGCCACCGAGGCGATCCGCAAGGCGCTCTCCATGGGGGCGGACAAGGCCGTCCACCTCAACGACGAGTCTCTCCACGGCTCCGACGTCGTGCAGACGGCATGGGCCATCGCCAACGTCCTCGGCGGCATCGAGGGCACCGAGCTGGTCATCTGTGGCAACGAGGCCACCGATGGCCGTATGGGCTCGCTGCCGGCGATCCTCGCCGAGTACCTCGGCCTCCCGCAGGTCACCCACATGCGGACCCTCGAGGTGTCGGGGGATTCCGTCAAGGGCGAGCGCGAGACGGACGAGGGGCTCTTCGACATCGAGGCGTCCCTGCCCTGCGTGGTCTCGATCAACGAGAAGATCAACGAGCCGCGGTTCCCGTCCTTCAAGGGCATCATGGCGGCGAAGAAGAAGCCGGTCGAGGTGCTGACGCTCGCCGACACCAACGTCGAGGCGGCCCAGGTGGGCAAGGACAACGCCTCCTCGCAGGTCACCTCCTCGACCCCGAAGCCGCCGCGTACCGCCGGCGAGAAGGTCACCGACGAGGGCGAGGGCGGCAAGGACATCGCCAACTACCTCGTCGCGCAGAAGATCATCTGATCGCGCTCGCCCCGACCGACTCCCACCAGTCTTTTTCAAGGAGAATCAACCATGGCTGAAGTCCTCGTCGCGGTCGAGCACATCGACGGCGAACTCAAGAAGGCCTCCCACGAGCTCCTCACCGCGGCCCGTGCGCTCGGTGAGCCGTCCGCCGTCGTGTTCGGTGAGGCCGGCTCCGCTGCCGCGCTGACGGACGCCCTCAAGGAGGCCGGCGCCGAGAAGATCTACGTCGCCGAGGGCGACGCGGTGCAGAACCACCTCGTGACCCCCAAGGTCGACGTCCTGGCCGGCCTCGCCGAGCAGGGTGCGGCCGCGATCGTCCTGGCCGCCACGTTCGAGGGCAAGGAGGTCGCGGGACGTCTCGCGGCCCGCACCGGCTCCGGCGTCCTCAGCGACGTCATCGAGATCAAGTCCGACGGCTCGGCCGTCCACTCGATCTTCGGTGGCGCCTTCACCGTCGAGGCCACCGTCTCGGGTGAGACGCCCGTCTACACGCTGCGCCCGGGTGCTGTCGAGCCCGCGCCGACCGCCGGTGCCGGCGAGGTCGTGGACGTCCAGGTCCCGGACCCCGAGAACTCCGCCAAGATCACCTCGCGCAGCCCGATCGTCGGCGGCGACCGCCCGGAGCTCACCGAGGCGAACATCGTCGTCTCCGGTGGCCGCGGTGTCGGTTCGGCCGAGAAGTTCGAGGAGGTCGTCGAGCCGCTCGCCGACTCGCTCAAGGCCGCCGTCGGCGCGTCGCGCGCCGCGGTCGACTCCGGCTTCTACCCGGGCCAGTTCCAGGTCGGCCAGACCGGCAAGACGGTCTCGCCCCAGCTGTACATCGCGCTCGGGATCTCCGGCGCGATCCAGCACCGAGCCGGAATGCAGACGTCCAAGACGATCGTCGCGGTGAACAAGGACGAGGAGGCCCCGATCTTCGAGATCGCGGACTACGGCATCGTCGGCGACCTGTTCAACGTCGCCCCGCAGCTCACCGAGGCCGTCAACGCCCGTAAGTGAGTTCGCTCCCGCATCACCGTCCGGACCCCGGCACCCCTGCGGTGCCGGGGTCCGGCGCATCCAGGCGTATCCTTGCCGACGTCATGTCCACTGCATCCCAGAGTCGCGCCGTCTCCTACCTGGACCACGCCGCGACCACCCCGATGAGGCCGGCGGCGGTGGCCGCCTACGCGGAGACCGCCGCCACCGTCGGTAACGCGTCATCCCTCCACGGTTCGGGGCGCCGCGCCCGTCGTCGCGTGGAGGAGGCCCGGGAGTCCCTCGCCGAACACCTCGGGTGCCGGCCGTCCGAGGTCGTGTTCACCTCCGGCGGAACGGAATCCGACAACCTCGCGGTGCTCGGCCAGGTCGCCGCGTCCGGTCGCCGGGTCGTGGCGGTGGGGGCCACCGAGCACCACTCCGTCCTCGACGCCGCCGACCACCTCGCCTCCGCACGAGGCGGCTCGCACGAGGTCCGGGTACTGCCCGTGGACCCCCGTGGCGAGGTCACCGCCGACAGCGCCCGCGCCCTCGCGGGGGACGTCAGCACGGACCTCGCGCTGGTCGCCACGATGCTCGCGAACAACGAGGTCGGCACCGTCACGGACGTCGCCGCCGTCGCCGATGCCGTACGCGCGACCGGTGCCGCAGTGCACACCGACGCGGTGCAGACGGTGGGCCACCTGCCCGTGGACTTCGCCGGACTCGGGGTGAGCACCCTGAGCCTGTCGGCGCACAAGTTCGGCGGCCCGCTCGGGGTGGGCGCCCTCCTCGTGGACCGTCGCGCCGACTGCCTGCCCGTGGGCTTCGGCGGCGGACAGGAGCGCGACCTTCGGTCCGGGTCCGTGGACGTTCCCGGAGTGGTCGCCATGGCCACGGCGCTGGAGGAGGCGGAACGCGAGAGGGAGGCGGAGGCGCGGCGCCTCGCCGACCTGCGGGACCGCCTGATCGCCGGTGTCCTCGAGGCCGTCCCGGGTGCGACGAGCAACGGCGGGGGCGACCGACTGCCCGGGATCGCCAACCTCACCTTCCCCGGGTGCTCGGGGGAGTCCCTCATCCTGCTCCTCGACGCCGCCGGGATCGAGTGCTCCACCGGTTCGGCGTGTACGGCCGGGGTGGCGGAGCCGAGCCACGTCCTGCTCGCGATGGGCGCCGACGAGGCCGCCGCCCGCAGCAGTCTGCGGCTGAGCCTCGGCCACACCACCACCGCCGACGACGTGGACGCGGCGATCGCCGCACTGGGGCCCGCCGCCGAGCGGGCCCGGGTCGCGGGCCTGGGGCTGCTCCGGACGGGGGCGGTGTCATGAGGGTTCTCGCGGCGATGAGCGGGGGAGTGGACTCCGCCGTGGCCGCCGCCCGCGCCGTGGCAGCCGGTCACGACGTGGTGGGCGTCCACCTCGCGTTGAGTGCCGACCCGGCGACCCTGCGTACCGGCTCCCGCGGTTGCTGCTCCCGCGAGGATGCCGGCGACGCGCGCCGTGTGGCCGATCTGCTCGGCATCCCGTTCTACGTGTGGGACTTCGCCGAGAGGTTCCGCGCCGACGTCATCGACGATTTCGTGGAGTCCTACGCCCGGGGGGAGACCCCCAACCCGTGCCTGCGGTGCAATGAACGCATCAAGTTCGAGGCCCTCCTCGAGCGGGGGATCGCCCTGGGCTTCGACGCCGTGGCCACGGGACACTACGCCCGGCTCACCTCGGAGGAGCTGCCGGACGGGTCGCGCCGGCCGGTGCTGCGGCGTGCCGTCGACCCGGACAAGGACCAGTCCTATGTCCTGGGCGTGCTCACTCCCGAACAGCTGGCGCACTCGATGTTCCCGTTGGGGGACTCGCTCAAGTCCACGGTCCGCGAGGAGGCGGAGTCCGCCGGGCTGCCGGTGGCGACCAAGCCCGACAGCCACGACATCTGCTTCATCCCGTCCGGGGACACCCGGGCCTTCCTCGGCGCGCGGATCGGTCTGCGCCCGGGCGCGATGGTGGATGCCGACACCGGCGACGAGCTCGGCCGACACGAGGGCGTGCACGGTTTCACGATCGGGCAGCGGAAGGGGCTCGGGCTGGACGGGCCCGCTGCCGACGGGCGCCCCCGCTACGTGACCGCGATCGACTCCGGTACGGGCACGGTCACGGTCGGCGGGGCCGACCACCTGCTCTCGTCGGCGATGACGGCGAGCTCACCGTATTGGCTGGTGGATGACGATATCCGGGACACCGAGTGCCTGGTGCAGATCCGTGCGCACGGGGACGCGGTCCCGGGGCGGGTCCGCCGGTCCGGCGCCGGGGCGGAGGAGATGCTGGAGATCACCCTGGATGAGCCGGTGCGTGGGGTGGCGCCCGGCCAGGCCGCGGTGCTCTACCGCGCGGAGCCGGACGGCGACCGCGTCCTCGGCAGCGGTACGATCACGGCCGGCGCGTGAGGGTCGCGCACTCGGGGCCCGGGCCCGTCCGGGGCGGCGACCCCCGCGAGGTGGCCCGCGCGATCTTGGGGGAGTGCTACTCGACGCCGTTCCTTCCCGAGCTGCCCGACCGCGGTCCCGGTGCCGACGAGGTGGGCCGCACGGCGGCGATGCTCACCGACCTGCCCGTTGACGCCTCGCCACGGGGATGGCGACTGGCGGGATCGCCCGGACGGCTCTCACGCCGTGCCGTGGACTTTCTCGACCGCGACAGTGACGCGCTGGAGGAGGCCGACGAACTCGCCCGCGACCCCGACGATGAGCCGGGCGGCGCGGGGCGGCGCCTGCTCGTGCGCGCGCTCGGACCCTGGTCGCTCGCGGCACGTCTCGAGATGCCCGGGGGGCCGTCTGTGCTCACGGACCGGGGAGCCCGCCGCGACGTCGCCGCGTCGCTGGCCGAGGGGGTGGCCGTCCGGGCTGTCCGGCTCTCGGAGCGTATGCGGAGCCGGGCCCGGGTGCTTCTCGACGAGCCCGCGCTCTGGCATGTCCACGCGGGCACCGTGGCCACGCAGAGCCGCCTCGACCCGGTGGCCGCGGTGCCCGCGGACCAGCTCTCCCTGTCCCTCTGCCGGTTCGCCGACGCCCTCCGCGCGGCGGGCGTCGACGAGGTCCTGGCCCGCGTCCCCGCAGAAGCGGGCCCGGACGCGCCCGCGCGGTGGTCGATCCTCGCCGAGCCCCCGCGTGACGAGACACCGCTCGACGGACTCTGCCTGGACTCCGGCGTCCTGCACTCGGCACGCTCACACGGGGCCCTCGATGCCGCCGGCACGGTCCTCGGGCAGGGTCGGCTCCTCCAGCTCGAGGGGCTCCCCGGAACCGCTGGACTCCCGACGACCGGGCCCGAGGTCGAGCGGGCGGTCTCGCGGATCCTCGACCTGCTCGAGCGGCTCTCCGCCCCCCGTTACGCCGGTCTCGGTCAGCTGGTGCTCACACCGTCCGTCGAGGAGATGACCTCGGCCGGAGCGCGGCCGGCGGACGCGCTCGCCGCCGTCAGGCTGGTGGCCGAGGCCGCGCCCCGCCTGGCCGAATAGCGCGTCCGGAGCACCTCAGGTCGCGATCGGCCACATGGTGTTGACGTCGGAATTGTCCTTGCCGGAGCGCGCGAGGTACGCCGCGAAGTCCCGTTGCCGCTCCTCGTGCCACTGCGTCTGCCGGGCGTTGAGGGCGTGCCAGCCCGACCGTCCGAGGTCGGGGTGCTCTCCCAGGAACTTCCACGCCAATCGCGCGGCCGCGAGGGCGTCCGCCGCGGCCTCATGCGCGTCGTCCAGCCGCACCCCGTGGTGTGCGCACAACGCCCCGAGCGTGCGCTTGCCCCTGCGGTAGGGGTCGGTGGCCCTGTCCACCACGAAGGGATCCATCACGGGGCCGGTCACCTCGAACGACGGATCCCAGCGCCGCAGGATGGTGAGGTCGTAGGCGGCGTTGAACACCACGAGTGTCCGCCCCTCCCGCCAGCCCGCGCGGATCCCCTCGACCGTCTCGGCCACCACCTCGGCGTGTGGGCGGCCGTTCTCCCGCGCGTGCTCGGTGGTGACGCCGTGTACGGCCGTCGCCCCGGGCGGTATCTCCACCCCGGGGTCCGCCAGCCACCCGCGGGCGACCTTCTGCGGTCCGTCGATCGCGATGAGTGCCGAGGTCACCACGTGTGCGGTGCGCGGGTCGGGTCCTGTGGTCTCCAGGTCGAAGGCGAGGAGGCGGTCGCGGTCCACGACCGCGGACACCTCGGTGGCCATCCGGGCCGCGGTGTGCGCGACCGACGGCTCGGGGGTCTGGGCGGTGTTCGTGTTCTCTGAGGTCATGTGCCCACCGTATGGCAGCGGTCGGACACTCCGGTCGCGTGCCGCACTACGCTGTCGGACGTGAGCGATGCGAACGGTGACGGCCGGGTCTCGACCGAGGTCAGAAAGCAGTGGGCGGAACTCGCCGAGACGGTGCGGGACCACCAGTTCCGTTACTACGTCAAGGATTCGCCCGTCATCTCCGACGCGGAGTTCGACCGGTTGCTGGCCGAGCTCGAGGCGCTCGAGGAGGAGCACCCCGCGCTCCGCTCGGCGGATTCCCCCACGCAGTTGGTGGGTGGGGGCTTCTCGACCGACTTCGCGGAGGTCGAACACCTCGAGCGCATGACGAGCCTGGACAACGTGTTCTCCGAGGAGGAGCTCCGCGACTGGGTGTCCTCGGCCGTCGAGCAGGCGCACGTCCCGGCCGACGATCTGCCGTTCCTGTGTGAGGTCAAGATCGACGGCGTCGCGCTGGACCTGGTGTACCGGGACGGCAGACTCGTCTCGGCGGCGACCCGGGGTGACGGACGGACCGGTGAGGACGTCACGCTCAACGCCCGGACCATCGAGGACATCCCGGTCACCCTCACCGGGACGGCGGACAGGCCGGTGCCGACGCTGCTCGAGGTCCGGGGCGAGGTCTTCTTCCGACTGGAGGACTTCGCCGAGCTCAATGCCGGGCTCGTGGCGGAGGGGAAGGCGCCGTTCGCCAACCCCCGCAACAGCGCCGCCGGGTCGTTGCGACAGAAGAACCCTGCGGTCACCGCCCGACGGCGACTCGGGATGTACTGCCACGGACTCGGTGCGGTCGAGGGGGCCACCTTCGACAGCCTCCACGACGTCTACCGCGCGCTGGCGGAGTGGGGCCTGCCCGTCTCGCCGTACACCGCGCCGGCCACGGGCGTGGAGGAGGTCGTGGAGCGGATGCGCTACTGGGGCGAGCACCGCCATGAGCCGGAGCACGAGATCGACGGACTCGTGGTGAAGATCGACGACCGTGCGGTCCAGCGCAGGCTCGGCCAGACCTCCCGGGCCCCCCGGTGGGCGATCGCGTACAAGTATCCTCCCGAGGAGGTCATGACGGGTCTGCTCGACATCCGGGTCTCGGTGGGCCGCACCGGCCGGGTCACCCCCTTCGCCCACATGGAGCCGGTGTCGGTGGCCGGGTCGACGGTGTCACTGGCCACGCTGCACAACCAGACCGAGGTCCGGCGCAAGGGCGTGCTGATCGGCGATACCGTGGTGATCCGCAAGGCCGGAGACGTGATCCCCGAGGTGCTCGGCCCGGTGGTGGACCGGCGCGACGGCACGGAACGCGAGTTCGTGTTCCCCGAGCACTGCCCGGAATGTGGCACGGTGTTGGCCCCGGCGAAGGAGGGGGACGCCGACTGGCGGTGCCCCAACCAGCGTTCGTGCCCCGCCCAGCTGCGTGAGCGGCTGTTCTACCTCGCCTCGCGCAACGCGCTCGACATCGAGGCGCTCGGCTACGAGGGTGCCTCCGATCTTCTGGCCAGCGGGGTGTTGGAGAACGAGGCGGGATTGTTCGACCTGACGGAGGCCGACCTCCTCCGGACGCACCTCTACAGTCGTACCGTCAGAGCCACGCGTAAGGAGATCGAGGCGGGGCGGGAACCGGAGCGCACCGTGCTCACCGAGAACGGTCGCAAGCTTCTCGGCAACCTGGCCTCGGCCGCGGACCGGCCACTGTGGCGGGTCCTCGTGGCGCTGTCGATCAGGCACGTCGGTCCGACGGCGGCGCGGGCGTTGGCCACCCGCTTCGGGACGATGGAGACGATCCGGACGGCCGCGGAGGACGACCTGGCGGAGACGGACGGCGTGGGCGCGACCATCGCCACCTCGGTGGTCGAATGGTTCGCGGTGGACTGGCACGGCGAGATCGTGGACCGCTGGGCCGCGGCCGGCGTGTCGATGGCGGACGAGCGCGACGAGTCCGTCCCCCGCACCCTGGAAGGGCTGACCGTCGTCGCTACCGGATCGCTCGAGGGGTTCACCCGCGACGGGATCAAGGAGGCGATCATCGCCCGGGGTGGCAAGGCGTCGGGGTCGGTCTCCAAGAAGACCGACTTCGTGGTGGTGGGGGAGAACCCGGGCTCCAAGGCCGCCAAGGCCGAGGACCTGGGCCTGACGATCCTCGACGAGGCGGGTTTCGTGGATCTGCTCGCCAACGGCCCCACCCGTGACGACGCCGAGGAGCCCGGCGGGTCCTAGCTGCCGGCCCGGCCCCGCCCGGACGCACCTGCGAGGGCGAGCGGAGTGGAGCGGCAGGTCCGGATCAACCGGCGTGCATCGAGCGCAGGATGCCCGTGAGGTAGCTCAGGCGGGCGATCTCCGACGGCCGGAAAGAGGGACCGCCCGGGCGTCCGACCACGAGCACGTGCCCGGAGGACAAGGGAGCGGCGGCCAGTGCGGTGTCCATCGCGCGCCACTGCTCGGGCGTCTCGTCGTCGTCCAGGGCTCGTGCGCGGTCCAGGTCGACGAGGGCCGGCACGGCGGCCCCCTCCCACGCCGGGGCCGAGTCGCCCCGCGCCACCGACGCGCAGGAATCGAGGCCGGGTGCGACGACGAGCGCCCACCCGACCCGCAGCGCCGACGGGATCTCGTCTGCGAGCATCTGTGGCGCCCCGGCCCCCGCCCCGGACACCGCGTCGATGAGTTCGAGATCGCCGTGCGCGTCGAGAGCGCCGACGAACGGTTGCAGGGAGTCGACGACCACACCGTCGAGCTGCTCGGCAGCGGTGATGAGCGTGTCGGGCAGGGTGCCGTTCTGGACGTTGACCACGATGTCGTCGACCGCGACCCCGTCGAACCGGTCGACCACGTCGAGGCTCACGATGTCCGCTCCGGCGCCACCGAGGGCTATGGCGAGGTGACCGAGACTGCCCGGTCGATCGGGCAGGGACACCCGGAGCAGATAAGACATGACTCCATTGTGCCGCACCTGAGCGCGCTGACTAGGCTGGGCCGGAACCGATCACGCCACGGAAAGGGACTGACACGTGACCTCGATCTCACGCGAGGACGTCGCGCATCTGGCCGGGCTCGCCCGCCTGGAACTGTCCGACGCCGAGCTGGAGTCCTTCGCCGGACAGCTCACCGACATCCTCGACCACGTGCAGGCCGTGAGCGATGTGGCCGCGGACGACGTCCCGGCCATGAGCCACCCCACCGCCATCTCCAACGTGTACCGCGCCGATGTGGTGACCCCGGGCCTGAGCCCGGAGCAGGCGCTCGACCAGGCCCCGGCCTCGGATGAGCAGCGCTTCGAGGTCCCGCAGATCCTCGGGGAGGACTGACATGAGCGAACTCACCACCGCCACCGCCGCCACGCTCGCAGCGCGGATCGCCTCCCGTGAGGTCTCCGCGGAGGAGGTCACCCGCGCGCATCTCGACCGGATCGCCGAGGTCGACGGTGAGATCAACGCCTTCCTGCACGTGGGGGCCGACCGGGCGCTGGAGTCCGCGCGCGCTGTCGATGCCCGGATCGCCGCCGGGGAGGAGGTCGGCCCGCTCGCCGGCGTGCCGATCGCCCTCAAGGACGTGTTCACCACGACCGACGCCCCCACGACGTGTGCCTCGAAGATGCTGGAGGGTTATCTGTCGCCGTACGACGCGACGGTGACCGCGAGGCTGCGCGAGGCGGGCATGCCGATCCTCGGCAAGACCAACCTCGATGAGTTCGCGATGGGCTCATCGACGGAGAACTCGGCATACGGCCCGACCCGCAACCCGTGGGACCACGCCCGCACGCCCGGCGGTTCCGGGGGCGGCTCGGCCGCGGCGCTGGCCTCCCACCAGGCGCCGGTCGCCGTCGGCACCGACACCGGCGGCTCGATCCGCCAGCCCGCCGCCCTCACCGCGACGGTCGGGGTCAAACCCACCTACGGCACCGTCTCGCGGCAGGGGCTCGTCGCCTCCGCCTCGTCGCTCGACCAGGCCGGCCCCTGTGGCCGGACGGTCGAGGACACGGCACTGCTCCACCAGGTGATCGCCGGCCACGACCCGCGCGACTCCACCAGTCTCGACGTGACGATCCCGGATATGGTGGCCGCCGCCCGCGAGGGCGCCGGCGGGGATCTGCAGGGCGTCCGCGTGGGGGTCGTGCGCGAGCTCGCGGGCGAGGGCTACCAGGCCGGCGTGGAGGAGTCCTTCCGCTCCGCCGTCGAGACCCTGCGTGGCCTCGGGGCCGAGGTCGTCGAGGTCTCCTGCCCCAACTTCCGTTACGCGCTGCCCGCGTACTACCTCATCCTGCCCTCGGAGGTGTCGAGCAACCTGGCCCGCTTCGACGCCATGCGCTACGGACTGCGCACCGGTGAGGGGTCGGCCGACCAGGTCATGGCGGCCAGTCGGGCAGCCGGTTTCGGCCCCGAGGTCAAGCGCCGGATCATGCTGGGCACCTACGCCCTGTCGGCCGGGTATTACGACGCCTACTACGGGCAGGCACAGAAGATCCGCACGCTGATCGCGCGCGACTTTGACGCGGCGTACGAGAAGGTGGACGTGCTCGTCTCACCGACCACGCCCACCACCGCGTTCCCCCTCGGGGACAAGGTCGCCGACCCCGTGGCCATGTACCGGTTCGACCTGTGCACGTTGCCGCTGAACCTCGCCGGCCACTGCGGGATGTCGGTGCCGTCGGGCCTGATTGACGGGCTCCCCGCGGGCCTGCAGATCATGGCGCCGGCACTGGCCGACGACCGCCTGTACCGGGTCGGCGCCGCGTTCGAGGCCGCGAGGGGCGCGATCGCGTGACCGTGGTCCCCGAGCGGGACGCGTGGAAGGCTCTCGCGGCCCTCGTCATCGGGTTTTTCATGATCCTGGTGGATCAGACGATCGTGGCGGTGGCCACGGACGCCTTCGTCACCCAGCTCGGCGCCACCACCAACCAGGTCATCTGGGTGACCAGCGCCTACCTGCTCGCGTATGTCGTCCCGCTGCTGTTCACGGGCCGACTCGGCGACCAGATCGGACCGCGCACCGTCGCCGTCGCCGGGCTGGTCCTGTTCACCGCCGCCTCGTTGTGGTGTGGCCTGGCCACCAACGTCGAGATGCTCATCGTCGCGCGCGTGGTCCAGGGCTTCGGTGCGGCACTGCTGACGCCGCAGTCGCTCAGTGTGATCACCCGGGTCTTCCGCGCCGAACGGCGGGGAGCGGCCATGGGCGCGTGGGGGGCGGTCGCCGGGATCGCCTCGGTCGTCGGCCCGGTCCTGGGGGGCGTGCTCATCGACGCCCTGGACTGGCGGTGGATCTTCTTCGTCAACATCCCGTTCGGCGTCGTCGCGGTGATCCTGGTGTGGCGGTGGGTCCCGGCTCTGCAGACCCGCGCGCACTCCTACGACGCCGTGGGGATCGTGCTCTCGGCAGCCGGCATGTTCCTGCTGGTGTTCGGTATCCAACAAGGCGAGTCGCACGGTTGGGGCGGGGCCACGGCGGGCCTGATCGCGGCCGGCGTGGTGGGGATCGCCGCCTTTGTGTGGTGGCAGTCCCGGGTGCGCACCGAACCGCTGGTGCCGCTGCGACTGTTCCGCGACCGCAACTTCTCGCTCGGCAACTTCGCCGTCTCGTCCATCGGGTTCGTCACTGCCGGCACGATGGTGCCGCTGATGTTCTACCTGCAGGTGGTCAAGGAGCTCAGCCCCACGTCGTCGGGGCTCATGCTGCTTCCGATGGCGATGATCGCCGGCATCCTCGCCCCGGTCGTCGGACGCCTGGCCGACCGCATCGACCCCCGGTGGTTCACGGCGGTCGGCTACTTCTCCTTCTCGGCCTCCCTGCTCTGGCTGGCCCTGATCATGGACTCCGACACCACCGTCCCGGCGCTGTTCGGCCCGATCGCCCTGATGGGGGTCGGCAACGGCTGCGTCTGGGCGCCCACGTCCTCCACGGCCATGCGCCGGCTCGACCTCGAGGTCGCCGGCGCGGGCTCGGGCGTGTACAACACCACCCGACAGGTCGGCGCCGTGCTCGGGTCCGCCGCGATCGGCGCGCTGATGCAGGCCCGGATCGTCGCCACCGGTGACATCGGCCTGGGGGTCGCCGACGCCATGTTCCTGCCCGCCGCGGTGGTCCTGCTGGGCGGGCTCGCGACCATGGCGTTCCGTACCGGTGCACATCCGGTGAGCGCCCCCCGCTGACCGTTCCACGCGCCCTACACTGCGGGGGAACCGAGAGGAGCTCCACGTGCGCATAGGTGTCCTCACCGCGGGAGGCGACTGCCCGGGCCTCAACGCGGTCATCCGGGCCCTGGTCCGGACGGCACACGCCGAGTACGACTCGCCCGTCCTCGGCTTCCAGGACGGGTGGGCCGGCCTGGTCCACGACCGTGCGGTGCCACTGTTCGACGACGAGGAGATCGACCGCATCCTGCTCAGGGGCGGGACGGTCCTCGGGACGGGCCGACTGAACCCGGACGTGCTCACGGCGAGCCTGCCGCAGATCAGGCGCACGCTGGAGCGACACTCCCTCGACGCGCTGGTGGCGATCGGCGGCGACGGCACCCTCAAGGCGGCGCGGTGGCTCACCGAGAACGGGATCCCCGTGGTGGGGGTGCCCAAGACGATCGACAACGACGTGAGCGGCACCGACTACACCTTCGGCTTCGACACCGCGGTCTCGGTCGCCTCGGACGCGATCGATCGGTTGCACACGACAGCGGAGTCGCACGAGCGCGTGATGCTGGTCGAGGTGATGGGCCGGCACGCCGGATGGATCGCGCTGCACGCCGGCCTGGCGTCGGGCGCCCACATGATCGTGATCCCCGAGGTGCCCTTCGACATCGACTACGTGTGCAAGGTCATGAAGCGGCGGTTCCAGATGGGCGAGGCCTACGGCATCTGCGTGGTGGCCGAGGGGGCGACCCCCGCGGAGGGCTCGGGGATGACGTTGCGGGAGAGCGGCACCGACGAGTTCGGCCACGAGGTGTTCACCGGGGTGGCGGACCAGATGGCCACGGCGATCTCCCGGCGCATGAACCCCGACGTCCGGACGACCGTGCTCGGACACATCCAGCGGGGTGGCACCCCCACCGCGTACGACCGCGTGCTGGCGACCCGGTTCGGTGTGCACGCCGCGCACGCCGCGCACCGGGGGGACTTCGGTCAGATCGTCGCGCTGCACGGCGAGGCGATCGCGATGATCCCGGTCAACGAGGCGGTCTCGGAACTCAAGACCGTTCCGGGGGACCGCTACCGCGAGGCCACGCACCTCTTCGGCTAGATTGTTGCGCATGGAGTTCACCGAGGTCGTGTCACGTTTCGATCCCGTCATGGGCATGGAGGTGCACGTAGAGCTGCACACCGCCACCAAGATGTTCTGCGGTTGTCCGACCGCGTTCGGCGCGGAGCCCAACAGCCAGGTGTGCCCGGTGTGCATCGGCCTACCCGGTGCGTTGCCGGTGGTCAACGGGCAGGCGGTCGAGTGGGCGATCAAGATCGGCCTGGCCCTGGGGTGTTCCATCGCCCCCTACTGCCGCTTCGCCCGCAAGAACTACTTCTACCCGGACCAGCCGAAGAACTACCAGATCTCGCAGTACGACGAGCCCATCGCCCACGACGGCTTCCTCGACGTCCAACTCGACGACGGGTCGACCTGGCGCGTGGAGATCGAGCGCGCCCACATGGAGGAGGACACCGGCAAGTCCACCCACATCGGGTCGGCGTCGGGACGGATCCACGGGGCCACGCACTCGCTGCTGGACTTCAACCGGGCGGGGGTACCGCTCATCGAGATCGTGTCCAAGCCGATCGTGGGCGCCGGGGAGCGCGCCCCCGAGATCGCCCGCGCCTACGTGACCACGTTGCGGGACCTGCTCCGGAGCCTGGACGTGTCCGACGTCCGGATGGACCAGGGGTCGATGCGGTGTGACGCCAACGTCTCGCTCATGCCCACCGGCGCCAGCGAGTTCGGCACCCGTACCGAGACCAAGAACGTCAACTCGCTGCGCAGCGTGGAGACCGCCGTCCGGTACGAGATGTGCCGCCAGGCCGACGTCCTCGACTCCGGGGGAGAGGTGGTCCTGGAGACCCGCCACTTCCAGGAGTCCGACGGCACCACCACGGCGGGCCGCCCCAAGGAGTCCGCTGAGGACTACCGGTACTTCCCCGAGCCGGATCTCGCCCCGATCGAGCCCCCCGAGCAGCTCGTGGAGGAGGTCCGGGCGGGGCTCCCGGAGCTACCGTGGCTGCGCCGCGCACGCGTGCAGGCGGAGTGGGGCGTCTCCGATGAGGAGATGCGCGACCTGGTCAACGCCGGCGCACTCGACCTCATCCTCGCGACGGTGGACGCGGGCGCGTCGCCCACCGAGGCGCGGTCCTGGTGGGTGTCCTACCTCTCGCAGCAGGCCAACAAGCGGGGCGAGGAGCTCACCGCTCTGGAGATCACGCCGGCACAGGTGGCCCGGGTGATCGAGCTCGTGTCCGACGGAAAGCTCACCAACAAGCTCGGTCGCCGGGTCGTGGACGCCGTCCTCGACGGCGAGGGAGAGCCGGATCAGATCGTGGCCGACAAGGGACTGGAGGTGGTCCGCGACGATTCCGCGCTGCAGACCGCCGTCGACGAAGCCCTCGCCGCGCAGCCCGACGTCGCCGACAAGATCCGCTCGGGCAAGGTCCAGGCGGCCGGCGCTATCGTCGGCGCGGTCATGAAGGCCACCCGCGGCCAGGCAGACCCGGCGCGCGTGAAAGAACTCGTGATCGCCGCCTGCAGCTGACCGGCTCGCGGCGCACCCGGCCCGGCGCGGGCCCGGGTGCCCGGGTCAGGTGCGGGCGTCCCCGCCTCCGTCGCCGGAGTTCGGCAGGACGACCACACGGTCGTCCGTCTCCACCGGCGAGCCACCGCCCTTGTTGGTCGTGCCACCGAGGAGGACCCCGTCACCCACTGCGGCGAGACCCGTGATGCGCCCGTAGTCCTCCTCCACGACCGGCTGCGGTTGGCCCCGCGAGGCGCCCCCCGCCATCGGGAGCGAGTCGACCCGCATCGAGTCCGGCAGCGCGAGGGAGAGCGTCGAGTCGGTGGCCGCGCACCCACCCACGGACTGTTGATCCGGCCATGTCCACACCACGTGGTCCGGGGTGCGTGCGACGACCCCACGTTCGGTGAGCGCGCTCATGTACAGGTCCTCACCGTGCGTACAGAGCCCGTGCACCTCTCCGACGTCCCGCGTCACGACGTCGGGGCGCTCGGCCCGTCCGATGCCCGAGAAGTCGGGGAACCTCACCACCTCCGAGCCGGCCGCCACGGTGAGCACCTCGTCGACGAACACGAGGCCCCCGGTGGACGCCGGCGGCAGCTCGGCCACCGTCGTCGGTGAGTCGCCCCGCGCCAGGCGCTCGACCCGGGAGGGGCCGTCGCCCACCACGAGCACGTAGACGAGACGGTCCTCGGCGTAGTCGGGCGACGCGGCCGCCGCGACGACCCGGCCGTCGCCGGGGTCGACCCGCCCGAAGTCCTCAGGTGGTGCATCGATCGCGACGACGGAGACCGCTCCCGACGCCTCGGCGACGAGCGCGCGCTCACCGAGGCCCGTCACGGCCCGCACCGGGTCGAGGCAGGTGGCGATCACCGCGGGATCGGGGTCCACGCACGGCCCCTGCTCCGGGGGCGGCGGGGACTCGCCCGGCTCCGAGGTCGGGGGGGACTGGTCCGGCGGCGAGGACGGGGGAGCCGCCCCCATCCCGGGCGGGGGAGCCGGTGTGAACGGGTCGTCGAGCCGGTCGTCGAAACGCGCGCAGGCCGCGGCGGTGAGGACCACCGTGAGCAGGAGCGCCAGCCATCTCATGCGCACCAGCGTACGGCGCGTCCGCCGTGTCGCCCTGCGGGTGCCCGTCCCCTGCACCTATTGTCGGGATGTGACTTCCTCAAAGCCCGGCGACGACGCACAGACCGAGATCCTCCACGACGTCGATTACCCGCTCGACGTCCCCACGACATCCGGTGGGGGTTCCGGGACGCCCGAGTCCGCCACCACCGCCTTCCCGGCCGCCGGGACCACCGACTACTCCCGGTTCTCGGAGGCCGGTGGGTACGACACGGCGGCACCGCTGCCGTTCGGTGACCAGTCGACGACGATCGAGCCCGCGCCGCGCGACGAGGTCTCCCGGCGGGGGACCACCGATCTCGGGCTGTTCGTGCTCCGCCTCGTCGTGGGTGTGCTCCTGGCCCTGCGCGGGCTCCAGAAGCTCTTCGGGTTCTTCGGGGGACCCGGCATCGACGGATTCGCCTCGACGCTCACCGAGGCCGGCTTCGATCAGGCCCGGCTGCTGGCGATCGCGGGTGGGTCGGTCGAGCTGATCGCCGGCGTCATGCTCGTCGTCGGGCTGGCCACCCCGGTCGCGGCGGCCGCGCTGTTCGCCCTGGTCGGTGTCGGGTTCGCCATGAAGTTGAGCGACGGCGACCCGACGCCACTGCTCAGCGACACCACCCGCGGCCTCGAGGGCTCCGTGCTCTATGCGGCGGTACTCTTCGCCCTGCTCTTCACCGGCCCGGGGCGCTGGGCCGCCGATCGCAAGTGGAGGTGGTCGCACCGCCCGCGCTTCAGCGGCGTGGTCTGGCTCGTGCTCGCGATCGCGGTGGGGGCCCTGATCTGGTACCTGCTCAACGGGGTCAACCCCCTCGCGTCGATCTCCGACAGCGCGCCCGTCACCGCAGGCTGAGACGGGCCGGGCGGCGTGGGCACCGACTCCGGCCAGCGCGGATCACATGGAACGCGGTGAGGTTCAGGACGCGGTGTACGGGTCGCGGATGCGCCCGCGGCTGGCCTCCGAGAGCCGGGGGAGGTCGTGGAAGGAGACCCCGCCCATCGGGTGTGACTCCTCGTCCGTCGTGACGATCCGCGCGAAGCCCTTCTTGGGGAACATCACGCCCTTGACCTGATCCCAGGGCACGTCCCGGCGCGTCCGCCACGTGGTCAGGTGGACCCCGTCCTCGTCAATCCTCGTCCGCGTGCGGGCCACCCACCAGGCGAACGCGACGGGCAGGAGGATCAGCCAGCCGAGGGCGACGGGGTATGCCGAGACCGGCCAGGCGATCGCCAGGACCAGTACGGCGATGACGATGTACGACATCGGGTTGACCCGGAAGAGGGTGGGATCGGCCGGGGTCGATTCCGGCACGGGGTGTCTGAACGAGGCACTCATGATGACGCCAGTCTGTCATGTCTCACCAAGTGGGAGCGAGTTTCCACGAGTTGACGATGACGAAGCGACCGGCCTAGGCTGTTTCGCGTGAACACATGGAACGGTCTCGTACTCGGCCGGCGCGTCGGCGCCTGAGCCGTTACCTGGCTTCTCGTCGACGCGCACCCTCGCCGGCCCCCGCGGCCGTCGGGGGTTTTTTGTTGCCGGGGC
Organism: Candidatus Dietzia intestinipullorum; assembly: GCA_019119635.1. Lineage (GTDB taxonomy): Bacteria > Actinomycetota > Actinomycetes > Mycobacteriales > Mycobacteriaceae > Dietzia > Dietzia intestinipullorum. The sequence continues at coordinate 118,443 of DWWP01000054.1, forward strand.
CCCGCGGCCCCATCGGCCCGCGGCCGGTGACCGACGACGGCTCCACGACCATCATGAAGGACAGTTGAAGTGAGCGCACCCACGGCACAGCCCGGCCCACGACCGGGCGCAGACCAGAAGGCCCGGTCAGCGGGCCCCGAGCGGATGACCGGCGCCCAGGCGGTCGTCAGGTCCCTCGAGGAACTCGGTACGGACGTCGTCTTCGGTATCCCCGGCGGGGCGATCCTCCCCGTCTACGACCCGCTGTTCGACTCGGAGAAGGTGCGGCACGTGCTCGTGCGACACGAGCAGGGAGCGGGGCACGCGGCCACCGGCTACGCGCAGGCCACGGGCCGGGTCGGGGTCTGTATGGCGACCTCGGGCCCGGGCGCGACCAACCTCGTCACGCCGCTGGCGGACGCGCAGATGGACTCGGTGCCGATCGTCGCGATCACCGGCCAGGTGGGCTCGGCACTCATCGGCACGGACGGCTTCCAGGAAGCCGACATCTCGGGCATCACCATGCCGATCACCAAGCACAACTTCCTGGTCACCAGCGGGGAGGACGTCCCCCGGATGATCGCGGAGGCCTTCCACATCGCGCAGTCCGGGCGGCCCGGCGCCGTCCTGGTGGACATCCCCAAGGATGTCCTGCAGAACGAGACGCTCTTCTCGTGGCCGCCCGAGATGAAGCTGCCGGGATACCGCCCCGTCACCAAGCCGCACGGGAAGCAGATCCGCGAGGCCGCGCGGCTCATGGCCGAGGCCGAGAAGCCGGTGTTGTACGTGGGCGGCGGTGCGATCAAGGCCGAGGCGGCCCCGGAGCTCCTCGAGCTGGCTGAACTGACCGGTATCCCGCTGGTGACCACCCTGATGGCCCGCGGCGCGTTCCCGGACTCGCACCGGCTCCACTACGGGATGCCGGGCATGCACGGGTCCGTCTCCGCCGTCGCGGCGTTGCAGAAATCTGACCTCCTGATCACGCTCGGCGCGCGCTTCGACGACCGGGTGACGGGACAACTCGACACGTTCGCCCCGGGTGCGCAGGTCATCCACGCGGACATCGACCCCGCGGAGATCGGCAAGAACCGCGCCGTGGACGTCCCGATCGTCGGGGACCTCAAGGAGGTCCTCACCGAGCTCGTCGCGACGCTCCGGGGGCAGGACGACTCGGGAGCCCTGACGGCGCCCGCGGAGTGGGTGGCGCAGCTCGACGCCCTCCGGGAGGAGTTCCCGTTGGGCTACGGCCCGCAGTCGGACGGCTCCCTGTCGCCCGAGTACGTGATCGAACGCCTGAGCGCGGCGGCCGGGCCGGACGCGGTCTATTGCGCGGGTGTCGGGCAGCACCAGATGTGGGCGGCCCAGTTCGTCGACTACGAGAAGCCGCGTACCTGGCTCAACTCGGGTGGCCTCGGGACGATGGGGTACGCGGTGCCCGCTGCCATGGGCGCCCAGTTCGGACGCCCGGACGCCGAGGTGTGGTCGATCGACGGCGACGGCTGCTTCCAGATGACCAACCAGGAACTGGCCACGTGCGCGATCGAGGCTGCGCCCATCAAGGTCGCGGTCATCAACAACGGCAACCTCGGCATGGTCCGCCAGTGGCAGACGCTGTTCTACGAGGAGCGCTACTCGCAGACCGACCTCTCGACGCACTCCCGACACATCCCCGACTTCGTCAAGCTCGCCGAAGCGCTGGGCTGCGTGGCGTTCCGGTGCGAGCGCGCGGAAGACGTCGACGACGTGATCGCCCGGGCACGCGAGATCAACGACCGCCCGGTGCTCATCGACTTCATCGTGGGCAAGGACGCCCAGGTGTGGCCGATGGTCGCCGCCGGGACATCCAACGACGAGATCATGGCGGCGCGGGACATCCGGCCGCTGTTCGATGACAGCGACTCCGCGGCGGACGAGCCGACGGAGATCCACGAGGCGATCGAGCGCGTCGACGCCGCGGTGACCGCCGGCCAGGAGGAGGACAAGTGACCACTCGCTCCCACACCCTGAGCGTCCTGGTGGAGGACAAGCCGGGCGTGCTCGCGCGCGTGGCCTCGCTCTTCTCCCGCCGGGGCTTCAACATCGAGTCCCTGGCGGTCGGGCCCACGGAGACGGACGGACTGTCGCGGATGACCATCGTCGTGGCCGTCGAGGACTTCCCGCTCGAGCAGGTGACCAAGCAGCTCAACAAGCTGGTCAACGTCATCAAGATCGTCGAGCAGGACCCGGCGGGCTCGGTGGCCCGCGAACTCACGCTGGTCAAGGTCCGTGCCGACGCCACCAACCGTGGCCAGATCGTGGAGATCGCCAGCCTGTTCCGCGCCCATGTCGTCGATGTCGCGCCGGAGTCAGTGACCCTCGAGGCCACCGGCACGCCGGACAAGCTGGACGCGCTCCTACGCATGCTGGACGGGTACGGCATCCGCGAGATCGTGCAGTCCGGCATGGTCGCGCTGGGACGCGGCCCCAAGTCCATCACCACCACTCGATAGTCTCGACCTCTTAACCACCGACTCCAGAAGGGAACCCACCATGGCAGTGGAGATGTTCTACGACGACGCGGCGGACCTGTCGCTGATCCAGGGCCGCAAGGTCGCCGTGATCGGCTACGGCTCGCAGGGCCACGCGCACTCGCTGAGCCTGCGCGACTCCGGCGTCGAGGTCGTCATCGGCCTGCGCGAGGGCTCCGGCTCCAGGGCCAAGGCCGAGGAGCAGGGCCTGACCGTCAAGACCGCTGCCGAGGCCTCGGCATGGGCCGACGTCATCATGCTCCTGGCGCCCGACACCTCTCAGGCCAAGATCTTCACCGAGGAGATCGAGCCCAACCTCAAGGACGGCGACGCGCTGTTCTTCGGCCACGGCCTGAACATCCACTTCGATCTGATCACCCCCGCGGACAACATCACCGTCGGCATGGTGGCGCCCAAGAGCCCCGGCCACCTGGTCCGTCGTCAGTTCGTCGACGGCAAGGGCGTGCCCACCCTCATCGCGGTGCACCAGGACCCCAAGGGCGAGGGCGAGGCGCTCGCGCTGGCCTACGCCAAGGGCATCGGAGGCACGCGCGCCGGAGTCATCAAGACCACCTTCAAGGAGGAGACGGAGACCGACCTGTTCGGTGAGCAGGCGGTCCTGTGCGGCGGCACCGAAGAGCTGGTCAAGACCGGGTTCGATGTGATGGTCGAGGCCGGCTACGCTCCCGAGATGGCGTACTTCGAGGTGCTCCACGAGCTCAAGCTCATCGTGGACCTCATGTACGAGGGCGGCATCGCGCGGATGAACTACTCGGTGTCCGACACCGCCGAGTTCGGCGGCTACCTCTCCGGCCCGCGCGTCATCGACGCCGACACCAAGGAGCGCATGAAGGCGATCCTCGCCGACATCCAGTCGGGAGAGTTCACCAAGCGTCTCGTGGCCAACGTCGAGAACGGCAACACCGAGCTCGAGCAGCTCCGCAAGGAGAACGCCGAGCACCCGATCGAGGTCACCGGACAGAAGCTCCGTGACCTGATGAGCTGGGTCGACCGGCCGATCACGGAGACGGCCTGAGTGTTGCGTTTCCCGGCTCGCGATTGAGCCGGTAGCGTTCTGCGGGATCTGACCGCCAGAACAAGGAGGACCGCCGTGCGTCACCTCGGACAGGGTGTGGGTGCGGCGGTCCTCGTCGTATTCCTCGCCGCCACGTCCATCGCGTGTACGACCTCGGACGGAGAGGGACCGGGGATCCGGGTCGCCGAGACCGACGACGTGCGGTTGGCGGTCGACGCCGACGGATCGGGGGTCGAGACCTCCCGGGCTGTCCTCACCGAGTCGCCGGTGGCCGTGGTGTCCGCATCCGACCCCGCGTCCCAAGCCCGTGCCGCCTCACTCGCGGTCGGGCTCCGGGCTCCGATGTTCACCGAGGTGCCCGGCTCGCCGGAGGCCCTCACGGCGGAACTGGAGCGGCTCGGCGTCGACCGTGTCCTGGGCGTCGGCGGCGCGGAGGTCGCCACGGACGGCATCGAGGTGGTCGCGGCGCCGGACGGGCGCGAGGACATGGAGGAGCTCACCGGACTCTCGTTCGCCGGCGAGGTCCAGATCCCTGCCGACCGGGTGGACGATCACACGGTCCACCAGGCGCCCGGCAGCCCCGCGCTGCTGAGCGTCGGGGAGGTGCCCGGCGGGCAGGGCCCGGCCGGCGACGCCGAGCCGTTCGCCCCGCGCGACGCGGCGTGGACGGGGGATGACGCGCCGCAGGTGCTCGTCCATGACGACACTCCGGTGTCTGCCATCGCGACCGCGGTCGCGGCGGGTGCGGCCGTGTCGCACCTGCGCGCCCCGGACCCCCGGGTCGACGCCGGGTCGGTGGAGGCGGTGCGGGACACCGGGTCTGTGCTCGCGCTCGGGCCCGGATGGGGCGACGACGACGAGTTCCGGGACCGGCTGGAACAGGCCCGCACGGTGCCGGAGCTGCCGGGCGGCGGTCAGCTGCAGTTCCCGGGACGCCGGTATGTCGCGGCCTACGGCTCGCCGGTCACGCCCGCGCTCGGCATCCTCGGCGAACAGGACCCGCAGCAGAGCGTCGACCGCGTCGAGCGGCTGGTCGACGAGTACCGCCCGTTCTCCCCGGAGCCGGTCGTCCCGGCGTTCGAGATCATCGGCACCGTCGCCTCCGGCGGCCCGGGCGACGACGGCAACTTCACCAACGAATGGTCGCAGGAGGAGCTCACGCCACTGGTCGACGCCATCACCGGGGCCGAGGGGTACGCGGTGATCGACCTGCAGCCGGGAATGGCGGATTTCCTCGACCAGGCCAAGCTCTACGAGGATCTCCTGACACGGCCGGGGGTCGGGCTCGCCCTCGACCCCGAATGGAAGATGGCCCCGGGGCAGCAGCCGGGGGCGCAGGTCGGCACGGTGGGCGCCGACGAGATCAACCGCGTGATCGAGTGGCTCGCCGACCTCACCCGCGACACGGGTGGCCCGCAGAAGCTGCTCATCCTCCATCAGTTCAACCTCGCGATGATCAGCGATCGCGAGCAGATCGACACCAGTCGCCCCGAGGTCGCGGTCGTCCTGCACGCGGACGGGCACGGCACCCGCGGGGAGAAGATGGAGACGTGGGACCTGCTACGCCGGGGTCTGCCCACGGACATCCGGATGGCGTGGAAGAACTTCTACGACGAGGACACGCCGACGTTCACACCAGAGGAGACCATGGAGGTCAGCCCGCGCCCGTGGTTCGTCTCCTACCAGTGAGGATCCGCCGCGCGACGTGCTGCCCGGCCATCCCGTGGACCCCCGGGCCCGGCGGGGTCGACGCCGACGCGTGCCAGATTCCCGGCACCCCGGTCGCATAGGGGTCGACGCGCGGGACCGGGCGGGCGAGCAGCCCGCGCAGGTCGACCCGGCCCGCGGCGATGTCGCCGCCGGCGTAGTTGGCATTGTGCTCGGCCATCCGCGACGCCGGTGTGCTGCGCGCGGCCACCACCACATCCCGGACCCCCGGCGCCACCTCGTCGAGCGCGGCCAACACCGTGTCGGTCATGTCACGGTCGGAGCCGGCGGGCACGTGTGCGTACGTCCACAACGGACGGCGCCCGTCGGGCGCGATACGGCCCGGGTCGGCGGCCCACGGTTGCGACACCAGTACGACCGGACGGTCGGGATGCCGGCCGGCCGCCACCTGGTGTTCGGCCTGTGCGATCTCGGGTGCGGTGCCGCCGAGGTGGACCGTGCCCGCCCCGGACAGCCGCGGGTCACGCCACGGGACGGGGCCGGAGAGCACCAGGTCGACCTTGGCTGCGCCCCCTCCGATCCGGGCGTGGACCAGCCGGCGTGCCCGGCGCGCGGTGGCCGGGGACGGCGACGACGCGAGCAGGATCCCGCCGAGGACCCGGGACGAGGTGTCCATGACGATGTCCCGGGCATCGATCCGGTCCAGCGACGTCACCCGATGGCCGGTGCGGATCTCGCCGCCGGCGTCGCGGACCGCGGCTGCCAGCGCTTCCGTGAGTGCTCCGCTGCCCCCGACCGGTACCGGCCAGCCGGCGGGGGCGTGGAGCAGCGTCCCGAGGAGGAGACCGACTGCGGTCGCGGCGGGGGAGCGCAGCGGGGTGACCGCGTGGGCGGCGATCCCGGCGAAGAGCGTGCGGGCGTCGCGGTCGAGGGTGCCGGCTCCCCTCGCCCCGGCGTGCGCGAGCGCGAAGGCGGCGGCCAACCTCGTCGTCGTCGCCGGTGGTGGCACCGTCCGCTGGTCGGACAGGGCGATCCCGGCGACCTCGTCCCAGTGGCGCGCCAGGGGGCCGAACAGGCGGGACCACCCGGGGGACATCGACCCGGGGCGGCCTTCCGCGAGCACCGCGTCACGGCCGGGCAGGGCATGGGCGAGCTGTACCGGGGGGCGGGCGAGGTCGATTCCGTGCGCCCGCGGGTCGAACTCGCGGAAGAACGGCGACGCCCCCGCCATGGGGTGGACCGCTGAACAGAGATCGACCAGCAGCCCGGCGCCCGCATCGCCCGGCATGCCGTCCATGGGCAGGGTGCGGCACCCGCCCCCGATCGTGTCCTCCGCCTCGAGCACCACGACCGTGCGTCCGGCCCGGGCGCACAGCAGCGCCGCGGCGAGTCCGTTGGGGCCCGAGCCCACGACCACGACGTCGGCCCGCACCGGGCGCGGCGCGGTCACCGGAACGCCGCCAACCCGTACGCCCTGCGCAGTTCCTCCAGAAGGTCTTCCTGGCCGGCCGCCTGGTCGGCCAGACCGATGAAGAGACTCCGGGCGTGCTCATCGCCGCCCTCGACGTTGTCGTCCGCGGTCGCGGGGCCGCCCGATGTGATCCAGTCGGCGAGCAGCAGCCACATGCTCTTCTTGGCCACGACCAGGGTCCGCAGGGACTCGAGGGCCCCCAGCCGGGTCAGCGGGTCGATCATCCCCGGGCCGACGGGCAGGAACGAGAGCGTCACCCCGGAGGAGACCCGGAGCAGCCGACGGCCCGGCGCGCCGAACGGCGTGAGCCGGGACAGTAGCTGCGCTGCCACCTCGATCTCCCCGTCGAACTGCCCGCGCAGGGGGAGGAGACGTCTCCGGTCCTCGGGCCCGACCGAGCCCACACACCGCGCCAGGAGGCTGCGCCCCACCGCGGCGCCGTACAGATGGACCCGGAGGTAGGCCACCACCGCGGGGCGCCCCCGGAGGGGGACGGCGCGTCCGGGCCGGGCCGCGGGGAGCCGGAAGTCGGCGGGCAGGGCCGGGAAGTCGGGTGATCCGGAGGTGCTCGGCATTCCTGCTCCGATCGTCGGTGTGCGTGGGCACACGCGGTGCGTCGTACGCCACGGTAGGCCGCGCGGCCGGGAACCGGCCACTGATCGGCGCCGACGCCCGGTGGCATAGACTGGTCGCACCCGAATTGACACCGAGGAGTTCTCACTGTGACAGCATCCGGACGTCCCGTCGTCCTCATTGCCGACAAGCTCGCCCAGTCGACCGTCGACGCGCTCGGCGATGCCGTCGAGGTCCGTTGGGTGGACGGTCCGGATCGCCCGAAGCTGCTCGAGGCCGTGAAGGATGCGGACGCACTACTCGTGCGCTCGGCCACGAAGGTCGACGCCGAGGTGCTGGCCGCGGCACCCGATCTCAAGATCATCGGTCGTGCCGGCGTGGGGCTCGACAACGTCGAGATCCCCGCCGCCACAGAGCGCGGCGTGATGGTGGTCAACGCGCCCACGTCCAACATCCACTCCGCGGCCGAGCACGCCGTCGCGCTGCTCATGGCGGCGTGCCGTCAGGTCCCCGCCGCCGATCGCACGCTGCGTGAGCACACATGGAAGCGCAGCTCCTTCAACGGTGTCGAGCTGCTGGGCAAGACCGTCGGCGTGGTCGGGCTCGGCCGGATCGGCCAGCTCGTGGCCCAGCGTCTTGCGGCCTTCGACACCAATCTGATCGCGTACGACCCCTACCTGCCGGCCGCCCGGGCGGCCCAGCTGGGCATCGAGCTCGTCGACATCGACGAGTTGGTCTCGCGGGCGGACATCATCACCATGCACCTGCCCAAAACCAAGGAGACCGCGGGACTGTTCGACGCGGACCGGTTGGCCCGGGTCAAGGACGGCGTCGTGATCGTCAACGCCGCCCGCGGCGGCCTGATCGTCGAGTCCGCGCTCGTGGACGCGCTGGAGTCGGGCAGGGTCCGCGCGGCGGCCCTCGACGTGTTCGACACCGAGCCGTGCACGGACTCGCCGCTGTTCGAACTCGAGAACACCGTCGTCACGCCGCACCTCGGCGCGTCGACCGGTGAGGCCCAGGACCGCGCGGGCACCGACGTGGCACGCAGTGTACTGCTCGCCCTGCGCGGTGAGTTCGTGCCGGACGCGGTCAACGTCTCCGGCGGCCCCGTCGGGGACGAGGTCGCGCCCTGGCTCGACCTGGTCCGCAAGGTCGGACTCATGGCCGGCCACATGTGCCCCGGCGTGCCGACCGCCGTCCGTGTCGACGTGGCCGGCGAGCTCTCCTCGGAGTCGACCGACGTCCTCGGGCTGGCCGCTCTGCGGGGCATGTTCTCCGCGATCACCGACGAGCCCGCGACGTTCGTCAACGTCGGGCAGATGGCCGAGCAGCGTGGCGTCACCCACTCGGTGGAGACGCGGACCGAGTCCAAATCCTACCGCAGCACCGTCTCGGTCACCGCCGTGACCGCCGACGGGCAGTCGGCCGCCGTGACGGGCACCCTCGCGGGCCTGGACCAGGTGCAGAAGATCGTGCGGATCAACGAGCGCGGCTTCGACATGCGTGCGCAGGGCCAGAATCTCGTGGTCCAGTACGCGGACCGCCCGGGCGTCCTCGGCCGTGTCGGCTCGATCCTCGGAAGCGAGGGCATCGACATCCAGGCCGCGGCGCTGAGTCAGGACGCAGAGGGCGAGGGCGCCTCGCTCATCCTCCGTGTGGACCGCGCGGTGGCCGAGCCCACGATCGACCGGATCGTGGCCGAGCTCGACGCCACGGCGACCCAGATCTCGCTGGACTGAGTGGAAGGACCACATAGAGATGAAGCTCGCGGTCATCCCCGGTGACGGGATCGGGGTCGAGGTCACGGCCGAGGCCCTCAGGGTTCTCGACGCCCTCGTGCCCGATGTCGCCACGACCGAATTCGATCTGGGTGCGCGGCGGTACCAGCGCAACGGCGAGACGCTCACGGACGCGGACATTGACAGCCTGCGCTCGCACGATGCGATCCTGCTCGGCGCGATCGGCGACCCCCGGTCCGTCCCGGCGGGGGTGCTCGAGCGCGGCATGCTGCTCCCGCTGCGGTTCGCCCTCGACCACCACGTCAACCTCCGCCCGTCGCGGTTGTTCCCGGGATCCTCGTCTCCGCTCACGGAGCCGGGCGAGATCGACTTCGTCGTCGTCCGCGAGGGCACCGAAGGCCTCTACACCGGTAATGGTGGGGCGATCCGGGTGGGCACGCCGCAGGAGATCGGCACGGAGACCTCCGTCAACACCCGTTTCGGCGTGGAGCGCGTGGTCCGTGACGCCTTCGGGCGGGCGCAGTCGCGCCGCCACAAGCTCACGCTGGTCCACAAGACCAACGTCCTGGTCAACGCGGGCGGACTCTGGCAGCGCACCGTCGACGAGGTGGCGCCGGAGTTCCCGGACGTCGAGGTGGACTACTGCCACATCGATGCCGCGACCATCTACATGGTCACCGACCCGTCCCGGTTCGACGTGATCGTCACCGACAACCTCTTCGGTGACATCATCACCGACCTGGCCGCCGCGGTGACCGGGGGCATCGGGACCGCGGCGTCCGGCAACATCGACGCCTCCGGCACTAACCCGTCCATGTTCGAACCCGTTCACGGCTCCGCCCCCGACATCGCCGGGCAGGGCACGGCCGATCCGGTCGCGGCCATCCTGTCCGTCGCGCTGCTCCTGCGACACCTGGGGCGGGAGGACGAGGCCGGGCGCATCGAGGACGCGGTGGAGTCCGAACTCGCCTCGCGCGCTGACGACAGGGTCGTGACGAGTGAGGTCGGCGACCGGATCGTCGCAGCGGTCAGCGACTGAGCGAGCGGGGGGCGCATGGAGGTCGAACTCGCGGAGGTGAGGGACTTCCTCGCCCGGTGCGCCCCCTTCGACGAGCTCCCCGCCGCCCGACTCGACCAGCTGCCGGGCCTGTTGACCCAGCGCTACCACCGCCGCGGCACGCACATCGTGGAGGCGGGCGCGGAGAATCACCGACTCCGCCTGGTCCGGTCGGGAGCAGTCGAGGTCTGCGACCCCGACGGGGCCCTGCTCGACACGCGTGACGTGGGGGACTGCTTCGGGTACTCGACCCTGACCCACAGCGGCCCGTCGCGGTATCTCATCCTGGCCGCGGAGGACACTCTCGTCCTCGAGATGACCAGGGAGGTGTTCGACGACCTCGCCGCGGAGTTCCCGGCCGTCCGCTCGTTCTTCGGTCGCCGCAGTGACCGGATCCGCGAGGATCTGGCCTCCGCCCGGCTCCACGCCTCCGCGGGGGACCCGCTCGGCACCCCCGTGCGCGACCTGCTGACCCGGGATGCAGTGACCGCCCCGCCGACCAGCACGGTCCGGGACGCCGCGCGGCTCATGACGGAACGACGGGTCTCCTCCCTGCTCGTCGTGGACGCCGGCGTCGTCGTCGGGATCCTCACCGACAGGGACATCCGCACGAAGGTCGTCGCCGAGGGACTCGATACCGGCGAGACGGTCGCCGCCGCGATGACCCGATCACCCGTGACCGTCGACGCCGGGGCACGGGCGTTCGACGCCACACTCACCTTGATCGAGCACCGGGTGCACCACCTGCCGGTTGTCGACGACGACGCCCCCGTGGGCCTGGTCACCAGCGCCGATCTACTGCGTCTGGCGCAGGCGGACCCCGTCTATCTCGCCGCCCGCATCTCGCGGGCCCCGGACGCCGACAGCGTGGCCCGCCACGCCGAGCGGCTGCGTCCGTTGGTCACCGACTTCGTCCGCCGGCGCACTGCCCCACACGACATCGGGCGCGTGATCACGGCGACCGCGGACGCGGCGACCCGGCGCCTGCTCGCCCTGGCAGAGGAGGAACTGGGGCCGCCGCCCGTCGGATACTGCTGGGTGGTGCTCGGCTCGCAGGCCCGCGGCGAAGCCGGCGCGGCCAGTGATCAGGACAGCGCGCTGATCCTCGCGGACGAGGCCCGGGGCGACGCGGCCGTCGACGCCTACTTCGCCGACCTGGCCGGGCGAGTGTGCGAGGGGCTGGCCCGGTCGGGATTCCCGCCCTGTCCAGGCGACATGATGGCCACAAACCCGCTGTGGCGCCGGACCTGCTCGCAATGGCGCCGTCAGGTCGCCGACTGGGTGGGCGCTCCCGACGAGGAGGCGCTGTTACACGCCCAGACCTTCTTCGATATCCGCCCGGTCCACGGTGACGCCGCGCTGTACCGGAGTGTGCACGAGCAGATCCTCGACCGCGCCTCCGGGAGCCCCCGCTTCCTCGCGCACCTGGCGCGGATCGCGTGCGACTGGCACCCGCCGCTCGGCTTCCTCAGGGGACTGGTGGTCGAGCGCCGCGGGCAATACCGCAACACGCTCGATATCAAGGCCGGAGGGATCGTCCCGTTGGTCCAATCCGCGCGCGTACATGCGCTGTCGGCGGGCCTGCCGGCACTGTCGACGCGCGCACGCCTGGACGCCGCCGCGGGCGCCGGGGTGCTCGGCCGGTCGGACGCCGATGAGCTCGCCGCGGCCTTCCGGATCGTGCGGGACCTGGCCTACCGACACCACGCGCGACAGCTCGCCGATGACGTACCCCGGGACAATCATCTCGACCCCTCGTCACTCGGCCCGGGCGACCGGCACCGACTCCGGGCCGCGTTCCGGATCATCTCCCGTGCCCAGAAATCCTTGGCGCTCCGGTACCGGGTCGGCCAGATGTGATGGCGGCCCACCGGTTCAGGGCCGCCCGGCGACGACGCGCCGCACGACGGCTCGGGGACGGCCCGCTACGTCGCTATCTACAGGCCCCGCCACCGTCTCCGCGGACCCCGCTGGACGAGCTCCCCCTGCTCGCCGTCGACGTGGAGACCACGGGCTTGGATCCCGCAGTCGACCAGCTGCTCTCCATCGGCTTCGTCCCGGTCGACGGCGAGCGGATCGTGCTGGGCGGCGCCGGATCGCTGCTGCTCCGGCCTCCCGGCGACGACGGGCGCGGCGTGGGGCAGAGTGCGGTCCTGCACGGCATCACCGATGACGCGGTGGCCTCGGGGCTCGACGCCGGGGAGGCGCTCGACCGTGTTCTCGACGCACTCACCGGTCGCGTGTTGGTGGGCCACTACGCCCGTATGGAAGTCGGTTTCCTGTCCCAGCTGTGCGCCCGGGTCCACGGACGACGGCCGCCGCTGACCGTGGTCGACACCTTGGAGCTCCACCAACGCGTGCTCGCGCCCGGGTTCGACGCGGGCTTCGCCCCGGGGCCCGCGCCCGGCGAACTCCGACTGTGGTCGGCCCGCGAGCGGTACGGGCTGCCCCGCTACCGTGCCCACGACGCACTGGCCGACGCGGTGGCGTGCGCCGAGCTGTACCTCGCACAGACCGCTGAGCTGCGGGAGCGGGGTGCCGCGGTGCTCCGGGATCTGGGGTGATCGCGGCGTCGGGGAGGCACCCCCTAGGATCGCGGGTATGCGTCTCGCCCGTATCGCCCACCCGCAGGGATTCGCCTTTGTCGAGATCCGCGGAGACGACTCCGACCCCGCCGAGCAGGTGTGTGCGGAGATCTCCGAGCACCCCTTCGGTACTCCCGAGTTCACCGGACGCGAGTGGCCGCTGGGGGAGGTGAGGCTGCTCGCGCCGATCCTGGCGTCCAAGGTGGTGTGCGTGGGCAAGAATTATGCCGAGCACGCCGAGGAGATGGGGGACCGGGCGCCGGCCGAGCCGCTGATCTTCCTCAAGCCCAACACCGCGGTCGCCGGCCCGGGGTCGCCGATCGCGTACCCGCCCAGCTCGGAGCGCGTGGACCACGAGGGTGAACTCGCCGTGGTGATCGGGCAGCCCTGCCGCGATGTCGCCGCGGCGCGCGCACCCGAGGTGATCCTCGGGTACACGTGTGCCAATGACGTCACGGCGCGTGACCAGCAGCAGTCCGACGGCCAGTGGACGCGGGGCAAGGGCTACGACACCTTCTGTCCGCTCGGGCCGTGGATCGTCACCGACCTCGATCCCAACGGGCTGGACGTGCGCACCGTCCTGCACCATGAGGACGGCACCTCCGAGGTCCGCCAGGACGGGAACACCTCGCAGTTCATCCACACCATCGGCGAGATCGTCGAATACGTCACCAGGGTCATGACTCTCCTGCCGGGCGACGTGATCCTCACGGGCACCCCCGCCGGTGTCGGGCCCATGCTGCCGGGCGACCGGGTGACCGTGGAGATCGAGGGCATCGGCGCATTGACCAACCCGGTGGCCGATCGCGCCTGACCCCCGCGCGCCGGGGTCAGGCCCCCAGGGCCCGGAGCACGGTACGGAGCTTGGCGGCGGTCTCGGCGACCTCGTCGTCCGGGTCCGAGTCCGCGACCAGCCCGCCCCCCGCCCAGGCGGTCGCGCCCGCCCGATCGGCATCGATCACCGCGCAGCGGATCGTGACCATCCAGTCCCCGTCGCCGACGGCGTCCGACCACCCGACCGCGCCGGCATAGAAGCCCCGATCGCCCTCGAGGTCGGCGATCACACGGCGCGCATCGTCGGTCGGGGTCCCGCAGACGGCCGGGGTCGGATGGACGGCGAGGGCCAGATCCAGCGCGGTGGTCCGGGGGTCGGCGACGCGGCCGCGGATCCGGGTGCCGAGATGCCACATCTCGCGTGTGGCGGTCAGGGTCGGCGTCTCGGGGATCTCGAGGTCGCGACAGAGCGGCCCCAGAGCGCGGGCCAGGGAGTCGACGACGAACGCGTGCTCGGCGGCGTCCTTGCCGGACTCTCGCAGCGCACGCCCGGCGGCCTGGTCGGCGGCGGGGTCGGCGAGACGCGGGGCGGATCCCGCGAGCGGGTGGCACTCCACCACGTCGCCACGTCGTCTGACGAGGAGCTCGGGACTCGAGCCCACCAGTACGCTTCCCGGTCGGTTGCCGCCGGCGGGGGAGAGGTCCACGAGGTAGCCGTCCGCCGAGGGACTGGCGTCGATGAGTGCCGCGCAGACGGCGTGGGGGTCGATCGCCTCCTCCGTCACGAGCCGCACGGCGCGCGCGAGGACCACCTTGTCGATCCCGCCCGCCCGGATGCCGGAGACGGCGGTGGACACGCGCGATCGGTGGACGGCAGTGGTGGGCACCTCTTCGGAGACCCTGGCGTGTGTGCGCATGGCGCGGAAGTAGGACGGGGGCTCGAGCGGGCCGTCGGTCCGCACCACGATGTCGGGTTCGCACAGCGCGGCCGGAGCGTCGGGCTCGAAGCCGATCGCCCCCACGACCAGGTCGCACGAGCCCGACCTGAGGGCGAGCGCCGCGTCCTCCGGATCGTCGAAATTCCGCAGCGCGCCCTGGGTGCGCAGGGAGCCGGTGGCACGCGAGAGGAGGAAGTCCGGCGCGGTCACCGGCCGTGCGGCGTCGGGAAATGCCCCTGACGCCACGGCTCGCCTCCTCGATCGGGTTCCACGGGCGTCGTCTCCGGCCCCGCGGGTGTTCCGGGGAGATCCTAGCCCGACGGTCGCGCGGGGCCGTTAACTAGGATGAGTGGCATGACCGCCTCGTCTGAGTCCGCCGTCCGTGTCCGCTTCTGCCCGTCGCCCACCGGCACTCCGCACGTGGGGCTCGTCCGGACGGCGTTGTTCAACTGGGCACATGCCCGGCATGCGGGGGGCGCGTTCGTCTTCCGTATCGAGGACACCGACGCCGCCAGGGATTCCGAGGAGTCCTACACCGCGCTGCTGGACGCCCTGCGGTGGCTCGGCCTCGACTGGGACGAGGGGCCGGAGGTGGGCGGGCCGTACGCCCCGTACCGGCAGTCCGAGCGACGCGAGCTGCACCGCGACGTGGTGCGACGCCTGGTGGAGGCGGGGGAGGCATATGAGTCGTTCTCCACCCCCGAGGAGGTGGAGGCGCGGCACCGGGCGGCCGGGCGCGATCCCAAGCTCGGTTACGACGGGTTCGACCGCGACCTCACCGACGAGCAGAAGCAGGCGTTCCGTGAGGAGGGACGCGGCGCGGTCATCCGCCTGCGCATGCCCGACGAGGACCTGGAGTGGGAGGACCTGGTCCGCGGCGAGACCGTGTTCCGGGCGGGCACGGTTCCCGACTTCGCCCTCACCCGGGGCAACGGCGTGCCCCTGTACACGCTGGTGAACCCGGTGGACGACGCGTTGATGAAGATCACCCACGTCCTGCGGGGAGAGGACCTGCTCAGCTCCACGCCCCGGCAGATCGCCCTGTACCGGGCGCTCATGCGGATCGGGGTGGCCGACCGGGTCCCCGAGTTCGGCCACCTGCCGTTCGTGATGGGGGACGGCAAGAAGAAGCTCTCCAAGCGGGACCCCCAGTCGGACCTCTTCCTGCACCGGGATCGGGGGATGCTGCCGGAGGGGCTGCTCAACTACCTGGCCCTGCTGGGCTGGGGGCTCTCGGAGGACCGCGACGTGTTCTCACTGCAGGAGATGGTCGAGGCGTTCGACATCCGGCAGGTCAACTCCAATCCCGCGCGATTCGATCAGAAGAAGGCCGACGCGATCAACGCCGAGCACATCCGCGCGCTCCCGCCGGAGGAGTTCGCCGCGCGCCTGCGCGACTACCTCGAGACCCATCCCGCAGACGACGGGACCACGCTGCCCGCCGATCTGGACGGGCAGCGCTGGACCACGATCGCCGACCTGCTGCAGACGCGCATCGTCGTGCTCTCCGATGCATGGGACCTGATCCGCTTTCTGGTGGTCGACGAGTCCGCCTTCACCGTCGACCCGCAGTCGGCGGCCAAGAATCTCAAGGCGGAGTCCCGCGAGGTCGTCGACGCGGCCATCGCCGCCCTCGAGGCCGTCGAGGAGTGGACCACGGAGCGGATCGAGCAGGCGCTCTCCGGGGCCCTGGTCGACGGCATGGGTATCAAGCCGCGTAAGGCGTACGGGCCAGTGCGGGTGGCGGTGACGGGTTCGCACATCTCGCCTCCGCTGTTCGAGTCGCTCGAGCTGCTCGGCCGGCAGACCGCTCTGGCCCGGTTGCGGGCTGCGCCGATCGCGGAGTGACCAGCCGATTTGCTTTCACCCCTCGGTGCTTTGATAGTCTCTTCGAGGTCGCCCCGCCAAGGGCGGACAAGTGAATGCAGTGGCCTATGGTGTAATTGGCAACACAGCGGTTTCTGGTACCGTCGTTCTAGGTTCGAGTCCTGGTAGGCCAGCTGAGCGTGTCACAGCGCTCCGCAGCGGATCCGTCGCCGGATCCGCGTCCTATGCCCCCGTCGTCTAGCGGCCTAGGACGCCGCCCTCTCACGGCGGTAGCGTGGGTTCGAATCCCATCGGGGGTACCGAAGTGGAAGCGGCCTCGGATCAACTGATCCGGGGTCGCTTTCGTCTGCGTGGCGGCTACTCGATCGTCTCCCGCAGTGCGTCCTCCCGGAGGAAGATCAACAGCACCGTGGCCACCAGGACCAGCGGGACCATCACGAGGTAGATCGGGACGAGGGCGTCGTTGTACGAGCCCGCTATCGCGTCGTGGAGCGGGCCCGGCAGCGCGGCGAGCGCCTCGGGGCTGAGCGAGTCCGCCCCGCCGTGGCCTCGCGCCGTCGCCTCGGCGAACCCGGCGCCGGCGGAGCCGGAGCGCTCGGCGGCGAGCGGGACCCGCTCGGACATGAGCTCGGCGAGCCGGCTGACGAACACCGAGCCGACGATCGCCGAGCCGAGCGTGCCGCCGATCTGCCGGAAGAAGTTGTTGGACGCCGTGGCGGTGCCGACCATCGTCACGGGGAACGTGTTCTGGACGATCAGGACGAGCAGCTGCATACACATACCCAGGCCGAGGCCGAACACGAACAGCACCACACCGAGCCGGACCAGCGAGCCCTCGGGGCGCAGGGTGCCGATCAGGAGGAGGCCCACCGCCATGACGAAGGAGCCGACCACGGGATACCACTTGTAGCGGCCGGTACGGCTGACGATGTTGCCGACGATGATCGAGGTGCCCATCATCCCCGCCATGGCGGGGGTCAGCATCAGACCGGCGGCCGTCGGGCCCAGACTGTGGACCATCTGGATGTAGGTGGGCAGATAGGCGAGGACGCCGAACATCGCGACGCCGATGACGAGTCCCGCGCCGGTGGACAGTGAGAAGTTCCGGGCGGCGAACAGCCTCAAGGGGATGAGCGGTTGTTCCGCGCGTCGCTCCACGACCACGAACGTGACCGCACAGGCCAGGAAGACCGCGCCCAGACCGAGGATGACCGACGAGGTCCAGGCGTACTCGTGCCCGCCCCAGGTGGCCAGCAGGATGAGCGCCGAGGTCCCCACCATCATCAGGGCCGTACCGAGCTTGTCCGGGGCGGCACCGGATCCACGGCGGGGTAGATGGAGACAGGCCACGGCCACGGTCAACGCGAGCAGGCACACGGGGACGTTGAACCACAGCGCCCAGCGCCACCCGGGGCCCTCGGTGAAGAAGCCCCCGAGTAGCGGTCCGAGGACGGAGGACACCCCGAACACCGCCCCCATGACGCCCATGTACCGGCCGCGTCGCCGCGCCGGGACCACGTCCGCGATGATCGCCTGCGAGAGCACCATGAGGCCGCCGCCGCCGAGGCCCTGCACCGCACGGGCGGCGATGAGGACGTCGATGCCCCAGGCCAGAGCGCCGAGAACCGATCCGGTCAGGAACAGCAGGATCGCGGTGACGAAGAGCGGCTTGCGGCCGATCTGGTCGCCCAGTTTGCCGTACACGGGAAGCCCGATGGTCACGGTGAGCAGGTAGGCCGTGATGACCCAGCTCATCTTGGAGACGCCGCCGAGGTCCGCGACGATCGTCGGCAGTGCGGTCGAGAAGATCATCTGCCCGAGGGAGACGATGAGCATGCCGAGGAGCAGCGAGGTGAACACCAGGGGGACGTTGTGCGTGGCCGGGACGCGGTCGTCACCGTCCCGGGTCGCGGTGGACGTCATGCCGACGGTCCGGCGGGGGGAGAGGCGAGCCGGGCCAGTTGCCCGAGCGCGACGGCGCAGTCGTCGTCGAGATCGTCGAACGTCCCCGTGTCGCGGGCCAGCCACGCGGCGACGCCGAGATTGACCGAGGCGGCGGCGAGCGCCACGCGGGCGCGGGCCTCATCCTCGGTGCAGACGCCGTCGAGTCGGTGGAGATCCGGGGTGCGGACGAGGAGCTCGGTCACGATGTCCACCAGTGCCGAGTGGAACCGTGACGAGGCGGTGAGGCGGGCGGCCCCCAGATCGGGATTCTCGTGGACGATCGCGCGGCGCCGTTGGACCAGTGCAGCGGTGTGCGAATCGTCCCCCGTGCGCGCCCGGGCGAAGGTGTCGAGGAACAGCCCGACGAGGGCTGCCGAGACGTCCGGCGCCGCTTCGGCGAGGAATCGTTCGCGAAGGTCGTCGGGGATCGAATCGGGCGCCACCCCGACGACCGCGGCCTCTTTGGTGGGGACGTAGTTGAAGAAGGTGCGCTTGGACACGTCCGCGCGGACGCAGATGTGGTCGACGGTCACGGCGTCGTAGCCGTGTTCCAGGACGAGTGTGGTGGCGGCGTCCTCGATCGCCACCATCGTCGCGCGGCGTTTGCGTTCGCGGAGAGAGTCGGGCTCGGGCGATGTGGTCACCTCGACGACCATACCGGAACCGTTTACCAGGTGAAATATTGCACGCGGTTTACCAGGTCGTCGGAATTTGGGTTCTGCCGGCGGGCCCGTTAAGGTGGACGGGCACCGGGCCCCCGTCGTCTAGCGGCCTAGGACGCCGCCCTCTCACGGCGGTAGCGTGGGTTCGAATCCCATCGGGGGTACGCGCGATCGATGTCCCGGACCAATTGAGGTCCGGGACATCGCTCATTTCACACGACGGCTACAGGCGCTTGTGGATCGCGTCCGCCGCAGCCAGTAGGTCCTCGGCCCACCGGACCCCCGGGCGTCGGCCGATGCGATCGACCGGACCCGAGACCGAGATCGCGGCCACGACCGCACCGGTCGTGTCGCGGACCGGAGCGGAGATCGAGGCCACCCCGGCCTCTCGCTCGGCGACCGACTGCGCCCACCCGCGGCGGCGGACCTCGGCCAGCTGACGTTCTGTGTAGACGGCGTCCGCCAGGAGGGAGCGCTGTGTAGCGGCGTCGGCCCAGGCCGCCAACACTTTGGCGCCGGACCCGCGGCTCATGGGGAGGATCGCGCCGACCGGGACGGTGTCGCGCAGTCCCGTGGGCGGCTCGGCCGAGGCCACGCAGAGCCGGCGGTCCCCCTCGCGCCGATAGACCTGCACGCTCTCCTCGGTGATCTCCCGGAGCCGGGGCAGCACCGTGGAGGCGGCCTCTGCCAGCGAGTCGGAGGCGTGCGCGGCGAGCTTGGCGAGCCCGGGGCCCAGGCTCCACACGCCCGCGTCATCCCGTGACAGCAGCTTGTGGATCTCGAGGCCCACGGCGAGCCGGTGAGCGGTGGCCCGGGGTAGCCCGGTGCGCTCGCAGAGGTCGGACAGGACGCAGGGTTGTTCGGCGACGGCGTCCAGCACCGTCATGGCTTTGTCGAGGACACCGATTCCGCTAGACTGTCTCACAGTTCGACTGTAGCGTCCTACATGCTGAGAATCCAGAGGTTCGTGGCACGGGACGGGGAACGGAGACGGAAGATGAGTGCGAACCTGACCGGGAGTGCCCGGCCCAGGACTCTGGCGCAGAAGGTCTGGGACGACCACGTGGTGGTCCGCGGCGAGGACGAGGGCGACTCGCAGAAGCCCGATCTCGTCTTTATCGACCTCCACCTGATCCACGAGGTCACCAGCCCCCAGGCGTTCGACGGTCTCCGTCTCGAGGGGCGTCCGTTGCGCCGCCCGGACCTGACGTTGGCGACCGAGGACCACAACGTCCCGACCGACATCGTCGGTGGTGCTGTCAACCTCATCGCCGACCAGACCTCGCGTATCCAGATCGAGACGCTGCGCCGCAACTGTGAGGAGTTCGGTGTCCGGCTGTATCCGATGGGCGATCTGGAGCAGGGCATCGTCCACGTGGTGGGCCCGCAGCTCGGCCTGACGCAGCCGGGCATGACCGTG
Organism: Candidatus Dietzia intestinipullorum; assembly: GCA_019119635.1. GTDB lineage: Bacteria > Actinomycetota > Actinomycetes > Mycobacteriales > Mycobacteriaceae > Dietzia > Dietzia intestinipullorum. The sequence continues at coordinate 138,626 of DWWP01000054.1, forward strand.
GTGTGCGGTGATTCGCACACCTCGACCCACGGGGCGTTCGGCTCCATCGCGATGGGGATCGGCACCTCGGAGGTCGAGCACGTGATGGCCACGCAGACACTGTCGTTGCGGCCGTTCAAGACCATGGCCGTCACCGTGACCGGTGAACTCCGGCCGGGCGTCACCGCCAAGGACCTCATCCTGGCCGTGATCGCCCAGATCGGGACCGGCGGCGGCCAGGGGTACATCATCGAATACCGCGGCGAGGCCGTCGAGAAGCTCTCGATGGAAGCGCGGATGACCATGTGCAACATGAGCATCGAGGCCGGTGCGCGCGCCGGCATGGTCGCCCCCGACCGGGTCACCTACGAGTACCTCCGGGGGCGTCCGCACGCCCCGGTGGGTGAAGAGTGGGACGCGGCCGTTGAGTACTGGGACAGTCTGCGGACTGATGACGACGCGGTGTTCGACACCGAGGTCGTGATCGACGGCTCCGCCCTCACCCCCTTCGTGACGTGGGGGACCAACCCGGGGCAGGGCGCTCCGCTGGGCACGGCGGTGCCCCACCCGGAGTCGTTCACCGACGAGAGTGCGCGGGTGGCCGCGGAGAGTGCACTGGAGTACATGGATCTGGAAGCCGGCACCCCGCTGCGCGAGGTCGGGGTGGACGTGGTGTTCGTCGGTTCGTGCACCAACGGGCGGATCGAGGACCTGCGCTCCGTCGCAGAAGTGATCGACGGGCGCACTGTGGCCGACGGCGTCCGGATGCTCGTGGTCCCCGGCTCGATGCGCGTGCGGGAGCAGGCCGAGCAGGAAGGCCTGGACGAGGTGTTCACCGCGGCCGGGGCGGAATGGCGTCAACCGGGCTGCTCGATGTGCCTGGGCATGAACCCCGACTCGTTGGAGCCCGGCCAGCGGTGCGCGTCGACGTCGAACCGCAACTTCGAGGGCCGGCAGGGCAAGGGCGCCCGCACCCACCTCGTCAGTCCCGGCGTCGCGGCCGCCACCGCCGTCGTGGGACGACTCGCCGCCCCCGCCGATCTCGAGCCCGCGAAGGGAGTCTGACCATGGAGGCTGTCACCACCCACACCGGGATCGGCGCGCCGCTGCGCCGCTCCAACGTGGATACCGACCAGATCATCCCGGCCGAGTACCTCAAGAGGGTCACCCGTACCGGGTTCGAGGACGGTCTCTTCTCCTCGTGGCGCGCCAAAGAGCCGGATTTCGTGCTCAACCGCGCGCCGTATGACCGTGCTTCGGTGCTCGTCACCGGGCCGGACTTCGGCACCGGCTCGTCTCGTGAGCACGCCGTGTGGGCGCTCATGGACTTCGGGTTCCGCGTGGTGATCTCGTCACGGTTCGCGGACATCTTCCGCGGTAACGCCGGCAAGTCCGGACTCGTGGCGGCTCAGGTGGAGCAGGAGAACGTCGAGCTGCTCTGGAAGATCATGGAGGACCAGCCGGGCGTGGAGCTGACCGTGGACCTGGCATCCCGGACCGTGACCGCGGGGGACGTCACCGTCCCGTTCGAGATCGACGACTACACGCGTTGGCGGCTGATGGAGGGACTCGACGACGTCGGGCTCACCCTGCGTGAGGCCGACGCGATCGCCGAGTTCGAGGCGAAGCGTCCGTCGTTCAAGCCGGTCACGACGCCGCGCTGAGAGCACTATTAAAGGAGTTCTCCCGCCGCCCTCCGCGTTTGAGCGCGGAGGGCGGTAATATGTGAGTATGCTTATTGTCGATGAGCGGTTCTGAGAAGAGCCCGTGCTCAGGCAACGCGCACTCATTCGAAGGGGACTCCACCGTGAACAAAGCCGATCTGATCGCCGAGCTCGCCGACCGCATGGGCGGCGATCACCAACTGGCCACCGACGCGCTGGAGAACACGCTCGACATCATCGTGCGCACGGTGGCCTCGGGGGAGTCGATCACCATCATGGGCTTCGGCATCTTCGAGAAGCGCGCCCGCGCGGCGCGGGTGGCCCGCAACCCGCACACGGGTGAATCCATCCCGGTGCCCCCGACCTATTCCCCGGCGTTCCGGCCGGGTCAGTACTTCAAGTCGATCATCCAGGGCAGCGAGAAGCTCCCCGAGGGACGGCTCGCCGCCAAGCGGTCGAGCTCCCACGAGTCGTTCGGTGTCGCCCGCAACGGCGTCGGGCGCGCCTGAGACGGCCGTGCCGACGACCGCTCAGACCGCCGGAAGCGGGCTGATGTAGTAGTCCGCGTAGACGAGAGCCGACCCGTCGAATCCGAGTGCCCACGTGCCCGCCTTCTTGGTGGCAGTCTCGGCCATGTCCACACCGGCCCGGGTGGCGAGGTCGTCGATCAGTCCCGGGATCGCCGCCCCCTGCGAGCAGACCGCCGCGACCCCCGGGCCGGCCGCGAGTTCCACCAGCCGGACCCGCGCCGCGTCCGGGTCGGCGGCATGCGCCTCGTCCGAGAGGGCGGGTTCGGACCCGATCTCGACGCCGAGCTCGTCGGACAGCGGGCCGAGCGTCTGCTCACACCTGACCCGGGGGGCGCTGTACAGGCGTCGGACGCCGAACGCGCTCAGCATGGGTGCGAGCAACTCGGCCTGGGTCCGGCCCGTCTTGTCGAGCGGGCGGAGTGCGTCGTCACCACTCCACTGCGACCGTCTCCCCGCTTTGGCGTGGCGCACCAGCATGAGGACGGAGTCCGCCCGGTGTGCGGCGTCGAACCGCTTGAGGATCTTGCGGTCGAGCGCGTACGAGACCAGGTCTCCGGCGTCGCCGACTGAGAGCCACCGGATCTCGTCGACCTCCGAGTTGGCTTCGAACCGACCGCCACGGGCCAACGCCGCCCAGTATGTGACCTCCTTGCGGGTGTTCTCCTTGAGCGGGTATGCGGTGGTGCCGATCCGGGACTGGAGCACCGAGGTGAATCCCGTCTCCTCCTCGATCTCCCGCACCGCTGTCACCGGTAGCGATTCTCCGGGATCGACCTTGCCCTTGGGCAGGGACCAGTCGTCATACCTGGGGCGGTGCACCACCGCGACGCGTGGGCTGGTGCCGTCCATGCGGTAGAGCACCGCCCCTGCCGCGGGCACCACGCGGATGCGGGGCCCCGCGGCGCCCGATCTGGTGTTCCTCGTCGCCCGGCTCATCGGTTGCGGAATCCGGTGCGGGTGGCGGCCATCTGCTCCTGGTGGTCCACGGAGTCAGCCCAGTGTTCGTCTGTGGGCATCCGGCTCCATGTGGCGTCGGCGTTCAGATGGAAACTGCGGGTGAGCGGGTCGAGTGCCGAGTCGAAGATCCGGTGGACCTGGGACTTGAGTCGCGGATCGGTGACGGTCGCCAGGACCTCCACCCGCCGGTCGAGGTTCCGGTGCATCATGTCCGCGCTGCCGATCAGCACCTCGTCGGCGCCGCGGAAGTGCAGGATCCGGGAGTGTTCCAGGAAACGGCCGAGGATGGAGCGGACGTGGATGTTGTCACTGTGGCCCGGCACGCCGGCGCGCAGGGCACAGATGCCCCGGACCACGACCTCCACGCGGACCCCGGCCCGAGAGGCACGGTAGAGGGCGTCGATCACCTGTTCGTCGACGAGCGAGTTGGCCTTCAGCCGTATCCCGGCCTCGTGCCCGTCGTCGGCATAGGCGATCTCGCGGTCGATCCGCTCGATGATCCCGGACCGGATCCCCTCCGGGGCCACGAGGAGCCGCCGGTACTTGCTCACGTTGGAGAAGCCGGTGAGGTGGTTGAACAGATCGGTCAGGTCGGAGGCGACCTCCTCGTCGGCGGTGAACAGGCCGACGTCCTCGTAGAGTCGGGCGGTCTTGGGGTTGTAGTTGCCCGTGCCGATGTGGGAGTAGCGGCGCAGCACGTCCCCCTCTTTTCGCACGACCAGGCACGTCTTGCAATGTGTCTTGAGGCCGAGTAGCCCGTAGACCACGTGCACCCCCGCCTGTTCCAGCTCGCGCGCCCACCGGATGTTGTTGTGCTCGTCGAAGCGGGCCTTGATCTCGACCAGGGCGACCACCTGTTTGCCCGCCGCGGCGGCATCGACCAGGGCGTTGACGATCGGGGAGTCGCCCGAGGTCCGGTACAGGGTCTGCTTGATCGCCAGCACCTTGTCGTCCGCCGCGGCCTGCTCGATGAAGCGTTGGACGGTGGTGGCGAAGGAATCGTAGGGATGCTCGACGAGCACATCGCTCTCGCGGAGAGAGGCGAAGATGTTCCGGGCGGTCTCCCGCTCGCCGAACGCCGGGGGCGTCGCGGGGACCATCGCCGGGTCCTTGAGGTCCGGGAGATCGAGGGCGTGGATCTGCCACAGTCCGGTCAGATCGAGGAGCCCGCCGAAGCGGATCACGTCCCCGGACTCCACATCGAGCTCATGTTGCAGGATCCGGAGCATCCGGGGCGTCATGTCCTCGGCGATCTCCAGGCGGACCGCGGATCCGAACCGGCGGCGGGCGAGTTCCCGCTCGAGGGCCTGGAGGAGGTCCTCGTCGCGGTCCTCCTCGACCTCCATATCCGCGTTGCGGGTCACGCGGAAGACGTGGTGCTCGACGATCTCCATGCCCTGGAAGAGGTCGCTCAGGTGCGCGGCGATGATCTCCTCCGCGGGGACGAACGCGTTCTCGTCCTCCACGTTCCTGTCCACGCGGACGAAGCGCGGGACGTTGTGGGGGATCTTGACGCGCGCGAAGTGCTCCTGGCCGGAGTCGATGTCCCTGATGATCACCGCGAGGTTGAGGCTGAGCCCGGAGATGTAGGGGAACGGGTGCGCGGGGTCCACCGCCAACGGGGTGAGCACGGGAAAGATCGAGTTCCGGAACAGCTCCGACAGCGTGAGCCGTTGATCGGCGGTGAGTTCGCTCCAGCGCAGGATCCGGATCCCGTGCTGCTCGAATTCGGGGAGGATCTCCCCGTGGAGGAGACGGGACTGCTCGTCGCACAGCTCCCGGGTCCGACGGCTGATCTGCACCAGCTGTTCGGCCGGGGTCTGGCCGTCCGCCGAGCGGACTGACAGTCCGGTCTTGTCACGACGTTTCAGGCCGGCGACGCGGACCATGTAGAACTCATCGAGGTTCGACGCGAAGATCGCGAGGAACTTGGCCCGCTCGAGCAACGGCAGGCCCTCCTCGGCCGCGAGCGCGAGCACGCGGGCGTTGAAATCCAGCCAGCTGAGCTCACGGTTCAGGTACCGGTCCCGGGCGCTGGGGAGCGTCTCCACTGCGGCGTCGTCGTCTGTCACGACACCATTGTGGCGGAAACCCCCGGCCCGGGAGAGGAGAGTGTCCCCGAGTGCACCCGGAGCGCTGCGGCGGTGGCAGCCCCGACAGTGCGACCCGTCAACGCGGCCAGGTCCTCCGGGGTGTCGACGTCCCGCCGGCCTGCGCCTCCGGGGTCGAGTTCAGCGAGGTCGACCGCACCGCCGTCGACCCGGAACCGGGCCGCGGACCCGGGGCCGAACCGCGATACGCGCACGGAGTCGCGATCCGGACCCGTGGCCGCCCCGCTCCAGAAGGCCATGGTCGTTCCCGATCCGCGGTGGTCGGGGACCGTCGAGTGCGGGTGCGCCGTGGCGGCACCGAGCAGTCTCCCGAGAAGCGACGCGCGGAGTTCCGGTAGGTCGGCCGTCACCACGCCCACCGGGCCGGCGGTCCCGCGGACCACGGCGTCCACGGCGGCGTTCAGGGGGTCGCGAGTGCCGGTCGTGCGGGGGTCGGGAACGGTCTCCAGACCGAGGTCCTCGGCCAGGGTCGACACGTCGGGATCGGAGGTGATCACGCGAACGAGCGACACGCCGGGTGCGTCGGCGCAGGCGACGAGGACGTCCGAGGCCATGCCCAGGACGAGGGCACGCCGCCCGGCCGGCGACAACGCCGTGATGAGACGGGTTTTGGCGTGGGGGAGCGCCTTCACCGGGACGAGGATCGTCCACCCGTCGCCGGTGACCCCGGGGCCTGTCGGAGTGCTCATCACGGCCCATCCTGCCAGCACGTCCTCGGAGCTGCCCGGGGCCGGGTAGCGTTTCCTCACGATCCACCTCCGGTGGGGCGAGCGGAGCACGACAGGAGTCGGGAGGCGAAAATGGGACGGATCGCGGTGATGGGTGCGGGGTCGTGGGGGACCGCCGTGGGCAAGGTCCTCGCGGACGCCGGCTCCGACGTGGTCATGTGGGCCCGGCGGGGCGAGGTCGCCGCGGAGATCAACGACGACAGCAGCAACGGGAAGTACCTCCCCGGGATCGTCCTGCCCGCCAACGTCACCGCGTCGACGGACCCGGCCGAGGCCCTCTCCGGGGCGGACGAGGTCGTCCTGGCGGTGCCGTCGCAGTCGCTCCGCGGCAATCTCGAGCAGTGGGTGGAACTGGTCGACGAGGGCGCCGGTGTCATCTCGTTGGCCAAGGGGATCGAGACGGGCTCGCTGATGCGGGTCAGCGAGGTGGTCGCGGAGGTCACCGGTTTCGCGGACGAGAGGATCGCCGTCCTGTCGGGCCCCAACCTAGCCCGGGAGGTGGCGGAGGGGCAGCCCGCGGCCACGGTCATCGCGTGCACGGACCCCGATCGGGCGACCCGGCTGCAGAACGCGTTCGCCACCCGGTACTTCCGGCCTTACACCAACACCGACGTGGTCGGTTGCGAGATCGGCGGTGCCACCAAGAACGTCATCGCCCTGGTGTGCGGTATCGCCACGGGGATGGGGCTCGGCGACAACACGATGGCGTCCCTGGTGACCCGGGGCCTGGCCGAGACCACCCGACTCGGGGTGGCGTTGGGGGCCAACCAGGCCACCCTCGCGGGCCTGGCGGGGCTCGGTGACCTGGTGGCCACCTGCACCTCGCCCCTGTCCCGTAACCGGACCTTCGGCGAGCGCCTGGGGCTGGGGGAGACCCTGGAACAGGCGCAGGCCGCCACGAACGGGCAGGTGGCCGAGGGCGTCAAGTCCTGCACGTCGATCCGCGAGCTCGCACGACGGTCCGACGTGGAGATGCCGCTGACCGAGGCGATCCACGACATCTGTCACGAGGGGGGCGACGCGGTCGAGGTGGCGGTGCGCCTCATGGGTCGATCGACCAAGCCCGAGTAGCCTCGGCCCGGTGAACCGCACCACCGTCGCCGTCCTCTACGGCGGCCGCAGCACCGAGCACTCCGTGAGCTGTGTGTCCGCCGGCGCCGTCATGGCGCACCTCGACCGCTCCGTCTACGACGTCATCCCTGTGGGGATCACGGCGTCCGGGACGTGGACCCTCGGGCCCGATGACGTGTCGTACCTGCGGATCATCGACCGCAGAATGCCGGTGGTCGATCCGCACCGCCCCCGGGTCGAGCTGGGGCTGTCCACCGACGATCGGGGGACCCTGCGGTTCGCCGACGGCGACCGTGCCGGTGAGGTGATCGCCCGGGTTGACGCGGTCTTCCCGGTCATGCACGGCACCCACGCCGAGGACGGGACGATCCAGGGGCTCCTCGAACTCTCCGGCGTCCCGTACGTCGGCCCCGGGGTCCTCTCGAGTGCCGCCGGGATGGACAAGGAGTTCACCAAGATCGTTCTCGGCGCGGCCGGACTGCCGATCGGTCAGCAGGTCGTCCTCCGTCCGGGCACGAAGGCGCCCACGCAGGACGAGCGGGACCGCCTCGGGCTGCCCGTGTTCGTCAAGCCCGCCCGCGGGGGCTCCTCCATCGGGATCACCAAGGTCTCGCGCGCTGAGGAGTTGGACGCGGCCATCGAGGTGGCCCGGGAGTTCGACCCCAAGGTGATCATCGAGGCCGCCGTGGTCGGCCGCGAGATCGAGTGTGGGGTCCTCGAGCACCCGGACGGCCGGATCGAAGCGAGTCTCCCGGCCGAACTGCACGTCACCGGCGACCCGTCAGCGGACGGGGACCCCGGAGGCGACGCCTTCTACGATTTCGACACCAAATACCTCGACGACGTCACCACGTTCGATCTCCCGGCGCGGATCGGGGACGAGCAGACCGCGCAGCTCCGGGACCTGGCGGTCACGGCGTTCCACGCGCTCGACGCCGCCGGGCTGAGCCGGGTGGACTTCTTCCTCACCCCGGAGGGCCCGGTGATCAACGAGGTCAACACGATGCCCGGGTTCACGCCCATCTCGATGTATCCGCAGATGTGGGCGGCGACCGGTGTCGATTACCCGACGTTGCTCGACACGCTGATCCGTACCGCCCTCACCCGCGGGTGACCCGTCCACGCTGACTCCACTCAGCCGATGGGAGCGGGGTCCGGCTCGACCGCCTCGAGGTGCTCGGTGAGCGTGTCGGACAGGTCCTGGATCGGTCCGGTTCCGCTGGCTCCCGGGAGTGTCATCGCGACGTACTGCGGTCGGTCGACCGCGACCCACGTCGACGCGGTCACGGCGGGGTCCGGATCGTCCTGGTGGAACCACTGCACGTCGTTGACCTCCTGGAGCGCCGCCCCCACGGTGAACGTCGGCGGGGGCTCGATGCCGCACCGGACGACGACGGACTCGGAATCGGGCATCCGGTAGGCCGCCACCCCCTGGGGGGCCGGCTCGTTGAGCGCCACCCTCGTGGCGTCCCCGAGGGATTCGGGGAGTGCCCCGATCAGGTCGAGGCACTCGGTGGACTCCGCGCCGGGAGCGGGCAACTCGATGGCCGTGACAGGTTCGCTCATGGCGGCCTCCGCGGCGTCATCGCTCACGTTGCGCACCATCACCAGCACCGTCACCAGGAGCACCGCCGGGATCACGAGGGCCGCGACCAAGACCGCGGGTGGGACCAGGCGGCCCCCGTCGCCGTCGGGACGCCGCGGTCCGGCGTCGTACCGATCAGTGGTGTCCGTGTCGCGCATCTGCCCGAAAGCCCCTCTCCGGCGTCAGTGGTGGTCGTACCGACCGCTAACCTGACGGCAACGCTACAGACCCGCGCCAGAGTGACGGCGCCCTACCAGCAAGGGGAGCGATGAGCACGGGCGATGACCCCCGGACGGTGTCGCAGGCGGGGGAGGCGGCCGTCCTCGAGGTCCTGAGCGGCGCGGTGGCACCACTGTCGGCCGACCCGGTGGGCAACGGCGACGACGCCGCCGTCCTGGGGCCGGCCTCGGCGACGGTGGTCACCACGGACATGCTCGTCGAGGGCACGCATTTCCGCCTCGATCTGACCACGTGGCGCGACCTGGGCCGGCGCGCCGTCGCCCAGAACGTCTCCGATGTGCTCGCGATGGGCGCCGACTGCTCACGGGTCCTCGTGGGCCTCGCCGTGCCCGGGGAGACGACCATGACGCAGATCGCGGAGCTCGCGGCCGGCGTCCACGAGGAGGCCGACAGGTCCGGGGCGGTCGTGGTGGGAGGCGATCTGACCGGCGCGGAGAACGTCGTCGTCAGTGTGACGGCGATCGGCACCCTCCCGGGCGGCGCGCGCCCCGTCAGGATCGACGGCGCGCGGCCCGACGAGGTCATCGCGTTGACCGGGGCCCCGGGGCGGTCCGCGGCCGGGCTCGCCCTGCTGCTGGGCGGGCACCCGGACGGCCCACTCCAGGACGTGCACCGTGTCCCGGCCACCCCGATCGGCTCGGGGCGACAGGCCCGGCTCGCCGGCGCCACCTCACTGACCGACGTCAGCGACGGACTGCTCAGGGACCTGGCCGGGATAGCCCGGGCCTCGGGTGTCGCCGCCGACCTCACCGGCGCGGCGCTGCCGGTCGACCAGCTCCTGTTCGAGGCGGCGGAGCTGCTCGGAGCGGCCGACCCGGCGGCCCGCGTCGCCAAGTGGCAGCTCGACGGCGGCGAAGACCACGGCCTGCTCGCGACGTTCCCGGTCGGGACCGACCTGCCCCCGGGGTTCACCGTGATCGGACGCACCCGTGCCGGGGACCCGGGACAGGTCAGGGTCGACGGCGTACCGACCGAGCCGGGTGGGTGGGATTCGGCCAGGGGGGGCCGGTAGACCGGCGCTCCGGCCGGCGGGCGGAGCACTATGCTGGCCACATGGCCGTCTATGCACTCGGAGACCAGGAACCGGACATCGCCCCCGACGCGTGGGTGCACCCCGACGCGGTGGTGATCGGATCCGTGACGCTCGGCCCCGGGGTGTCGGTGTGGCCGACGGCGGTACTGCGGGGCGACTACGGCCGGATCGAGGTCGGGGCGATGTCCAACATCCAGGACGGCTCGATCATCCACTGCACGGACACCGAGCCGACGATCTTCGGTGAACGGTGCATCGTCGGCCACAACGTCCACGTGGAGGGCGCGACCATCGGCGACGGAGCACTCATCTCCTCGGGCTCGATCGTCCTCAACGGTTCGGTGATCGGCGCCGGGGCCGTCGTGGCGGCGGGCTGCCTCGTCCCACCGCGCTTCGAACTCCCCTCGCGGCGTATGGCCATGGGCACTCCCGCGAAAATCCGCGAGGGGTACGAGGTGGATCCGGCCATGCTCGAGGGCAATCCGGAGAAGTACCATCACAACGCCATGCGGTACCGCGACGAACTGCGCCGACTCGACACACCGTGACGACACACGACACGACCCCGGCACCTCTCGAGGACATCCTCGACCCCGGCTGGGCACGCGCCCTCGCACCGGTGGAACCCACGATCCGGCGGATGGGCGACTTCCTGCGAGGAGAGAACGACGCCGGCCGCGGTTACCTCCCGGGGCCCGACCGGGTGCTCCGCGCGTTCACCCAGCCTTTCGACGAGGTCCGCGTGCTCATCGTGGGGCAGGATCCGTATCCCACGCCCGGGCACGCCGTCGGACTGAGCTTCGCCGTCGACGGTCACGTCAGTCCGCTCCCACGGAGCCTGACCAACATCTATCGCGAATACCAGGACGACCTGGGGCTGCCCGCCCCGCCGCACGGCGACCTCTCCGCGTGGACGGATGCCGGCGTCCTCCTGCTCAACCGGGTGCTCACGGTGACACCCGGCGCCCCCGCGTCGCACCGCCGGCGGGGCTGGGAGGAGGTCACACAGCGTGCGATCGAGGCGCTCGTCGAGCGGGACCGCCCGATGGTGGCGGTCCTGTGGGGGCGCGACGCGCAGTCGCTGCAGCCGATGCTCGGTACCACTCCGACGATCACCTCGGCCCACCCCTCGCCGCTGTCCGCGGCACGAGGGTTCTTCGGCTCCAGGCCGTTCAGCCGCGTCAACGCCGAACTGTCGCGGTTGGGGGCCGAGCCTGTCGACTGGACGCTGCCCGGGCGCCCCACACCGGAGTAGAGCGACCGGGACCGATCAGGAGGCTCCGAACCGTGGGGTGCGCTTGGCGATGAACGCGTCCACGCCCTCGACCCCGTCCGGGTGGGCGGCGAGCGCCGCGATCGAGTCCCGCTCCGCATCGAGATGCTCGGACAGGGTCGAGGTCTCCGAGTCGCGGATGAGCCGTTTCGCGGCGGCGTATGCGGCGCGGGGGCCGGAGGCGAGGCGGGCCGCGAGTTCCTCCGCCGCGCCGGGCACCTCGCCGTCGACGAACGTGGTGACCATGCCCGAGCGGTGCGCCTCCTCGCCGCCGACGGGCTGATTGCCCAGGATGAACGCCCGGGCCGCGGCCGGGCCGATCGCCCGGGGCAGGCGCCACGACATGCCGCCGTCGGGCGACAGGCCGATCCCGGGGTAGGCGGCGAGGAGTCGGGTCTGGGCGTTCACCACGGAGAAGTCCGCGGCGAGTGCGAGGGACAGACCGGCACCGGCGGCCCACCCCGCCACGGCCGCCACGACGGGGACCGACAGCTCATCCAGGCGCCGGATCATGCCGTGCAGGAGATCGGCGACCTCGCGGATGTGTTCGGAACGGTCCCCGGCGGCCGCGAATCCCGCGACGTTGCCGCCGGCGCAGAAATTGGCGCCGAGCCCGCGCAGGAGGACGGCTCCGGCGTCGACCTCCCCCGCCAGGAGGGCCGCGAGCGCGGTGTCGGACTGGGCTAGCGCGTCCGAATCGAGGGCGTTTCCCTTACCATCGAGGGAGATGGGGAGGCTGAGGACACCGCCGTCCAGTGTGACGAGGGGGGTGTCCGTGAGGTCGAAGGTCATGATGGCTCCAGGAGGGGTCGTGCGGGGCGTCCGTCCGGGTTCGACGGCTGTGGAAGACCGAGCGTACTAGGCTTGGAGCGGGCGTCCGGCGGGCACCGGGGCAACGGGCGAGGCCAGGAACGAGGAGGGGCGATGGCGGAGCAGTCGACTCGTGTCGAGGAGCGCCCGACGACCCTCGACGCCCTCGGGCTGCTGGGCTGGGCCCGGCTCTGTGTCGAGCAGCTCGCGGCACACCGCGAGGAGATCAACGCACTCAACGTCTTCCCGGTCCCCGACTCGGACACCGGCACCAATCTCCTCCACACGATGCGTGCGGCGGTGGACGAGGCCGAGGGTGAGGAGGCGTGGACCTCCGAGGGCGGGGGCACGGCCGGCGCGCGGGAGATCGCGGTCGCGCTGGGGCACGGCGCGGTCCACGGGGCCCGGGGCAACTCCGGGGTGATCTTGTCGCAGGTGCTGCGTGCGGTCGGTGAGGCCGCCACGTTCACGGTCGTCGACGCCTCCACCTACCGCCGGGCGCTCCGGACCGCGGTGACGCTGGTCGACAACGCGATCAGCGACCCCGTCGAGGGCACCGTCGTCACGGTGCTGCGTGAGGCGGCGTCCGGGGCGGTGCGCTCGTCCGCGGCTACTCTTGTAGAGGTTGCGCGGGCGGCCGCGGACGCCGCTGCCGATGCCCTCGACCGTACGACCGGCCAGCTGCCCGCCCTCACCCGTGCCGGGGTGGTCGATGCCGGCGGGCGGGGCCTGCTGGTGTTGTTGGACTCGATGGTCGAGGTCCTCGCGGGTGCCGCGCCGGACCGGCCTGCATACGCACGCCCGGGGCGGGACGTGCCGGCCGAGGTGCCGGCCGCGGCGGCGGACGACCACGAGCCGGAGGCCGGCACGCAGTACGAGGTCATGTATTCGCTGACCCACACCGACGACGCGCGAGCGGACGAGCTCCGTTCGGCACTACGGGCGTTGGGGGACAGCGTGGTGGTGGTGGGTGACGGCGGCACCGGCGACCGCGCCCGGTGGGCCGTGCACGTCCACACCGACCTGATCGGCCCGGCGATAGAAGCGGCGCTGCCCCTCGGGCGGGTCTCCGAGATCCGGGTGACGGACATGCTCGATCCCGTCGGCACGCACCACAGCCACAGTCACAGGCACGGCGATGCTGATGAGCGGGTGCCGGCGGCGCCCGAACGGACGGTCCTGGCGATGACGCCCTCTGGGCCGCTCGCCGAGCTGTTCGAGCAGGCCGGGGCCCGCACCGTGGACCCGCGGGACCATGACGACGGGGCGGTCGACGCCGTGCTCCGGGTGCCCGCCGGGGAGCTGCTCGTCCTGCCCAACGGCGAACTGACCCGGGACCAGATCGTCGCTCTCGACGCCGCCCTGCGGGACGTCGACAGGCATGCGTTGATCCTGCCGACCGTCTCGGTGGTCCAGGGACTCTCGGCTCTGGCGGTCCACGATCCCACCACGACGCTCTCGATCGACGGCTTCGAGATGGCCGACGCGGCCGCGGCGGCCCGCCATGCCCACCTCGTCCGGGCAGAACAGGAGGCGCTCACGCTGGTCGGTCGGTGCTCGGCGGGGGACCTGCTCGGCGTCATCGGACACGACGTGGCGCTCATCGCCACGGACCTCGAGGAGTCTGTGTGTCAGCTGGTCGACCGGATGCTCTCCTCCGGTGGGGAGCTGGTGACCCTCCTGCTCTGCGACGAGTTCGACGAGGCCGCCACCGAGGGCCTCCTGGCGCGCGTCCGCGGCGCCCATCCCGGCGTCGAGGTGGTGGGCTATGACGCCGGGGCGGACGGGATGCTCGCGCGCATCGGGGTCGAATGACGTCGTTCACCACCACCGACACGCCGTTGAGCGCGGTGCTGGAGCCCGAACTGGCCGAGCGGATCACGGAGGCGTTCGGGCACCAGAGTGTCGGGGATCTGCTCCACACGCTCCCGCGCCGCTATCGCCAACACGGCCAGCGCTACGACAAGCGCGAACTGGTCGATGGGGAGCGGGTGACGATCGTCGGCACAGTGGCCTCCGCACAGACGCGGGAGTTCCGGACCAAGAAGGGTCGCCGGGGGGAGATCCTCACCCTCACCGTCGAGGACGGCGGGACGACCTTCAAGGTGGTCTATTTCCACGCCAGGGGGATCAGGTTCCTGCTTCCGGTGGGCACCGTGGCCATGTTCGACGGCACCGTCAAATGGTTCCGGAACGCCCTGGATCTCACGCATCCGGAGTTCCTGGTCCTGCGCCCCGTGGACGGCTCCCGCGGGCAGTTCCGCGGGTCGGGAGACCTCGCGGCGCTCGCCAAGCTCTCCGCAGAGCTGGACGCGGAGGGCGGACAGAGCCTGTTCGACCGGCCACTGCTGCCGATCTACCAGGCCAGGGCGGGGGTGACATCCTGGGAGGTGCTCGGTGCGGTCGTCACCGCGCTGCGCGCCCTGGTCCCGGTGATGGACCCACTGGACCCGACCGTCCGTGCGGCGGCCGGGCTCATGGAGCTCGACGTGGCCCTGCGCAAGGCCCACCTGCCCGCGACCATCCGGGAGAAGGACGAGGCCGGCTACCGACTGCGGTTCGACGAGGCGATCGCCCTGCAGCTCCTGCTGGGCGCCCGGCGCCGATTCGCCGCCCGCGACCCCGCCCCACCGAGTCCGCGTCGAGGCGACGGGGTGCGGGCCGCGTTGAGCTCCCGCCTGCCGTTCGACCTGACCGGCGGGCAACGCACGGTGCTCGACCAGATCTCCGGGGATCTGACCGCCGTCGAGCCCATGAACCGGCTCCTCCAGGGCGAGGTCGGCTCCGGGAAGACGGTCGTGGCCCTGCTCGCGATGCTCCAGGTGGTCGACGCCGGGCGCCAGAGCGTCCTGCTGGCCCCGACCGAGGTGCTCGCGACCCAGCACCACCGGTCGCTCACCGCGATGCTCGGCGACCTGGGGGAGAAGGGGCGGCTCGGGGCCGCGGAGGAGGCCACGCGGGTCGTGCTGCTCACCGGCTCGATGTCGACGGCGGAGCGTCGCGCGGCCCTGTTGGACATCGTCACCGGGGAGGCGGGCATCGTCGTGGGGACGCACGCGGTCATCCAGGACTCGGTCGAGTTCTTCGACCTCGGCCTGGTGGTGGTGGACGAGCAGCACCGGTTCGGCGTGCGGCAACGGGACCGCCTGCGCAGCAAGGGTCGGGACGGTGTGGTGCCCCACCTGCTCGTGATGACGGCGACCCCGATCCCGCGCACCATCGCGATGACCGTGTTCGGGGACCTCGAGGTCTCCGAACTCGTCGAGCTCCCCGGTGGTCGACGACCGATCTCTACGTCCGTCGTGCCCGCGCGGGACAGGCCGAAGTGGATGCAGCGTGTCTGGGAACGGGTCCGGGAAGAGGTGGCGGCCGGACACCGCGTGTACGTGGTCTGCACCCGCATCGACCCCGACACCACGGACGACCCCGGAGATTTCCGGCCGCCGCTGGTCTCCGCCGTCGACCTCCACGCACAACTGTCGGGCTCCCATCTGGCCGGGATCCGGGTGGGGCTCATGCACGGCCGGCTGCCCACCGAGGAGAAGGACGCCGTGATGGCCGACTTCGCCTCGGGGCATCTGGACGTCCTCGTGTCGACGACGGTGATCGAGGTGGGCGTGGACGTGCCCGAGGCGACCGTCATGGTGGTGATGGACGCCGAGCGGTTCGGCGTGAGTCAACTCCACCAGCTGCGCGGTCGTGTCGGTCGCGGCGGGCTGCCCGGACTGTGCCTGCTGGTGACCAACAGTCCGGAGTCCGGACCGTCGGTCGAACGGTTGTCCGCCGTGGCGGCGACCACTGACGGCTTCGAACTGGCGCGCCTCGACCTGGAGCAACGCCGGGAAGGCGATGTCCTGGGCGATGCACAGTCGGGCGCGCTGTCCGCGCTGCGCCTGTTGTCCGTAGTGGACGACGGCGAGCTCATCGAGATCGCCCGTCGCCACGCCGAGGAGATCCTGGACTCCGACCCCGGCCTGGACCGACACCCGGCACTCGCCGAGCGCGTGGAGCGGCTCTCCGGCTCCGAGGCGTCCGCCTATCTGTTCAGGTCCTGACCGAGAGGAAACATCGTGACCCGCATCATCTCCGGTCGTCTCCGGGGCCGGACGCTGGCGGCCGCGGCGGCGGGCACCCGCCCCACCACCGACCGTGTCCGTGAGGCGCTCTTCAGCGCGATCGACTCCAGGGTCGATCTCGCGGGTGCGGCGGTGCTCGACCTCTTCGCCGGCTCCGGAGCCCTCGGGCTCGAGGCGGTCTCGCGCGGGGCCGACACCGCATGGTTCGTCGAGTCCGGTGGGCGCGCGGTCACGGGTCTGCGACGCAACGTCGGTGCGCTCGTGTCGGAGATCCCCTCGGTGCGGACCACCATCCGGCGCGCGGCGCTCCCCGGCGCCCTCTCCGGCCCGTGCCCCGTCGACGGCGGGTTCGACCTCGTGGTGGCGGACCCGCCGTACGAGAAGTCGGCCGGGTTCGACACCTCGGTCCTCGAGGCCCTGCACACCGGAGGGTGGGTCCGCGAGGAGTCGCTGGTCGTGTGGGAACGCTCGACGCGAGACCCCGCGGTCGGTTGGCCACCCACCTATGACGTGGTGTTCACCCGCGCCTACGGCGAGACCACCATCGAGATGGCACGCCCCGCCTCGTCGTCGTCCCCGTCGGAGACGCCCGTTGATACGGTCGGCTCATGACCACAGTCGTGTGCCCAGGCTCGTTCGACCCGGTGACCCTCGGGCACCTCGACATCTTCCGGCGGGCGGCGGACCTGTTCGACGACGTGATCGTGTGCGTGGTCGCCAACCCCAACAAGCAGGGCACGTTCACCATCGACGAGCGCAAGTCCATGATCGCGCAGGTGTGCGCGGACATGCCCGGCGTACAGGTGGACAGCTTCCATGGACTGCTGGTGGACTACTGCCGCGACCGCGGCGCCACCGCGGTGATCAAAGGACTGCGGGACTCCACGGACTATGACTACGAGCTCCCGATGGCGCACATGAACCGATCGATCTCCGGAGTCGACACCGTGTTCCTGCCCACCCGTTCCGACCTGTCGTTCGTCTCGTCGTCGTTGTGTCGCGAGGTGACCAGACTGGGCGGCGATGTCTCCCACCTGCTGCCCGACCCCGTGGCCCGCGCACTCAGGGAGCGTCTGGCCTGAAGCGGTCGCGACACACCGCCGCCGTACCCGCCCCGGATGGTGACTTGCGGGCAGACTGATGAGGTACGAGTGACCATCCGGTGAAGGGACCAGCGTGTACCGAGTGTTCCAGGCCCTCGATGAGCTGAACGCGATGATCGAGGACGCCCGAAGCCTGCCCATGACCGCGAACTGCGTGGTCCCCAGGCACGAGTCCCTCCTGCTGCTCGACGACATCCGGGACTCCTTCCCGGGGGAACTCGACGACGCCCAGGACGTCCTGGACCAGCGCGACCGGGTGCTCGCCGAGGCGGACTCCACGGCGCGGGACACCGTCGCGGCGGCCGACGCCGAGGCCGAGCGGACGCTGGGGGACGCCCGCGCGGACGCCGACGCCATGCTCTCGGACGCCAAGTCCCGAGCGGACCGGATGGTCGCGGAGGCCACCGGTCACGCGGACGAGATCGTCGGTGACGCCCGTGTCGAGGCGGAGGAACTGCTCGATCGCTCGCAGCGTGAGGCCGAGTCCACCACCACGCGGGCGCGTTCCGAGGCTGAGCGGCTCGTCGAGCAGGCCAACGTCATCTACGACCGGACGATCACCGAGGCGCGACAGGAACAGCAGCGCATGCTCTCGGAATCCGAGGTGGTGCGGATCGCGGACGAGGAGGCCGCCCGGGTCCGCGATGCCGCACACGCCGAGAGCGACCGTCGCCGCGAGGAGTGCGACGCCTACGTCGACGAGAAGATGGGGCGTTTCGAGGAGTTCCTCGGATCGACCCTCCGCACCGTGGCCCGCGGACGCGAGGAACTGCACGGCGCGGGCGCGCGCCGCCGTGCCGCCCCCGCCGGCGACGGGTACGGAGACTTCTGACCGGCCCCGGGTAGTCTGCAGGGCGTGTCCACGAGCTCTCGAACCCCGCGCCACGGCCACCCGTCGGACGACTCGCTCGTCATCGACACCCGGACCCTTCCCCGGTCCCCGGGTGCGGCGTTGCAGGTCCAGCGCCCCGCGGTGCTGCCCTCCGACATCGGGGTCGAGCTCATCCGGATCCCCGAGGGGGCCGAGGTGGAGCTCGACCTCACGCTGACCAACGTCGACGAGGGGGTGCTGGTGACCGGCCCGGTCACCGGCGTCGCGCATGTGGAGTGCGCGCGCTGTCTGGGTGAGTTCGACGTCGAGGTGGGGGTGTCGCTGACCGAGATGTACGCCGCGGAGGGCACCGCCGCCGCCGAGGGGGTGGAGAAGGACGAGGTGCGACTCCTCGACGACGACCTGCTCGACCTCGAGTCCGCGCTCGTCGACGCGTTCGGGCTGGATTTCCCCATGTCGCCGACGTGCACGGACTACGGTCGCGACGAGTGCATCAACCCGGACACCCCGGAACCGGACGGCGTCTCCGGCAGCACGGAAGGGCGGATCGACCCGCGTTGGGCCGGTCTGGCCGAGAAGTTCGGGCGGATGACCGAGGGCGGGGACGACGCATGACCGGCGCCCCCGTGGGGGTCCCCGAACTGCTCGGGGTGGAGCTGGGCGACGAGCTGGCCACGCAGGCGCTGACGCACCGGTCCTACGCGTACGAGCACGGGGGCGTGCCCCACAACGAGCGGCTCGAGTTCCTCGGTGACGCGGTACTCGAGCTCGTGGTGACCGAGTACCTCTACAACGCCTACCCGGACCGGCCGGAGGGCGACCTGGCCAAGATCCGCGCGAGCCTGGTCAACACCTACGTCCTCGCCGACATCGCCCGCGACCTCGGGCCCGGGGGACTCGGAGCACACCTTCGGCTCGGTAAGGGCGAGGAGCTCACGGGCGGTCGCGACAAGCACTCGATCCTCGCGGACACCATGGAGGCGGTCTTCGGGGCCGTCTACCTCACGCACGGACTCGAGATCGCGCGCGAGGTCGTGGAGCGCATCATCGGCGATCGACTGCGCGTCGTCCCCACCCTGGGGGCCGCGCTGGACTGGAAGACCAGCCTCCAGGAGAAGTGCGCCGAGTCCGGCAGGCCCCGCGCCCACTACGAGATCACCGCCACGGGCCCCGATCACGACAAGACCTTCACCGCACGGGCTCTCGTCGGCGAGACGGAACTCGGCGGCGGGACCGGGCGCACCAAGAAGGAGGCCGAGCAGAAGGCGGCCGAGCAGGCCTGGGCGGCACTGGACCGCGCGGGCGGCTGACGTGCCGGAACTACCCGAGGTCGAGGTCGTACGCCGGGGCCTGGAGACGCATGTGGTCGGACGTCGGCTCGTCGACGTCGAGGTGACCGGGGCCCGGACGGCGCGCCGCCAGCCGGGTGGGCCCGAGGAGATCGTCGCGCTGCTCACCGGACGGGTGGTCAGCGGAGCGCGACGGCGGGGGAAGTACCTGTGGCTGACACTCGACGGTGACGAGACCCCCGGGTCTGACTGCCTCCTCGTGCACCTCGGGATGAGCGGGCAGATGCTCGTCACCGACTCGCGTGCGCCGGCCGTTCGGCACCTGCACGCCCGTGCCGCCCTCGACGACGGCAACGAACTGCGGTTCGTGGACCAGCGGACCTTCGGAGGGTGGACCGTGGTCCCCCTCGCCGACGCCCTCGACGGGAGTGGGACGCTCCTGCCGGCCCCGGCCGCGCACATCGCCGCCGATCCGTTCGACCCGGCCTTCGACGCCCGGTCCGCGGCGCGACGGATCCGCGGGAGGGACACCGAGATCAAGCGTCTCCTCCTGGACCAGACGCTGGTCTCCGGCATCGGCAACATCTACGCCGACGAGGCGCTCTGGCGCGCCGGCGTCCACGGCCGTCGCCGATCCGGGGCCACCACCCTGACGGCGGTGATCGAGGTCCTGGACCATGCGCGTGACGTGATGACCGACGCGCTCGAGGAGGGAGGGACGTCGTTCGACGCCCTCTACGTCGACGTCAACGGCGCCTCCGGATACTTCGACCGTGCGCTCGATGTCTACGGACGGGCCGGGCTGCCGTGCGCGCGGTGCGGTACGCCCGTGGTGCGCGAGGACTTCATGAACCGGGGCTCCCACTTCTGCCCGGGATGCCAGCCGCCGCCACGCCGTCGGAAGGCACCGTCGCGCAGAACACGCTCCGTACGATGACCGACATGGACGACACGGCCGACACCGCATCACCGCCCGACACCACCACCGGACTCCGCGTCGAGCGGGAGGGGATACGCCGCTATGTGGGCCTGTCCGATCGGGGTGCGCGCGTGGAGATCGGCTCCGAGGGCGAGGACGGCGTGTTCACCCCGGGGGAGCTGCTCAAGATCGCCCTGGCCGCCTGTACCGCCATGTCCTCTGACTTCACCCTCTCCCGCAGGCTCGGAGACGACTACCAGGCCACCGTGCGCGTGTCCGGCGACGCGGACCGGGACGAGGAGCGGTACCCGCGCCTGCACGAGACGTACCACCTCGACCTCACGGGACTCGATCAGGCGATGGCGGAGCGGGTGCTCGACGGGGTCCGACGGTCGGTGGAGGCGACGTGCACGGTCGGGCGGACCCTGCGCGCGGGCGCAGACTTCGAGCTGGGGTTCGAGACCTCGTGACCGAGCGCGATGAGGTCCGCCTGGTGGCCTGGGTGCACGGACACGTGCAGGGGGTGGGCTTCCGGTGGTGGACCCGGAGCCGCGCACTCGAACTGGGACTGACCGGCCACGCGAGCAACAAGCCCGACGGGCGGGTGCACGTGGTGGCAGAGGGGACCGAGGACGAGTGTCGTCGGCTCCTCGATTGGCTGCGTACCGGGGACACCCCGGGGCGGGTCGACGTGGTCGTGGACTCGTGGGAGGCGGCCCGGGGCGGGCTCACCGGATTCGCCGAACGCTGACATAGGATCGACACCCGTGTATCTCAAGTCGCTGACGCTCAAGGGCTTCAAGTCCTTCGCAGCGCCCACGACACTGAGATTCGAACCGGGGATCTGCGCCGTCGTCGGGCCCAACGGGTCCGGTAAGTCCAATGTCGTCGACGCCCTGACCTGGGTGATGGGCGAGCACAGTGTCAAGTCGCTGCGGGGCGGCAAGATGCAGGACGTCATCTTCGCCGGCACCTCCGGCAAATCCCCGCTCGGCCGGGCCGAGGTCACACTCACCCTGGACAACTCGGACGGGGCGTTGCCCATTGACTACGCCGAGGTCTCCCTGACCCGCCGCATGTTCCGCGACGGCGCCGCGGAGTACGAGATCAACGGCGACCGGGCCAGACTGATGGACGTCCAGGAGCTGCTCTCGGACTCGGGCATCGGCCGGGAGATGCACGTCGTCGTGGGTCAGGGCAAACTCTCCGAGATCCTAGAGTCGAAGCCGGAGGAACGCCGCGCTTTCATCGAGGAGGCCGCGGGCATCCTCAAACACCGGCGCCGCAAGGAGAAGGCCCAACGCAAGCTGGCCGGGATGCAGGGAAACCTGGACCGTCTCACCGACCTCACCACGGAACTGCGGCGTCAGCTCAAACCCCTGGGCCGGCAGGCGGAGGTGGCGCGCCGGGCGCAGACCATCCAGGCGGACCTGCGCGATGCCACCCTCAGGCTCGCGGCGGACGACCTCGTCACCCGACGCACCGAACTCGCGGACGCCCGGAGCGTGCGCCAGCGGCTCACCGAGCAGGTGGCAGCGGCCACCGACCGGCGCGACGAACTGACGCGCGAGGTCGCGCAGACGCAGGCGGAGGTCGACCGGCTGACCCCCGAGGCCGACGCCGCCCAGCAACGGTGGTTCACCCTGTCGACGCTCGCCGAGCGTGCGCGGGCGACGGCGAGGATCGCGGCGGACCGGGCACGCTCCCTGGCAGCCGAGGTCGCGGTGCACCACGGCACCGACCCGGACGAGCTGGACAGGCAGGCCGAGCGTGCTGCCGCTCACGAGGACGAACTCACGGCCGCGGTCGAGGACGCCGCCGGCGCCGCCCGACTGGCGACGGAGGAACTCACCGCGGCGGAGTCGGCCCTGGCCGAGGTGGAGGCCGAGCACCTCAAGGCCGTCCGGGCGATCGCGGACCGGCGGGAGGGGGTCGCGCGGCTCGCGGGCAAGGTCGAGACGCTCGCGGCCCGGATCGAGTCCACCGAGGCGGAGATCGGCAGGATCGACCAGGAACGCGAGAACGCGCGGTCCGCGGTCGCGGACGCGGAGGCGGAGTTCGATTCCGTGTACGCCCGGGTCGGCGCGCACTCGGAGGGCGAACGCACCCTCGATGACCACCTCGGGCGGGCGGAGCGCGCGCACCTGGACGCGCGGGCGAGGCTGACGGAGCTGCGGGAGACGGAGCGGAACGCAGACCAGGAGATCGCCCGACTGACGGCCCGCATCGAGACGCTCGAGCAGAACAAGGGCGCGGGCGACGGGGCCGAATGGCTCGTCGGGCACCTCGGCGAGGAGACCGTCGCCGGGACTGTGGGCGAGGTCCTCGGCGTGGAGGACGGCTGGGAACGCGCGATCGGAGTGGCGCTCGGCCCGGCCGTGGACGCTGTGGTGGTGGATTCCGACGTCGATCGGCGCGCGGTGCTCTCCGCCCTGCGCGAGGCCGACGCGGGTCGGGCCGGACTGGTAGGCCGGGGCGCCGCGGGAGGCTCGTACCGGCTGGAGGTGGACCTGGTCGCCGGTGCCCGGTGGGCGCTCGACGTGGTGGAGGTGCCGGAGGACCTCCACGGTGCGGTCACGGCACTGCTCGTCGACGTGGTGCTGGTCGAGGACCTCGGCACCGCGCAGTCGCAGATCGAGGCCGACCGCCGGGTGCGCTCGGTGACCCGGGCCGGGGAGATCGCCGGCCCGGGGTGGGCCGTGGGTGGCTCGGCCGCGGGACGCACAGGCCTGGAGATCCAGTCGGCCATCGACGCCGCCGTCGCGGCGCGCGACGCGGTCCGCGCGGAGATCGAGACCACCCGGGCGGAGCTCGCGGGTGCCGAGGCCGAGGACCTCGAGCGCTCCGAGCGCTTCGAGGGCTCCTTGGCGGCGATCACCGAGTCCGATGCCGCGATCGAGGAGATCTACGCCGAGCTCGCCCGTATCGGCCAACGGCGTCGACGCGCCGAGGCGGACGTGCGTCGCCTCGAGCAGGCACGGCGGATGGCCGTGGACAAGCTCGACTCCGCCCGGACCGAGCACGCCGAGGTCGGTGACCGGCTCGCCCGGGCCGGGAGTGACGACGACGAGGACGATCAGCCGGCCGACGACGGGCGGGCCGCGGCGCAGGCGGCCGTGACCGCGGCCCGGGACCGGGAACTCGAGGCGCGGCTCGCGCACCGGTCGGCAGAGGAACGCGCCGGCGGGGTCCGCGGCAAGGCGGCCTCGTTGCGGCGGGCCGCGCAGGCCGAGCGTGACTCCCGCGCCCGGGCGGCCCGGGCCGCCGCCGCGCGCCGCCGGGGCGCGGAGGTTGCCGGGGTGGTCGACGAGCTGAGCGGGCGTCTGCTGGCCCGACTCGACGAGCTCATCGCGGTGGCCGGGGCCGAACGGGACAGGCTTTCGGCGGAGCGCACGGCGGCCACGGCGCGGGTCTCCGGCCTGCGGACCGAGCTGGCGACGGCCGAGTCCGAGGTGACGCGCCTGGGGGACGCCGCGCACCGCGATGAGGTGGTCCGGGCCCAGCTCGAGGTCAAGGTCTCCGAGCTCGAGGCGGCCGTCCTCGACCGGCACGGGATCGACCCCGGTGCGCTCGTCGAGGAATACGGCCCGGCGGTCGATCTGCCCCCCTCCGCGCTCGAGATGGACGAGTACGAGGCGGCCCGGGACAGGGGGGAGGACGTCACCCCGCCGCCCCCGATGCCGTTCGTGCGCGCGGAGCAGCAGCGCCGCCTGAAGACCGCGGAGAAGGACCTGGCGACCCTCGGCAAGGTCAATCCGCTCGCGCTGGAGGAGTTCGCGGCGCTCGAGGAACGGTACGCGTTCTTGTCCACACAACTCGACGACGTCCAGAAGGCCCGCGGTGACCTCGAGGGGGTGATCGACGACGTGGACGAGCGGATCGAGCAGATCTTCACCGAGGCCTGGACCGACGTCGAACGCGAGTTCAGGGACGTGTTCGCCGTCCTGTTCCCCGGGGGCGAGGGCAGGCTCGTGCTCACCGAGCCCGAGGACATGCTGGCGACCGGCATCGAGGTCGAGGCGCGGCCGCCGGGGAAGAAGGTCAAGCGGCTCTCGCTGCTCTCCGGTGGGGAGAAATCGCTCACGGCGGTGGCCATGCTGGTGGCGATCTTCAAGGCCCGGCCGAGCCCGTTCTACGTGCTGGACGAGGTCGAGGCAGCTCTGGACGACACCAACCTCCGCCGGCTGATCGGCCTTCTCGAACAGTTGCGGGACACCAGTCAGCTCATCGTGATCACCCACCAGAAGCCCACGATGGACGTCGCGGACGTCCTCTACGGCGTGTCGATGCAGGGCGACGGCATCTCCAAGGTCATCTCCCAACGCATGCGCTGACGGTGAGCGCGGGGCACCGCTGGCGGACCCCGTCGTTTCAGCCATACTGGGCACCGTGAACACCACCTGGATCATCGTGGCCGTCGCCGTAGTCCTGCTGCTGGCCGTCATCGCGCTCGTCGCGGGGCTCCAGCTGCGGAAGAAGCGGCAGATCTCGCTCAGCGGGAAGGAGGAGACCAAGGAGCTCACGCGCGAGGAACGCTCCGGCAACTACCAGGCAGCGGCGGGGTTCTCGTTCACGGCGGGAGGGGCCGCCGCGGCCCCGGAGAAGGAACCGGTGCCCAGGCAGGACCAGGCACCGCCGCCCCGGCCCGGGTCGCCGTCCGAGGCCACCGAGGATGCCACGGCCACCCCCGCCACGCCGACCACTCCCGCGTCGCCCGGGGGCCCGGCGCCCTCTGCACCCGCCGAGGCGGCCGAGGAGGCCGAGGACGCCGAGGACGCCCAGTCGACGGTCGTCGAGCCCCCGCACGTCGACCCGGTGGTGATCCCCCCGGAGGTGCCGGAGGAGGAGATCCCCGCGCCCTCGGCGGATGAGATCACCCCCACTCCCGAGCCGGTCGCCCCGATCGAGCGGATCGACCCGGCGACCGGCCGTCTCGAGCGACTCCGCGGGCGGCTCGCGCGGTCCCAGAACACCGTCGGCCAGGGCCTGTTGGGGCTGCTCGGCGCCGGCGACCTGGACGAGGACGCGTGGGAGGAGATCGAGGACACGCTCATCATGGCCGACCTCGGGGCCCCGATGACCGAGCAGGTGGTCAACCGGCTCCGGGAGGACATCGCCACCAAGCAGGTCCGCACGGAGGGCGAGGTGCGGGACCTGCTCCGGCAGGCCCTCATCGACAACCTGCACCCCGAATACGACCGGTCGACACGGGCGCTGCCGCACGAGGGCACGCCGGCGGTCCTGCTCGTCGTCGGTGTCAACGGCACCGGAAAGACCACCACGACCGGCAAGCTCGCGCGCGTGCTCATCGCCGAGGGGCGGGACATCCTGCTCGGCGCGGCGGACACCTTCCGCGCGGCCGCGGCGGACCAGCTCCAGACCTGGGGGGAGCGCGTGGGCGCCGAGGTGGTCCGCGGCGACGAGGGCGCGGACCCCGCGTCGGTGGCGTTCGACGCCGTGGCGCGGGGCGTGGACACCGGTGTCGACGCCGTCCTCGTGGACACCGCGGGGCGCCTGCACACCAAGGCCGGGCTCATGGACGAACTCGGCAAGGTCAAGCGCGTCGTGGAGAAGAAGACCCCGGTCGACGAGGTGCTGCTCGTGATCGACGCGACCACCGGACAGAACGGGCTCATGCAGGCCCGGGTGTTCAAGGAGGTCGTCGACATCACGGGCGTCGTGCTCACCAAGCTCGACGGCACCGCCAAGGGCGGCATCGTCTTCCAGGTGCAGCACGAACTCGGTGTGCCGGTGAAGCTCGTCGGGCTCGGCGAGGGGGCCGACGACCTGGCCCCGTTCACACCGGAGGCGTTCGTCGACGCCCTCCTGGGAACCTAGGACGCCCACAACACCGGCCGGTGGCCGTGCGGATACCCTTGAACAGTCGTCGCCGACGACGCCGGGGTCCGCCACGTTCCCCGGCCCGCTACCCAGGGAGCTGTCACCGTGTTCGATTCCTTGTCCGACCGCCTCACAGGTGCGCTCAAGGACCTGCGCGGAAAGGGTCGGCTCAGCGACGCCGACATCGACGCGACGGCCCGCGAGATCCGGCTGGCGCTACTGGAGGCCGACGTCGCGCTCCCCGTGGTGCGCGCCTTCATCGCGCGGGTCAAGGAGCGGGCCAAGGGGGCGGAGGTCTCCGAGGCGCTCAACCCGGCGCAGCAGGTCGTCAAGATCGTCGACGCCGAGCTCACCGCGATCCTCGGCGGCGAGGCCCGCCGGATCGAGTTCGCCAAGCAGCCACCCACGGTGATCATGCTCGCGGGCCTGCAGGGCGCCGGGAAGACCACACTGGCGGGCAAACTCGCGCACTGGTTGCGGGAGCAGGGGCACACCCCGCTGCTCGTGGCGTGCGACCTCCAACGTCCGGGCGCAGTGGACCAGCTGCAGATCGTCGGCGAGCGCGCCGGCGTGCAGACCTTCGCACCCCATCCGGGCACCTCGGTGGGCGGTGACGGCGAGGAGATCGGGGTCCGGGAACCCGTGTCCGTGGCGCAGCGCGGTCTCGCGCACGCCCGCGCCAAGATGCACGACGTGGTGATCGTCGACACCGCCGGCCGCCTGGGTATCGACGAGGAGATGATGGCCCAGGCGCGGGGCATCCGGGACGCGGTCCAGCCCCACGAGACGTTCTTCGTCCTCGACGCGATGATCGGTCAGGACGCCGTGCTCACCGCCGACGCGTTCCGCGAGGGCGTCGGGTTCAGCGGCGTGGTCCTCACCAAGCTCGACGGTGACGCGCGTGGTGGCGCCGCGCTCAGCGTGCGGGAGCTCACCGGTACGCCGATCATGTTCGCCTCCAACGGCGAGAAGCTCGAGGACTTCGACGTCTTCCATCCCGAACGGATGGCGAGCCGGATCCTCGGGATGGGCGACGTGCTCTCCCTGATCGAGCAGGCGGAGACCGTCTTCGACGCCAAGGAGGCGGAGAAGACCGCCGCAAAGATCGGCTCCGGAGAGCTCACCCTCGAGGACTTCCTCGATCAGATGCTCATGATCCGGAAGATGGGCCCCATCGGGAACCTGTTGGGCATGCTGCCCGGCGGCAAGGAGATGAAGGACGCGGTCGGCGACCTCGACGAGAAGTACCTCGACCGGATCCAGGCCATCATCCGCGGAATGACCGCCGAGGAGCGGGCCGACCCCAAGATCATCAACGGCTCCCGTCGCCAGCGCATCGCCAAGGGCTCCGGCGTGACGGTCACCGACGTCAACCAGCTCGTCGACCGCTTCTTCGAGGCCCGCAAGATGATGAGCCGCATGGCCGGGCAGATGGGGATGCCCGGCGGCGGCAACCGGAAGAACCAGCGCAAGGGCAAGGGCAAAGGAAAAGGCAAGAAGGGCAAGGGCAGGGGCCCGACCCAGCCCAGAAACCGCGGCATGATGCCCGGGGGGATGCCGCCCGGGATGCCGGGGATGCCGCCGGGGATGCCCGACGTGTCCCGCATGCCCAAGGGACTCGACGAGTTGCCGCCCGGACTCGAGGGGATCGATCTCGACAATCTCAAGTTCCCGGACCGGTGACCGCCCGGGGCGCCGATTGGTATCGCGGCTGCGGACCCGATTAGACTGGGCCGCTGGACGCCGTCACCGGTGGGTCCCCGCGTGCCCGACAGGGGCAGGGGATCCGTGCCGAACGGCGGTCACCCGGAAGGCGAAACCGGACCCCGCACTCCCGCGGACGTCGCTGAATCGCCACGTGACCTCAACAGAAAGCGAGACGCCCCATGGCCGTCAAGATCAAGCTCACCCGCCTCGGCAAGATCCGCAACCCGCAGTACCGGATCATGGTCGCGGACGCCCGCACCCGTCGTGACGGTCGTGGAATCGAGAACATCGGACTGTACCGCCCCAAGGAGAACCCGAGCTTCATCGAGATCGACTCCGAGCGTGCCCAGTACTGGTTGAGCGTGGGCGCCCAGCCCACCGAGTCCGTCGAGCAGCTGCTCAAGGTGACCGGTGATTGGCAGAAGTTCAAGGGCATCGAGGGCGCCGACGGTTCGCTGAAGGTCGCCGAGCCCCAGCCCTCCAAGCTCGACCGGTTCAACAAGGCGCTCGAGGAGGCCCAGGGCGAGCCTTCGGCGGAGGCGATCACCTCCAAGCGCAAGGCGGAGAAGGCCAAGAAGGCCGAAGAGGCGGAGGCCGCCAAGAAGGCGGAGGAGGAGGCAGCCAAGGCCGCCGAGTCCGCCGCCGAGTCGGAGTCCGAGACCTCCGGGGCCGGCTCGACCGAGGCTGAGGCCTGAGGCCGGTGAACGACATGGTCGTCGACGCGGTCGACCACCTCGTGCGCGGCATCGTGTCGGACCCCGACGCGGTGTCAGTACGCACCGGTGGGGGGCGACGCGGCACCGTGATCCGGGTGGCGGTGTCGCCCGAGGATCTCGGGCGCGTCATCGGCCGGGGCGGCCGCACCGCGTCGGCCATCCGCACGATCGTCACATCGGTCGCCGGACCCGACGTCCGCGTCGACGTCGTCGACACCGACCGCTGACGAGCGCAGGACTTCCGGTGGAAATCGTCGTCGGGCGCGTCGCCAAGGCGCACGGCGTCCGCGGCGAACTCGTCGTCGAGGTCCGGACCGACTCCCCCGAGGAGCGCTTCGCCACCGGCGCCCGCCTGATCGGACGAACAGGACGTGGGGCGAACGCCGCCGACCGCGAGGTCATCGTGGAAGCCGCCCGGAACCATTCCGGGCGGCTTCTCGTGCGTCTGTCCGGCGTGGACAGCCGGGACGCCGCCGACGCTCTGCGCGGCATGCTCTTCCTGGTGGACTCCGCCAGCCTGCCGGCCCCCGAGGACCCGGACGAGTTCCATGACCACCAACTGGTGGGGCTCCGTGTCCTCGACACCGGCGGCCGGCCGGTGGGTGAGGTGACCGAGGTGGTGCACACCCCGGCCGGCGAACTCCTCGCTATCCGCCGCACCGGAGGGGCCGAGGCCCTGGTCCCGCTGGTCACCGAGATGGTGCCCGAGATCAATATCGACGCCGGCACCTGCGTGATCGACCCGCCGGAAGGGCTGCTCGACCTGGGAGAGGCATGACCGGACACGGAGCGGCCCACCGGGAGCCCTTGCTGCGCGTGGACGTCGTCACCGTCTTCCCCGACTATCTCGCGCCGCTCCGGCTCGCACTCCTCGGCCGGGCCCGCGACCGCGGCATCGTCGACATCGGGGTCCACGATCTGCGCGACTGGACCCACGACGTCCACAAATCCGTCGACGACACGCCGTTCGGTGGCGGCCCCGGGATGGTCATGCGGCCCACCGTGTGGGGCGAGGCGCTGGACAGCCTGGCCCCGGGGCGCGACGCGGACCCCGGCGCCCCTGATGCGATGCCGGACGACGACACCCGCCCACTCCTCCTGGTCCCGACGCCCGCCGGGCGCCCGTTCACGCAGGCCGACGCGCACCGTTATGCCCGGCGGCGGCACCTGCTGTTCGCGTGCGGTCGCTACGAGGGGATCGACCAGCGCGTCGTCGACGAGGCCGCCGAGCGTATGGACGTCGAGGAGGTGAGCATCGGGGACTACGTCCTCATCGGGGGAGAGGTCGCCGTGCTCGTCATCGCGGAGGCGGTGGTCCGGCTCCTCCCGGGCGTGCTGGGTAACAGCCGCAGCCACGAGGAGGACTCCTTCTCCGACGGATTACTCGAGGGCCCCAGCTACACCAGGCCCGAGATCTGGCGGGACCGGCCGGTGCCGGGGGTCCTCAAGAGCGGGGACCACGCGAGGATCGCCCGGTGGCGGCGCGACGAGTCGTTACGACGGACCGCCCGGCGACGCCCCGACCTCCTCGACGACGTCCAGCTGGGGCCTCGTGACCTCGAGGTGCTGGCCGAGGAGGGCCGGCGCCCCGGGGCAGGAGGATTTGGTGGCAGCGTTCCCGGAGTGGCACACTGAGCGGGTTGACTCCTGCGGGCGCCGGGCGCGTCCGGGGCTTGTCGCGCTGATCCGGGGCACGAACCGGTCGACCCCCGAGAGGTGGGCGCCAGGTTCCTCTGTCCTCACTCCTGACACACAAGGACCCTCATGAACACTCTCGACTTTGTCGACAGCAAGTCCCTCCGCGACGACATCCCCGAATTTCGGGCCGGCGACACGCTTGACGTGCACGTCAAGGTCATCGAGGGCACCAAGGAGCGTATCCAGATCTTCAGGGGCGTGGTGATCCGGCGCCAGGGCGGCGGCATCCGTGAGACCTTCACCGTCCGCAAGATGTCGTTCGGCGTGGGTGTCGAGCGCACGTTCCCCGTGCACTCGCCCAACATCGACCGCATCGACGTGCTCACCCGCGGCGACGTTCGCCGCGCCAAGCTCTACTACCTGCGCAACCTGCGCGGCAAGGCCGCCAAGATCAAGGAAAAGCGCTGAGCGCGTAGAGCCGACCCGACTCGGTCGCCGAACGCGGCCGGGAATCGACTACGCTCATCGGGGTGAGCAGCACTGAATCACCCGGATCCGATCCCCTCGAGCCGGGGCCCCGCCACGGGGCCCCGGCTCGACGCATGAGCGGAGACGGTGGCCGCCGCCGCCGCGCGGCCGAGAAGCCCGAGAAGAAGGGCCAGCCCTGGTACATCGAGATCCCGATGCTCGTGGTGATCGCCCTGGTGCTGGTGTTCGTCTTCCAGACCTTCGTCGGTCGCGTCTACCAGATCCCGTCGGAGTCCATGGAGCCCACGCTGCACGGGTGCGTCGGCTGTACCGGCGACCGGATATTCGTCGACAAGATCAGCTATCGGCTCGGTGAGCCGGAGCAGGGCGACGTCGTGGTGTTCGAGGGACCGGACTCCTGGAACGAGGGCTACCAGTCCATCCGTTCGGACAATCCGGTACTCCGGACGCTGCAGAACATCGGTGGGGTCATCGGGGTCCTGCCCCCCGACCAGAACGACCTGGTCAAGCGGGTGATCGCCGTCGGTGGTCAGACGGTGGGCGGCTGCTCCCCGGAGGGGGACCTCCTGGTCGACGGCGAGCCGCTCGACGAGCCGTACCTCAACGAGCCGCCGGACCCCTCTAGGGATGCCCTCAACTGCGCGTTCGGCCCGGTGACGGTGCCGGAGGACAGCTATTGGGTGATGGGGGACAACCGCAACAACTCGGCGGATTCCCGGTTCCACATGGGTGACGAGCACCAGGGGACGGTGCCGGGGGAGAACATCATCGGCAAGGTCCAGGCGATCATCCTGCCGCTGGACCGGATCGGGTCCGTCTCCTCGGCGGACATCATGGCCGGGTGACGGCTCTCCGTCCGCGGAGGGGGAGGGTCACCCGGAGGGCCGGAAGGCTCGCGCTCGAGGCCGCGCTCACGAGGCGGGGGCTCGGCCCCGTCGCCGGGGTCGACGAGGCAGGCCGCGGCGCCTGCGCGGGGCCGCTCGTCGTGGCGTCCTGCGCGCTGCCGGACAGGCTGCCCGCAACGCTCGCCGACCTCGACGATTCCAAGAACCTTACGGCCGCCGTGCGTGAGCGTCTCCACGACGCGGTCCTGCGCCACGCGGTCGCGTCCGCTGTCGTGGTGATCGACCCGGAGCGGATCGACCAGCGCGGCATCCACCGGTGCAACCTCGAGGGCATGCGCCGCTCCGTGGCGGCGCTCGACCCGCGGCCCGGGTTCGTCCTCACGGACGGCTTCGCGGTGGACGGGCTCGGGTGCCAGTCCACGGCGGTGATCGGCGGGGACGCGGAGCTCGCATCCATCGCCGCCGCGAGTGTCCTCGCGAAGGTCACGCGCGATCGGATTATGGTGGACCTCGACTCGAGGTTGCCCGGATATGGCTTCGCCGCGCACAAGGGCTACGGCACCCCGGGTCACGCCAGGGCGATCGAGCAGCTCGGTCCCAGCGACATCCACCGCATGTCGTACGCCAACGTCCGTCGCGCCGCGCAGGCGCATTCGAGGAGCAGCACGAGATGAGCGCCGAGGATCTGGAGAACTACGAGACCGAGATGGAGCTCTCGCTGTACCGCGAGTACCGCGACATCGTCGGGCAGTTCACCTACGTCGTCGAGACGGAGCGTCGCTTCTATCTCGCCAACGCTGTCGAGTTGATCCCGCGGTCAGCAGACGGGGAGGTGTACTTCGACGTCCGGATGTCCGACGCCTGGGTGTGGGACATGTACCGACCAGCGCGGTTCGTCAAGTACGTGCGCGTGCTGACATTCAAGGACGTCAACATCGAGGAGCTGGACAAGCCCGAGCTCCGGCTCCCCGAGTAGGGCGCCCCGACTCTCTCCACAGGCCCGCCGCCTCCACAGACGACCCCGGCCCGGCCCGCACGACAGCGGGCCGGGCCGTCGCCGTACGGAAGTGTTCTCCGTGGTGACCCGGAGGTACCGGGAGGCCGGAGGAGGGGCACTCGATGACGGGGACCGGACCGCACGACAGGCCGGCGGACCGCCGGCGGGAGACGGGGGCGGCGGGTGAGGCGCACGCGGCGGCGCTTCTCGAGGCGCGTGGACACCACGTGGTGGCTCGCAACTGGCGATGCCGGTTCGGTGAACTGGACCTGGTGGCCGTGGACACGCAGGGCCGGCTGCGGTTCGTGGAGGTCCGGACGCGCACGGGCGACGGGTTCGGCACGCCCGCGGAGTCGGTGACCGCGGACAAACGTCGGCGACTGCGCAGACTCGCGGCGCAGTGGCTGTCGGAGCATCCGTCGGGATGGCGTCAGGTGTGCTTCGACGTGGTCGGCGTGGACCTGGCCGATCCCGGCCGTCCCCTGCTCGAGCTGTTCGAGGAGGTGTTCTGACCGTGGCGCTGGGACGGACGTGGGCGGTGGCGCTGTCCGGCGTCGGCGGGCAACTGGTGGAGATCGAGGCCGACGTCGGCCGTGGACTGCCGGGCGTGAGCATCGTCGGGATGCCGGACGCGGCGGTCCTCCAGTCGCGTGACCGGATGCGTGCCGCGGTGGTCAACTCGGGGCTGACGTGGCCGGCCGGGAAGGTGGTGCTCTCGCTCTCGCCGGCCTCACTGCCCAAACACGGAGCGGGATTCGACCTCCCCCTCGCGGTGGGGACGCTGACCGCGTCGGGCGAGCTCCCCGGCGCACTGTTCGACGGCGTGCTCCTGGTGGGGGAACTGGCGCTGGACGGCAGGGTCCGGCCGGTCCGCGGGGTGTTGCCCGCGGTGTTGGCCGCGCGCGACGCGGGGCTGGA
The DNA here is from genome assembly GCA_019119635.1 of Candidatus Dietzia intestinipullorum. Lineage (GTDB taxonomy): Bacteria > Actinomycetota > Actinomycetes > Mycobacteriales > Mycobacteriaceae > Dietzia > Dietzia intestinipullorum. Next base: position 171,977 of record DWWP01000054.1, read on the forward strand.
CCACGCGATCGTGCCGACCGACAATCTGCCGGAGGCCCGGCTGGTCGAGGGCGTGCGCTCGGCGGGGGTGGAGTCGCTGGCGATGCTCGCGGCATGGAGTCGGGGCGGGAGCTGCCTGGTGCGCGAGGCGCCCGCGGTCGCTGGACCGACCGACCGCGGCGGCGAGGACCTGGCCGAGGTCCACGGCCAGGAGGACTGCCGTCGAGCGGTCGAGGTGGCCGCGGCGGGCGGGCACGCGCTCCTCCTGCGGGGCGCCCCGGGTACGGGCAAGACCATGCTCGCGCGCAGGCTACCGGGGCTGCTGCCGGACCTCGGTGAGCGTGAGGCGCTCGAGGCCAGCGCGGTCCACTCGGTGATGCGCGGTCTCACCCCGGACGATCCGATGATCCGACGTCCGCCCTTCGTCGCGCCGCACCACTCGGCGAGTTCGGCCGCGCTCATCGGCGGCGGAACCGGAACGGCGCGACCCGGCGCGATCACCCTCGCGCATCGTGGGGTGTTGTTCCTCGACGAGTGCGCCGAGTTCCCCGGGCGGGTGCTGGACGCCCTCCGCACGCCACTCGAGGAGGGGGAGGTGCGGCTGGCCCGTCGGGACGGGGTGGCGGTGTTCCCCGCGCGGTTCCAACTGGTGCTCGCCGCCAACGACTGCCCCTGCGGGAGTCCGCTCCCCGCGGACTGCTCGTGTACCCCCGACGAGCGCCGGCGCTACGGACGGTCGTTGACCGGGCCGCTGCGGGACCGGGTGGACATCGCGGCGCGGACGCTCCCGCTCGGATCGGGACTGCTCGCGGTGGGAGAGGGCGAGGACTCCTCCGAGGTCCGCGCGAGGGTCGCGCGGGCGAGGGGGAGGGCCGTCGCGAGATGGTCGACCTGCCCGGAAGCCGGTGGCGCGAGTACGAACGCGGACGTCCCGGGTCGGGTGTTGCGCACCGTCCGACGCCTCGACAGTGCTGCCCTGCGGCCGCTCAACAAGGCGCTCGCGTATGGCGTGCTGTCCCCCAGAGGGGTGGATCGGTGCCTGCGCCTGGCATGGACGGTCGCCGACCTCGCCGGCGCGGAATCGCCGGGTCAGGACCACGTCGCAGAGGCCCTGGTGCTCAGGGGGGAGGACTGATGGACGGCGACCATCACGTGGTGCCCGCAGAGGTGCGACGGGCTCACGCGTACCTGGGGGCCGTCACCGAGCGGCCGACGGCGGAGTTGTGGGATCTCGTGGACGAGGTGGGCCCGGTGGAGGCGGCGGATCGCATCAGGTCCGGCCGGGTGGGGGCGTCGCTCGCGGGACAGTCGGAGTCCCGGCGGGACCGGATCGATGTCGACGGCCTGTTCGGAGCCGCCGCCGAGGTCGGAGCGCGCCTGCTGGTCCCGGGGGATCCGGGATGGCCTGCGACCGCGCTGGCCCCGTTGGACCGTCCGCGTGCGCTCAGGCCGGCCCGTCGTGGTGCTGTGGCGACGGCGTTGAGGCCCCTCGGCCTGTGGTGGCGCGGCCCGTCGGTTCCGGAGGTGGCGCTCGCCCGGTCCGTGTCGATCGTCGGGACGCGGGCGCCGACGGCCTACGGCCGCGCCGTGACCGCGGACCTGGCGGCCGGCCTCACGGCCGGGGCGTTCACGGTGGTCTCCGGCGGCGCCTTCGGTATCGATGCGGCCGCCCACCGCGCGGTGCTCGGGGCGAGTGGGTGCACGGTCGCCGTCCTGGCGGGTGGTGTGGACCGTCTCTACCCGCGGGGTAACGAGGGGTTGCTCTCGGCCGTGGCCGGCTCGGGCGCGGTGGTCTCCGCCCAGCCTCCCGGGACGGGGGTGACCCGCTATCGGTTCCTGGACCGCAACCGGCTCATAGCGGCACTGTCCGGGGCGACCGTCGTGGTGGAGGCGGCCGCCCGCAGTGGGGCACTGAGCACCGCGGCGTGGGCGGACGCGCTGGGACGGCCGGTGGGGGCGGTGCCCGGGCCCGTGACGTCTGTCGCCTCGGTGGGATGCCACATGCTGTTGCGCGACAGGGGGGCCGTCCTGGTCGGACGCACCGCCGATGTCGTCGAACTGGCCGGGGACATGGGGGAGACCGCACCCCCGCCCGCCGCGGAGTCCACGTCGTGGGACGGCCTGGACGACGTGACACGTCGCGTCCTCGAGGCGTTGCCCGTGACGGGCGGCGCCGCGCCGGCCGAGGTCGCCGTGTGGTCTGGGGTCGCGCCGGCGACGACCCGGGCGGTGCTGGGCCGTCTGCTCTCGACGGGGGCCGCGATCCGCGGCGAGCGGGGCTGGCGGCGGGCTGGTGACGGCGGCGTGCAGCTGACGATGCCCGTGACCTGATCGTCCCACCGGCCCGGGCGGCCTTGCGTCGCGCCGTGGCGGGAGTGACAATCGGTACTCATGGGACGAACGTCGGATACGGCGGGAGCGGGTCGGGCACTGCCGGGCGCGCTCGAGGTCGTCCTCGACGACTATGTCGACCACCTCGTCGTGGGGCGGTCCCGCTCCGAGTCCACGGCCCGGTCGTACCGCTCGGACGTCGCCGCCCTCCTGACGCACCTGTCGGCGGCAGGGGCCGGCCCCCGGACCGCCGCCGACCTCGCGGCCGTCGTCACGCTCCCGGCGCTGCGTGGCTGGCTCGCGGCCCAGGTGGCCTCCGGTGCCTCCCGGTCCACGGTGGCGCGGCGCGTGGCCGCGGCGCGCTCGTTCAGCACCTGGGCGACGCGCGCCGGCGTACTGGCCACGGACGTCGCCGCGAGGCTGGAGGCCCCGCGGCCGCGACGCCACCTGCCCGAGGTGCTCGATCCCCGGCAGGCCGCGGAGACCATGCGCACCACGGATCTGGGCGCTTCCCAGGGCGACCCGGTCGCGGTGCGGGACCGGGTCGTCGTGGAGCTGCTCTACTCGTGCGGGATCCGCGTGGCGGAACTGTGCGGGCTCGATGTGGACGATGTGGACGACGGGCGCCGCGTGCTGCGGGTGGTGGGCAAGGGCGACAGGGAGCGAGCCGTCCCGTACGGCGTGCCCGCCGAGCGGGCCCTGCGCTCGTGGCTCGACGCCGGGCGTCCCGCCCTCGCCGGCCCCCGGTCCGGCCCCGCGCTGCTGCTCGGTGCACGCGGCGGACGTCTCGACCCCCGAGCCGCCCGGCGGATCGTCAACGAGGTCACCGCCGCGACGCCGGGTGCCCCCACCGTCTCGCCGCACGCGCTCCGCCACAGTTCGGCGACCCATCTGCTCGAGGGCGGGGCCGACCTACGACACGTCCAGGAGCTGCTGGGCCATTCGACCCCCGCGACCACGCAGATCTACACGCACGTCTCGGCGGAGCGACTCCGCACGGCGTACCGCGGGGCCCACCCCCGGGCGTGACGAGTGCGTCACCCCGCTGCCCGGTCCCCGGGACGCAACGGCTTCAGCGCGATCGGACGCGAGTGCGCGCCCAGGAGGTCCAGGGGGTCGACGTAGTCGTCGTCGCCCCCCGTCGGGCCTCCCGAGGCCAGCCGTGCCCCCCAGTGGAGACAGGCCGGGGCCGGGCAGCCCGGGTGCCCGGCCAGGAGGTATCCGACGGCCTGCCCGCTCCGTACCGGGTCGCCCTGCTCGACGGTGGCCCGCACCGGCTCGTAGGTCGTCCGCAGACCGTCGGAGTGGTCGATGGACAGCACCGGACGGCCGGCGACGTGTCCCGCGAACGCCACCGTGCCGTCGGCGGGGGAGCGGACGGTGTCCAGCGCGTCGGCGGCGAGGTCCACCCCGCGGTGCCCGGTGCCCCAGCGCTGCGCCGGAGGATCGTAGGGGGTGACGACCCGGACCGGACCGTCGAGTGGTCCACGGAAATCGTCACGCGGGGCCCCGGGGGTCGCGGCCACGGGAGGGACGACGGCGAGGCCGGCGACGGCCACGGCGACCGCGACCGTCCGGTAGGGGGAGCGCGAGCGCGTCTGGCGTCGACCGGGCGTCATGAGCCGATTAGACACCGCGGGCGGGCGGTCCGGGAGGGGCGGATGGCGGCTGTGGAAAATGGAGACGACCATCCACAGCCGACCGGGATGTTGGCCGAACGCCGGATAACCTATAGGATTCCGGTGCGGTCGACTGACGTCGATTGACTTCGCGTGTCCTGCGATACCGCCAGGCGGTGTCGCATCCGGCCCCCGGGTCCACCCCCGGACGGTCGGACGCCGGACCCGTCGGTGCCCCTGTACCCACAGGGGTTCGGCCCGGCGCGGACACCAGGGCCCGGAGCCAACCGGTTTCTCGGGCATAACCCGGAACAGGATCAGAAAGCGAGGACGAGGGCCTCGCGGTCCGGCTGCTTTCAAGCCGGACGAGCCCTCAACACATCATGGCAGTCATCTCCATGAAGCAGCTGCTCGACGCAGGCGCTCACTTCGGTCACCAGACCCGTCGCTGGAACCCCAAGATGCGGCGGTTCATCTTCACTGACCGCAATGGCATCTACATCGTCGACCTCCAGCAGACGCTCACCTACATCGACCAGGCGTACGAGTTCGTCAAGGAGACGGTCGCGCACGGCGGCACCGTGCTCTTCGTCGGCACCAAGAAGCAGGCCCAGGAGACCATCGCGGAAGAGGCCGAGAAGGTCGGGATGCCGTACGTCAACCAGCGCTGGCTGGGCGGCATGCTCACCAACTTCCAGACCGTGCACAAGCGTCTGGCCCGGCTCAAGGAACTCGAGTCGATGGAGCAGTCCGGTGGCTTCGAGGGCCGCACCAAGAAGGAGATTCTCATGCTCACGCGTGAGAAGAACAAGCTCCAGCGGACGCTCGGCGGCATGCGCGACATGAGCAAGGTCCCCTCCGTGGTGTGGGTCGTCGACACCAACAAGGAGCACATCGCGGTCGGCGAGGCGCGCAAGCTCAACATCCCCGTCGTCGCGATCCTCGACACCAACTGCGACCCGGACGTGGTCGACTACCCGATCCCGGCCAACGATGACGCGATCCGTTCCGTCACCGTCCTGACCAAGGTCGTCGCCTCCGCGGTGGCCGAGGGGCTCAAGGCCCGCTCGCAGGCCGGCAAGGCCGCCACGGGTGAGGAGACCGAGCCGCTCGCGGAGTGGGAGTCCGAGCAGCTCGACCAGGTCACGGGCGAGGCCACCGCCGCCGAGCCGGCGGAGAAGGTGGCCGAGGCGCCCGCAGAGGCCGCCGAGGCGGCCGAGGCGACCGAGACCACGGCCGAGAAGGCGACCGAGGCCCCCTCGGCCGAGGCCTGATCGACGCATCCGGCTCGAACGCCCTCGGGCCCGGCCTCCCACGGTCCCTCGCGGGACCGCGCGGGTGGCCGGGCCCGAGGCGTCAGCAGGCCGCCTCCCACCCGCTCCCGGGGTCTAGGCTGGGAGCGGGTGGGCCCGCCGGCCGATGCCACACACTTCCGACACATCACGAACCCCTTTAAGGAGGGTCGCCCCACCATGGCGAACTACACCGCTGCCGACGTCAAGCGTCTGCGGGATCTCACCGGCTCCGGGATGATGGACTGCAAGAAGGCTCTCGACGAGTCCGACGGCGACTTCGACAAGGCCGTCGAGGTGCTGCGTATCAAGGGCGCCAAGGACGTCGGTAAGCGTGCCGAGCGCACCACCGCCGAGGGCCTCGTGGCCGTCAAGGACGGCGTCATGATCGAGCTCAACTCCGAGACCGACTTCGTGGCCAAGAGCGCGGAGTTCATCGAGCTGGCCGACAAGATCGTGGCCGTCGCCGCCGAGCAGGGCATCTCCGACATCGACGCGCTCAACGCCGCCGAGCTCGACGGCACCAGCATCGCCGACGCCGTCGTGGCCTTCTCCGCCAAGTCCGGCGAGAAGCTGGTCCTGCGTCGCGTGGGCAAGCTGGACGGCAAGGTCGCCGTGTACCTCCACAAGCGCTCCTCCGACCTGCCCCCGGCCGTCGGCGTCCTGGTCGCCTACTCCGGCGAGGGGGAGGCCGCGGACGCCGCCGCGCGCGCCACCGCCATGCAGATCGCCGCGCTCAAGGCGCAGTACCTCTCCCGCGAGGAGGTGCCCGCCGACGTGGTCGAGAAGGAGCGCCAGATCGCCGAGGCCACCGCCCGTGAGGAGGGCAAGCCGGAGCAGGCCCTGCCGAAGATCATCGAGGGCCGCCTCAACGGCTTCTACAAGGACGTCGTGCTGGTCGACCAGCCGTCCGTCACGGAGAACAAAAAGACAGTCGGCGACGTCCTCTCCGAGGCCGGCGCCACCGTCACGTCCTTCCTCCGTTTCGAGGTCGGGCAGGCCTGACGGCCCGGTCCCGGATCCGCTCCGCGAGGAGCTGCACCGACGGCGGCACCCGTGCACACGGGTGCCGCCGTCGGCGTGTGTACCGGTACCCCCGCCCCGGGCCGACGCCGCGCACGGGACGCGCCCTCCGGGGTCCGGCGTGCGGACGGGACCGATAGGGCAGAATGGATAGGGCTCCCACGGCAGGGCCGCACGAGACCCCGGGACACGGCCGGGGTCGACGACGCATGAGACGGGCTCGATCCGCCCGGGACGAGGAGAGCGATGACCGACCAGCCGGACGGCTACAAACGGGTGATGCTCAAGTTGGGCGGGGAGATGTTCGGCGGCGGTAGCGTCGGGATCGACCCCGACGTGGTGCAGTCCGTCGCCCGCCAGATCTCGGAGGTCTCCCGGACCGGCGCGCAGATCGCGATCGTCATCGGTGGCGGGAATTTCTTCCGCGGAGCACAGCTGCAGCAGCGCGGGCTCGACCGGGCGCGCAGCGACTACATGGGCATGCTCGGAACGGTGATGAACTGCCTGGCCCTCCAGGACTTCCTCGAGCAGGAGGGCGTTTCCACCCGCGTGCAGACGGCGATCACCATGGGACAGGTCGCGGAGCCGTACATCCCGCTGCGCGCGGAGCGTCACCTCGAGAAGGGGCGCGTGGTCATCTTCGGCGCGGGCATGGGGATGCCGTACTTCTCGACGGACACCACCGCGGCGCAGCGTGCGCTCGAGATCCGCGCCGATGTCCTGCTCATGGCCAAGGGCGTCGACGGGGTCTACTCCGACGACCCGCGGACCAACCCCGACGCCGAGTTGTTCACCACCATCGAGCACAGGGAGTGCCTCGAGCGCGGTCTCAAGGTCGCGGACACCACGGCCTTCAGTCTCTGTATGGACAACAACATGCCGATCCTCGTGTTCAACCTCCTCACCCGGGGGAGCATCGCGAGAGCGGTCGCGGGGGAGCAGATCGGCACGCTGGTGAGCACGTCGCAGTGATCGCGCGAGCACCGCGAACCGAACCCACGAGAGAAGAACGGAAAGTACCGACATGATCGACGACACACTTCTCGAGGCCGAGGACAAGATGGAGAAGGCGATCGAGCACGTTCGCGACGAGCTCAGCTCCATCAGGACCGGCCGCGCCAACCCCGGCATGTTCAACCGGGTGCTCTGCGAGTATTACGGCACCATGACTCCCATCACGCAGATGTCCACCATCACGGTGCCCGAGCCGCGCATGCTCATCATCAAGCCGTACGAGCCCTCGCTGATGGGCCCGATCGAGAACGCCATCCGTAACTCCGATCTCGGCGTGAACCCGACGAACGACGGTCAGGTGCTGCGCGTGACGGTGCCGCAACTCACCGAGGAGCGTCGCAGGGACCTGGTCAAGCAGGCCAGGGCCAAGGCGGAGGACGGCCGGATCTCTCTGCGCGGTGTCCGCAGAAAGGCGATGGACGAGCTCAAGCGCATCCAGAAGGACGGCGAGTCCGGCGAGGACGAGGTGAACGCGGCGGAGAAGGAACTCGACAAGCTCACCAACCGCTTCGTCTCCGATGTCGACGAGACCGTCAAGGCCAAGGAATCCGAGCTGATGGAGGTCTAGATCCTCCTAGTCTGAAGACCGATCCCGACGCCCGACCGATCCAGGAGAACGGAGAGACCGCTGTGGACACCGCTCCCTCGGGCCGGCCCGGGCCCACCGCCGCGGCCGCGGCGCCCCCGTCGCGTGCCGGCCGGGACCTGACGCGGGCCATCCCGGTCGGCGTCGGTCTCGGTGCCCTGGTCATCGCGAGTATCGCCTTCAGCCCACGCTGGTGGTACCTGGTAGCCGCCGGTGCCGTGGCGATCGGCACCTGGGAGGTGTTCAGGCGGCTGCGGCAGGCGCGCTTCCGTCTTCCGCTCGTGCCGCTGCTCGTGGGCGGGCAGGCGATGGTGGTCGCGGCATTCTTCCTCGGCGCCCGCGGCGCGTTCACGGCCCTCGCGGCCACCACCGTGGTGGTGTTGGTGTGGCGGCTCTTCCTCGACGGCGTGGAGACCGCGCCACAGAACTATCTGAGGGACGTGTCGATCTCCCTGTTCGTGCTGTGCTGGATCGCGGTCCCGGGCGCGGCAGGGGCCATGCTCGCCGACGGCGAGTTCGGTGCGCAGCGGGTCGTGGCGCTGATCCTGCTGGTGGTGTGCTCGGACGTCGGCGGGTACGTCGCCGGCGTGATCTTCGGCCGGCACCCGATGGCGCGGGCGATCAGCCCCAAGAAGTCGTGGGAGGGCTTCGCTGGATCCCTCGTGTTCGCGGGCATCGGCGGGGCGCTCGTGGTGGTGCTGCTCTTCCAGGACCACCTGCTCAAGGGGGTTCTGCTCGGCGTCCTGACGGTCTGCACGGCGACCCTCGGCGACCTCGTCGAGTCCCAGGTCAAACGCGATCTCGGGATCAAGGACATGAGCACGATGCTGCCGGGGCACGGCGGGTTCATGGACCGACTCGACTCGGTGCTGCCCTCGGCGGTCGTCGTCTGGATCGTCTTCACGTTCATCGTCCCGACCTGACGCGGCGCCGCCCGCGGCCGGCCCCCGTCAGGTCGGGACCGCGTGCGCAGTCAGCGGCTGTTGATCGCCTTGCGCGCCTTGTGGGCCCGCATCCGCAGCTGCAGGATCCGGACGCCCGCGAACAAGGCCATGATCAGGGCGCCGGCGATGGCGGCGCACAGGACCAGCACGCCGAGCGGGAGCATGAAGGTCCAGCCGAAGTACTGCACCTCCGCCGAGGCGGAGTTCTGCACGATGAAGACCAGCAGCAGGATGGTCACCAGAGCGCCCAGCACCAGGCCCACCCAGGCGGATCCGAGCCTGCCGCCGGACGAATCGGGAAAGACCGTCGACTCGTCCGCGGCGCCCCGGCCGGTGTTCTTGCGGCGGCCGCGCCCGCGCGACCCGGTGTCGTGGTCATCGGTCGTGGCGGGTGCCGGGGCGGTGGTGCCCTCGGCGGAGGCGGTCCCGGTCGTATCGGACGGGTTCTCGGGTGTGCCGGCGTCAGCTCGGCCGTGAGAGCGCTTGGTCATGCCGGAACCCTATGCCCTGGGAGAGGCTCGGAGCATCTGGTTGTGGCGTGTCGTGCGCTATGTGTTCATGACACAATGACGGACATCATGGCTGAACCGCTTCCCCTCGTCTTCGACGCCCCCCGCCGGGGCCTGCCCCCACGTCATTTCGCCGACCTGAACGCGGATCAACGCGCAGCGGCGATGAGCGAGCTCGGGGTCCCGGCTTTCCGGGGCAAACAGCTCGCCAACCAGTACTTCGGTCGGCTCGAGGGCGACCCCGACGCGATGACGGACCTCCCGGCAGGGCTGCGCGGCGCGGTCCACGAGGAGCTCTTCCCCAAATTGGCGTCGTCAATGAGACATATCGAGTGCGACGACGGCACCACCCGCAAGACGCTCTGGAAGCTCCACGACGGCTCCCTGGTCGAGAGTGTCCTCATGCGATACCCCGACCGGGCGACGGTGTGCATCTCCAGCCAGGCGGGGTGCGGCATGGCCTGCCCGTTCTGTGCGACCGGCCAGGGCGGTCTGGAGCGCAACCTCTCGACCGCCGAGATCCTCGAGCAGGTGCGGGTGGCCGCGCGCGCCATGCGCGACGGCGAGCTCCCGGGCGGCCCCGGCCGTCTGTCCAACGTGGTGTTCATGGGGATGGGCGAGCCGTTGGCCAACTACAAGCGGGTGATGGCGGCGGTCCGCGGCATGATCACGCCGCCGCCCTCGGGCTTCGGGCTCTCGCAGCGGTCGGTCACCGTCTCCACGGTGGGCGTCGTCCCGGCGATCCACCGGATGGCGGAGGAGGGCCTGCAGGTCACGCTGGCGGTGTCCCTGCACACGCCGGACGACGAGCTCCGCGACACCCTGGTCCCGGTCAACAACCGCTGGCCGGTCGCCGAGGTGATGGACGCGGCGCGGCACTACTGCGACGCCACGGGCCGTCGGGTGTCGATCGAGTACGCGCTCATCCGCGACGTCAACGACCAGACGTGGCGGGGGGAGATGCTCGGCAGGCTCCTGGCCCAGCGTCTCGGACCCATGGCCCACGTCAACCTCATCCCACTCAACCCGACACCGGGCAGCGAGTGGGACGCCAGCCCGCTGCACCAGCAGGAGGCGTTCGTCGCGGCGGTGCGACGCGCGGGGGTCTCCTGCACGGTCCGTGACACCCGCGGCCAGGAGATCGCGGCAGCGTGCGGGCAGCTCGCGGCAGAAGAGTAGTAGCCCCGCGCGGGGGCGGCGGAACGCCGAGGGGCGCGACCGCCGGACCAGCGGTCGCGCCCCTCGGCTTCCTCGTGCCCGTGTGGGCTCGGGGTCGGGTCAATCGACGCTGCGACCCGCCCCGACTTCTCCGCGGGGGGCCGGGGCGCTCAGCGCGTAGTGGTGCGACGGCAGCTCGTAGACCTTCGACTTCTCGGCGGAGTCGTCCTTCTGCGGCCGCAGGGCCAGGACCATCCAGATCGCGAGGAACACGGCCATCGCCACCAGCCAGATGTCCTCCACGTGGCCGAGGTGGTTGCCGAACAGCATCCCGAGGAGGAACAGGACGAAGAAGCCGCCGACGGCGACACCGACCTTCCGACTGTGCTGGTGCCATCCCCACGTGACCGAGGGCTCGTCGACCGAACTGATCCCGTTGACGACGTCTTCCCTGATGGTGTGGTGCCCGTCCGCGCTCATGCTCCCCGGTTCTCCTCACGGCTCGCTGGCAGCCCAGCGGGCCGCCGACATCCCGCCCAGTTTCTCACACGCCCGCCCGCGGGTGACGGGGAACCCGCCGTGCGCCACTGCGCGGGCCCGACGACGCCGATGCGGCACGGAGACGGTGAAGCGTGGACAATGGCGGCGTGACCACGCGCGTTCTCGTCCTCGGCAGCACCGGATCGATCGGTACCCAGGCGCTCGAGGTGACGGCGCAGGCCGGTCCCGGGCGGTTCCGGGTCGTCGGACTGTCCGCGGGCGGAGGCCGCGTGGACCTGCTCTGCGAACAGATCGCCGCGACCGGGACGGGCGCCGTCGCGGTGGCCGATCCCGCCGCGGCGGAGCGCGTCCGCACGGCGTGTCCCGAGGTCGTCGTGTTCTCCGGTCCGGGAGCGGCCACCGACCTCGTCGACGAGGTGGAGGCGGACGTCGTCCTGAACGGTATCGACGGGTCGATCGGACTCGGCCCCACACTCGCCGCGCTGCGGACAGACGCGCGGCTGGCCCTGGCCAACAAGGAATCGTTGGTCGCGGGCGGGGAACTGGTCGTCGGAGCGGCGTCGCCGGGTCAGTTGGTGCCGGTGGACTCCGAGCACTCGGCCATGGCGCAATGCCTGCGGGCCGGGACGCCCGACGAGGTCGAGCGATTGGTCCTCACGGCCTCGGGCGGTCCGTTCCGGGGCCGGACCCGCGACGAGCTCCTCGGTGTGAGCGCGGACCAGGCGCTCGCGCACCCCACGTGGGCGATGGGCCGCATGATCACGCTCAACTCGGCCACGTTGGTCAACAAGTCGCTCGAGCTCATCGAGGCGCATCTCCTGTTCGGCGTGCCGTACGAGCGGATCGACGTCACCGTGCACCCGCAGTCGGTGGTCCACTCGGCGGTGACCTTCGTCGACGGCTCGACCGTCGCCAAGGCGTCGCCGCCGTCGATGAAGCTGCCGATCGCGCTGGCCCTGGGCTGGCCCGACCGGCTCCCCGGGGCGTCGACGCCGCTGGATTGGACCCGCTCCCATTCGTGGACGTTCGAACCCGTCGACGAGGAGACCTTCCCGGCTATCCGGGTGGCCCGGGCGGCGGGCGCCGCCGGGGGGCTGCGGACCGCGGTGTTCAACGCCGCCAACGAGCAGGCGGCGCCGGCGTTCCTTGACGGCCGGATCGGGTTCTGCGAGATCGTCGACGTGGTCGCGGAGACCGTCGCCGCAGCCGACGAGTGGTCGGCGGCCCCGCGGGACGTCGACGATGTGTCAGCGGCGGAAGCCTGGGCGCGCCGGCACGCCGCCGCCCTCGTCACGGTCAGGGAGGGCTGAGTCGTGCTCGTCGTGGGAATCGTCCTGTTCGCGCTCGGGATCATGATCTCGATCGTCCTGCACGAGTACGGACACATGCGCGTCGCACTCTGGTCGGGGATGAAGGTCCGCCGGTTCTTCGTCGGGTTCGGCCCGACCCTGTGGTCGACCCACCGAGGGGGGATCGAGTACGGACTCAAAGCGATTCCACTGGGCGGTTTCTGCGACATCGCGGGGATGACCGCGTACGACCAGCTCGATCCCGCCGACGAGCCCAGGGCGATGTGGCGCCAGGCGTGGTGGAAGCGCGTCGCCGTCCTGCTGGCCGGCCCCGCGATGAACATCGTCCTGGCGATCGTGCTCTTCTACACCGTGGCCGTCACCTGGGGCCTGGTCAACAACGACCCCGAGCCCGTTCCCACCGACCGGGTGGCGGCGGTCGTCGGCGACACCTGCGCCGGGAGCGGGGAGTGCGGCGTCGGTCTCGGCCCCGCCGGGGAGTCCGGCATCGTCGCCGGCGATCGGGTGACCACGGTGGACGGACAGCCGGTGGGCAGTTGGGACGATCTGTCCGAGATCGTATCCGCCCGACCCGGGGAGACCGTGCCGGTCACCGTGGACAGGGCCGGGGAGTCCGTCACGACGACGACCACGCTGAGCTCGTCGACCGTCGACGGCCGGGAGCGCGGCGCACTCGGCGTGCAGCTGTCCGACGCGGGCATCCCGCAGGAGATCCTCGATGACCCCGCCTACCAGAGCGTCAACACGTACGACGCCCTGAGCGCCGTACCGGCGACGTTCGTGTTCACCGGCGAGATGATCGAGGCGACCCTCGAGGGGCTGGCTTCCTTCCCGTCCAAGATCCCCGGTGTGGCGGCGTCGATCTTCGGAGCGGACCGCGCCGAGGACTCCCCGGTGTCGGTGGTCGGCGCCAGCCATATCGGCGGGCAGGCCGTCGAACTGGGGGCGTGGTGGTTGTTCGCGCTCTTCCTCGCCGGCCTCAACCTGTTCCTCGGGGCGTTCAACCTCGTGCCCCTGACCCCGTTCGACGGTGGGCACATCGCTGTGGTGTTCTACGAGAAGATCCGCGACGCGTTGCGGCGGCTGCGGGGCCTGGCGCCCGGCGGGCCCGCCGACTACGAGAAACTCGCGCCGCTGACCATGGCGGTCTTCGTCCTCCTCATCGGGGTGTCGACGATCGTCATCACCGCCGACTTCGTCAACCCCATCCTGCTCCCCGGGTGACGGGCGGACCGTCCACCTCGCGCCGGTGGCCCGCTACCCGGATAATGGTGGACAGGACGTTGGATCGCCCGGCAAGCTGCACCTAAGAAAGGCCTCAAGTGAACGACTCCACCCCGCTCCCCATCGGACTGGGCATGCCCGACTCGCCGCCCCCGGTACTCGCGCCCCGTCGGCGGACGCGGCAGTTCCACGTGGGCTCTGTGGGCGTGGGCAGCGACCACCCGGTGTCGGTGCAGTCCATGACCAACACCAAGACGCACGACATCAACTCCACGCTCCAGCAGATCGCCGAGCTCACGGCGTCGGGCTGCGACATCGTGCGCGTGGCCTGCCCCCGACAGGAAGACGCGGACGCACTGGAGACCATCGCCCGCAAGTCACCGATCCCGGTGATCGCGGACATCCACTTCCAGCCCAAATACATTTTCGCGGCGATCGACGCCGGGTGCGCCGCGGTCCGCGTCAACCCCGGCAACATCAAGGAGTTCGACGGCCGGGTCAAGGAGGTCGCCAAGGCGGCCGGGGACGCCGGCATCCCCATCCGGATCGGCGTCAACGCCGGCTCGCTCGACCCGCGGCTGCTGGCCAAGTACGGAAAGGCCACCCCCGAGGCGCTCGTCGAATCGGCGGTCTGGGAGGCCTCGCTGTTCGAGGAATTCGGCTTCGGCGACATCAAGATCTCGGTCAAGCACAACGACCCCGTGATCATGGTGGAGGCCTACCGCCAACTCGCGGCCCAGACCGACTACCCGTTGCACCTGGGCGTGACCGAGGCCGGCCCCGCGTTCCAGGGCACCATCAAGTCCTCGGTGGCGTTCGGGGCGCTGCTCTCCGAGGGTATCGGTGACACCATCCGTGTCTCCCTCTCCGCCCCTCCGGCGGAAGAGATCAAGGTCGGCGCGCAGATCCTGCAGTCGTTGAACCTCCGCCCGCGCAAGCTCGAGATCGTCTCCTGCCCGTCGTGCGGTCGGGCGCAGGTAGACGTGTACAAGCTCGCCGACGAGGTCACCGCAGGGCTCGAAGGCATGAGCGTCCCGCTCCGGGTGGCCGTCATGGGCTGCGTGGTCAACGGCCCGGGCGAGGCCCGCGACGCCGACCTCGGGGTGGCCTCGGGCAACGGCAAGGGCCAGATCTTTGTCAAGGGCGAGGTCATCAAGTCCGTTCCCGAGGCGCAGATCGTCGAGACCCTCATCGACGAGGCGATGCGGATCGCCGAGGAGATGGGGGAGTCGGTCGGCGAGGCGGCCGAGGGCCAGGGGCCCCAGGTCAAGGTCACGCGATAGACCGTGACCGACACGGCTCCGCCCGCCGCCGGGATCGACGACTGTCGGCACGTGGAAGCGGAGGAGGCCTCCGCGGTCGTCGCCGTGCTCGAGGCCGATCCGCTGGTGGCCGCGCCGGCGGCGGAGATGGTGGCCACCTCGGGCGTCGTGCCGGGGGAGGCACGGTTCCTCACCGTCGGAGGCCCCTCCCGCTCACTGCTGTACATGGGGACGTCGGTGCTCCCGCTACGCGGCGGCACCCAGGAGTTGCGCGCGTTCGGGCGGGCGGTGGCGGCCATGGGACGCGGGTCCATGTCGGTACACGGACGGCGAGAACTCGTGTCCTCGATCTGGGAGACGCTCGGACTGCACTGGGGCGCCCCGCGGGACCACCGCGCCACCCAGGTGCTCATGGAGCTGTCCCGGCCCGTGGACCCGCATCTGCCGCTCCCCGGGATCCGGCCGGCCGGCCTCGGGGAGTTCGAGGACGTCCTGCCGGTCGCCGCCGCGATGTACCGGGAGGAACTCGGGTCGGACCCGTTCACGCCCGGGGCCGGCGTGCCGTTCCGCCGCCGCGTCGCGCGCTCGCTCGCGAGGGGGCGCACCTGGGTGGGTTTCGACGGCGACGAGATCGTGTTCAAGGCGGATATCGCGGCCATGTCGCCGCAGGTGGCCCAGATCCAGGGGGTGTGGGTGCGGCCGGGCAGGCGAAGCCGGGGGATCGGTACAGGGGGGACGGCTGCGGTGTGCGCGGCGGTGCAGTCCCTGGGGCTGACGCCGTCACTGGTGGTCAACGAGTCCAACACGCCGGCCGTGCGGGCGTACCGCGGGGTCGGGATGACCCCCGTGGTGCCGTACGCGACCGTGCTCACCTACTGACGCCTCGATTCGGGACGACGCTTAGGGTGGGGGGCATGACCGCCACCACCCGTCCGCCGCTCGTCCCCGGCGAGCCCACACCGATCCGGACCGTCCCCGAGTCGATCCCGAGGCCCGAATACGTCTGGAAGGACCGGGTCGACGAGGCCAACGGTGAGGCGTGGGTCCAGCCGCCGGAGGTCGTCGAGGCCATGCGGGAGGCGAGCCGGGTCGCGGCGGACGCCCTCGCGGTGGCGGGCGCCGCGGTGGCGCCGGGGGTGACCACGGACGAGGTCGACAGGGTCGCCCACGAGTACATGTGCGATCACGGTGCCTACCCGTCGACCCTGGGATACAAGGCGTTCCCCAAGTCGAGCTGCGTCTCACTCAACGAGGTGATCTGTCACGGGATCCCGGACACCACCGTGATCAGGGACGGGGACATCGTCAACATCGACGTGACCGCCTACCTCGGGGGCGTCCACGGGGACACCAACGCCACGTTCCTCGCCGGCGACGTGAGCGAGGAGCACCGTCTCCTGGTCGAGCGCACCAGGGAGGCCATGGACCGGGGGATCAAGGCGATCCGGCCCGGTCGCGAGGTCAACGTGATCGGGCGGGTCATCGAGTCCTACGCCCGACGGTTCGACTACACGGTGGTGCGGGAGTTCACCGGCCACGGGGTCGGGCCCACGTTCCACAACGGGCTCGTGGTGCTGCACTACGACGAGCCGGCTCGTACGGAGGTCCTCGAGCCGGGGATGACCCTGACAGTGGAGCCGATGATCTCGCTCGGGGGCGCCGGTTTCGACGTGTGGGACGACGACTGGACCGTGACGACCGCCGACAAGGCCTGGACCGCGCAGTTCGAACACACCGTCCTGGTCACCGAGGACGGCCACGAGGTGCTGACCCTCCCGACCGAGGGGTGAACGCGCTGCTGGTGGCCGGGACCACCTCGGACGCCGGCAAGAGCGCCGTGGTCGCCGGGTTGTGTCGCCTGCTGGCCAGGCGGGGCGTGTCGGTCGCGCCGTTCAAGGCGCAGAACATGTCCAACAATTCGGTCGTCACCGTCGACGGCGGGGAGATCGGCCGTGCGCAGGCGCTCCAGGCGGAAGCCGCGGGCATCCCCGCCACCGTCGACCTCAACCCCGTGCTGCTCAAACCCGGTTCCGACCGCACCTCCCAGCTCATCGTCCGCGGCCGGGTGCGCGCCGACATGGCGGCCGGGGACTATCACGCGAGGCGCGGGGCGCTCCTGTCCGAGGTGACGTCGACACTGGAGACGCTGCGGTCGCGATACGACGTGGTGATCTGTGAGGGGGCGGGGTCCCCGGCGGAGATCAACCTGCGCGGCACGGACCTGGCGAACATGGGTCTCGCGCGTGCTGCGGAGATTCCCGTGGTCGTGGTCGGCGACATCGACAGGGGAGGGGTGCTCGCGCACCTCGCGGGCACGGTCGGAGTGCTCGACGCCGAGGACCAGGCGCTGATCGCCGGGTTCCTGATCAACAAGTTCCGCGGGGATCCGTCGCTATTGGCGCCCGGACTCGACATGCTCACGGAACTCACGGGCAGACCGGTGCTCGGGGTCATCCCGTTCCTCGACCAACTGTGGATCGACGCGGAGGACTCGCTCGGCACCACGGCCGGGACGACCGTCGGTCGGCCGGCCGCGCCGGTGGGCGCACGGGGCCTTCGTGTCGCGGCGGTGCGTCTGCCGCGGGTCTCCAACACGACGGACATCGAGGCGCTCGCCTGCGAACCCGGCGTCGGGGTGACCTGGGTGAACACCCCTGCCGCGCTCTCCGGCGCGGATCTCGTGGTGATCCCGGGCTCCAGGTCGACGATCGGCGACCTGCAATGGCTGCGCCGGTCCGGGCTGGCGGAGGCGATCATCGACCATGCGGGCGCCGGCGGCGCGGTGCTGGGGATCTGTGGCGGTTTCCAGATGCTGGGGCGCCGGATCACCGACCGCGTCGAATCGCGTTCCCCGGATCCGGTCGCGGGACTCGGCTTGCTCGACGTGGAGGTGCGGTTCGCGCCGGAGAAGACGCTCCGGAACGTGTCCGGGGTCGACACCGCGACGGGGACCCATACGCCGGTCGAGGGCTACGAGATCCACCACGGGCACGTGGAGCGGTCGGGCGAGGATCCGCTGCTGGTCCTGTCCGGCGGCCCGGACGAGGGGGCGCGCCGCGGGGCGGTCGCGGGCACCCACTGGCACGGCCTGCTGGCCTCGGACGACTACCGTCGCCGATTCCTCACCGATCTCGCCCGGCGCATCGGCGCCACCGGGTTCCGGGTGGCCCCTGACGCCTCCGTCCGCGGGGAACGCCGGGCCCAGCTCGATCTGCTGGCCGACGCGCTCGAGGAACATTGTGACGTCGACGCGCTCCTGACGCTCGCGAGCGGCGGCGTGGCGCCCGGCCTGCCGGGACTCACCCTGCGTCGGTCTGATCGACGGGATACGGCGGCGCCGAGCTGAGAACGCAAGGCAGAATCAGATATATGATCACCACACCACGCGGACCGGTAGACGCGGTCACCACTCTCATCGTCGGCGCCGGATTCGGCGGGATGGCCATGGCGGACCGGCTCCTGAGGGAGCCGGGCCACGACGACCTCCTCGTCCTCGAGGCGGCCGGAGAGGTCGGGGGGACCTGGCGCGACAACACCTACCCGGGCTGCGCGTGCGACGTCCCCACCGCGCTCTACTCGCTGTCGGGGCACGCACACCCGGGCTGGTCGCACTCCTTCGGTCGGCAACCGGAGATCAGGGACTACCTGGTGGACGTCGCGGACCGGATCGGGCTACGCGAACGCCTCGTCACCTCCTGCGAGATGACCGCCGCCCGCTGGGACGCCGACACCGCACGCTGGGAGGTGGAGACCACCGCCGGGACCGTGACCGCCGTCTACCTGATCCAGGCGACGGGGGCTCTGTCGAGCCCGTCGATCCCGCAGCTCCCCGGGCTGTCGGATTTTCAGGGCGAGATCTTCCACTCGTCCCGGTGGCGCCACGACATCCCGCTGGAGGGCAGGAAGGTCGCCGTGGTCGGCACGGGGGCATCCGCGGTGCAGTTCGTCCCAGAGATCGCCGGAACGGCCGAACACGTCACGGTGTTCCAGCGCACCCCGGGGTGGGTGCTCCCCCGGCTCGACCGCTCCATCTCGCCCGCGCGTCAACGCCTGTACCGACGGTTCCCCTTCCTCCAGCGCCTCGTCCGGGGGCGGATCTACATCGGGCGCGAGCTGTACGTCCTCGCCTTCACCCGTGCCCAGTTCCTCCTGAAATTCTTCGAGGCGTTCGCGCGGTTCTACCTGTTTCTCCGGGTGCGGGACAGGCGCATGCGCCGCGCGCTCGCGCCCGATTTCTCCATCGGATGCAAACGGGTCCTGCTCACCAGCGACTGGCTGCCCGCGCTCTGCCGTGACGACGTGACCCTGGTGCCCGGCGCCGCGTCCGCCGTGACCCCGGAGGGGCTGGTCGATGCCGGCGGCACCGAGCACGGCGCCGACGTCATCATCTTCGGCACCGGCTTCCAGCCGACCGAGCCACCCGTCGCCCGGCTGGTGACCGGAGCAGACGGGCGGACGCTCGCCCGGCACTGGGACGGGAGCCCCCGCGCGAACCACGGGGTGACGGTCTCCGGATTCCCCAACCTGTTCCTGGTCTACGGCCCCAACACCAACCTCGGGCACTCGTCGATCGTCTATATGCTCGAGTCGCAGGCGGAGCACGTGTCGCGACTCATCGAACTCGCCCGTCGCGGGCCCCGCGGGACGATCGAGGTGCGCGACGAGGTGATGGCCGCGTACGCCGACCGCATGGACCGCGAGCTGGCGGGCACCGTGTGGAACGACGGCGGGTGTTCGAGCTGGTACATCGACTCCCGCGGACGCAACTCCCTGCAGTGGCCCACCTTCACCTACCGCTACCGCGACCAGGTGACGACGATCGACCCGACCGAGTACGTCCTCGCCTGAGCCTCAGAAGCCCCGGTCCGGGAAGTCGAGACCGAGAAGCGCGTTCTCGACGACCTCCGCCATCGCCGGGTGGATCCAGTACTGGCCACGAGCCAGTCGCGGCACCGTGATCTCGAACTCCATCGCCTGGATGAGGATCTGGATGAGCGACGGCGCGTGGGCGCCCATGATGTGCGCGCCCAGGAGCAGGCCGGTGGACCTGTCGGCGATGAGCTTGCAGCAGCCCACCGAATCCTCCATCGCCCAGCCGTAGGCCACATCGCTGTATTCCTGGGTCTTGACGGTGACGTCGTATCCCGCCGCGCGCGCCTCCTCCTCGGTGCTGCCCACGGACGCGATCTGCGGCCAGGTGAACACGGCATAGGGGACGAGGGTGTGGTGGAACGGCTGGAGGTCGTCGGGGTGACGAAGGTTGTGAGCGAGCACGCGCTGCTCGTGATTGGCCACGTGCTTGAGCTGATGCGGCGAGCTCACGTCGCCCAGGGCCCAGACGCCGTCCGCGGACGTGCGGCCGAACTCGTCGACGTGCACCCGGTCGCCGTCCATCCCGACGCCGGCCGCGTCCAGTCCCAGGAGATCGCCGTTGGGGGTGCGGCCCGTCGCCACCAGGAAGGCCTCACCCGAGCAGGTGGACCCGTCCTCGAAGGTCAGCTCCACCCCCCGGCGATCGTCGCCGGCCGCGGTGACCCGGGTGACGTGCTGGCCCAACCGGACGTCCCAGTGATCCCGGGCGTGAGCGGTGAAGCGCTCGGCGAGCTCGCGGTCGAGGTGCTTGAGCAGCACGTCGGAGCGGCCCACCACGGTGACCTCCACCCCCAGTGAGGAGAAGATGTGGGCGAACTCGCACGCGATGAACCCGGATCCCTGGATGACGATCGATCGCGGCAGCTCGGGCATCCGCATGGCGTCGTCGCTCGTGTAGTACTCGACCCCGGATTCGGTGACGAGCTCCGGGATCGACGGCCGCGCGCCGGCGGCGATCACCACCCGATCGGCCGTGATGACCTCCCCGGTACCGGTGTCGATCGTCCGCGGTCCGATGAACGTCGCATGTCCGTCGTAGACCGTCACGTTATCGCTGCGGTTGCGCCGGAAGTCCTCGCCGCTCGAGGCGATGGGGTCGATGCGCCGGTCGAAGACCCGGGAGACGATATCCTGCCAGCGCACGCCGTCCACGGTGGTGTCCACGCCGTAGGCCTCGGAGTGCAGGGCCGAGGTGGCCGTGTCGGCGGCGTAGACGAACATCTTGGTGGGGATACAGCCGACGTTGAGGCAGGTGCCACCGAACGTCCCCTTCTCGCAGATCGCCACCGACTTGTCGGCGAACGACTCGTCGATCAACGAGTTGCCGCTTCCGGTACCGATCACGACGAGGTCGAAGTGGCGGGAGGGGCTCTGGGCCATGGGTCAGGACTCCTTGGGGTCGGTGCTGTTGATGGGCAGGATGCGGTCCAGCCAGTCCCCGAGATGGCCGAACACCACGTCGAGGACGTCCGGGCGCGACAGGAAGACGTCGTGTCGGGCGCCGGGGATCCCGATGTCGGTGACGTCCTCGGACACGCGGTCGACAAATCGTTGCATCGAGCGCACGTCCAGGATGAGGTCGGTGTCCACGTCGACGGGCACGGTGCGGTCGCGCCGGCCCACCGTGGAGGCGGTCGACCGCAGCATGAGCACTGGGAGCGGCAGGTCGAGGCCGGATTGCAGGGCCCGGTGTCCACGCCGGATCGCGGCGAGCCACCCCGGCCGCACGCCGACGCCGCCCATGGGCTTGAGCGTCAGGTCGAAGTCGAAGTCACCGTCGTGATCGACATGCGTGCTCTTGACGTAGCGGTCGGAGGTGGGCAGCGGCAGCCGGTAGAAGGGGCGCGCGGCGCCGAGGGCGCGGATCACGCCGTCCAGCAGGGGCCGGGCGCGGTCGGGGACGTCCAGTTGGAACCACGGCGAGTCCAGGAGCAGTCCGGCGACCGGGGCGAGCGCGCCGCGGTCCAGCCGGCGGGCCAGCCACAGGGGCACCACCAGCCCACCCGTCGAATGGGCGGCGAGCAGGATCGGACGGCCGGGGTGCTCGGACACGATCACGTCGAGGGCCCGGTCCAGCTCGTCGTCGTAGTACTCGAGGTCGGTCACGAAGTGCGGGGTCAGGCCGTCTCGGCGCGAACGCCCGCACTTGCGCAGATCCAGGCCATACGTCGCGATGCCGCGACGGGCGAGGAACTTCGCGAGGTGGCGGTGGAAGAAGTAGTCGGACAGACCGTGGACGTACAACAGGACGGCCTCGGGCCGCGCCGGGGCCTTCTCGTGCCGCACGAGGACGGCCGAGATCGGTCCCTCACCGTCCGGGTCGTCGCCCAACGGGAGATCCCGCCGGCGGAAGTCGGGGCCCAGGAGGTCCGGAAGCCAGGGACCGGCATCGGCGTCAGGGGAGGTGGGGGACACGGCGACCACCCTAGTCCGGTGTGGGGGGCGGGCATCCCGGTGAGTAGTCTGGGAGCGCGGCGGACGCGGTGCCGGTCCAGGCCCTGACGCGTCTCGCCGGATTCGGGTCCACGACCACAACGAGCGAGGGTAGCCGGTGACTGCAGACCAGGTGACAAGGCACGGAACGACGGATGTGGCGCTCATCGGCGCCGGTACCATGAGTGCGACGCTCGGAGCCCTGCTGCGCCGTCTCCAACCGGACTGGAGCATCGAGGTCTACGAACGCCTCGAGGGCCCCGCGCTGGAGGCCTCGGACGCCTGGAACAACGCCGGCACCGGTCACTCCGCGCTCTGCGAGCTCAACTACTCGCCCAAGACGGCAGACGGCGATGTCGACATCACCAAGGCGGTCTCGGTCAACGAGAAGTTCCAGGTCTCCCGGCAGTTCTGGTCGTACGCGGTGGAGAACACCATCCTCGGTGACCCCGCCGAGTGGATCCGTCCCGTTCCGCACATGAGCTTTGTCAGCGGCACCGACGGGCAGGAATACCTGCAGAAGCGGTACGACAAGCTGGCCGGCCACCCTCTGTTCCCCGGCATGGAGCACACGACGGACTTCTCCGAGCTCGAGCGTTTGGTCCCGCTCATGGCCCGCGGTCGCCCGGCCGAGGAGCCCTTCGCCCTCAGCCACTTCGCCGGCGGCACCGACGTCAACTTCGGCGCCCTCACGCGGCAGCTCGTCAAGTACCTCACGCGCACCGGGACCGAGGTGCACTACCAGAACCAGGTCAAGGACCTGGAGCGCAACTCGGACGGCTCCTGGCGGCTGACCGTGTCCAACCGGCACACCGGTGACGAGCGCACGGTGGACGCCAAGTTCGTGTTCGTCGGTGCCGGGGGCGGTGCTCTGCACCTGCTGCAGAAGTCCGGGATCCCCGAGATCAAGGGGATCGGCGGGTTCCCGGTGGGCGGACAGTGGCTGCGGTGCACCAACGAGGAACTGGTCGACGAGCACCAGGCCAAGGTGTACAGCCAGGCGTCGGTCGGCGCGCCCCCGATGTCCGTCCCGCACCTGGACACCCGGGTGATCAACGGGAAGAAGGGCCTGCTGTTCGGCCCGTTCGCCGGCTGGACACCCAAGTTCCTCAAGAGGGGGAGCTTTCTCGACCTGCCCTCGAGCGTCCGGGCGGGCAACCTGCTGCCCATGGCCAACATCGGGCTCACCGAGATGGGCCTGGTCAAGTATCTCATCACGGAATTGGCGAAGGACCACGGTGCCCGCGTGGACACCCTGCGTGACTTCGTGCCCTCCGCCCTCGACGGCGAGTGGGAGAAGGTCGTGGCCGGTCAGCGGGTCCAGGTGATCAAGCCCAGCGGTCGCGGCGGCTCCCTCGAGTTCGGAACGGCCGTGGTCAACGCCGGCGACGGGTCGATCGCCGGTCTCTTGGGGGCCTCCCCGGGGGCTTCCACGGCCGTCGACGCGATGGTCGACGTGCTGCAGCGCTGCTTTCCGACCCGCTTCGAGGACTGGAAGCCCGCTCTCGAGGAGATGATCCCCTCCCTGGGGCGCAAGCTGTCCGAGGAGCCCGCGTTGTTCACCGAGCAGTTCGAGCGCTCGACCCGGACCCTGAAGCTCGACCAGTCGGCATGACCGGGGCCGTCGGCCCGCGCCCGTACCCGTTCTCGGCGGTTGTCGGACAGGACGGCCTGCGGCTGGCGTTGACCCTGCTGGCCGTCGATCCCGGAATCGGCGGAGTCCTCATCCGGGGGCAGAAGGGTACGGCCAAGACCACGGCGGTGCGGGGGCTCGCCGCGCTCGTGCCGCCGTCGTCCGGAGCCGCAGCCGGAGCCGGGGACGGCGGCCGCGCCCCGTTCGTGGAGCTCCCGCTCGGGGCCACCGAGGACCGCGTTGTCGGCTCACTGGACCTCCACGCGCTCGCCGACACCGGGCGACCGTCGTTTCGTCCCGGACTGCTGGGGGACGCGCACGGCGGCATCCTCTACGTGGACGAGGTCAACCTGCTCGCCGACCACCTCGTGGACGTGCTACTCGATGCCGCGGCATCCGGCAGCCTCACCGTGGAACGCGACGGCGTCTCCCACACGGCTCCCGCGCGCTTCGCGCTCGTGGGGACCATGAACCCCGAGGAGGGCGAACTCCGCCCCCAACTGCTGGACCGCTTTGGGCTCGCGGTGGACGTCGCCGGCCCGGCCGATGCCACCGAGCGCGTGGAGATCGTCCGTCGGCGCCGTGAGTACGAGGCCGACCCGGAGTCGTTCGGCGACCGCTTCGCCCCCGCCGACGAGCGGGTGGGTGCGGACGTGGTCGCCGCGCGCGGCCGCCTGGCGGACGTCGTCCTGCCCGACCGCGAGATGACACGCATCGCCCTGGTCTGTCTCGAGGTGGGCGTCGAGGGCATGCGGGCGGACGTGGTGATCGCCCGCACGGCGGGAGCGCACGCAGCACTGGCCGGTAGGGGTGAGGTCACCGAGGAGGACGTCCGGGTAGCCGCGTCCCTCGCACTGCCACATCGGCGGCGTCGCGACCCGTTCGATCCCGCAGAGATGGACCCGGGCGAGTTGGACGAGGCGATGGACGCCGCGGACGAGCAACTGGGACCGGACGACGGCCCGGATGGTCCCGACGACGACCCGGACGGTCCCGGTGACGATCCGGATGGTGACGGACCCGGGGACGGCGGTCCGGACGACGGGCCCGGAGGGCCGGACGGCGGGGGCGGACCCACTGCGCCCGGCGGCCGGGAACCCTCTGCAGATGACGAGGGGCCCACTGCGGACGAGGCCGCGGAGGAACAGCCGCGGTCACCGCGTCCGCGGGGTTCGGCGACCCCGGACTCCTCGCGCGCGTCCGGACCGTCCGCGGTGCTCCGGCTGGACGGCACCGGCCGGGGCGCCGTGGGGAGGCGGTCCGGGGCGGTGACCTCGTCCGGAAGACTCGTCGCGAGCCCCGCCACGGTCGGCGGCGCACGACTGCACCTCCTGGACACGGCCCGGGCGTCGATGGTCCGCCGACTGGGTGCGGGGACGAGCGGAGCCGGTGTGCACCGCGACGACCTGCGGTGGGGCGTGCGGCACGGTCGGGAGGGGAACCTCGTGGTGTTCCTCGTCGACACCTCCGGCTCGATGGCGGCGCGACGCCGACTGGACGCCGTCACCGGATCGTGTGTGGCCCTGCTGCGCGACGCGTACGTCCGCCGGGACCTCGTGTCCGTCGTCGAGGCCCACGGCTCCTCGGCCTCGGTGGCCGTGCCGCCCACGCGCAGTATCGATGTCGCGGTGGGGCGGCTCGCCGGCATCGAGACCGGGGGCCGGACGCCGCTGGCCGAAGGGCTGTCGGAGGTCGTGTCGCTACTGGAACGGCGACGCGTGGTCGAGCCCGACCGCCGGGCCATGCTGGTCGTGCTCACGGATGGTCGCGCCACGGCCGGCACCGGTGCGATGGACAGGGCCCTCGCCGCGGCCCGGGAGCTCCGCCGACGAAAACTGGCCGCGCCGGTGATGGTGGACTGTGAGAGCGGACGGGTCCGCCTGGGGTCGGCGGCCGCGCTGGCACGGGAACTCGGGGCCCGTGTCATCCCCCTCGACGAACTGTCCGACGACACCGTGCCCCGGATCCTCCGCGCGGCCTGACGACGCGGTCGCAGGACACCGTCGCGCAACTCCTACACTCCTGGTCATGGCACAGGGAAAACTCGATCCGGACTCCGTCCCCGACGACGGCCTCACCACCCGGCAACGTCGCAACCTCCCCATCACCGCCGTGCACACGGGCACCGGGAAGGGGAAGTCCACGGCCGCGTTCGGGATGGCGCTGCGCGGGTGGAACCAGGGTTTCTCGATCGGCGTCTTCCAGTTTGTCAAGAGCGCCAAGTGGAAAGTCGGCGAGGAAGAGGTCTTCCGGCGTCTCGGGTCCCTGCACACGGAGACCGGTGAGGGCGGCCCGGTCGAATGGCACAAGATGGGCTCGGGCTGGTCCTGGAGCCGGAAGGCGGGCACGGAGGAGGACCATGCCGCCGACGCCGCCGAGGGCTGGGCGGAGATCCGTCGTCGACTCGCCGCCGAGACCCACGACCTGTACGTCCTGGACGAGTTCACCTACCCGCTCAAGTGGGGCTGGGTGGACGTGGACGAGGTGGTCCGGGTTCTCCGGGAACGCCCGGGCAAGCAGCACGTGGTGATCACCGGGCGCGATGCGCCGCAGGCGCTCGTCGACGCCGCCGACCTGGTGACGGAGATGTCGTTGGTCGCCCACCCCATGCAGGCCGGTCGCAAGGGGCAGCGCGGGATCGAGTGGTGACCGCACCGGCCCCCGGGCTGGTGGTGGCCGCGCCGTCGTCGGGTTCCGGTAAGACCACGGTCACGACCGGGCTGATGGCAGCCCTCACCGCCGACGGCGCGGCGGTGGCCCCGTTCAAGGTGGGGCCCGACTACATCGATCCCGGCTACCACGCGGTCGCGACGGGTCGGCCGGGGCGCAACCTGGACCCGGTCCTCGTGGGCGAGCACCGGATCGGCCCGCTGTACGCGCACGGTGCCGCCGGCGGCGACCTCGCGGTGATCGAGGGGGCGATGGGCCTGTTCGACGGGCGTGTCGACGATGCCGATCCCGCCGCAGCGGTGGTCCCGCAGGGCAGCGCCGCCCACGTCGCGCGTCTGCTGGGGCTGCCGGTGGTCCTCGTCGTCGACGTCCGTGGTTATTCCCAGACGCTCGCAGCGGTCGTGCGGGGTCTGGCCACCCACGATCCGGGGACGAGGATCGCCGGGGTCGTCCTCAATCGGGTGGGCTCCCCACGCCACACGGCGATCCTCACGGCGGCCTGCGAGAGTGCGGGCGTCCCCGTGCTGGGAGCGGTCCCCCGTGCCGAGGGCCTGGAGGTGCCGTCCCGGCACCTCGGTCTGGTCACGGCGACCGAACACGACGGTGCGGCCCGGGCCGCGGTCGCCGAGATGGGACAGATCGTGGGCGGGCATGTCGATCTCGACGCCCTGCGGGCGCTCGCGGCCCGGCCCGCCCCCGTCGAGCCGTGGGACCCGGCCGTCGAGGTGGAGCGGGCCCGCACGACCGTCGGACGAGGAGCGGCATACGGTCTCGACGACGACAACGACGTCGACGACCGCGTCACGGTCGCGATGGCCGGCGGACCGGCGTTCACCTTCGCCTACACTGAGCACGCCGAACTGCTCGAGGCCGCCGGCGCCCGGGTCGTGGTGGTCGACCCGCTCGTCGACGCGCGGTTGCCCGCGCGCACCGCGGCCCTGGTGATCCCGGGAGGATTCCCGGAGGAGCACGTGGTCCCGCTGGCAGCCAACAGGTCGCTGGCGGCGGAGGTGGCCGACCGCGTGTCCGAGGGGATGCCCGTCCACGGTGAGTGCGCGGGACTGCTCTACCTGGGCGCCTCGCTCGCCGGCCGCGAGGGCCCGGAGCACCCGATGGCCGGGGCCCTGCCGCTCACCGGGCGGTTCGGGCCGCGGCTGACCCTGGGGTACCGGGACGCCGTCGCCCTCACCGATTCCGTGCTCTACCGCGTGGGCGAACGTGTCGCCGGACACGAGTTCCACCGGACGGCCGTGTCCGCCGGCGCGAACGCCGTGGACTCGGCGTGGGCGTGGCGGGACGCCTCGGGCGCCCGCGTGGACGAGGGGTACGTCACAGGCGCTGTGCACGCCTCCTACCTGCATGTCCACCCGGCCGGTTATCCGCAGGCGGTGGTCAGACTGGTCGACGCCGCCCGTGACTGGGACCGTTCCCGGACCGCCCGGGGCGACTCGGGAGGGGCGGGAGACGCCGGATAAGATCGGCGGCATGATCCGGCCCGTGAACCCCTACCCCGTCGGCCTGGACCTCGAGGGACGCCGCGTGGTCGTGATCGGGGGAGGCTCTGTCGCGCAGCGTCGGATCCCTGTCCTGCTCGACGCGGGCGCGGTCGTCCACCTGGTGAGTCCCGACGTGACCCCGACCCTGCACGGCCTGGTCGACTCGGGGCGGATCCTCCATGAGGCGCGCGAGTATCGTACCGGCGATCTCGAGGGCGCCTGGTATGTGGTCGCGGCCACCAAGGACTCCCTGGTCAACGCCCGGGTGGCCGCCGAGGCCGAGCAGAACCGCACGTTCTGCGTCCGGGCGGATGCCGTCAGCTCGGGGACGGCGGTCACCCCGGCCGTCGTCCGGCGTGAGGAGATGCAGGTCGCCGTGCTCACCGGGGATCGCGCACGCACGGTCGAAGCCCGCGACGTGGTTGCGCGCGCGTTGAGTGAGGCGGGCGTCGAAGCGCCGCACGTCGACGAGGCGTTGCACGGGACGGTCGCGCTCGTCGGTGGCGGGCCGGGCGACGACGACCTCCTGACGGTACGGGGCCGCCGACTGCTCGGCCTGGCGGACGTCGTGGTGGCCGACAGGCTCGCGCCGCAACGGGTGCTGGCGGAACTGCGGCCGGAGGTCGAGATCGTCGACGCGGCCAAGATCCCGTACGGCCGCGCCATGGCGCAGGAGGCCATCAACGAGACCCTCGTCGAGCGGGCGAGGCAGGGCAAGTTCGTCGTCAGGCTCAAGGGCGGGGACTCCTTCCTCTACGGGCGGGGGTACGAGGAGGCGCTGGCGTGCGCCGAGGCGGGGGTGCCCTGCAGCGTCGTGCCCGGGGTGACGAGCGCCCTGGCCGTGCCCGCACTGGCCGGCATCCCGGCGACCCACCGGGGGATGACGCACGAGGTCACCGTGGTCTCCGGCCACCTGCCCCCGGGGCACGAGGAGTCATTGATCGACTGGGACGCGCTCGCGCGGATGCGCGGGACGATCGTGGTGCTCATGGGCGTCAGGAACACTCCCGCCATCGCCGGGGCACTGCTCGCAGGAGGCCGTGCAGCAGCCACTCCGGCCGCGGTCATCATGGACGGCAGTCTCGACGGGCAGACGACCCGGCGGTGCACGCTCGGGACTCTCGCGGCGACCGTCGAGGCGGATGACGTCCGACCGCCCGCGATCGTGGTGGTCGGCGAGGTCGCCGGGCTGCCGCAGGCGCTCAGTCAGGGATGATCCGCGCGGCGAGGCCGTCCAGGACCAGTTCGAGCCCGGTGAGGAAGTCCTTGTCGGGCTCGTCGGCCCCGGGGACATCGCTCGAGAGCGCACGGGAGGCCAGCATCGCCGCGGTCTGGGGAAAGCGGTCCGGCTCGACGAGCTGATGCAGTGCCGCGGCGTACTCGCGCTCGCTGTCGGACTGCGCCTGCCCCACCTCGCGGCCTTCCGTCAATTCCTGCTGGAGTAGGGCGGACTGACGAACGAAACCGCTCAGCAGAGTGAGCGCTGCGAGCTTCTCCTCCCAGTCCAGGCTCGTGGGGGCCAGCTGCGCGAGGCCCCGTTCGAGCCAGGCGATCTGATGCGGGCCCGAGGGCGGGCTGTAGACGGGGACGCGCGGGGCCCACGGGCGGGTCTGGTAGAGAGCCCAGAGGTCGGCGGCCCAGAGTCGTAGTCCGTCGCGCCATCCGGAGGAACTGTCGATCGCGGTATGACGGGGTTCGCTCGCCGCGTCCATCATGAGTTGGAGCAGTTCGTGTTTCGAGCCGACGTGGCGGTACAGAGACATGGCCGTGACGCCCAACTGCTCGGCGACCTTGGGCAGCGTCGCCGCGTCGAGTCCGCCTTCGTCGGCCAGTCTGACGGCGGTGCTGACCACGGTCTCTACGTCCAGCGTGGATTTGCGGCCCAGCCTCTGGGGAGCTGAAGGCAGTCGCCAGAGGCGCTTGAAGACAGCGGGTACCGAGTTGTCGTTCATGCGTGCCATTCTTCCCCGAGCGCGGAGAAACTCCTATAGATCAGTATCTGTACGGCATATAGTTTATGTGATAATGTTTCAGGATGTCGAACTCCCAGATCACCTCTCGCTCCATGGACGGCCGGGTCCACGACGTCGACGCGCTCCGGGGATTCGCCCTGTTGGGGATCTTCGTCGTCAACATCGCCTTCATGGCGTCGGCCTACCCGGCCCACCTGGTCGAGGACCCGTCGTTCTCCTCATCGGTCGACGATGTCGCCCGTTTCCTCGTGGCGGCCTTGTTCTCGATGAAGTTCTACCTCCTGTTCTCATTCCTGTTCGGCTACAGCTTCGTGCTGCAGATGGAGGCCGCCGAGCGCGCGGGCGCGGCTTTCGCCCCGCGCATGCTGCGCCGGGTGGCGGGGCTCTTCGTGCTCGGGGTGGGACACATCGTGCTGCTGTACGGCGGAGATGTGCTGACCACCTACGCGGTGGTGTGTCTCGTGCTCCTCGCCATGCACCGGGTGCGCGACAAGACGGCTCTGGTAGCTGCCGGGGTGATCTACGCCGTCGTGACCGCCTCGATGACGGTCAGCGCGGTGTTCCTCGACCTGTCCGACCTCCTACCGACGCATGACCAAGCGCTCTCGTCGGCCGCGATGCAGACACGGTCCATGCTCGGGTCACCGGTCGAGATCATCGGTCAGCATCTCGGTGGGCTCGAACTCGTCGTCGTCCAGGCCGCGTCGCTCCAGGGACCGACCGCGCTGGCGATGTTCCTGTCGGGCATGGTCGCCGCCCGGCGCCGTCTGTTCTCTCACCTGGGTGCGCGAGTCACTCTCCTGCGGCGTACCCAGATGATCGGGTTCCCGGTCGGACTTCTGGGGGGAGCCGTCTACGCCGGGCTCGGTGGTGCCGGCAACACCTGGGGATCGACCGTGAGCGTGGCCACCGCGCCGTTCCTCACCGCGGCCTTTGTGGCCACGGTGGTGCGGCTGATGCATGCCCCCCGGACCGCGTGGGTGCGAACCGCTCTCGCTCCGGTGGGGCGCATCGCGTTGACCAACTACCTGGCGCAGTCGGCCGTGGGGGTCCTCCTGTTCACCGGTGTCGGACTGGGGCTCGCCGGAAGCGTGTCCCCTCCGGCGCTGTTCGCGGTCGCCTGCCTCGTGTTCGTTGTACAGGTGGCAGTGAGCGCCCTGTGGCTGCGCAGCCACCGCTACGGTCCGGCGGAGTACCTGCTGCGCTGGCTCACCACGTGGCAACGGCCGGGGAGCCGGGCCCCGAGGCCCGGTGGACGCCCTGCGGTCGCCGAGGCGCACGGGGCAGACTGAGGTGGTGACCACGCGCAAGAACATCGGGTTCCTGTCCTTCGGACACTGGACGGACCACCCCCGATCCGCCGTCCGGACCGCCTCCGACGCACTGCTCCAGAGCGTCGAACTCGCCGAGGCCGCGGAAGAACTCGGGGTCGACGGCGCCTACTTCCGTGTCCACCACTTCGCCCGGCAGCTGGGAACGCCGGCGCCGCTACTGGCGGCGATCGGTGCGCGGACCCGGACGATCGAGATCGGGACCGGGGTCGTGGACATGCGCTACGCCAACCCACTCGCGTTCGCCGAGGATGTCGCCGCGGCCGACCTGCTCGCCGGAGGCCGGGTCCAACTGGGTGTCTCCCGGGGCTCGCCCGAGCAGGTGATCGACGGGTGGCGCTACTTCGGCTTCCGGCCCGCCGAGGGCGAGTCCGATGCCGACATGGCCCGCCGGCACACCGACGTGTTCCTGCGGGCGATCGAGGGGGAGCGGTTCGCCGAGCCGAATCCCAGGCCGATGTTCCCCAATCCGCCGGGGCCGCTGCGGATCGAACCCTGTTCTCCCGGCCTGCGACGCCGTGTCTGGTGGGGGGCGGCGTCGGACTCGACCGCCCGCTGGGCCGCGGCGCGCGGCATGCACCTCATGTCCTCCACCCTCAAGGCGGACGAGTCCGGCGAGCCGCTCCATGTCCAACAGCGCAGACAGATCGAGGCGTTCCGGGAAGAATGGGCCGGACACGACCACGGTTTCGAACCGAGGGTGTCGGTATCCCGGTCGATCGTCGCCATCACCGATGACACTGATCGGAGATATTTCCTCGGCGGTGGCGCACGAGACGACCAGTTCGGGAACATCGAGCCGGGACTGCGTGCGGTCTTCGGCCGGACCTACGCCGCCGAGCCCGACGAGCTGGTGGGACAACTCCGCGACGACGAGGCGATCGAGGCGGCCGACACCCTCCAGATCACCGTGCCCACCCAGCTGGGCGTCGAGTACAACGCCCACCTGCTGGAATCGATCCTCACACACGTGGCGCCGGAGCTCGGCTGGAGGTGAGACGGCCGCTCCCGGGGCCCGGGCGTTACCGGGAGTGCGTGCTCACGGCTCCGTCACCATGGTGAGTACCGACTCCGACGTGCGTTCGAGGGTGTGTCCGGCTCGGCGTGCCACGCGAAGGAGCGCACCGACGTCGCCCATCTCGGCTCTCGACGTGGCGAGGGTACGGGCCAGCAGCCCCTTGTGATGTTTGGAGAAGTGCGAGACCACCTTGCGTGAGCCGTCCGGGTACTCGGTCACCACGTCCACGGTGACCGCGCCGGGAACGGGTCCCAACGCGTGATAGCCACCGGAGCGCAGATCCACCACGAGGTCGTCGGCCCAGTCCGTGGTGGCCGCCGTGAGCGCGGGTCTCCAGACCGAACGCAGGGTGCCCAGGCCCGGCAGCCGCGTCGCCGCCGAGAGCCGGTAGTGGGGAATGGGGTCCGTGGCGGCGAGCAGGCCGAACAGGGCCGAGCCGATCCACAGCCGGCCCTCGGCCCGCGACCGGGTGGCGGCGGTGAACGACCCGGGGTCCAGGGCGTCGTAGAGCACTCCCGTGTAGCGGCTCAACGCCGGCGCCGTGGGAGAGGCCCACAGGTCGGCGTCGAGCGCGACCTCGTGGCCGAGCTTCTCGCTCAACCCGAGGGCCGAGCGCGCGGCCGTCGGGTCGTCGGAACACAGTCCCACCAGAGAGTCGGCGACCGTCCGGCGGGTGTCGGTGAGTGACGGAAGCGCCAGCGAACCCAAGTCCAGCGGTGAACCGGTCCCGCCGACGGATTTGGCCTCGGAGGGCGACAGAAGGATGCGCACCCGCCAGAGGTTACCGGCGGGCGGGGCCACCCGCCGCGGGCGGCTAGGCTGGATCACCGTGATCACGCGTCTGTCCCACCTGTTCCTGCGTACGCTCCGCGACGACCCGGCCGATGCCGAGGCTCTGAGCCACAAACTGCTGGTGCGCGCGGGATACATCCGCCGCGTCGCCCCGGGCGTCTACTCGTGGCTCCCGCTCGGCCTGCGCACCCTCCGCAGGGTCGAACAGGTGGTGCGCGAGGAGATGGACGCCTCCGGCGCCCAGGAGATCAGCCTGCCCGCGCTCCTGCCGCGCGAGCCGTACGAGACCAGCGGCCGCTGGACCGAGTACGGATCCGAGCTGTTCCGGTTCACCGACCGCAAGGGCAACGACGTGATGCTCGGGCCGACGCACGAGGAGATCTTCACCCTTACCGTGCAGGGTGAGTACTCGTCATACAAGGACCTGCCGGTCACGCTGTACCAGATCCAGACCAAGTACCGGGACGAGGAACGTCCCCGCGCCGGGATCCTGCGTGGCCGCGAGTTCACCATGAAGGACTCGTACTCCTTCGACCTCGACGACGCCGGACTCGAACGGTCCTACCGGGAGCACCGGGCGACCTATCAGCGCATCTTCGACCGGCTGGGGATCGAGTACGAGATCTGTGCGGCCACCTCGGGAGCGATGGGCGGATCGGCCTCGGAGGAGTTCCTCGCGATCTCCGAGGCGGGCGAGGACACGTTCGTGCGGTCCACCGATGGTCGGTACGCCGCCAATATCGAGGCCGTCGTCACCCCGGCGCCCCCCACCAGGCCGGTCGACGGGCTCCCCGCGGCCGTCGTCCATGACACCCCGGACGCCCCGACCATCGACACCCTGGTGGCGTGGGCGAACTCGGCTGACCTCGGTCGGGAGGTGACAGCCGCGGACACGCTCAAGAACGTCATGCTCAAGGTCCGCGAACCGGGCGGGGAATGGGAACTGCTCGGCATCGGTGTGCCCGGCGACCGCGAGGTCGACATGAAGCGGGTCGAGGCCTCTCTCGAGCCGGCCGAGGTCGCAGTCCTCGACGAGTCGGACTTCGAGTCGCACCCGTTCCTGGTCAAGGGGTACATCGGGCCCCGGGCACTCGTGGAGAACGAGGTCCGTTTTCTCGTCGACCCCCGCGTGGTCGACGGCACGTCATGGATCACGGGGGCCGACGCGCAGGGCAGGCACGTCGTGGACCTGGTGTGCGGGCGGGATTTCACCCCGGACGGCACCATCGAGGCCGCCGATGTCCGCGAGGGCGACGCGGCGCCGGAGGGGCACGGCACGCTGACCCTGGCGCGCGGTATCGAGATCGGCCACATCTTCCAACTCGGCCGCAAGTACACCGACGCCTTCGGGTTCGACGTCCTCGGGGAGAACGGCAAGCCGGTACGCGTCACCATGGGCTCGTACGGGATCGGGGTCACCCGCCTCGTCGCGGCCCTGGCGGAGCAGTACGCGGACGACAAGGGCCTGGTGTGGCCGCCCGAGGCGGCCCCGGCCGATGTCCACGTGGTGATCGCCAACAAGGATGAGGCGGCGATCACCGGTGCCGCCGGGCTCGTCGAGGTCCTCGACGCGGCCGGACTGGAGGTGCTCTTCGACGATCGCAAGGCCTCGCCGGGGGTCAAGTTCAAGGACGCCGAGCTCATCGGTGTGCCCTGGATCGTCGTGGTGGGCCGGGGGTGGTCGGACGGGACCGTGGAGGTGCGCGAACGCGCCACAGGTGAGGTCATCCAGGTGCCCGTGGACGGCGCCTCCGACGAGATCGTCCGCCTGATCCGCTCGGCCAGCTGATCGGGAGCGCGGCCCGAGCTACGAGCGGGGAAAGCCGGGGAGCTCCTCGAAGGGAGCGCCCGGGACGAGGGTCCGCCACCGGGCCAGCTGGACGGCCGCCGCAGTGAGCGCGTCCACACAGAACCGTCGACGCTCCGGTGTGTCGGCTATTCCGGCCTCCGCGCGCCACGCCTCACAGCAGTCGGATTCGAGCCGGATCGCGAGGAGTACGGGGGACAGTGAGGTGTCCTCGGAGGTGGAGTAGCCGGTGGGCGCCGGCGGGGCGTCGGGCCAGAGCGCCTCAGCTGCATCCCTGCGCGCGCGGTGCGCGGTGAGTTCGCGGGTCGCCGCGGCCCGGATGGACGGACCCGCCCCGGAGAGGACGAGCCCGTATCCGTACACAGCCGCGTCCTCGGCAGCGAGCCCCTGCGGTGTGGTCATGAGAGCACCACCTCGAGCGCGGCGGTGCACGCCGCCGAGACCGCGGCCGCGAGCTCGGCACGGTAGCCCTCGGCGGAGATGGCGGCCTCCGCCGCCTCCCCGGCATCCGCGCGGAGCCTCCGACGGACCTCGTCGGTCGGCGGGCATACGGCCGGGGCGGCATCGTCCCGGCCGGGGGAGGGCGCGGCCGACCCCGACGAGCCGACGGCGTCCGTGAGGGACTGCAGGCCGCCTGCCTCGCGCTCGATCTCGTCGGTGAGCCGCTCGGCGTGGACGGCCCGCACCCCGCCGATCCTGCGAAGTCTGTCCGCATCCGACCCGTGCGAGGCATCGGCCGCCGCCAGTTCACGGGCGTCGCGGGTGGCCGCGTCCGCCAGTCGGCGCAGCGGGTCCGGTTCGCTCTCCGTCGTGGACGTCGCGCATCCGCCGGAGGAAAGGAGACCGACGAGGCCGGCCGAGGCGGTCATGAACCCGCGGCGGGTCAGGGGGGTGGGGGTGGGAACGGGCACCCCGACATGATGCCAGGGGGCGGGGGTGGCCGTGTGGAGGCGGTACAGTGGTCCGGCCCGACCGCGACCCGGATCGGCAGCCCGCCACCCGACTCCAGGAGCGCCGTGATCGTCCCCGAGCCCGACAGGGCCCACATCAGTGAGGCGGCCGCCGACCGTGGCCTGGACCTCGAGGAGATCCGGGAGGACTCCCGCTCGTCCGCATGGACGGTCAGCGTCGTCGTCGACGCGGACGGGGGTGTCCCGCTGGATGTACTCGCGGAACTCTCGGGCGCGCTCGATGCCCTGGCGGAGTCCTGGGGTGACCCCGACCGTGCGGTCACCCTCGAGGTGACCAGCCGGGGAGCGGACGCGCCCCTCACCGAGCCGCGGCACTGGCGCCGCGCCCGCGGTCGACTGGTGGAGCTGACCTACGCGGGTTCCGCGACCGGCCCCTCGCCGGCCCGGGTGGGCGACCTCGACGAGGCCGCCGGCAGCGTGGTCCTGGTCTCGAGGTCCGGTCGTACGGTCCGGGCGGACTCGGTAGCGTTGGAGCAGGTGGCCCACGCCGTGATCCGGGTCGAGTTCCGGCCCCCGCCGGAGGACGAGGTCGACCTCCTGTCGGGACCGGGCGAGTCCGGACGTGGCGTGCGAGAAGGAGAGAACCGTTGAACATCGACATGGCGGCGCTGAACATGCTGTCGCAGGAGCGGGAGATCCCGCTCGACGACCTCGTGCAGACGCTCGAGAACGCACTGCTGACCGCCTACAAGCGGTCCGACGACGCCCACAAGGTCGCCCGGATCGACCTGGACCGCAAAGCCGGGACGGTCGCCGTGTTCGCAGCGGAGGTCGACGACGACGGCAACAGGATCGGCGAGTTCGACGTCACCCCGTCGGACTTCGGCCGCATCGCGGCGGCCACCGCCCGGCAGATCATCCTCCAACGGCTGCGCGAGGCCGAGACGGACCGGGTCTACGGCGACATGGTCGCCCACGAGGGTGAGGTGGTCAGCGGCGTGATCCAGTCGGACTCCCGCGCCAACGCCCGCGGGGTCGTCGTGGTCCACATCGGCCCCGAGAACGGGGGTACCGAGGGGGCTCTCGCCCCGGCAGAGCAGGTCCCGGGAGAGACGTACGACCACGGACAGCGCATCAAGTGTCACGTGGTGGGCGTACACAAGGGCCCGCACGGTGCGTCGGTCTCGCTCTCCCGCACCCACCCCGACCTCGTGCGCGGCCTCTTCTCGCTCGAGGTCCCGGAGATCGGTGACGGGTCGGTCCGGATCGCGGCGATCGCCCGTGAGGCCGGTCACCGTACGAAGATCGCCGTCGAGTCGACCATCTCCGGTCTCAACGCCAAGGGCGCCTGCATCGGGCCCAACGGTGCCCGGGTGCGGGCGGTGATGGCGGAACTCGGCGGCGAGAAGATCGACATCGTCGACTACGACGATGACCCAACCGTATTCGTGGGCAACGCGCTGTCTCCGGCCAAGGTGGTGTCGGTGACGGTGGTTGACGAACAGCTACGGGCCGCACGCGTGGTCGTGCCCGAGTACCAGCTCTCGCTGGCGATCGGCAAGGAAGGGCAGAACGCACGACTCGCGCACCGCCTCACACAGTGGCGCATCGACATCCACAGTGACGCCGAGTGACACCCGCCTGCCGGGCCGGCACGCGGCCGGGGTGCCCACGCGGTCGGGCGCGCCGTTAGTTCTTAGGCCCTCCGGACCTGTAGACTGATCCGTTGTCACAGTGACTGCACGCTCACCCGCCTGTGTGGGAGGGCGGCGAGATGCCGAGGCGGCCGGATGCGGGAGAGACGAGACCAGCATGTCGGCGACGCCGAGGTGACGGGTCCGGTCAGGACCTGTGTGGGCTGCCGCCGTCGGGAACCCGATTCCCGGCTGCTCCGGATCGTCCACGATCCGGAGCTCGGGGCCCTCTTGCCGGACCCTCGCAGACGAGCGGTGGGGCGTGGGGCCTGGGTGCACCGCGACGCGCGGTGCATCGCGACAGCACTCGACCGCAAGGCCTTCACGAGGTCGTTGCGCGTCGCCGGGACCGTGTCCCAGGACGCGATCACGGAGGTCCTCGGGGCGCTTCGCCCCGCGGACGAGACCACTCGGCGGCCACACGGGCCGGTGAGCGGAGCAGAGAACGCAAAGGAACGGACCAGACACGATGAGCACACCGTGAAGCTCCAGCGATGAACGTCCATCGAACGTAGTCCGAGGTCGCCCGGCCAGCCTGCCGTGGAGACCTCGCAGTGAGGAGAGCAGTGGCAGGCAAGCCCCGGGTACACGAACTGGCAAAAGAGTTCGGTATCACCAGTAAAGAACTTCTGACGAAGCTCCGCGATCAGGGAGAGTTCGTCAAGTCGGCGTCGTC
>DWWP01000055.1 GCA_019119635.1 Candidatus Dietzia intestinipullorum
AGTTCTCGGGCACATGCGGGCGAGCATCGGGATCCGTAGCGTGGGCACTCGGTGAGGCGATACCGGAGAGTCCGTAAACGAGCAGGGTGATCATCACGATGATGACCGATTTCCATGCAATCGACGTATAGTGAGTGGCGTGAGTCACACCGTGTGTATAGCACACGTTCCTACTTAGTGGTGGTGACTCATTCGAGGGCAGAACGGCAGGGACCGCCTTGAAAACCGCATTTCTGCTCATTCCATGCTGCCACCGTTGTGCAAGTCACCAACTCAGCTATGGGAGACACGCCCTAGCAGGCTCATAGGGTGTCGTTGACTAGTGCCCTCACGGATAGAGTGGGCAAGGGGTGTCCGTTCGCATTCTTGTCGTTTCGGCCAGGAGGGCCGGCAGTTTTCCCCGCACGAGGCTCGCCCCGTTACATGTGCATTCCGAATTGGAGATGGTGGGACCCCGCGCGAGACTGCCCTTCCACCACGTTGAAAGGAAGCGCCCACACGGGGCTACGGGGCGTCACGTCTGGCGTGCAGTACCGCAGCCGCACCCATCAGGACGAGGACGGGAACGAGAACGGCGAGGACGGGGACCGCTGTGATGTCCTCGAGGTTGACTTGGCCGAGTGCGCTGGTAAGGAGCGCGTGGCTGGCGGTGAAAGGTAGCCAGGGGGTGATCTTCTCGAGCATGGGGATCTGGACCATGAGCTGTTCGATTAGGAGCATCCAGGTGATCGGTGCGGCGACCGCGGCTGCCACCGATCGTGTGATGACGGCTAGCGATGTCGCCATCAGGGACCAGAGGAGAACGATTACTCCATATAGGCCGAGGTAGGCCCAGCCGCGGCCGGTCATAACAAGTCCGTCTGGATAGAACAGCGCCGTCATCAAGGCCAGGCACATGCCTACGACGTAGGTGAGGGTTAGGAAGACTGACGTGACCATGTACTGGGCGGCGAGAGAGGACCACCTGTGCTGCTGGGTGAGGAAAGAGATGGCGGGCGAGCCTGAACGAATCTCGGTGGCAGTGTAGGTGCCGGCGAACACGATTGCCAGGACGTGGAAAATGCTTGCGCACTTACCGAAGTCGCTGGCGTCGATTGGGCCCT
Organism: Candidatus Dietzia intestinipullorum; assembly: GCA_019119635.1. Lineage (GTDB taxonomy): Bacteria > Actinomycetota > Actinomycetes > Mycobacteriales > Mycobacteriaceae > Dietzia > Dietzia intestinipullorum. The sequence continues at coordinate 1,104 of DWWP01000055.1, forward strand.
GGTACGTGGGGTCGTAGATGATGCCCATGACGATGATCGGCCCGAAGCAGCAGCCGATCAGGAGTGCTGCAAAGATGCCGGTGGAGCGCAGGGACAGCAACCTTCGCGCCTCGGCTCGGATGGCGGGGCTCACAGTCGTTCGTCTCCTGCGGTGTAATCGGAGGAAGCAGCGGTCAGGTCGAGGAACAAGTCCTCGAGCCGGATGGGCTCTTCGCCAAGCGAAGTGATGAGTACATTGAGTTCCCTGCAGACGCGTGAGAGCGCGGTCGTGTCCGGGATCGCGTCGTCGAAGGCTACGCGGAGTTCCTCGGCGTCGCCGCCGACGGTGACGCCGAGACCGGAAAGCTTCGTGGCGAGGCGGGCATTGTCCTCGGTGCTGATCCGCGCCTCTCGCCCGCGCGTGAGCGCGAGATCGGTTGTCTCCCACTCGCCTAGCAGCCGCCCCTGCCCGATGATGACGAGCCTCTCGGCCAGGGTCTCCATCTCGGTGAGCAGGTGGGAGGAAACGAGCACTGCGTGCCCTTGGCCGGCGAGAGAGCGCAGGTAGGTGCGCATCCACTCCATACCCTGAGGGTCCAGGCCGTTCATCGGCTCATCAAGGATGATGTTCCGCGGCTTGCCTAGCATGGCAGTGGCGATGCCGAGACGCTGCTTCATTCCCAGGGAGTAGGCCCCGACGCGCCGACGCGCGGCCGTGGTCATGCCGACGGCGGCCAGGGCCTCTCGGGAGCTGAACACGGGCAGACGTGCGGAGGCCGCGACGGTTTCCAGGTGGGCCAGTCCGGTGCGTCCGGGGTGAAACCAGGACGTGTCGAGCACGGCACCGGCAACGAGGGCGGGACGGTTGTGACCGGACAGCGGCAGGCCATCGATCAGGGCGGTGCCCGAGGTCGGGCGGTCGATCCCGAGCATGGCCCTCATTGTTGTCGACTTGCCCGCGCCGTTCGGCCCCAGAAACCCAGTGATGACGCCATCGGGAACCGAGAACGTGACGTCGTCGACCGCCGTGACCCTACGATAGCGCTTGGACAGATGCTCGACCTCGATCATGCCCAGCCGTCCCTCTTCGACTCTGCGTCTCCCGCGGCGGCCAACATTCGGTCGAGTAGTGGGCGGATGGCAATCACGACGCCAGCGACGACGAGCATTCCCAATGCCAGCCCGGAGAGGACGTCGTGGGCATAGTGGACGCCGGCCAGCACACGCGAGACGGCGATGCCGACGGCAATCGGGACTGCGACCCAGCCCGCGCGCGTGAGGACGCTGATGCAGGCGGTGGCGAAGGCCGCGGCCAGCACCGCGTGGTTCGAAGGCCACGACCAGTCACCCGCAGCGGGACATGCGATCACAGTGGCCAGGTCTGCCGCTGTGCACGGCCGCGGCTCGGCGACCAGGACCTTGATCCCCTCGCTGAGCGCATAGGCGGCGATGACACCTGCACCGGCGCTGACTAGCGTCCAGAACCGGCGACGGGACCGGAAGAAGGCCCAAAGCGCCACAGCAGCCACCAGGGTCACGAGCGCCAACAGCCCCTTGCTTGCGACCAAGTCGATACTACCTTCCAGCCCAGACCCGTTCGCCCAGTGCACCGCTCTCATGTACACCTCCTCGCGCACCGAATAAGCCAGAGTCGCGCCAACAACGAGCACTGTCGCCACGACCAATACCCAGCTAACTCTGGGCACCCGCCGAGACTTGCTTTCTCGAGGCGGCGAAATCGCTATTAGCGTTGAGTCTGTGTCCATGGATTCAACGCTATGAACGTCCATGGTCCTGCGAATCTGCCAGAGTGCTTCACTCGTCTATGCCATTGGACATAGACCAGGATCGCGTTGACTGCATGTTTGGCAGAGTTGGACGGAGGAGCTGTCTGGGACAATGGAGTCCATGAGGATCGTGGGCAGGACACCGCTGCGGCGAGGTGCAGAAGTGTTGAGCGCCGCTGTGTTCGGTCTCCTGGCCGCCGTGCCTGAGCCCGGCCTGATGATCGTTCTGCTCCTTGGACTCGTCGCCATTGCCATCGGTGCCTGGTCGCGTGGGCTCCGCGTCGGACTGTGGGGGCTGACCGTCCTCGTCGCGGCCAGCGCGGCTCGGGCCATGTTAGTGGACGGGCATTGGATCTATCTCTCCGAAGAGCTGCCTCCGGCCCTGCTGCGAGCAGGGGTGCCATGGCTGGCCGCGGTCGCGTTGCGCCAGTACGTCAATCTGGGCCGGCAGGCCGATCAGGAACGCGAGCTGAAGCGGCGCGAACGGGTCGCTGAACTCGAGCGGCGCTCCACAGCCGAGCGGCTGGATCTTGCTCAGTCGCTCCATGACGATCTCGGGCATTCGCTGAGTCTCGTCGCATTGACCGTCGCTCGCCTCGAGCTCAACTCATCGTTGCCGGACTCCTCGCGGGCAGCACTTTCGAACGCGCGGCTGGAAATCGCCCAAGCCGTCGAACGCTTGGGAAACTCAGTCGTGAGCCTGCGAACAGGGGAACCTCTGGACCCAACAGGAACCGAAACGGCGGAGACGGTCATCCGCAGAGCACGCGACGCCGGGGCACGCATCGACGTCACCGGGCTCCCGGGCGACTTCCGGCTCGACATTTTCGGGCGAGATCTCGTCCAGCGCGTCCTCAGAGAGGCAATCACGAACGCGACCCGTTATGCACCAGGCGAGACGATCACCGTCCTCGTGACGGACACCGGCGATAGGCTCCGGGTCAGCGTCTCCAATCGGGTGCTGCACGGGCACGGTTTTATGCGCACTTCCGGTACTGGTCTCGCCGGGCTCAGGCACACCCTGTCTGCGGCCGGCGGCGATCTCGAGGCGACACAGCAGAAGGACCGCTTCGTCGTCACGGCTACGTTTCCAGTCGCCGAGGGCCCCTCGAGCATTGGCGACGAGGGCGGAGAGGAAATCGGGGACGATGAACCTCGATCGGGTTCCACCAGGCGTGCACGCCGGCGTCTGGTCCTGGCTACCGTCGCAGTAATTGTGGCAGGGCTCGCGGTCGGCGAAGCGGCATCGCATCTCCAGAAGAGCCGGACGGTACTGTCTCCCGATGACTTCGCATCGCTCTCGGTCGGAGACACCCGAGAGGACGTGCTCCCTCTGCTTCCCGACCACGAGCTGCCACCGCGACGCGGCGAGACGCGCCAGCCGGGGTGCCACTCCTACGCGGTGACCGCAGACTCTTTCAACGACGCCGCCGGCGATGTCCATCGGGTCTGCTTCCACGGCGATTCTGTCGCAGAACTCGAGTACGTCACGGGGGAAGACCGATGAACGACCGCAACAGCGTCATCCGGGTCGCGGTGGTCGACGACGAACCGCTCGTGAGAGCCGGGATCGTCGGGGTCCTCGAGACCGACCCCGGCATCGAAGTCGTATGCCAGGCTTCGGACGGGATCTCGGCCCTGGAGCTGGTCAACACGCACATCCCAGACGTGGTGCTGCTCGACATCCAGATGCCCGGATTCACCGGCCTGGAGGTGCTCCAGCGACTCCGCACGCGCCCGATGCGGGTGCCGTGCCTGATCGTTACCACCTTCGGCGAGGACGACTACGTCATGGAGGCCATCCGATCCGACGCAGACGGGTTCGTGCTCAAGTCCGGTGACCCGCGCCAGCTCCTTGCGGCCGTGCACGCCATCGCGGGCCACGGGGCCTTCTTCTCCCCGTCGATCGCCAGGAGGTTGCTCGATTCCGCCGTCGTGGATCGCTACTCCGCCTACACCGACGCCCTGAGCCGCTTCGAGCAGCTGACGCCGCGCGAGCAGGAGATCCTCATTAGGCTCAGCGAGGGGGCGACGAACGCCGAAATCGCGACCGATCTTCATCTGGCCGCCGGCACGGTCAAGGTTCACGTCTCCTCGATCCTGAGGACGACCGGTGCCAGGAACCGCGTCGAGGCCGCACTTATCGCGATCCGCGCCCGCCGGGTATAACTGACATCGCAGTCACAGCAAAAAAGCTTGCGCTACCGTGCTGAAGCTGGCTGCTGGGCACATTCGAGCACCTGTCGCAGTTGGAACCTCCGACTGCTGATCACCCGACTCATACTCACCGCATGGGGCGGTATGGCGGCACCTGCACGGCCACGTCGGTGGAGACGAGGCCCCTCACCTGTAAAACGACCCCGGGCTGCGGGTTTGAGGGTGTGTCGTGCATGAGAACTCCGGCAGGTCGGTGAGCCCGATTCCGAACCCCGTTCTGAGTCCTTAGTCAGGCAGTTCACCTGCCAAGTACTCGCTCGCCCTCGCCCATCACGAGTGACCTTTCAGCGCCCTCCTCGTCTACTCATCCCGACCTGCACGCCAGCCTTCAGTAGGCACCCACCGAGCCTCCTGTTGCCTATCGTTCTCAACCCCTGATTCGAGCCACCACGCGTCTTGCATCGCTCGACCAGCCGGCGGCGTCCCTCGATGCTGAGCGGGGCGTTGGCGTGGCTCATGCGTCCATCTCGTAGGAGCGGTCCATTAGGTCGGTCATTGCCTGCTGAAAGTCGCGGCGCTTCTTGTCGCTCCAGCCTCTGGTCAGGTCAGCGAACACTTCCTCCTGCCAACGATGCGCCTGGTCCAGCATCGACCGGCCCGCAGAGGTGAGTGATGCTTCGCGTCGTCGGCCATCCGTCGCGGACGCTGCCATGACGAGGTACCCGGCTGCGGTGGCGCTCTTGATCAACCGTGACGCGCCGCTCTGGTCGATCCCGACCTCCTGCGCGATCGCGTTCACCGTTGCCGGGGTAGCGCGCAGCCTCAGCGCATGGACAGCCTCGCACACGAGCACGAGCCGCCCCTGCTCACCGCCAGTGTCCGCTGTGACAGACCGACGTGACCAGTGCCTGACGAAATGGAACAGGACCTGTCCCGGGCCGAGGTCTGTCACTCGGTTGCCGCCATCTCGCGGCAGATGTAGGCCAACTCGAGAGCGGCCTTGAGGTCCGGCAGCCTGAGAGCAGCCGTGACCTTCCCGCCGGAAGCGCGGAAGACCGTCGCCACCCGCGTCGATTCCGCGCTCTCGGGCCAGGTCGCGTCCTCCTCGACCACCATCAATCGCTCGCTAACGGGGTGCCAGGACCGTGAGACCAACTTGATCCCCGAACGCTCCACCCATTCGGCAAACTGCGCAGGCGTGATCGGACCCGCGCCCTTCGGACCGAGCACGACGACTGGATCGCCTACCGCACGCTCAGATCGCTGCAGGTCGCGGGCATTGACGCTCGCATGCCACTCGTTGATCGCTTCTTCAAGGTTGGGTTCCATGACCAGAAGTATATGCGATTCGCATACATCTACATTCGGGTGGCTGCGCCATCAACCTTCTGCCCCGCAACAGCTAACGAGCGGATCGCGGCCCGGTCCGTCGCGATGGCGGCCGTGTGCGCGGAGGCCGGGGTGCCGTTCGTGCCGACGTTCGATGCCCTGCGCTCCGGTGGTGCGTGGATGCGGGGGGTCGAGGACGGCGACGGCGCGCACCCGGGCGCCGCCGGATACGAGGAGTTCACGCGGGTCGTCGCCGGCCCGGTCCTGGACTGGCTGCGCTCCCTGCCGGACGTCGAGCCCGGCTGACTGTCCTGTCCGGCGCGGTTGCGGGTGTGCGGGAGGGGATTACGCTGAATGGTGCCGTGTTCCCGCCCGCGGCGGTAGGAGGTTGATGCATGACCCATCCGAAGCACGCTGACCGCACTGACGAGAAGTCTGCCGAGCAGGCCCGACACGAGCACGACGACGAGCTCGTCGACGAGTTGGTCGACGAGTCCTTCCCCGCCAGCGATCCCCCCGGGGAGTACTGACCGCCTGCGTTCCGTGACGCCCCGTCGACCAGAGGGTCGGCGGGGCGTTTTTCTGTGGCGGCCCGGTATGTCGGCCGAGCCCGGCACCCGGGGCCGACAACCGGGGTACGACGACGAGCCGACCCCTCTCGAACAGGCGTTCTTGCGCCGTGTCGTACCCGTGGTGTTCACTGTTCGCGTAGTCGAAAGGTAGTTCGATTCGCGACGTCCTCGGCGTGTCGACGGTGACGGGAGGTGCTGACGATGGTAGTGGGGCCTTCTCCTGCTGATCTGTCAGGCCTGGGTAAGGCCGACCGTGTCGCGGAACTGCGTCGACGTCTGGCCTCGATGCCAGGTGGCGGCCCGCCCGCGGCGGCGCGCGCGGAGGCGCCGGTGGAGCCGCGGGCGCAGGCGGAGGCTCCGGTCATCGAGGCGGATCCCGCTGCGGCCCCGGACGCTGCGGCACCGGGCGCTGCGGGGCCCGGAGCCGTGGTGCCGGGCGTGGCCGTGCCGGACTCGGTGGCGCCTCTGCTGCCGGGCGGAGTGCTGCCGGCGGGCCGGGTGACGGCCGTGGCCGGGAGCGCCGCCCTCCGCGTGGGACTGCTCGCCGCGGCGACGGCCTCCGGGGCGCGGTGTGCGGTCGTGGGGTGGCCGGAGCTCGGCGTGGCGGCGGTGGCCGAGCAGGGGGGCCGGCTGGACTGCCTGGCGCTGGTGCCGGATCCGGGCCCGGACCCGGCGTCGGTGGTGTCGGTGCTGCTCGACGGGCTGGACCTGGTCCTGGTGGGGCCCGACGTCGCGGTGGTCGCCCCGTCCCGGGCCCGGGTGCTCGCCGGCCGGGTGCGCGCCGCGGGGGCGGTGCTGCTCGTGGGGTCGGACTGGCCCGGGTCGGAGCTCACGCTGGCGGGCCGGCACTGCCGTTACGGGGGCCTGGGGGCCGGGGCCGGGCGACTGTCCGCGGTGTCGACACTGGTGCGATGCTCCGGGCGGGCGGTCCCGCCGGTGCGCTCCGCGGAATGGGTGGCGGCGGGATGAGCGCGCGGGTCATGGCGGTGTGGTGCCCGGACTGGCCGGCGGTCGCGGCGGCCCGGGCCGAGGGGCACGGGCTGCACCTGCCGCTGGCGGTCGTCGGCCCCCGCGGGGTGCTCGCGTGCAACGCCGTCGCCCGTGCGGCCGGGGTGCGGCGCGGGCTGCGCCGACGGGAGGCGCAGTTCCGCTGCCCGGAACTCCTCGTGGTGGCGGCGGACCCCGCGCGGGACGCGGTGTGGTTCGAGCCCGTGGTGCAGGCCCTGGACGCCGTGGTGCCGGGCATCGAGGTCCTGCGTCCCGGGCTGTTCGTCTTCTCCGCCGACGGGGCACTGCGCTTCCACGGCGGACGCGAGGAGGTGGTCACCCGGGTGATGGACGCGGTGGCCGCGACGGACACGGAATGCCAGGTGGGGCTGGCGGACGAGCTGCCCACGGCGGTGCTGGCCGCGCGGGGCTCCGCACTCCTGGACCCGGGCGGGGACACCGGGTATCTGGCGGGGCTCCCGATCGGGGCGCTCGTCGTGGAGTCCGCACTGGGGGACGTGGAGGAACTGGCGGAGCTGGTCGGGCTGCTGGGTCGGCTCGGGGTGCGGACGCTGGGGGACTTCGCGGCGCTGCCGCCGCGGGACGTGGCCACCCGCTTCGGCGAGGCCGGCGCGGGGGCACACCGCATCGCCCGCGCGGTGCCCTGGCGGCCCCCGTCGGTGTCGGCGGTGCCCACGGGGGCGGCCGTCGAGCACCGGTGTGACCCGCCCCTGGAGCGGGTGGACGAGGCGGCGTTCCTCGGCCGCCGGCTGGCCGGCGAGCTCCACTCCGCGCTCGCCGCGGCGGGGGTCGTGTGCCTCCGTCTGTCCATCACGGCGCGGGTCGAGGGGGGAACGGAGGTGAGCCGCGTGTGGCGGTGCTCCTCGCCGCTCACCCCGGAGGGCACCGCGGACCGGCTGCGGTGGCAGCTCGAGGGCTGGCTCACCGGTACCGCGCTCGCGGGCGGTGACGGCGGGGCGGTCACCTCGCTGGCCCTCGAGCCGGTGGAGGTCGTCGCGGCCGGCCGCGTCCAGGAGGGGCTGTGGGGCGAGGCGGGACTGGCCGAGGCGCGGGTCCACCGGGCCCTCGTACGGGTCCAGGGGCTGCTCGGGCCGGAAGCCGTCCGGGTCCCCGTCGGGGTGGGCGGCCGTGGCCCCGACGACAGGGTGTGGTCCGTGGCGTACGGGGAGGCGCCACCGGAGCCGGCCTCGCGGGGGCCGTGGCCCGGCGCGCTGCCCGCACCGTCCCCCTCGGTGGTGTGGCCGGGCACGGCCTACCGGCTGGAGATCCGGGAGAGCGGGGACCCCGGGTCGCAGGTCGTGGCGCGCGTCCCGATCAGGGGCGGCGTCGTGTTGCGTACCGGCGGCGGGGAGCCCGTCCACGTGACCGCACGCGGGCTGCTCAGCGGGAGGCCCGAGGTCCTCGAGGTCGGACGGCGGCGGGACGCGGTGGCCGGCTGGTCGCGGCCGTGGCCGTTGGACGAGGCCTGGTGGGAGCTCGGACCCGGTGGTGAGCCCCGCGGGCCCCGGGCCCGGATGCAGGTCGTCCCCGAGCGGTCGGCCGCACTGTTGCTCGGTTGCGCGCTCGGGGACGAGTCGGGGCGCTGGACGGTCGAGGGAGTGTACGAATGACCGCGCACAGGAGGAACGCGCACGGGGCGGGCCCGTCCGCGGGCTCAGCGCTCGATGTCCACCACGAGGCGGGGCGGGTCCTGCAGCAGGAAGGTGGAGAAGGGGCGGTCGGCGCCCTCGAGGCCGATCACGGAACGGGCCTGTCCCTCGAACTGGCCGGTGAAGGCCACGCCGGCCACGTCCGTCGACTCGCCGCCGGAGACGGTGCCCACCGGCATCTCGGTCAGGTCGGTCTCGGTGGGCAGCACCTGGTCGGAGAGCGTCACCTGGAGGAACGAGTCCCCGCCCACCTCGACGGGGGCGCCGCTGCCCTGCTGGACCGGGGCGTCCACGTAGTCGACCGAGTAGCCCGGGACGCCCTGGCCGGCCAGCTCGAAGACCACGCGGTCCTCGCCTCCGTGGTCGCCCACGCGGATCTCGCTCACGACGAGTTCGGCGCGGTCGACGCTCTCGCCGGACTCCTCGCTCTTGGGCGCCGAGTCTGCGGGTCGCGCCGACGGGTCGGCGGCCTCGGCCTCTCCCGGCGCCAGTGCCCGGGCCTGCGCGGCCGGGGAGGATCCCGCGGCGGCCGTCTCGCTCGACGGCGAGGGCGCGGGATCCGGGGTGTCGGCCCCGCACCCCGCGAGGGTCAGGGAGGCCGCAGCGGTGAGTGCGGCGGCAGCGGCGAGGCGGCGATGTCGGAAGCTCATGCCTCCAGCGTAAAACCCATTTATCACTTTTGTCCCACGAGGTGGCTACAGTTACACCTCGCCGACGCGTGGGGCACCATGGGGACGTGGCTGATTTCGACCCCTCACTCCATCCTGACTGGTGTTCCGTCCTCTCCGCGGACGAACCGCAGCCCGGCACCGCCGCGCACGAGCAGGCCTGGGTGCTCCTGGAGGTCCCCGGAAGATGGGGGCGCGACATCTTCGACGGCGAGGCGCTGGGCGAGGACCTCTCCGGGCGGCTCAAGTCGCACGTCGCGGCCCACGGGGCCCGCATGCTCTTCATCCGTCGGCCCGGCCGCGAGGGGCGGCGCGTCGATCGCCCCCGGTTCTACCTCTGTGACACCCGGCCGGGCAGTCGGAGCACCCGCTCGGGTCGCGTCGACGGCCCGGCGGACCTGCTCGGGATGGACCTGGCGCCCGGGGCGGACGTCCCCGGCACCCGGGAGGTCACCGCGCCGGTCACGCTCGTGTGCACACACGCCAAGCGGGACCAGTGCTGCGCCGTCCGCGGGCGCCCCGTCGCGGCCCGGCTCGAGGCCGAGGTGGGCGGGCGGCTCGCCGGGCTCGACCCCGACGCCGGCGTGTGGGAGTGCTCGCACACCGGCGGCCACCGGTTCGCCCCCGTGGTGCTCTCGCCGGGGACGGGCTACACCTACGGACCCGCGGAGCAGGGCAACGCGCTCCGGATCGTCGAGGCCGAACTGGAGGGCCGGGTCGCCACCGAGAACCTGCGGGGACGCAGCACCTGGCCGCCGGCCGGGCAGGTGGCCGAGGTCGCCGTACGCGACTCGGGCGTCGAGGCGGGGATCGACGACCTCGTGGTCACCATCGACCCCGACGACCCGCTCGTGGCCGTGGTCCGCCACACCGACGGACGCGCCTGGCGCGTCGAGACCGGGACACGGGAGCTGCCGCCGCGGCGGAAGAGCTGCCGCAAACCCGAGCCCGGCGAGGCATCGGGCTGGGTCGTGGAGTCGTTCACCCGACTCTGACCACGCTCCCACCGGCCGCGGCGCCCCGGGGGGCGATGCCCGGTGAACTGGTACCACGGGCCCGAGAGCTGGTCCGAACTCGAACGAATCCTGTCCGGGCGCCCGGACCCACGCGGCCCCGAGCACCCGCACCCCGGCGACGGCAGCGACGCGCCCGCCTGGTCCCGTACGCGTGGCGGGTACACGCCGCCGCCGGGCCCCCGCCCACGCGACGCCGTGCCGTACGCGGAACTGCACGCCCACACGGCGTACAGCTTCCTCGACGGGGCCTCCTCGCCGGAAGCCATGGCCGAGGCGGCCGCGGAACTCGGACTCACCGCGCTCGCGATCACCGACCACGACGGGCTGTACGGGGTCGTACGCTTCGCCGAGGCGGCCGCCGAACTGGGGCTGGCCACCGTGTTCGGCGCCGAGCTCTCGCTGCCCGGCGGCGAGCACCTGCTAGTGCTCGCCCGGGGCGGGGAGGGCTACCGGCGGCTCTCGCGCGTGATCGCCCGGGCGCACCTGCGCGGCGGGGCCAAGGGCGAGCCGCGGTACGAGGTCGCCGAGCTCGCCGAGGCCGCCGGCGGGCACTGGTACGTCCTCACCGGCTGTCGCCGGGGCCGGGTCCGGCGGGCGCTCGAACGCGGCGGGGGAGCGGGCGGGTACGACACGGTGGCCGCGCGGACCGCGCTGGATCAGCTCGTCGACCTCTTCGGTGCGGACCGGGTGATCGTCGAACTCACCTGCCACGGCGTGCCCGAGGACACCGAGCGGTGCGACGCGCTCGCGGGGGTCGCCGCCGAGGCCGGGCTGCCGGTCGTGGCCACCACCGCCGCCCACTGCGCGGGACCGGAGGACGCGCGGCTGGCCTCGGTCATGGCCTCCCTCGGCGCGCGCGAATCGCTGGAGACCCACGCCGCGCACCTGCCCGCCGCCGGCGGCGCACACCTGCGCTCGGGCGAGGAGATGGCGCAGTTGTTCGACCGGTGGCCGGACGCGGTGGCCGGCGCCGCGCGGCTCGGGCGGGAGTGCGCCTTCGACCTGCAGCTCATCGCCCCCGAACTGCCACCGTTCGACGTCCCCGAGGGCCACACCGAGGACACCATGCTCGCCGAGCACACGTACGCCGGAGCCGCGCGCCGCTACGGTCCGCGGGACGAGGCGCCCCGGGCCTACGCGCAGATCGACCACGAGCTGCGGGTGATCTCCGGGCTCGGGTTCCCCGGCTACTTCCTCGTGGTCCACGACATCGTCGACTTCTGCCGCCGGGAGGGGATCCTCTGCCAGGGCCGGGGCTCGGCCGCCAACTCGGCGGTCTGCTACGCCCTCGGCATCACCAACGTCGACCCGGTGGGGGCGCACCTGCTGTTCGAGCGGTTCCTCTCCCCGGATCGGGACGGCCCGCCGGACATCGACGTCGACATCGAAGCCGGCCGCCGCGAGGAGGTCATCCAGTACGTCTACGCCCGCTACGGCCGCGACCACGCAGCCCAGGTGGCCAACGTCATCACCTACCGTGGCCGGTCCGCGGTGCGGGACATCGCGCGGGCGCTCGGCTACTCGCCCGGCCAACAGGACGCGTGGTCCAAGAGCGTTGATCGGTGGTCGGGACTGAAGGAACGCGAGCGTGAAGCCACGGAGGACACGGTCCCGCCGGACGTCCTCGCCCTGGCCCGGCAGCTCGTCGGACTACCCCGGCACCTCGGCATCCACTCCGGGGGCATGGTGATCTGCGACCGACCGGTGGCGGACGTGGTGCCCGTCGAATGGGCGCGCATGCCCGGGCGGACCGTCCTGCAGTGGGACAAGGACGACTGCGCGGCCGTCGGGCTGGTCAAGTTCGACCTGCTGGGCCTGGGCATGCTCACCGCCCTGCACCACGCCATCGACCTCGCGGCCGAGCACAAAGACCTCGAGGTGGACCTCGCCCGTCTGGACCTCGCCGACACCGGGGTCTACGACATGCTGTGCCGCGGCGACTCGGTGGGCGTGTTCCAGGTGGAATCCCGGGCGCAGATGGCCACGCTGCCCCGGCTGCGACCGCGCACGTTCTACGACCTCGTCGTGGAGGTGGCACTCATCCGCCCCGGCCCCATCCAGGGCGGCTCCGTTCACCCCTACATCCGTAGAAGAGACGGTAGGGAAGAGGTGGTGTACGACCACCCGTCTCTCGAGCCGGCGCTGGGCCGGACACTGGGCATCCCGCTGTTCCAGGAGCAGCTCATGCAGATCGCCAGGGACGTCGCCGGGTTCACCGGTGCCGAGGCGGACCGGCTGCGCAGGGCGATGGGCGCCAAACGGTCCCCCGAGAAGATGGCGAGGCTCCGGGAGACGTTCTTCGCCGGCATGCGCGACCTGCACGGGATCGGCACCGGCCCGCCCGGGACCCCCGGCACCGGGCCCGAGGTGGCCGAGCGGATCTGGGAGAAGATGTGCGCGTTCGCCAACTACGGGTTCCCCGAGAGCCACTCCCAGTCCTTCGCGGCGATCGTCTACTACTCGGCGTGGTTCAAGCATCACCACCCGGCGATCTTCTGCGCCGCGCTCCTGCGCAGTCAGCCGATGGGCTTCTACTCGCCACAGTCGTTGGTGGCCGACGCCCGCCGGCACGGGGTCACGGTCCACCGGCCGTGCGTCAACCGCTCCCTCGGCGGCGCCACGTGCGAAAACCGGGGGACCGAGGTGCGGCTCGGACTCGACTCGGTGCGGGCGATCGGCGCCGACCTCGCCACCGCGATCGCCGACGAGCGTGACACCCACGGCCCGTACCGCTCGGCCGCCGACCTCGCCGGACGCACCGGCCTGACGGTGCGTCAGATGGAGGCCCTCGCCACGGCCGGGGCGCTCGACGCCCTGGGCACGGGCGGCCGGCGGGCGGCGCTGTGGTCGGCGGCCACCGCGGCCCGCGAGAAACCCGGGATGCTGCCCGGACTCAGCCAGGTCGACGCCCCGACACTGCCCGGGATGAGTCTGCTCGAGCTCACCTCCGCCGACCTCGCCGCCACCGGCATCAGCCCGGAGGAATACCCCACCGTCCACGCCCGGCCGTACCTGGACTCCCGCGGGGTGTGCACCACCGCGGGGCTCGCGGACGTCCCCGACGGCAGCCGGATCGAGGTGGCCGGCGCGGTCACCCACCGGCAGCGACCCGCCACCGCGGAGGGCGTCACCTTCCTCAGCCTCGAGGACGAGACGGGCATGACCAACATCGTGTGCTCGGTCGGTCTGTGGGCCCGCTACCGGCCGGTGGTCTCCTCCGCGCCCGCGCTCCTCATCCGCGGGACCGTGGAGAACCGCTCCGGGGCGGTGAGCGTGGTGGCCGACAAGATCGAACGGCTCCACCTCGGGGTCGCGGTCGGCCGCAGCCGGGACTTCCGGTGACCCGCTCAGACGTAGCGGAAATCCTCCCCGCGCGCCCAGGAGACCAGCCGGTCGGCGGTGTCGCGCCGCGACGGCGGGTGGTACCCGAACACCTGCACGGCCTCGAAGGCGTACGCGAGCTCCGGGTCCTGCATGTAGGCGAACCCGCCGACGGCCTCGCGGACCAGCGACTGCACGCGGACCAGGGCGTCGCGCATCGACCACCGGACCAGGGCCAGGCGGGCCGAGACGTCACCACCCCGGGCGCCCTCGTCGAATTCGCGGGCCACCGCGTGCAGCGCGGTCCGCATGGTCTCCACCTCGGCGAGTGCCGAGGAGAACAGCTTCGGGTCGAGCCGGTCACGGTCGGCGAGCTTCTCCACCACCCGCGTCGCCACCCCCAGATAGCAGGCGCTGATGAGCAGTCCGAACCACAGGTAACCGGTCATCTCGTGGACGTCATCGGGGTCGTTCTGCGACGTGAGGAACACCATGTCGGACTCGACGCGGACCTCGTCCAGGAGCAGCGAGTCGCTCTCCGCCGCCGCGAGGACGGGGCTCTTCCAGAACTCCTCGCGCCGCAGTCCCTCGGCCCCGTTGAAGACCAACACGACGGCCCGCTCCGAGTCGTCCACCAGAGCGCTCGCCACCAGCAGGGACATCGACCGGGAGAGGCTGCACGGGGCCTTCCGGCCGGAGAGCACGTAGTGGTCGCCGTCCCGGCGGGCGGTCATGGTCGGACGGAACACCGACCCGCCGGGCGTGCCCTCGGAGAAGCCGGAGGCCATCACGGTGCCGCCGTCGACCAGGGCCTTGATGAGGTCCCGCTCCTCCGGGGACGCGTCCGCCGCGGCCTCGAACAGGGTCGCGCAGGACAGATGGTGCATGGTCGTCGCGGCGCCCAGCGACGGCGCCACCGCGCCGACCGCGGTCTGGAACCGCACCGCGTCGACCGCGCTCGCGCCGGCGCCGCCCAACGCGGTGGGGACGATGAGGCCGGTCGCCCCGGTGCCCGACCAGTCGGCGACCGCCGTGCTGTCAGGGCCCTCGTTCGCGAGCAACCCGGCCGCGTACAGGCGCTCGCGCAACCCCGGGGCATAGGAATCGAGGGTCTGGTTCTCGGAGGTCAGAAGCATGGGTTTCCCTTCGTGGCGGGGTGTGGCGATCTCCGGGCCGGCATCAGCCGGCGACCATCAGCCGGGCGGCCTCGGTGCAGCTGTGGCGTGGTCGCCACCCGGTGGCGTCGCGGAGTCGTCGGGACGTGGTGACCGGCTCTCCGCGGGTCACCCAGTGGGACGAGTACGGGAGCAGTCGCAGTCGGAAGCCGAGGTCGGCCAGCCGGCGGGCCGCGCCGAGCGGCACCGGGACGCACAGCGACCGGTTCATGCGGCACAGGTCGGCCACGGTGACCGCGCCCTCCGGGCCGAGGTTGAACTCGCCGTCGGTGGCCGTGGCGACCACCCGCAGGTACGCGTCCACGAGGTCGTCCTGGTGGAGGAACTGGTAGTGGGACCGCGCAGGGCTCGGGTAGGCGACGACCCGCGAGCGCATGGTCGCCAGCCCCGAATTGGCCATGTCGGGCCCCACCACATAGGTGGGGCGCAGGACCGCGACCGCCATACGGCCGTCCGTGCCCTGCCGCCATCGGCGCACGTCCTGCTCCATGGCGGCCTTGTGGTGGAAGTAGTAGTACGACGCATCGGCGCCGATCGGTGCGGACTCGTCGATCACCTCGGGGCCGTCGCGCGGCCCGTAGGCGTTGATGCTCGACGTCATCACGCACACCCGGGCCCCGGCCGAATCGGCGGCCCACAGGACGCGGCGCGAGCCGTCGACGTTGACGACCCGCGCCGCCTCCTTGTCGCGGGGCTCCTCCACCACGAACGCGCAGTGGATCACCGCGTCGGCGCCCTCGAACGCCTCGTCGAGCCGGTCGGTGGCGAGGTCGATCGACCGCCGCTCGATCTTGGGGTCGTCGACACGCAACGGCGAGCGGGCCAGCGCGACCACCCGGTCGACGTCGTCGCGCCGGACCAGCCCGCGCAGGAGGGCGGTGCCGAAGTCGCCGGACGCGCCGGTGAGCACGACCCTCATCGTGCGGCCACCGGCCGGGTGAGGGCGAGGACCTCGTCGATCGCCTCGGCGGACTCGACCAGCTGCTCCTGCGAGTGTTCGGCCGTGACGCACAGTCGCAGGAGCGCGCCGGACGCCGGGACGGCCGGGTGCATCGCGACCCCCGTGTACACGCCGCGCTCGAGCAGGAGATTCCACGCCTGGACGGCGCGCACGTCGTCGCCCACGGGGACCGGCACGATGGGCGACCACTCATCCTCGGCCAGCCCGGACGCGGCGTCGATGCCCTTCTCTCCCAGGAGGTCGCACAGGAAGGTCGAGTTCCGGCGCACGGTGTCGGTGAGCGCGGCCCCCTCATCGGTGCGCATCAGCCGGATCGAGGCCAGCGAGGAGGCGGTGGCGGCGGGGACGGAGGACGTGCTGAAGATCATCGAGCGCGCCGTGGCCCGCAGTCCGGTCACCAGCTCCGCGCTGCCGGTGATGAACCCCCCGCACGAGGCGGAACACTTGGAGAACGACGCCATGGTCACGTCCACGTCGTCGACGGTCCCGGTCTACTCGACCCAGCCGCGTCGGGTCGGGCCGTACAGGCCCATCGCGTGGGCCTCGTCGACCATGAGTGCGGCGCCGGCGTCGCGGGCCAGGTCGGAGATCCCGGTCAGGGGAGCGAGGCTGCCCTCCATCGAGTAGAGGGAATCGACGACGACGAGGATCTGTTCCGGTCGCCCCGCGCGAGCGGTGGCCAGCGCCTCCTCGAGCGCCGCCGGATCGTTGTGCCGGAAGGAGTGGACGGAGGTCCGGGCCATGCGCAGGCCGTCCCGGAGCGAGGCGTGGGCGAACTCGTCCACCACGACGGCGTCCCGCTCGCCGACCAGGGCGCCGAGGGTGCCGAGATTGGTCTGGTGCCCGGTCGAGAAGCACAGTGCGTCCTCGGTTCCGAACCAGTCCGCGATCTCCGCCTCCAGTTCCTCGTGCAGCGTCATGGTCCCGTTGAGCAGGCGACTGCCGGTGCTCGCCGACCCGAACCGACGGACGGCCGCGGTGGTGGCCTCCACGACCTCGGGGTGCCCGGCCAGGCCGAGGTAGTTGTTGGAGCCGAGCATGATCCGGTCCACGCCGCGGATGGTGGCGGTGCCGCCGATCCCGGACTGCATCGTCCGGTAGTAGGGGCTCTGGTCGGACTCCCGGAGGGACGACAGCAGTTGCGCCCGCTCGTCGGCGGCGAGTCGGTCGACCAGGGGGTGGTTCACGGAGGACTCCTTCCGGTGGGGGTTCCCGGGTGGTTCGCCCCCCGGCGGTGCCCGGATTGGTCTGCGGACCGGATCCGGTGCACTAGGTTCGGCGTCATGTCCCTCGACGCCCTCCGCTCCCGCCTCGACACCGCCGCGGTCCTCACCGACCCGGACATCATGGAGACCTATCGCCAGGACTGGGCCCGCGCCCCGCACCCGGGGACGCCCCTGGCCGTGGTGCGGGCGGGGTCGACGCAGGACGTCCGGGAGGTCATGCGCTGGGCCACGGAGTACGGCGTCCCGGTGGTCCCGCGCGGCGCCGGCTCCGGACTGTCGGGCGGTGCGACGGCCGTGGACGGCGGCATCGTGCTCAGTACCGAGCTGATGCGCGACATCGCCGTCGACCCGGTCACCCGCACGGCGACGATCCAGCCCGGGCTGCTCAACGCCGAGGTCAAGGCGGCGGCCGCCGAGCACGGGCTCTGGTACCCGCCGGACCCCTCCTCGTACGAGATCTGCTCGATCGGCGGGAACGTGGCCACCAACGCGGGCGGACTGTGCTGCGTCAAGTACGGCGTGACCACCGACTACGTGCTGGGGATGACCGTGGTGCTCGCCGACGGGACCGCGGTGGAGCTGGGCGGGCCGCGGCTCAAGGACACCGCGGGGCTGAGCCTGACCAAGTTGTTCGTGGGCAGTGAGGGCACGCTGGGGATCGTCACGGAGGTCATCGTCAGGCTGGTGCCGCAGCAGCCGCCCCGCTCGACTGTCGTGGGCGTGTTCCCGGACGTGGTGGCGTGTAGCGAGACCGTCCTCGCCATCACCCGGCGAACCCGGCCGGCGATGCTCGAGTTCATGGACAACGCCACCATCCGGGCCGTCGAGGCGGACCTGCGGATGGGCCTGGACACCTCGGCCGGGGCGATGCTGCTCGCCCAGTCCGACCTCACCGGGCCCGACCGCGCCGCCGAGGCCGGGTTCATGGCCACGGCGTTCACCGAGCACGGCGCCACCGAGGTGTTCTCCACCGACGACCCGGACGAGGGGGAGCAGTTCACGGTCGCCCGCCGGGCCGCCTTCACGAGCCTCGGCAAGACCGGCTCGCTGCTCCTCGAGGACGTCGGGGTCCCGCTGCCCGCGCTCCCGGCGCTGGTGGAGGGCATCGAGACCATCTCCACGCAGCGGGGCGTACCCATCGCCCTGGTCGCCCACGCCGGGGACGGCAACACCCACCCGATCATCGTGTCGTCCGACCACGACCCCGACCACGCGGAGCGCGCACGGATCGCGTTCGGTGAGGTGATGGACCTGGCGATCGGACTCGGCGGCACGATCACCGGCGAGCACGGCGTGGGCAGGCTCAAGAAGGACTGGCTCCCGGACCAGCTCGGCGACGACGTCATGGCGCTCACCCGCCGCATCAAGGACGCGCTCGACCCCCAGGGGCTGCTCAACCCCGGCGCGATGCTCTGAGCACCGCCCGTGTGATAGACACGGCGGTGCAGTCGGTTCGAGACCTCCGGTGCCCGCCACGGCGGGCGGGGGCCTCGTCGAAGCGCTCCGGACACGGGGCGTGAGAGGGAACCCGGTGGGAATCCGGGACTGTCCCGCAGCGGTATGAGGGAACGACCGCCGTCACCTCGAGCACTGGGAGCGATCCCGGGAAGCGACGGCCAGTAGGTCCGGCCCCGTGGCCACCGCCCTCGAGTCCGAATACCTGCCGGTTGTACCGGGTGCGCCGCACCCGGTGGTATGCCGCCTCGTGGACAGGGCGCGCGGCCGATGACGACACCTGAAGCGGACAGGGGCGGACCTCACGCCCCTTCGCGGCCCGGGCGGGCGCGTGACGCGGGTGCCATCGACGGACGGCGTGTCCGACTTGGGCGGTGTGCACTGATGAGCCGCACAGGAGGACGTCCGAAGTGACACTCACCCACACCGGGGCCGCGCGCAGCGCGCGCCCGTTCACCGCCACCGCCCTCGGCGCGCCCCGCATCGGGCCGAACCGGGAACTCAAGAAGGCCGTGGAGGCCTACTGGGCCGGAACACTCGACAGGCGGTCGCTGCGCGACGTCGCGGCCGGGCTGCGCCGCGACGACCGCGCCCGGATGACCATGGCCGGGTTCGACTCCGTCCCCACCAACACGTTCTCCTACTACGACCAGGTGCTCGACACCGCCGTCCTGTTGGGCGCCCTCCCGGCCCGGGTCGAGGGTGTCGAGGACCCGCTCGACCGCTACTTCGCCGCGGCCCGCGGCACCGCGGAGATCCGGCCGCTCGAGATGACCAAGTGGTTCGACACCAACTACCACTACCTGGTCCCCGAGATCGCCGACGAGACCCGCTTCACGCTCCACCCGGAAGCCGTTCTCGCGGACCTGGCGGAGGCGGTCGAGGAGGGCGTCCCGGCGCGGCCCGTCGTCGTCGGCCCGGCCACCTTCCTCGCGTTGTCCAAGGCGGCGCCCGGCGCGGGCGAGCCCTGGGAACGCCTCGACGACCTGGTCCCGCTCTATCAGCAGCTGCTCTCTCTCCTGCGGGCCGGAGGGGCCGGGTGGGTCCAGCTGGACGAGCCGGCCCTCGTCACGGACCTCGACGCCGCGCAGCTGGAGAAGGTGACCGAGGTCTACGGCGCGCTCACCGCGAGCGCGGATCGCCCGGCGGTGTGCGTGGCCACCTACTTCGGCGACCCGGGGCCCGCGCTCGAGGCGCTCGGCGCGACCGAGATCGACGCGGTCGCCGTCGACCTGGTGGCCGGCGGCCCGGGGGCGCTCGCGGCGACGACGGCGTTCCACGACCGGCTCGTGCTGGCCGGGGTGGTCGACGGGCGCAACATCTGGCGCACCGACCTCGACGGCGCGCTGGGCACGCTGGCCACCGCCCTGGGATCGTCGGGCAGCCTCGCGGTGAGCACGTCCTGCTCCACGCTCCACGTGCCCTACTCCCTGGAGCCCGAGTCGGACCTCGACCCCGGCCTGCGGGCGTGGCTGGCCTTCGCCGAGGAGAAGTACGACGAGGTCCGCGTGCTCGCGGACGCGCTGCGGGACGGGCGCGACTCCCGGGCCGACGCGTTCGACCGGTGCCGCGAGGCGCTGGCGGCCCGCGCCTCGGATCCGCGTGTGCGCGACATGAGCCTGCGCGGCCGGGTCGACGCGCTCCGGTCCGCGGGGGCGACCCGTGCGCCGGCGGCGGAGCGGGCCGCCGCGCAGCGTGCCCGACTTGGCCTGCCGACCCTGCCCACCACGACGATCGGCTCGTTCCCGCAGACCGACGACATCCGCCGGGCCCGGGCAGCCCACCGCAACGGCAGGCTGGATGACGCGGCGTACACGGACGCCATGCGGGACGAGATCCGGCGCGTGATCGAACTGCAGGAGCGGCTCGGCCTGGACGTCCTGGTGCACGGGGAGCCGGAACGCAACGACATGGTGCAGTACTTCGCCGAACTCCTCGACGGGTTCGCCACCACCGCCGGCGGCTGGGTCCAGTCCTACGGCAGCCGCTGCGTGCGCCCGCCGATCCTCTTCGGCGACGTCCGGCGGCCAAACCCCATGACCGTTGACTGGTCGCGATACGCGCAATCGCTCACGTCGAAGCCGGTCAAGGGCATGCTCACGGGGCCGGTGACGATCCTGGCCTGGTCGTTCGTCCGCGATGACCTGCCGATCGCGGACGTCGCCGACCAGGTCGCGCTCGCGATCCGGCAGGAGACCGTGGACCTCCAGGGTGCCGGCCTGGCGATCGTCCAGGTCGACGAGCCCGCGCTGCGGGAGCTGCTGCCGCTGCGCCGCGCGGACCAGCCGGACTACCTCGACTGGTCGGTGCGGTCCTTCCGGCTCGCCACCTCGGGGGTGTCGGACGCGACCCAGATCCACACGCACCTGTGCTACTCGGAGTTCGGTGAGGTGATCGACTCCATCGCCCGGCTCGACGCCGATGTCACCTCGATCGAGGCGGCGCGCTCGCACATGGAGATCCTCGGCGACCTCGACGCCGCGGGCTTCACCAACCAGGTCGGCCCCGGGGTCTACGACATCCACTCGCCGCGGGTGCCGGCCGAGGGCGAGATCGCGGAACTGCTCCGCGAGGCGGTGGCGGCGATGCCCGCCGAGAGGCTGTGGGTGAACCCCGACTGCGGCCTCAAGACGCGACGGGACGACGAGGTCGAGGCGGCTCTGGGCGCGCTGGTCGCGGCCACCGGCGCGGTACGCGGGGAGGTCTCCGGGACCTGAGTCACGGGTGGTCGCTCAGGGCCCGACCTCGTCGTCGTCCTGACCGGCCACCCGGACCCGCACCGCCGCGGCGACGGGCGTGCCGACCTGCACGGCCTCGCCCCCGAGCTCCACGGTGATGATCCCCAGCTCGACCTGTCGGGAGCGGACCGAGACCTCGGAGTCGGGCCGCAGGCCGATCTCGGCGAGGTGCCGCAGGACGGTGTTGTCGCGGTCGGACACGCGCGTGACGACGCCGGCGGCCCCCTCGGGGACCTGGTCCAGCGGCATGTCGCCCAGTGGGTCGACGCGGCCGTCGCGCGTCGGGATGGGGTCGCCGTGGGGGTCCCGGCGCGGGTGGTCGAGGTAGACGTCCAGCGCGTCGACGAACCGGTCCGAGACCACGTGCTCGAGCGCGTCCGCCTCCGCGTGCACCGCGTCCCACGGGTAGTCCAGGCACCGGGCGAGGAAGGTCTCGAGGATCCGGTGCCGGCGGACCATCGCCACCGCGAAGCCGTGACCGGCGTCGGTGAGCTCCACCGGGGCGTACGGGCGGTGCACGGCCAACCCCAGGGAGACGAGCTTGCGGACGCCCTCCGTGACCGACGACGGCGAGGCCCCCAGTCGCTCGGCCAGTGCGCCCGAGGTGACCGCGTCGCCGCCGGCGCCCAGTGAATGGGCGGCCATCAGGTAGGCCTGGATGGTCGGCGTGAGGTCAGCGAGTCGCAGGGGCGGGTCGACGGTCATGCCGCCAGTGTCCCAGACCTCCGCGAGCGGACCCGGGACACAGCGCGGGAGGCCAGCCCCCGGCGTGGCGCGAAGAGCTGCGCGGCGACGAAGAGCGTCGCCTGGGAGAGCACGACGACCGGGCCGGGCGGGAGATCGGCGTAATACGCGAGGTACACGCCGGCCAGGCCCCCGAGGAGGGCGACCAGGACGGAGACCGTCATGAGCCCGCGCATCGTGTCCGTGAGCAACTGGGCGGTCGCGCCGGGGATGATGAGCGTCGCCACCACGAGGATCACGCCGACCGACTGGACGCCCGCGACCGTGGCGGTGGCCAGCGTCACCAGCAGCACCCCCGTGAGTAGCCCGGTCTTGAGCCCGAGCGTGTGGGCGTGCAGCCGGTCGAAGGCCAGCAGTACGAGGTCGCGGCGGAAGACGAGCAGCACGATCACGGTGAAGGCGGCGACGACGAGGACCTGGACGAGCTCGCGATCGCCCACCCCCAGCAGGCTCCCGAAGAGGATGGTGTGCAGGTCCTGCTGGCTGGGGAACCGGGAGATGAGCACCATGCCCAGCGAGAACAGTGTGGTGAAGACGATGCCCATCGCGGCGTCCTCACGCACCGTGCCGGCCTCGCGCACCCCGCCGATGAGGGCGACCGCCACCAGTGCGGCGAGCAGGGCGCCGATCGCGAACGGCATGCCGGCCATCGAGGCGATCACGACGCCGGGGAGCACGGCGTGGGACACGGCGTCGCCCATGAGGGCCCAGCCCATGTGGACGAGCCAGCAGCTCAGCAGCGCACCGGCGACGCTGGCGGCGACCACCACCAGGAGGGCACGCCACATGAAGTCGTAGGCCATCGGGGCCATCAGCAGGTCGATCACGAACCGGCCCCCGATCCGGCCGGGGCCTCGACCCGGCGGGCGCCGAGGAGCGTGGCGAGCATGTCCGGCGTCGTGGTCTCGGCCACCGTCCCGTGCGCGACGAGGCGGCCGTCGAGCAGGGCCACCGAGTCGGCCAGGCGGTCGAGCGTGTCGAGGTGGTGGGTCGACACCAGCGCCGTCCGCCCCTGCGAGGCGAGGTCACGCAGGACCTCCACGTAGACCTCCTCGCTGCCGGCGTCCATGCCGTTGAACGGCTCGTCGAGCAGGAGTAGATCGGCCTCCTGGGCGAGACACCGGGCGAGCAGGACGCGGCGACGCTGCCCCCCGGACAGTTCGCCGATCCGGCGCCTGGCGATCGCGGCCAGGCCGACGCGGTCGAGGGACTCCTCGACAGCGGCCCGGTCCGCGGCCGAGGGGCGTCGCCACGCCCCCGTGAACGGGCGGCGACCCTGCATCACCACGTCGTGGGCCGAGACGGGGAACCGCTCGTCGATCCCGTCGGACTGGCCCACCGTGGCGACCAGGCCCGACCGCAGGGCGCTCCGGACCGGCTGCCCGAGGATCCGGACCCTCCCGTGTACCGGCCGGACCAGCCCCAGCAGCGCGAGCAGCAGCGAGGACTTGCCGGAGCCGTTCGGGCCCAGCAGGACCGTCACGCTGCCGCGGGGGACCCGCAGGGACACGTCCTCGAGGGCGCGGGTGCGTCCGCGGTCGATGGTGAGATCGGCGACGTCCACGGCGGGGTCGGCGCCGGGACGGGCCGACCCGGCGGTATCGCGGGACACGCTCATGATGTCGTGAGTCCTTCCGTGATGAGGTCGAGATCGTGCTCGAGCAGTGACGCGTAGGTGGGGACCTCGCCGTCGGCGTCGGAGAGCGAGTCCACGTAGAGCGTCCCGGCGAGGGACGCCCCGGTGGTGCTGGCGACCTGCTCCATGGCGGACGGCGAGACCGTCGACTCGCAGAACACGGCGGGGACCCCTCGCTCGCGTACCGAGTCGATGAGCTCGGTGACCTGCTGCGGTGTGCCCTGGGCCTCGGTGTTGACCGCCCAGAGGAAGAGCTCGTCGAGACCCAGGTCGCGGGCGAGGTAGGAGAACGCGCCCTCGCAGGTCACCAGCGTCCGGTGCTCGTCGGGTAGCGACTCGACGACGTCCGCCGCGCGGTTCTGCAGGCCGGTGAGCTCGGTGGCGTACTCGGCGGCCCGCGCCTCGAACTCCCCGGCCCCCTCCGGGTCCACCTCGGACAGGGCCGCCGCGATGTTGTGGATGTACGTCCGGCCCTCGACGGGGGACATCCACGCGTGGGGGTTGGGCTGCCCCACGTAATCGCCGGACCGGATGGGGACGGGGTCGACCCCGTCGGAGGCGACGACGTGGTCGGCCTCGGAGGACGACAGGAACCGGGTGAGCCAGTCGTCGACGCCCAGACCGTTGCTGATGAGCAGGTCGGCACCGGCGACGCGCTTGAGGTCGCCGGTGGTCGGCTCGTACTGGTGGATGTCCGCGCCGGGCCGGGTGATGGACTCCACCACGACCCGGTCGCCGGCGATGCGCTGCGTCATGTCCTGCAGGACGGTGAACGTCGTCGCCACGAGCGGGCGGCCGTCGCGGGCCACCTCCCCCTCGGGGGACCGGTCGGCGTCCGGCACCGAGCACGCCGCGAGCGTGAGGAGACCCACGGCGAGGACGGCGAGCGTGCGAGTGGCCGCCGGAAGGAATTTCGGCATACCGAAAAGATTACGCCCATGCGGGCGAAAATCAACTCACCGGCCGTCCACGAACCCTTGTTGGCGCCAGGCCTCGTAGACGACGACGGCGGCCGCATTGGACAGGTTCATCGACCGTCGGCCCGGGAGCAGTGGGATCCGCACCCGACCCGACACCCGCGGGTCGGCCAGGGTCGACTCCGAGAGTCCGGTGGGCTCCGGCCCGAAGAGCACCACGTCCCCGGGGGCGAAGGACACCTCGGGCAGGCTGAGCTCGCCGTGTGTGGTGAACGCCCACACCCGCGCGGGGAGCAGAGTCGCGTACGCGGACTCGAGGTCCTCGTGCACCTCCACGTGCGCCAGATCGTGGTAGTCGAGCCCGGCCCGCCGCAGCTGGGATTCGGACAGGTCGAAGCCGAGCGGTCCGGCGAGATGCAGTTCGCACCCGGCCCCCGCCGACATCCGGATCGCGTTGCCCGTGTTGGGCGGGATGCGGGGACGGTCGAACAGCACACGCACGCCCACTCCGGTCATGGGGGCCATTCTCGCAATGCGCCACCGACACGATCGCGGTGGAGTGGGATACTGGCCCCTGTGACCGCGATCAAGCTGGACGGAAAACTGACCCGCGACGAGATCGTCGCCGACCTCACCACCCGCGTCTCGGCGCTGCGCGACAGGGGTGTCACCCCGGGGCTGGCCACCGTGCTCGTGGGCGACGACCCGGGCAGCCACTCCTACGTCAAGATGAAGCACCGGGACTGCGAGCAGGTGGGGATCACGTCGATCCGGCGAGACCTGCCCGCCGACGCCACCCAGGCCGAGCTCGAGGCCGTCATCGACGAGCTCAACGCCGACCCGGCCTGCACCGGCTACATCGTGCAGCTCCCGCTCCCGGGGCACCTGGACGAGAACGCCGTCCTCGAGCGGATCGACCCCGCCAAGGACGCCGACGGGCTCCACCCCGTCAACCTGGGGAAATTGGTGCTGAATGAGCCGGCCCCGCTGCCGTGCACCCCCAACGGTTGCCTCCACCTGCTCCGGCGGTTCGACGTCGAGTTGGCCGGCGCGCACGTCGTGGTGGTCGGTCGAGGCGTCACCGTGGGGCGCCCCATCGGGCTCATGCTCACGCGCCGCAGTGAGAACTCCACCGTGACCCTGTGCCACACGGGCACCCGCGACCTTTCCGCCGAGACCCGCCGCGCCGACGTGATCGTGGCCGCGGCGGGTGTGCCCCACATGCTCACCGCGGGCATGGTCAAGCCGGGTGCGGCCGTGCTCGACGTGGGCGTGTCCCGCGTGGACGGCGCGCTCGCCGGGGACGTGCACCCGGACGTGTGGGGGGTCGCGGGCGCGGTCTCCCCGAACCCGGGCGGGGTCGGACCGCTCACGCGCGCGTTCCTGCTGTCCAACGTCGTCGAGCGCGCCGAGCGGCTCGGCTGAGGACCCGCCCCCGGGCGAGGCGCTCAGCGACGCGGGTACAGCACCACCCGCGCGCTCGCGGGCCGGACCCCCACGCCCTTGGTCGTCACCCCGACCGGCACGCCGCGGTCGGACTCCGGCAGGACCGGCAGCCGGTCCCGCAGCAGGGCGGCGGCCTGGAGCGTGAGCTCGGACCACGAGAAGTGGTCGGCCGGGCACTTGCGGACCCCGACGCCGAACGGGGCGACGGCATCGGGATCGATGAGCTCGACGTCGGGCTGCTCCCACCGCGACGGCAGGAAGCGCTCGGGGTCGGTGTAGTTGCGTGGATCGTGGTGGATCATGTTGACACTGAACCCGACCATCGCCCCGGACGGGACCTCGACGTCTCCCAGGGAGACCGGCCCGTCGGCGGTGAGCATGTTGATCCAGGCCGACCAGAGCCGCATCGTCTCCAGCAGGGTGTTGCGCAGGTACGGCAGGGCGGTGGCGTGCTCGGCCGCCACGGGGCCGTCGCCGACCACCTCGTCGACCTCGGCGATGACCCGGTCACGGACCCCGGGGGCGCGGACGAGCTCGTGGATCAGCGCGACGAATATCCCGGCCGGCGATTCGATACCGCCCATGAGGAACCCCACGAGCTCGTCGATCACCGCCTCGTCGTCGAGGACGTCCCCGGAGCCCGGGCCGGTGTGCATGAGGAGGCCGGACAGCAGGTCGCCCGGGTCCCGCCCGGACCGTCGGTAGTCGACGACGACGGTCTCGAGCATCCCCCTCAGGCGCGCGGCGGATGCGTGATAGCGGCGGTCGGCGCCCGGTCGGAGCCTCCAGAACGCCCGTGGCAGGATCGTCCGGAACGAGGCCTCGGCGAGCAGGAGCGGGGAGTCCACGCGGACGGCGGCCAGGGCCTCCGAGCCGACGTCGGCGGCGATGAGGGTCGAGGTGAGCGTGGCCAGGGAGAGTCGGTCCGCCTCCGGCGCCAGGTCGATCGGTTCGCCGACGGGCAGTTCGGACACCCATTGACGTGCGATCCGCGCGAACGCGGGGGCGTAGGTCGCGATCCGGTTGCGGTGGAACGCCGGGGCGATCTGCCGCCGTCGCCGCCGGTGGGCGTCGCCGCTGAGGGTGACGAGGGTGCGGCCCGCGAACGGCGCGATCGGTTCGATGAGGTCCTCCCGGTGGAACCTCCCCGCGGTGCCCAGCCCGATCGACCGGAGCAACTCCGGGGTCGTGACCATGTAGAGGGTGCGGGGGCCGAGCCCGACCCGCACCACCGGCCCGAGCTCCGGGAGCTCGCGCAGCAGCGGCAACGGGTCACCGAGCAGTCGGTGCGCGTGGCCGATGCCGGGGAGGCGCCCGGGCGCCCAGGGCACGGATCTCGTGGTCATGTCCGCTGCACCTCCAGGGTGATGAGGGGGATCGCCAGGTAGAGCGCCAGGAGGAGCCCGACCGACGGGGCGGTGCGCGGGGTGTCCCGGGTGCCCCGGAGCAGGTCGAGCACGACCCACACCGGCAGCGGCGTGAGCGCCAGCGGGGCCCGGGCGACCACGCTCCGGCGATCCCGTGGCCGCTCTGGCGCGGCGGCGCCGGCCAGGCCCCAGACCGCGGCCTCGCCGAGCGCGGCGATCGAGGCCGCGCACACCCGCCACGGCAGGACCGAGGAGTAGTCGGCCGGGTCGTGCGGGGCGGCCGACCTGGTCTTGCGCGCGATCTCGAACTGCAGGAACGCGGCCGCGAACACCGGCACCAGCGCCAGGGGGCGGCGGCCACCCGGTGCCGCCCCGGTCTCGGCGGACGACCGGAGGAGGAACAGGGTGCCCAGAGCCTGCGTGGGGTAGGCGAGCGCCGCGTCGCGCACGGGCGTGGGGCGGCCGGAGGCCAGGCGGCGGACCAGGCGGTCGAGTGGCCACAGCGCCGCGCCGTACGCCTGGGTGAGGACCAACGCCCTGGTGGAGTCGGGGCCGAGGCGACGCGCCGCCAGACCGACGGCGGCCGCGCCGCACATCCCCGCGGCGAGCAGGAGTTCGGTGACCGAGACCGCGCCCCGCACCAGCGGGCGGTCCGGGTGCCGGCCGCGGTCGGACTCGAGGTCCTTGACGTCGTCGAGCATGCGCATGGCCACGAGGGTCAGGGTGAGGGCGGACGCCCGGGCGGCGGTGTCGGGGCCCGGTCGCCACGGTCTCCGCCCGAGCAGCGCCGCCCCCGACTCCGCGGCCACCGACCAGGTGAGTCCGTACACCGCGTGGTGCGCCGGGACGCGCTCGCGGACGAACCGGGACACACGTAGCGACGACTCGATCGGGTTCATCCGGGCCCTCCGGTGTCGAGGGTGACCGCGATGTCGGCGACCGCCCGTCCGGTCTGCAGTACCTCCACCCGGACGTCGCCGTCGGGGCCGGGGTCGGCCGCCCGGACGGTCACGGGCAGGTCGAGTTCGGCGACCGTGAGGAAGCGGGACCGCACCCGGGTCGCCACCGCGCGCGGCCGGTCGGCGGGGTCGAGCGAGAGCAGGGCCGCCTGGCGGGCCCCCTCGATCTGGAGCATCCCGGGGACGTGGTCGAGCGGGTGGTCGAAGTAGACGGCGTGCGAGGTGTCCACCACGAGCCCCGGCCCGTCCCCGGGATCGGGGGAGAGCACCGCGTTGCGCGGATCGTGCCGCTGCACCTCGTCGGGGCCCACCGGCCGGGGGCGGGGCGCCGCCACGGGCGTGCCGCCGAGCCCGAGGGCGTCTCGCATACCCTCGCGCAGCTGCGCGAAGTCGGCCCGCGGGCCCCAGGAGAAGCTGCCCCGGCTCCGGGCGATCTCCCGCCGGTCCCGGTCGTCGATCCCGATCTCCACGTCCAGCCCGGTGACCGGGCCCCCGCCGCGCGGGCGGTGTTCGCGCATCGCGGTGATCCGCGGGAACAGATCGAGCGGGACGTCGTCGAGGCGTGGCGGGGTGTGCGCGAACTCGGCGCAGAAGTCCCGGACCACGAACACGTCCCGGCTCCCGGCCCCGAACTCCTGCTGGCCGGCCGCGATGCAGACCTGTCGGACGGCCTCCATGAGGTGGAGGAGGTCCACCAGCCCGCGTTGGGCCCCCACGTGGTCGGTGTACACCGGATGCAGCCGGGCCAACTGGACGGCACCGGGCACGACGCGGCGGCCCGCCCCGTCGAGCAGAGCCGGCCCGACCCCGGTCGCGAAGGTCTCGGCCACGGCGCGGCGGTGGACCAGGGCGCGGTCGACGGTGGCCCCGTCCGCCACCCGGGCGGGGGTGTCGCCGGCGGGCCCGTCCCAGGCGGTGGCCGGCGGGGTGGCCAGCACCACCGACCCGCCGGGGGTCCGCATCGGCAGGCATTCGGCGCCGGCGACGATCAGCGGCCAGGTCAGGTGCCCCGGGACGGGGTCGGCCGCGCGCAGGAGACGGCCGCACAGCCCGGCGTCCGACTCGTCCGGGAGCCGCGAGTCGGCAAGCGCCGCCCACGCCGGGCCGGGGTCCGTGGTGTGCCCGCCGTACCGGGCGTCGAGGTCGTCGGCGATCCGCGCCGCCTCCCCGGTGGCGTCGTGGCCGGCGGCCACACGGTCGAGGCACACCTGACGGCGCCGGGTGGTGAGGTAGACCCCCAGCTCCCGGAGTGCGTCCGCGGGCTCGTCGGCGGTGTGGACCTGGTTGAGCAGGTAGGAGCCGCCGGGCAGGCGTCCGCGGAGGTGTTCGGGGCGCCGACGATCCGGCGCGGTGGGGCCCTTGCGTTCGGTCAGCACCACCGCGCACGGGCGCCCGACCCCGGCGGGCTCGCGGCCGACGACCAGCAGGAGCGCCGGGGACAGTCCGCACAGCAGGTCCGCCAGCATCCGGCGCTCCCCGGAGGCGATGTTCCACTGGTGGTACCACAGGGCCCGGATCCCGTTGGGGTCCATGGTCACGGCGACGGCGTCGCGGATCACGAACCCCGTCTCGCCCAGCCAGTCGACCACCGTCCGCGCCGAGCCGGTGGCGATCCCGTCCGGCTTGACCAGCAGGGTCGCCAGACCGCGTCCCACCGCGGCGGCGTCGGGCGTGGTGTCGACTAGCTGCTCGGCGACCTCGAGGAACCACGTGTCCCGGACCAGCTCCCGGAGCTTCTGCGGGTCGCGGGTCCAGTGCCGCGCGAGCGCGTCGGTGATCGTTGCCGCCGTCATCGGACACCTCCCGTGCCCGCGCCGGCGTGGGCCGCCACCACCGTGTCGACGTCGGGCAGACCGTCGGCGAGGTAGCCGGTGCGCAGGCAGTCGTCCACCAGGCGGCGCAGGAGGTCCGGTCCGCTGGCGGGCAGGTCGCCCCCGGTCTCGGCCAACAGCAAGCGGACGTTGGTGGTGCCGAACCGCACCGTGCGGTCGAAGTACGCGGTGTAGTCGCGGCCCACGCGGTCGTAGTACAGCCGCTCCCGCCGTCCGAGTTGGTCGGGGGAGAAGGAGGCGGTGGGCACGAACGTGTTGACGTGGAAGCACGGGTACTCGGCCAGCACGTCGGAGACGTCACGCAGGGTGATCTCGTCGGCACCGACGGCGTGGAACGTCCGACCCGTCACGCCTGTGGTGACCACGTCGGCGATGACGCGGGTGACCAGGTCGATCGGCGCCAGCGCCAGTGTCGCGCCGTACCGCCCGGGCAGGGTGCGGAGCTTGCCCTCGGTGATGAGTTTGAGCACGAGGTAGAGGTTGCGGTACTCGCGCAGCCTGCCCGAGCGGGAGTGCCCGCAGACGATGCCGGGGCGCACCACGGCCACGTCGAGGCCTCTCGCCCCGGCCCGGCGGACCTCGGCCTCGGCCCGACTCTTGGACTCCTCGTAGCCGTTGTCGAACGGCTGCCCCTCGTCGAGCATCGCCTCGGTGAACGTGGCCGCGGGACCGGCGACGTTCTCGAACCGGCCGCAGAGGTAGGTGGTGGAGACGTGGACCAACCGCGCCCCGGTCCCGGTGGCGAACCCGACGACGTGGCGGGTGCCGCCGACGTTGAGCGTGTCGTAGACCTCCTGCGGGGCCGCGAAGTCGGTCGTCGCGGCCGCGTGGACGACGGTGTCGGCAGCCTCCGCCAGGGCGGCGTCCTCCGCGGACAGGCCCAGCCCCTCGCGGGTCACGTCGCCCCGAAGAATGTGCAGACGGGGCGAGTGGACGGGCCCGTCCGCGTCGGCGAGGGTCGCGACGCGGTGAACCAGGGCCAGGACCGTGCGGCCGCGGGCCAGTAGCTCGCGGCACACCTGCGTCCCGACGAGGCCGGCGGCGCCGGTGACCAGCACGACACCGCCGGTGGCCCCGGGCCCGCTCACGAGCCGGCTCACGAGTCCGCCCCCCGGTGCCGGTCGATCAACGCCAGGACGTCGCCCACGGTGGCGACCCCGGTGAGGTCGGCGCGGTCGAACGGCGGCAGATCGAAGGTCTCCTCGAGCGCCATCGTCAGCTCGACCAGCCGCAGTGACTGGTAGCCGAGGTCGTCGACCAGACGGTCGGCGTCCCCGAGGGGGCCGTCGGCCTCCGGTGCCATGGCGCGCACGAGCGCGAGCACCTCCTCCCGGACGGCCTCGCCGGCCGTGTCGGGGTGGCGGTCGGGGTCGTGCTCGGGATGCGGCTCAGCGGTCGTCACGGGGTGCCTCCTCGTGCGGTTGGCGGCCGCCGGTCTCCAGGAGATCGCGGGCCTCGTCGAGTGGGATACGGGTGTCGAGGTGGGCGCCCAGACGCAGCCAGTCGTAGGCGATGCCGAGCGTGCGCCCCCACTCGGGGCCGCCGTCGAACGACGACGGGAAGTCCTCGCCGCACGCCAGCAGACGGATGCGGGCGGTGAGCGCCTCGAGCCGGTCACGGACCGCGCCGGGGTCTGCGGCGATGCGGGCCGCGGCGGTGCCGGGACCCGAGAGATCGGCCACCTCGTCGGCGATCCCGCGGACCTCCCCGGTGGTCGCGCACAGCCTGCGGACGTTGCGGGCGGGGTCGGCATCGGGCGGCAACGGGTACACGCCGCTCGCCGAGAGGAGGGCGCGGACGGCCATGGCCACCTGGCGACGGGCGGCGGCGCAGGCGACGCCCCACTGTCGGTCGCGCAGGGCCCCGTCGAGGTCCTCGCGGGCGTTCTCGAGCACGATGTTCGCCCACACCAGCCCGAGCCCGCACGAGGCCAGCCGGGCGCCGTCCAGTGGCGGGAACCACGGGAGGTCGGCCTCGACGGTGGACGCGCCGGACCCGTCGGCCCCGGGCGGTGCGGGTGCCGGGACCGCGCCGTCGAGGCGGACCAGCGTGTCGGCGGGCCGGGAGCGTGGGAAGGACGGCTCCGCGGGATCGCACATGGCGATCGCGGGGACCACCGGTTCCGGCGCCGCCGCGGAGTGCGGGGGCGCGAGGCCCAGCCCGACGAGCCCGGCGTCGAGCGATTCCACCAGCGCGGGTCCGATCCGGGGGTCGCGTGACAGGTGGTCGGTGAGTGCGCGACCGGGCACGATCGCACGCCAGTGCAGCGCCGCGGGGCCGTCGAACACCGCCACGTGTCCGGAGGGGTGGAGCACGTGTACGCGGCCGCCGATCGTCCACGTGGTGACCCCGGGCTCGCGGAGCACGACGAGTGATCCGGGATCCGGCACCGCGCCGGGGTCGAGGTCGCGCGCGAGCTCGAGCCAGCCCTCCGGGGGCGGCCCGGACGCGAGCGCGGTCCGGCATCGCGTGGCCACGGCCGTCTCGGCCCGGCCCGCCACCCGGGCGAGCTGCAGGTCGGTCCACTTGGACTCGATATAGGTCTCCGCGCGCTCGGCGAGCCACGCCTTGGCCAGCTGGAGCACGCCCTCCCGCGCCCAGCCCTCGGACGGCGTGCCCGTGAGTGTCTCCTCGGCCACCGCCCGGGCCAGGCAGTGCCGGCCGCGGACCCGCCACCACGAGGCGACGAGCTCGGCGAACGCACCGGGATCCGGGGCGCCTGTCTGCTCGAGGACCGGGCCGTCCACCACGACCCGGGACCCGAGCAGCCGCTGACACCGGTTGAGCACGTCCTCCCCGGGCTCGTCGGCGGCGACGGCGTGCTCGCCGTCGAGGTGTGCCGACACGGCCGCGAACTGGGCGGCCACCTGGCCGACGGAGCGCGTCCGGACCTCGACCCGGCGGCCGAGGGCGAACAGGACGGTGGGCATGGTCGGGGTCGCGGCGTCGCCGGGCAGCACCACGAGGAAGTCGACGTCCGACCGGGCGTTGCCGAAGCCCTCGGCCAGTGACCCCTCGTGGAGAACCGCGGCACCGGCGGGGACGGCGACCTCGTCGCGGACGGCCTCGAACACCCGCTGGACCTCGGGGTCGGCGGGACGGTGGCCGGCGCGCGCGACCTGTCCGGTGGTCGGCCCGGAGGGCGAGCCGGGGGAGGTGGCGCTCGCGCCGCCGGGGGGTGCGCCCGCTTCGTGCCAGGCCCAGCCCGGCGGGAGCGCCCCGCGCAGGTGTGCGGCCAGTGCGCGGCGCCGGGGCTTCCCACTGGAGGTGCGGGCGACCGAGCCGCGCGGCGCGGTCACCACGGCCACGCGGGCGGAGTCGCCGACCACGGCCCGCACGACGCGGCGCGCGGCGGCGACCACCGGCTCCGGCTCGCCGTCGGGATCGGCGATCTCGAGCACCAGGGCGACGACCGCGGGATCGGACCCGGTGAGGGAGACCGCCGCAAGCCGTCCGCCGGCCATCCCGAGGCTCGAGGAGACGGCCGCGTCGACGTCCTCCATGAGCACCGTCCGCCCCGCGACCGCGACGGCGGTGCCGAGGCGTCCCAGGACGTGGAGGCGGCCCGCCAGGAGCATGCCGCCGTCGCCGGTGACCAGCCGGCCCCCCGAGAACCGGGTGCGTCCCTCCTCCGCGTCCTCGCCTGCGTCCCCCGGCGAGGCGCCGCCCCCGCGGTACCCGGCCGAGACCGAGGGTCCACTGACCGCGATCTCCCCGAACCGGCCGTCGTCGAGCGGGGTGCCGTCCGGGCCGAGGATCTCGACCACGGTGTCGGCGTCGGGTCGCCCGAGGTCGACGCTCCACCGGCCCTCGGCATCCTCGGACGGGACCGGACCGGAGCCGTCCCAGGTGTCGGCGATGTCGACGGTGTCGCCGACGCGGGGCGCCGAGGCCAGGCGCACGGCGGACAGTGGTTCGCCGGCACGCTGGGCGCAGGCCATCAGCGTGGTCTCGGCGAGGCCGTACGCGGGGATGAGCCCGTCGCGGTTCAGCCCCAGCGGCTCGGTGATCTCGAGGAACGGGCGGAGGTCCCGGAGCCGGACGGGCTCGGACCCCACGGCCGTGCACCGCCACCCCGACAGGTCCAGGTCGGCGACGGACTCCCGGGCCAGACGGCGCGCGGCGTAGCCCAGACCGAACGACGGTGCGCTGGTGATGGTCGACCACGTCATGGCCTCGAACCAGCGGCGGGGCGAACGCAGGAACTGGTCCGGGCGCAGCAGGGTCAGCGGGGCCCCCGCCGGGAAGGCGGTGAGCAGGACGCCCACCAGGCCCATGTCGTGGTGCAGGGGGATCCACGAGGCGAACGCGTCGTCGGGCCGGAGCCCGAAGTGGTCGACCATCCCGGCCGTGTTGTGTGCCAGCGAGGTCCAGGTCACCGGCACGCCGCGTGGATCGCCGGTGGACCCGGAGGTGAACTGCACCAACGCGAGGTCACCGCGGTCCGTAGGGGTCGCGTCCGGGCGGGCGGAGGCGGCCGGGGCGGAGGGCTCGTCGTCATCGTCGACGACCATCACGGCCAGGTCGAGCCCGCTGCGCTCGACGGCCGCCCGGGCCACCGGCTCGACATCGGTAGTGGACACGAGGACGGGACACCCGGCCGCCCGCAGGATCCCGGCGACCCGGTCGACCGTCTCCTCGGCGTCACCGATGCCCGGCGGGGCGAGCGGCACGAGCGCCCCGCCGCTGTCGAGCACCGCCCAGTACGCGGCGACCGCGGCCAGTCCGGTGTGGGCCAGCACCGCGACCGGGCGGTCGACACCGTCGTCCGGGGCGCCCGAGAGCAGACCCGACAGTCGGTGCGAGTACGCGCGGATCCGGGCGACCAGGTCGTCGGCCGGGACCCGGTCCCATCCGCCGTCGTCGCGCGCGAGCACCAGCTCGAGACCCGGTCGGGGGTCGTCGATCCAGCCGGTGACCGCCCGGGCCGGGTCGGTGACCGGTAACAGTGCCCGGGGTGCGGCGTGGGCCCGCGGCCGGGTGCGGCTCATGGCTCGACTCCTTCGGTGGACAGGACGGTCACGGTGCCGCGGGTCGCGTCGACCTCGACCTCCATGCCGGTGCGCAGTGCCGTGGTCAGGCCGTCGACCTGGACCACCGTCGGGATGCCCATCTCGCGGGCGACGATAGCCACGTGGGTCAGCGGCGACCCGCGCTCGATGAGCAGGGCCGTCACCGACGGCAGGGCGGTGACCCAGCCGGGGTCGGTGCGGTGGGTGGCGAGGATGCCGCCGTCGGCCCCGGAGGGGTCGGTGACGACGACGACGCGGCCGCGTGCGGTCCCCGTGGCCGAGGCGACACCGGTGAACACGTCTCCGGCCTCGGCCGCCGGGAGCTGTGTGAGCGGGACGAACCCGGCGTCGGCGAGGTCGGCCGCCGAGACGTCGGGGCCGCGCGTGCGGAACCGCGCCGGGGCCACGAGCCCGTCGGCCACCTCGCGGGCGCGCCGCCGGGAGGCGATCCGGCGGCGTAGCTCGGTGCCGTCCGGCGTGCCGTCGCGGTAGAGCGAACGGATCTCGTCGAGCCGGAGCCAGAACACGTCGTCGAACCCGTCGATGAGCCCGCGGTGGGCGAGATCGGCGCCCATCGCCCGGACCATCCGCTTGATCATCCCGAAGGCGCGCGTGCGGGCGAAGCGGACGCGTTCACGGCACGCGGCCGCGCGGGCCACCCGGTGCCGGAGCCGGTCGTAGAGACGGCGGCGCACCCCCCGTAGGTGCTCGTCGAGGTAGTCGTCGGCCTCGGGGCCGCGGTCCGGGGTGCCGCCGGACAGCGCGGCCCGGAGCATGCCGACGAGCTGGGCCGGCTGCTCCCGCAGGTCGGGGATCTCCAGCATGAGCTCGTCGGGGCTGCGGTAGCCGTAGCTCTCGATGTACGCGTCGACCTGCGAGACCAACCAACCCGGGCCCTCGGACCGGATGCGCTCCAGGGCCGAGTCCTCGGTGCCCCTCACCACGAGGTCCCGCAACCGCGGGTGTTCCGCGATCCGGCCGGCCAGCGTCGTCAGTGCGTGGGCGGGCTCGGCGGACTCCACGTCCGTGCCCGGGGAGATCGCGGCGTAGCCGAACCATTCGGGGGCGTCCGGCAGGAGCAGCCGGGTGACGCCGAACATCACCCCGCTCAGCGTGAGCAACGCCGCGTCGAGCACCATCACCGGCCCCCACCGGTCGATCAGCCGCCGCTCCATCTCCTCGTACCGGCGGAAGACCTCGGCGCCGTCGAGTCGCGTGTAGTCGACGCCGTCGTATTCGCGGTAGATCCGGTCGAACGAGGTGAGGAAGTCGTCGACGAACCCCTCGATCCCGAGCACGCGGCGCGCGTAGGTCACTGTCGTCACCGCGCGCGAGACCAGCCGGTGCAGTGGGGTGGGGAAGCGGAACGGACGCAGGGTCCGGGCCGTGGCCGTGTCCAGCGGCTCGGAGACGCCGAGCGCCACCTCGAGGACCCGGCGGTTGAGCGGGTACCCGGGCGCGATCCCCACCATCCGGTACCAGTGGACCAGATTGTAGTAGACGCGGCCGTGGAACTGCCCGAGCAGCTGTGGTGTCCAGTCGCGGACCTGGTCGAGCTGCGCCCGCGGCACGCGCAGCGAACGCGCGTACCCGTCGTAGACCCGCGCGTACACGGAGGCCGCGGTGCTGAACGTCAGCGGGGAGGTGGGGCCGTTGAAGCTCTCGATGATGTTGGAGTTGTCCCAGATCCGGTCCTCGCCCTCGGCGGCGGCCTCGCCGCGCACCACGTCGGCGTGGTCGGCGATCACGGGCAGGTCGGGGGCGGGGACCGCGGCGGTGACCGGGCGGGCCTGGAGCAGCCAGACCCCCTCCTCGTCCACCGCGAACTCCACGTCCAGCCCCCGGCCCGCGGGATCGTCGAGGCGGCCCACCTCGGCGGCGAGGGCGCGGAGGTCGGTGTCGGTGAGGGCGGGCGCCGCGCGATCGCGCACCGGGACCTCGACGTACTCGACGCGTCCGGCGCCGTCGAAGGCCCCGCCGGGGCCCGCGACCGGCCGGACGGCGGAGGCCTTGTCGCCGATCCGCTCCCGCAGCCGGTGTCCCGCGCTGTCGGTCAGGGTGACGTCGGCGTCGACCGCTCCGGAGACCAGGCCCTCGCCGAGTCCGGGCACGGCGCTGACGAGCATCGTCCCCGGTCGCCCGTAGGCGGCTCCCGTGAACACGACCCCCGAGGCCCGCGGGGTGATCATGCGCTGCACGATCACCGCCATCGCGGGCACCTGGCCTGCCTCGGACGGCTCGGCGTCGGGTGTCGCCGAGGCGGAGGCCCAGCACGTGCGCACGGCGTCGATGAGGGGCTCCGGGCCGTGGTCGACCCGCACCCCGAGCACGGTCGCGAACGCGCCGGCCCACGAGTGCTCCGCGCCGTCCTCTACAGATGCCGAGCTGCGGACCGCGAGGGGGCCCGGGCCGAGCAGGGCGGCGATCCGGTCGATCTCCCGGAGCGTCGATTCCTCCAGCGGGCCCGAGCCCGGGTCGGCGGCCGCATGGGAGCTGTCCAGGACCGCCCACCGCGGTACCCGGCAGCCCGCCTCGTCGAGAGTGAGCAGGCCGACGGCCTTCCCGCCGACCGACTCCCGCCCGGCCTGTCGCCTCACGCAGATCTCCTCACGGCGTCCGCCATCACGTGTCCGTACCACGCTACGGTGAATAGGTGGACCCGATGGACTCGTCGTACCCGGAGCCGGAAGCGTTACCGTTTCCCGGCCGAGTGTCCGTGCCGCACAACCCTGGTGAACTGTTGACCACCACTCGTACCGTGCGGCGACGGCTCGACCGGGACCGTCCCGTGGAGAAGGTTCTCATCCGCCGGGCGCTGGAGGTGGCCGCGCAGGCGCCCACCGGTGGCGGGACCCCGCGGGCGCACTTCGTGATCGTGACCGACCCGGCGGTCCGGGAGACGCTCGGCGAGGTGTACGGGAGGGTCTGGCGGGCCCGGTACGGCGAGATGCTCGCCGCGGTGGAGCGGTCCGGCACCGTCCCCGCGGACCTGCGATCCGCCGCCGCGCTCGCCGAGGACTTCGGACGGATCCCGGTCCACGTGGTGGCGTGCGCCGACACCACCGGACGCGACATGGGCGGCAACCAGGCCTCACTGTGGGGCTCGGTCCTGCCGGCGGCGTGGAGCTATATGCTCGCCGCCAGGGCACTCGGGCTGGCCGCGGCGTGGACCACCGTGCTGCTCGACGCCGAGCGGGAGGTGGCCGAGGTGCTGGGCCTGCCCCCGGGGATCCGGATCGGAGCGGTACTGCCCACCGCGTATCCGCTCGGCGACGGGTTCCGACCCGCCCGACGCGACGACTGGACGGCACACGTCCACGAGGAGAGATGGTGACCAGACCCGCGACCGACGCGCGCCCGCGCCGGACCCGCCCGGCCCGCGTGAGCTGGGCGAACATGCGCGCCCAGTGGCCGCTCGCGCTCGTCCTCACCGGCGTCCTGGTGTCGTTGGGGTTCGTCATGTTCGAGCGGTGGCGCCGCGGCGCCTTCCTCTTGGGGATCGTCGCTCTCGGCGCGGCCGCCCTGCGCGCGGTACTGTCCGACGAGCGCGCGCGTCTGCTGGCGTCCCGGACGAAGGCCTTCGACGTGCTGTTCCTGGCCGGGATCGGCGGGGTCGTCCTGTGGCTCGCTGTGTCCGTCGACTCGCTCGGCACCGGCTGACACACGAGCCCGCCCGCGCCGTCGCCTCTCCAAGCGCCTGCCGCGCCGTCGC
>DWWP01000007.1 GCA_019119635.1 Candidatus Dietzia intestinipullorum
AGAGTTACGGCGGCCATAGCGGCAGGGAAACGCCCGGTCCCATTCCGAACCCGGAAGCTAAGCCTGCCAGCGCCGATGGTACTGCACTCGTGAGGGTGTGGGAGAGTAGGTCACCGCCGAACACAACTTCAGAAGAAGCCCGGATCCGCAGCGGATCCGGGCTTTTTCGTCGTGCTCCCCACGACTCGGGCCCTGCGCCCCGGGTGGCCCGCGTCGACGCCGGCCCGGTGCCGGAGAACGCCGCGACCTGCACCCGAGACGTCGTGATGCGACCGACCGTAGGCGGGACCGGCACAAAAACGGACCGTAGTCCGAAGCGGTCGGGGAGGACCACGTAACGTGGGCGGAACACGTACCAGCTCCGCCCAGAGAAAGGCCCTGGACCCACCCATGACCGAGGCATTCATCTACGACGCCATCAGGACCCCGCGAGGCAAAGGCAAGCCCGGCGGGGCCCTCCACGGCGTCAAGCCGATCGATCTGGCCGTCGGCCTGATCGGGGAGATGCGCGAGCGTTTCCCCGATCTCGACGAGAACCGGATCTCGGACATCATCTACGGGATCGTCACCCCGCTCGGCGACCAGGGGATGGATCTCCCGCGCATCGCCGCCCTCGCCGCAGGGATGCCGGACACCGTCGCCGGCGTCCAGATCAACCGCTTCTGTGCTTCCGGCCTCTCCGCCGTCAACATGGCCGCCCAGAAGATCCGTTCTGGCTGGGACGAGGTCGTCCTCGCCGGCGGAGTCGAGTCCATGTCGCGCGTGCCGATGGGCACCGACGGCGGCGCATGGGCCCTGGACCCCGCCACCAACTACGACACCTACTTCTCCCCGCAGG
This sequence comes from Candidatus Dietzia intestinipullorum, assembly GCA_019119635.1. Classification (GTDB taxonomy): domain Bacteria; phylum Actinomycetota; class Actinomycetes; order Mycobacteriales; family Mycobacteriaceae; genus Dietzia; species Dietzia intestinipullorum. The sequence goes on from DWWP01000007.1 coordinate 839, forward strand.
GGATCGGCGCCGACCTCATCGCCACCATCGAGGGCTTCAGCCGCGAGGACGTCGACCGGTACGCCGAGCGCTCACAACGACTGGCGGCGCAGGCGTGGGACGAGGGGCGCTTCGACAAGTCCGTCGTCCCCGTCAAGGACATCAACGGCATCACGATCCTCGACCGGGACGAGCACATGCGGCCCGGCACGACAGCCGAGACCCTCGGTGGGCTCAAGCCGTCGTTCGCGATGGTCGGCGACATGGGCGGGTTCGACGCCGTCGCCCTGCAGAAGTACCACTGGATCGAGGAGATCGACCACGTCCACCACGGTGGTAATTCGTCCGGCATCGTCGACGGTGCCGCACTCGTCGTGGTGGGCTCGGAGAAGGCCGGCCGCGAGATGGACATGACGCCGCGGGCCCGCGTGGTCTCCGCCGCCACCTCCGGCGCCGACACCACCATCATGCTCACCGGTCCCACCCCGGCCGCCAAGAAGGCCCTCGAGACCGCCGGACTGACCGCCGACGACATCGACCTCTGGGAGATCAACGAGGCCTTCGCCTCCGTCGTGCTGCGATTCCAGAAGGACATGGACATCCCCGACGAGAAGCTCAACGTCAACGGCGGGGCGATCGCCATGGGCCACCCCCTCGGCGCCACCGGCGCGATGATCACCGGCACCGTGCTCGACGAGCTCGAGCGCACCGGCGGCAAGCGCGCCCTCGTCACGCTCTGTGTGGGCGGCGGCATGGGTGTCGCCACCATCATCGAGCGCGTCTGAGCCCGGCCCACCGACACCACAGCCATACAGGAGTAGAAAACCAGTGAGCGACAACATGTTCCGGTGGGACAAGGACGGCGACGGGATCGTCACCCTCACCATGGACGACCCCGACCACGGCGCCAACACGATGAACTCACGCTTCATCGACGACTTCGACTCGACCGTCGGCCGCATCGAAGCCGAGAAGGAGTCCATCACCGGCGTCGTCCTGACGTCGGCCAAGAAGAGCTTCTTCGGCGGCGGCGACCTCAAATCCATGATCACCGCCGGCCCCGAGGACGCCGAGGAGCTGTACGAGCGCTCCCTCGGCATCAAGGGCCGCATGCGGGCACTCGAGACGTGCGGCGTCCCGGTGGTGGCCGCGATCAACGGCGCGGCCCTCGGCGGGGGCCTCGAACTCGCGCTCGCCTGCCACCACCGGGTGATGGCCGACGCCCGCGGTGCCAAGGTGGGCCTGCCCGAGGTCACGCTCGGGCTGCTGCCGGGCGGCGGCGGCATCGTCCGTACCGTCCGGATGTTCGGGCTGGCGCAGGCCGTGCCCAACATCCTCATGTCGGGCAGGTCCTTTGTCCCGGCCAAGGCCCTCGAGTCGGGACTGGTCGACGAGGTCGTGGCGCCCGATCAGCTCGTCGACACCGCCAAGGCGTGGATCAAGACCGGTCCGGACGCCAGCCAGCCGTGGGACCGCAAGGGGTGGACACTGCCCGGCGGCACGGTCGACGACAGAGAGCTGGCCTCGGTGCTGCCGTCGTTCCCGGCCAACATGCGCAAGCAGACCAAGGGCGCGCCCTCCCCGGCGCCGCGGGCCATCATGTCCGCCGCGGTCGAGGGCTCGCAGGTCGACTTCGCCACCGCCGAGCAGATCGAGGCACGGTACTTCGTCTCGCTCGTCACCGGCACCGTGTCGAAGAACATGATCCAGGCGTTCTTCTTTGACATGCAGCACTGCTCCTCGGGCGGCGCGCGCCCCAAGGCTGCGGACGGCTCGGAGATCCCCAAGACCGAGTTCACCAAGGTCGGCGTCCTCGGCGCCGGCATGATGGGCGCCGGCATCGCCTATGTCTGCGCCAAGGCCGGCATCGAGGTGGTCCTCAAGGACGTCGAGCAGGCGAACGCCGAGAAGGGCAAGGCCTACGCGGAGAAGATCGAGGCCAAGGCGCTCGAGCGCGGCCGCACCACCGAGGAGAAGTCCGCGGCCCTGCTGGCCCGCATCACGCCGACCACCGATCCGCAGGACCTGGCCGGTTGCGACACCGTCATCGAGGCGGTGTTCGAGTCGCCCGAGCTCAAGAAGACGGTGTTCCAGGAGGTCGAGGACGTCGTCAACCCCGACGCGCTCCTCGGCTCCAACACGTCCACTCTCCCGATCACGGATCTCGCCACCGGCGTGCAGCGGCCCGAGGACTTCATCGGCGTGCACTTCTTCTCGCCGGTCGACAAGATGCAGCTGGTCGAGATCATCAAGGGCGAGAAGACCACGCCCGAGACGCTGGCCAAGGCCATCGATCTGACGTTGGCGATCCGCAAGATCCCGATCGTCGTCAACGACTCGCGCGGCTTCTACACCTCCCGGGTCATCGGCACGTTCGTCAACGAGGCGATCGGCATGCTCGACGAGGGCATCGAGCCGGCGACAATCGAGCAGGCCGGGCGGTTGGCCGGCTACCCGGCGGCACCGCTGCAGCTGTCGGACGAGCTGAACCTCAACCTCATGGTCAAGATCCGCCAGGCCACCCGCGAGGCCGAGGAGGCCGCCGGCAAGGAGTACGTGCCCACGTCCTCCGATCGCGTGGTCCTCAAGATGGTCGAGGAGTTGGAGCGGTCCGGCCGGGCCGCCGGCGCCGGCTTCTACGACTACACCGACGGCACGCGCGGCGGACTTTGGCCGGGCCTGCGGGAGGCGTTCGCCTCGTCGGTCGACAACGCCCCGCCGCTGCAGGACCTCATCGACCGCATGATCTTCGCCGAGGTCCTCGAGACCCAGAAGTGTGTGGACGAGGGCGTGATCTCAGGCGACGCCGACGCGAACATCGGCTCGATCATCGGGATCGGGTTCCCGGCCTGGACCGGCGGCACCCGGCAGTTCGCGAAGAACTACACCGCGCCCGGCGAGACGGTCGCCTCGGGTTACAGGGGCTTCGTGGCCCGCGCCGAGGAGCTCGCCGCGAAGTACGGCGAGCACTTCGCACCGACCGAGTCGCTGAAGAAGCTGGCGGCCGAGCAGGGCTGATCAACGCCGCTGCAGGGCTGAAGAGACGGCCGCCCCCGGTTTCCCGGGGGCGGCCGTCGTCGTCGATCGGCGCTCAGCAGATGCCGGCGGCTTCCAGGTCGAGGAAGATCTGATGATTGAGATCGAACGCCCGGGTGGCGGCCGCCAGGGTCGCCTCACGCTCGGTGTCGGTCAGTGGTAGCGCGTTGAGCGCGGCCCGGTAGCCGTCCTTGTAGACCTTGGGCTTGGGGATCTCGAATTCGTAGAAGCTCAGGCCGTCCTCCACCCCGTAGTGGCGGCGGACCATGGTCTTGATGATCTGGCCACCCGACAGGTCTCCCAGGTAGCGGACGTAGTGGTGGCCGACCAGTGCGGCGGGGTCCCCCACGCACCGCTCGAGTTCGGCCACGTAGGCCTCGGTTGCCGGCACCCGGACGTCGCAGGCGTGGCCTGCGACGGCGTGCGTCTCCAGGTCTGCGGCGAGGGCAACTGTCCGATCGAGACGTGAATCCAGGATCGGCGCGATGCGGGGATCGTCGCGCACCTCGTCGCATGCGCTCTCGAGCGCTTGGTAGACCGGCAACGACTGGTGGAGGAGCGCGACGAGCCCGTCAACGCTTCCCTCTCCCGACATGAGCCGGGTGATGAATCCGGCATTCTCCGCGCGATCATGCGCAATCGCCGTGGAATCCTGCAATGCGCGTGACAGTGGCGCGGATAGCGTCGTCTCCAATGGTCCTCCAACGTCATTAGGGTTGCCTAAGACTACGATGCGGACCGCGAAGATGCCATACCCTCGTGGCCCGGATCCGGCGGTGCCCGAACAGCGATCCCTTACGGCTGATCGCGGTTCGCGATCGCCCCCATCCGCACGAAGGCCTCGGTGAGGATCTCCTCGGAACAGGCGAAGTTCACGCGGACGAACCCCTTGCCCTGGCTGCCGAACGCCGGGCCGTTGCTCAGTGCCACCCGGCCCTCGTCCAGGAAGGCCGCTGCCGGGTCGTCGCCGAGGCCCGGGTACGCGCGCAGGTCGATCCACGCCACGAACCCGGCATCGGGACGCCGCCACCGCGCGCGGGGCAGGTGCTCGGCGAGCAGGCTGTCCATGAGGTCCAGGTTGGCGGCGAGCGCGCCCCGGAGCTCGTCGAGCCAGTCGAGTGACTTCGTGAGCGCGGCCTCGCCGGCCAGGGCGCCGAAGTGTCCGACGGCCCCGGACAGCGACGACCGCCGCACCTCGAATCGCTCAGGGTTGCCGTTGATGACGAACGCGCACTTGAGGCCGGCCAGGTTGAACGCCTTGGATGCCGACGAGATGGCCAGCCCCACCTCGCGGGCGGTGCCCGAGACGGCGAGGAAGGAGTGGAACTCCACGCCCGGCATGGTCAGCGGTGCCCAGATCTCATCGGAGACCACCACGGCGTCGTACTTCGCGGCGAGGTCCGCCAACGCGGCGAGCTCTCCGGGGGAGTGGAGCACGCCGGTCGGATTGTGCGGGTGGCTGAGGAGGATCCCGCGGGCGCCGTCCGACAGCGCCCGCTCGATGCCCTCCAGGTCCAGGAGCGGAGCGTCGCCGTCGTGGTCCAGGAGCGGTACCGCCACGGGCGACATCCCCACGCGCCGGATCCACGGCGCGAACGGCATGTACACCGGCGGCGTGTAGACCACACCGCTGCCGGCGGGGAGGGTCCGCGCGAGTGTCTCCCGCACGCCCACCCCGACGTCGTTGACGGGCACCACAGACTCGGGCGGGACGCGGTAGCCGAACCGCGAGTAGTAGCCCGCGCACACCCCGGCGAACCGCTCGATCTCGGCGAAGTAGCCGGTGTCCCCGTCGGCCACGGCGGCCGCGAGGCGCTCGCGGATGGCGGGGGCCAGCAGGACATCGGTCTCCGCGACGAAGAGCGGGAGGACGTCCTCCGGGTGCGCCACCCATTTCTGGCTCCGTCGCCGTCGTAGCTCGGATTCGGGGAGATCCAGGGGGAACGGCACGGTCGGTGATCCTCTCGTGGGCTGGCGGGCACACCCAGGGTAGTGCGCGCGCGATCCCGCCCGTGCCCGGACGTGGTCCATGATGGGTGGGTGACAGACTCCGTCCCGCCCTCGCCACACACCGCCCGGCCGCTGCACGGACGCACCGTCGCCGTGACCGCCGCCCGCCGTGCCTCCGAGCAGATCACCCTCCTCGAGCGACGTGGGGCCACCGTTCTGCACGCCCCGGCGATCCGGACGATCCCCCTCGCCCACGACCGCGTGGTGCGCGAGGCGACCGACCGGCTGCTCGCCGCCCCCGCGGACCTCATGGTGCTCACCACCGCCAGCGGCGTGCGCTGGTGGCTGGAGGTCTGCCGGGAATGGGATGTGGCCGACGACGTCCTCGCGCTCCTGGGGCGGGTGCCGCTGTACTCGCGGGGCGCCAAGACCACCGGCGCGATCCGGGCGGCCGGGCTGCGGGAACACGCGGCGGCGGCCAGCGAGGCCAGCCCCGAACTGCTGGAGATGCTCCTCGAACGCGGGGTCGAGGGACTCACGGTGGGGGTCCAGCTCCAGGGCACCGGGTCGGCATGGAACCCCATGGCCCCGCTGCTGGACGGGCTCCGGGCCGCCGGCGCCGAGGTGGTCGAGGTGCCCGTCTACCGATGGGAGCTGCCCGAGGACCTCGATGCCCTCGACGACCTGGTGCGCACCATCGCCCGGGGTGGCGTGGACGGCGTCACCTTCACCTCCGCCCCGGCGGTGGCGGCCGTCCTCGAGCGGGCGCGGGCCACCGGTGTGTACGCGCAGCTGCTCGCGGCGCTGCGCGGCCCCGTCGCGGCATTGTGCGTCGGCCCGGTGACGGCGGAGCCGCTGGTGGACCTGGACGTGCCCGTGAGCTGCCCCGACCGGATGCGGCTGGGGGCGCTGATGAAGCACACCACCGAGGTGCTGTCCCGGGCCGGGGGTCCGGGCGGGGCCGCGGCGCCCGACGATGACTACTATCGACGATAGTAATCAGCGTGCCCGGCGACGGGGTCGCCCCTGGGCGCCGGATCAGGAGGTCGCCCGTGACATCGACCAGTGGTACCGCCGTCCGCCGACTCGATCTCTCGGTGCAGGGGATGACGTGTGCGGCGTGCGCGAACAGGGTCGAGAGAAAGCTCAACAAGGTGGACGGGGTCGTCGCCACCGTCAACTACGCGCTGGGGACCGCGACGATCGACGCGCCGGACGAGGTCTCGCAGGAGAGCCTGTGCAGCACCGTCGACGCGGCCGGCTACTCGGCGTCCCCGGCCTCCGCCGCCCCTGACCGGGACACCCGCAGGACCCGGCATCGGGACGAGATGCGCTCCCTGCTCATCCGTCTGGCCGTGGCGGTGGTCCTCTTCATCCCGGTGATGGACCTGTCGGTCATGGTCGCCGTCGCGCCGTCGACCCGGTTCGCCGGCTGGCAGTGGGTGCTGCTCGCGCTCTCGATCCCCGTCGTCACCTACTGCGCGTGGCCGTTCCACAGTGCGGCGGTGCGCAACCTCAGGCACGGCGTCGCCACCATGGACACGCTGGTGTCGATCGGGATCACCGTCGCCTCGCTCTGGTCCGTCTACACGATCTTCGGGCCCTCCACCCCGACCGCCGAGCCGTCCGGGGTGTGGGAGGCGGTGATGCAGTCCGACGCGATCTACTTCGAGGTCGCGACGGGGGTGACGACGTTCGTGCTCTTCGGCCGGTTCCTCGAGGCGCGGGCCACCCGACGGGCGGGCGACACGCTCGAGGCTCTCGCCGAGCTCGCGGCCAAGGACGTCACCGTCATCACCAGATCCGGAGCCGAGATGCGGATCCCCGCCGACAGGCTCGGGGTCGGCGACGTCTTTGTGACCCGCCCCGGCGAGACGATCGCCGCGGACGCGGTGGTGGAGGGCGGCGCCTCACTGGTCGACACCTCGATGATGACCGGGGAGAGTCGCCCGGTCCCGGTCGATGAGGGCGACGACGTGGTCGGGGGCACCGTCGCCGTCTCGGGACGGCTGAGATCGCGGTCGACCGCGGTCGGCGAGCAGACCAGGCTCGCGGAGATGTCGCGGATGGTCGCCGAGGCGCAATCGGGCAAGTCCGACGCGCAGCGACTGGCCGACAGGGTCTCCTCGGTCTTCGTGCCGATCGTGCTGCTGTTGTCCCTGGCGACGTTCGTCGCGTGGTGGGTGCTCGGCGAGGGCTCGGTGACGCAGGCCGCGAACCCCGCCCTGGCGGTGTTGATCATCGCCTGCCCGTGCGCGCTCGGCCTGGCCACCCCGACCGCCCTGATGGTGGCCTCGGGGCGGGGAGCGCAACTCGGGATCTTCATCAAGGGGCCGCACGCGCTCGAGGCCACGCGCAGCATCGACACGGTGGTCTTCGACAAGACCGGCACCATCACCGAAGGCGCGCTGACCGTCGGGTCCGTGGAGATCGACGACGACGCCGCCCGTCGCGCCGGACTCGGGGACACGTCCGGAGCGGGCCCCGGAGCAGGGGGCGACGACGGGCTCCGCCGGGCGGTGCTCCGCGCGGCGGCGGGGGTGGAGAACGCCTCCGAGCACCCCGTCGCCCGCGCGATCGTGCGGCACGCGGCCGATCACGACGTCGACGTACCCGCCGTCGACGACTTCGAGAACGCCGCCGGCCTCGGCGTCCGCGGCCGTGTGGACGGTCGCGAGGTCCGGGTCGGGCGCCTGCGGGCGATGGAGGCCTCGGCGGTCGAGGTGCCGGAGGACGTGCGGGCCGCGGTCGCCGCACTCGAAGCGAGCGGCCACACCACCAGCCTGGCGGCGGTGGCGGGGATCGCCGTGGCGGCGTTCGGCCTCTCCGATGTGATCAGGCCTGATGCACCAGAGGCCGTGGCCCGACTGCGGGCGGCGGGCCTGCGCACGGTGATGCTCACCGGTGACGGATCCGTCGCCGCCGGGCGCATCGCCGAGCAGGTCGCTGTGGACGAGGTGCACTCCGGGCTCATGCCGGGGGAGAAGGTCGACTTCGTCCGGGACCTGCAGTCCCAGGGGCGCCGGGTCGCGATGGTGGGTGACGGCGTCAACGACGCCCGCGCCCTGGCCGCGGCCGACCTCGGGATGGCGGTGGCCACCGGGAGCGACGTGGCGATCAGTGCCGCCGACCTGGTGCTGGTCCGCTCGCGGCTAACGATCGTCCCGGACTCGGTGGACCTGGCCGCGGCCACGCTCCGGACGATCCGGGTGAATCTGCTGTGGGCCTTCGGCTACAACGTGGCCGCGATCCCGATCGCCGCCTCCGGACTGCTCAACCCGGTGATCTCGGCGGCCGCGATGGCGTTCAGTTCCTTCTTCGTGGTGAGCAACTCACTCAGGCTCCGTCGCTTCGCGCCACCGACGCCACGGGCGGGAGCGCTGCGGCGAGAGCATCAGGACCGGAGTTCCCGCAGCTCGTCCAGCAACCTGTCCTGATCGGACTCATTGCTGTCGCCCCCGGTCGCCCGCCCGCCGCCGAGCTCATCCCGTAGCCACCGGGCCAGCAACACGACGACGGCCACGAGGACCGGCAGCTCCCCGGAGATTCAGACCAGGACGCCCCCGATGAGCTGATCGCGGGAGAGCGCGTCGGCGTCGAGGAGGTCGAACGCCTCGTAGAAGGTGTTGCCCAGGAGGGTGTCGGAGGTCATGAGCACGATTCCGAACAGGGCGTGGAACGGCATGATCGCCAGGAGCATCGCCACGCGCCCGAGGGCGCCCGGCCTCCGGTGCGGCAGGTCGGTGCCCACGATCGGCCAGAAGAACAGGAACCCGCTCACCAGGAAGTGGATGTTCATCCACTGGTGACCCCAGTGGTAGCGGATCACGTCGTCGAACAGCGGGGTGAGATAGAAGCCGAAGAGCGTGATGACGTAGATGGCAAGCGCCACCCAGGGCCGGGTGAGGAAGCGGACCAGCCCGGAGTGGAGGAACGTCGACGCCCACTCCCGCGGCCCACTGACCCCGCCGGGCCGCTCCGGTCCGGCGATCCGCGCCAGGCCGAGCGGGGCCGCGGCGACGAGCAGTGGGGCGGCGGCGAGATTGAGGATCAGGTGCAGCACCATGTGCATGCTGAACTGTGCACTCGACCAGAGATTGATCCCGGACGAGGTGGCGACCACCACGAGCAGCCAGCCCGCCGTCCAGAGGGCGAGCCGGTACCCCGGCCAGGCCCCGCCGGCGCGGCGAACCGAGCGGACCGCCAGCAGGTAGACCGCGATCATGGCGACGGCGATAGCCAGCCAGAACAGATCGACGCGCCACCGGGTGACGAGTCCGATCCACGTCCACGGTCCGGGGACGTCGTAGCCGATGTAGATCTGGTGCGCGGACGCCGCGGTGTAGAGGATCGCCGGGGACGGGAGGCGGGCGGTGATCGCGGCGACGACGAACACCGCCAGGACGAGCGCCACGTCCGGGATGACGGCCCGGGGGCGGGGGATCGCCCCGGCCGGTGCCGGGCGCCGTGCTCGGACGATCGCGGTCACCACCAGCAGGACCGTGGCCGCGGCCTGCCCCAGTGCGAGCAGTCCGTAGACGGAGGTGATGTCGCCGTCGCCGATCTGGATCCACGTGAGGCCGACACCGGTCCCACCGAGGACGACCAGCGCGACGACGGTGAGCCACCGGACGCGCCTGACCACTTCCACGGCGGCCGCGGTCTTGTGCCGGTCGGCCGTGCGCAGGTGGGCCCAGGTGGCGATGAGGACGCCCAGCCACAGGGCGGCGGCCGGCGAATGGAGCAGGAGCAGATTGGTGGCCTGATCGTGATCGGCCCCCTGGCCGTTGTTGCCGACCATGCCCGGTGCGACGACTGCCGGCACGGACAGGCAGAGGGTGGCGGCCACCGTCGTCCAGTGGAGCGCGGCCCGCAACACCACCGCGACGATCACCGCTGCCAGGGCGGAGACGGTCCAGGCGTTGGGGGGTTCCATCGCGTCGTACAGGGTCCCGAACGCGCCCTGCTCGAGCATGTCCCACACGGATGAGCCCGCCCCGTCCGCCGCGGTCATGAGGACCATCGCGGCTGCCGCCACCGCCCAGACGATCGCGGCTTGTGCGGCGGTCCGGCGGGCGACGTAGGCCGCGCCTCCCAGTAATCCGTCCGGATGGTGGCCGACGAAGAACGCGGCGAACGCCGTGGCGCCCGCGGTGACGGACCCGGTCAGCAGCGCGACGAGGCGGGCCAGCGCCATGAGGGCGACGGACAGGTCACCCGGATACGCACTGGAGACCAGATCGTAGGGGCCGGATCCCGACCACACCGCCCCGACGACCGCCATCGCGGCGCCGAGGCCCACCAGGGACCACAACAGGGGCGAGCGGGAGAGAGACCGGCGGCGCCGGAGGTTACTATCAACCATAGTAACGTCAGGCTACCGACGCGGCAGTTCCCCGCGCCGCACCGGTGGTACCCGGCGTCAGTCGAGGGGCAGGAGATTGGTCGGCTGAGAGGAGACCTCACCGACCCGGTCGGTGCTCTGGCGCACCCGTTCCCACTCGCCGGCGGGGATCTCCTCGGCCAGGCGCCGGAGCACCGCGGTATCCGGGGTCGCCCAGGCCACGGGCATGGGGGAGACGAACTGGTAGGTGTTGTCGCCGCCGCGTGCGTTGCGGTTGCCCACCACCGCGACGCACGGGACGCGCGCGCCCACGCGGGCCTCGTGGCCGGGGATCTTCTCGACGCTCCGCACCGCCAGGGTGGGCAGCTTTCCGGCGGACCTGTCGACGGCGCGGTCCACGAGCGCGAGCAGGGTCACTCCTCGCGGACGGACCTCAGCGACGATCGCGGGAACGAGCTCGGACGTGGCGTAGGTCCGGGCCATCGAGCCCATCTTGCGGGGGATGTAGACGGTCATCGCCAGGCAGCCGAGGGCGAAGAGTGTGGTGACCGCCGAGAGCATCCATCCCCAGGTCGCGGGACCTGAATACACGAGGAGCCCGATCCCCGCGGCGAGCACCAAGACGCCCAGGATCGCCGAGGACCACTGCAGTCGTCGTACCTCGGACAGGTTCTCGTTGTTCTTGCGGACCCACGCGTCATCGACGGGGATGTCGGCGAGTCGGTACTGCTCGTGCGGGGCGCGGGGCGTTCTCCTGCTGTCGGCGGGCATGGGACCAGTATCTCAGGCGGCGCCGGGGGCGGTCTCAGCCGACGTCGGGAATCTCCGGGCCCAGCAGGTCATCGGCGTCCACGATCCGGTACGCGTAGCCCTGCTCGGCGAGGAACCGCTGACGGTGCGCGGCGTACTCGGCGTCGAGGGTGTCGCGGGAGACCACCGAGTAGAAGTGGGCCTGCCCGCCGTCGGCCTTGGGGCGCAGCAGACGACCGAGTCGCTGCGCCTCCTCCTGCCTGGAGCCGAACGTGCCCGACACCTGGATGGCCACGCTGGCCTCGGGCAGGTCGATGGAGAAGTTGGCGACCTTGGACACGACGAGCGTGGAGATCTCCCCCGCGCGGAAGCGGGCGAAGAGCGCCTCGCGTTCGGAATTGGGGGTGGACCCCTGGATCACGGGGGCGTCGAGCGCGTCCCCGAGCTGGTCGAGCTGCTCGAGGTAGGCGCCGATCACCAGGGCCGGCGAGTCGGCGTGCTGCTCCAGTACCCGCTTGACAACGGGGATCTTGGTCCGCGCCGTGGAGCACAGTTTGTACTTGTCCTCGGCCTCCGCGGTGGCATAGAGCATGCGCTCGTTCTCGGTGAGCGTCACGCGCACCTCCACGCAGTCGGCCGGGGCGATCCAGCCCTGGGCCTCGATGTCCTTCCACGGCGCGTCGTAGCGCTTGGGGCCGATGAGCGAGAAGACGTCGCCCTCCCTGCCGTCCTCGCGGACGAGCGTCGCGGTGAGCCCGAGCCGGCGCCGGGACTGCAGGTCGGCCGTCATGCGGAAGACGGGCGCGGGCAGCAGGTGCACCTCGTCGTAGATCATCAGGCCCCAGTCGCGGGAATCGAACAGCTCGAGCGCCCGGTGGACGCCCTTGGTCTTACGGGTGACCACCTGATAGGTGGCGATGGTGACCGGGCGGATCTCCTTGCGCTCGCCCGAGTACTCGCCGATCTCGTCCTCCGTGAGGCTCGTGCGGGCGAGCAGTTCGCGCTTCCACTGCCTCCCGGAGACCGTGTTGGTCACCAGGATGAGGGTGGTGGCGCGGGCCTTGGCCATCGCGGCGGCGCCGACCATGGTCTTGCCGGCGCCGCAGGGCAGCACCACGACCCCGGAGCCGCCTGCCCAGAAGGAGTCCGTGGCCATCTGCTGATAGTCGCGCAGCTCCCAGTCCTCCTGCTCGGTGGACAGGTCGATGGGGTGCGCCTCGCCGTCGACATAGCCCGCGAGATCGTCAGCGGGCCAACCCACCTTGAGCAGCTCCTGCTTGAGCCGGCCGCGCTCGGACTGGTGGACGGTGACGGTGTCGGCGTCGACCTCGGCGCCGAGCATCGGGGCGATCTTCTTGTGTCGCTTGACCTCGGCGAGCACGGCGGCGTCGAGCGAGACCAGGGTCAGGCCGTGGACCGGGCTGTTGACCAGCTGGAGGCGTCCGTACCGGTCCATGGTCTCGGCGATGTCCACCAGCAGGGGCTGGGGGACGGGGAACCGGGAGTAGGTCACCAGCACGTCCACCACCTGCTCGGCGTCATGACCGGCGGCGCGTGCGTTCCACAGGGCCAGCGGGGTGATGCGGTAGGTGTGCACGTGTTCCGGGGCGCGCTCGAGCTCGGCGAAGGGGGCCAGGGCCTGGCGGGCGTCGTCGGCCTGGTCGTGGTCGATCTCGAGCAGGACGGTTTTGTCCGACTGGACGATCAGCGGTCCACCGCTCACGGGCACTCCTCACGTACGTGGGTGATCGGACCCGCCGCGGGCCCGACCCTTCATTGTCCCGGAAATCGGCTCAGCGGGTCGGGTCGACCTCGGTGACCGAGATGACGCGGTGCAGCGGCAGCGTCACCGTGTCCGCGGAGTCGGGCTCGATCCCCTCGACCCGGCCGCCTCCCACCGAGGCCGGGACCAGGAGGCGGGCGGTGGAGCGGCCCTGGGCGTCGACCACCGAGACGGTGACGGCGGTGCCGGAACGCGCGGCCTCGTGCAGGCGGGCGACGGCGGCCTCCCCGGTGAGGGCGGCGCCGGACCCGCTGCTCGCGGAGCGCACCCGGTCCGCCGCGCGCATGGCGGCGACCGCGGCACGCAGCTCCGACCGGGTGGCCACCCGCACGGGCACGCGCGGCGCCCGGCCCGTGGAGGTGGCGCGGACGCGGGCAGCGGGACGGCTGAGGGCGACGACGGCGCCGGTCGTGTCCTCGACGACGGGCGCGAATCCGTGCTCGCGCAGGGCGTCGACCACGTCGAGGGGGCGGGCCTGGGAGACCAGCACGGTCGGGGCGACGGAGCGGAGCGCGCACGCCTCGGCGGCGGGGGAGCCGAGGACCTGGGCCACCAGTGACGGGTCGTCGCAGCGGATGAAGGACAGCGCGGTCCCCACACGGAGGCGGCCGTGGCGACGGGCGACGTCCCGGATGAGGTAGTCGAGCGACTGGGGGACCGGGGTGATCGAGGTCCGGGAGAGCAGATCCCGGATCCCCGCGTCGGTGCGGCCGGCATCGAGGGCGCGCCGCAGCGAGGTCTCGGTGATGCGGTACGTGGTGGCGGCGCCCGCGGACTCGACGTCGGCGAGCAACGCGAACTCCGCGGCGAGGTCGGGCACCAGCGGCCCCGGGGCGAGGATGGTGAGGTCCGCCTGGACGATCACCTCCGAGACGGGCTCGGGCAGGGCAGCGGTGAGCGCGGGGACGAGGTCCTCGGCGGCCGGGGCCGCGTCCGTGGAGGCGAGGTACCGGGCGGTGGTGGTGGCGACGGCCCCGACGACGAGGCCGAGGCGCCTGGCCTCGGAGGCGATCTCGGTGACAGGCCGCGCGCCGGCCCTCGAGAACCACACCGGCGAGAACCACCGCAGCACCTCGGGCAGGGCGGCCTCGCCGGGGTCTGCGGACTCGTCGAGCTCGGCCAGTGCGCCCAGCACCCGGACGCGTTCGGCCTGCGCGGGTGGCCCGATCGGCTCACCGAGCGCGGGCACGGTGCCCCCGCCCTCCAGCTCGGCGCCCACCCGCCACGGCGCGGCGGACATGGACCACCACGCCACCACGAGGTCGGCCCAGCGACGTGCCGGGTCCCGGGAGGCCCACGCGTCCGCGACCTCGGTGGGCGCCCACGCGGCATCGAAGGGGGTGTCACCGACCTCGGTGTCACCCATCGCGATCAGGCCCGCGGCGGCGAGGGCCTCGAGGAGGAGGGGGAGATCGTCCCGGTCGACGCCCGCGGCGCGGGCGACCCGGCGGAGCTCCCGGACCCCGACGCCACCGGCCTTGAGGGTCGACGCGGGAGCCGTCGACAGGGCCTCGAGCACGGCGTCGCACCGGTGCAGCAGTTCGAGCGCGGCGACGCCGGCGGAGGCGTCCACCGCGCCGGACTTCCTCCCCGGGCGGGGCTGCGCCCACGCCGGCGGGTCCAGCAGGGAGGCCCCCGCCGGCCGCGCACCGTGCCTGGCCCGGTCCAGCGCGTGTGCGCGGGGGACCACCTTCTCGTCGGCGTCGTCCCCCGTCCCCGTGATCTCGGCCAGGCCCGCGCCCGCCAGCGCCGCGGCCGCCTCGCGGACCACTCCGGACGCGCCGGGGCCGAGTTCGCCGACCGGTGCGCGTCCGCCGGCGATCGCCCCGAGGACCTCGATCGACCGTTCCGGCAGAGCGGCCCGGGCGTCCTCGAGTGCTGCCCCGGTGGGCTCGCCCGGGTGTGGGGCGACGACGGGGGCGGACTCGACCGCGGACGCGGTGACCGCGGAGAGCCGCACATGCGACCCGGCGCCCCAGATCAGTGCGCGGTCGCGCAGTCCGTCCAGGCTCGTCCGGAGGCTCTCCTCGTCGTCGTCGACCCCGAGCCGGTCCGCGAGGGCGCCCACCGGCACGGGCCCGGAGTCCGCACCGAGCGAGGCGGCGGTGGCCAGGACCAACAGGGCCGGCCAGTCCACGGACCCCAGGGCCCGCGCGGTCGAGGCGGGCAGACGCAACCGTGAGGCCAGGACGTCGACGGTGGCCGGGGGCGGGGTGGCCACGTCCGGCCGGAGTTCCAACAACCGCACCAGCGCGTCGTCGGACAGCCCGGCGAGCCAGGCGGGGAACTCCGGTTCACCGCTGGTGGCGTGGCGGGGCGTGGCGCGCGGGGTCGGCATGATCCGCCCCAGCCTAGTGTTCTGACCCGGGTGCTGACGGATCGGGCGACGGGTGAGATACTGGACACGTGGCTGCCAAGAGTGAATTGACCTACGACAACCCGGGATGGCCCGACGCCTCGTTCGGCGAGCACCCGGTCACGGAACTCGCCGCGCTGGTCGCCGGCGGACTGTCGCCCTTCGGGCAGGAGACCTTCCCGCTGCCTCCCGAGCGCATCAACTACATCCATCCCGAGACGGTGATCAACCGCTGAGGTCGCCGGTCACGGCACGCCGGACGCGCGAGGGACCGAGCACACGAGAACGGGCCGCCACTTCCACGAGGAAGTGGCGGCCCGTTCTGGTCGGTCGGGGACCGACGGGGCTGAGGACGCTCAGCTGCCCAGGTGCGTGGCGACGAACTCGTCGACCAGGTCCTGGTTCTCGGCGTAGAGGCTGTCGACGGCCTCCTTGTTGGCCGCGTAGTGGTCGGTGACCGGCACGTCGAAGCCACGATCCTCGGCGAAGGCGGCGAGAGTCTCGACATGGTCGGCGGCGGTGACCTCGGCGGGGGCCTCCGGAGCGGCGGGGGCCGGGGCCGGCGCGGGCTCGGACACGTCGCGCGGCGTGGGCGCGCTGTTCAGGCCGAGCTGCGAGGAGCAGGCGGGCCACGCCCCCCAGCCCTGGCCCGCGAGGGTGCGCTCCGCGACGGCGATCTGCTGCTCGCGGGTCGCCTGGTTGGCGGTGGGCGCGAACTCGGTGCCTCCGTAGGCCGCCCAGGTGCTCGGCGAGAACTGCAGCCCGCCCTGGTAGCCGTTGCCTGTGTTGATGGCCCAGTTGCCGCCGGACTCGCACTGCGCGAGACGGTCCCAGTCGGAGTCGGGGGCGGCGTTGGCGGCCGGGGCCATGGCCAGTCCGGCAGCGGAGAACGCGGTGCCCGCGAGGACGACCTTGACGGCGTTCTTGGGAGCGGTGGTGGCGGAGGGGGCGCGGTGGCGTCCGGTGTACGAGGTCATATTTACGCGTCAGTCCTTTTCACTCTGTGCCTACGAGGTGAGCTGTCGGGTTCGGACGAGTGCGCCCGGCCGCCGTGGCGGCTTCACCCCAAGCGCCCTGTCGGGCGCCGGGCCCCGAGTGGGCCCGGTTCGGGTCCCCCGTCCCCGCCCGGTGGATGGTCTGGTGCCGCATCGTCCGCAGGGCGGGGTTCGGTGTGCTTCCGATGCCGACTCGCTGACGAGTCTGTACCGAACAGTAGCGGCCCGTAGCCGAATCGTCACCATTCCGAAATGTTTCGTGGCGTCGCAGAAGCGTTACCTGGGCCGTTATCAAGTCGTTACCCTGGGCCTTTGGTGAACTGTGGGGTTGGTCACATCCGGCGCGGTCGTGACCCGAGAATCGCGTACGCGATGCCCAGGAGGAACCCGACGGGCGTGAAGAGCATCGCTGCCACGTAGAGGACCGACGGCGCGTCGTGCCCGAGGAGGAACGGGGTCACCGCCGCGAGGATCGTGAAGACCACACCGATCGAGAAGAGGATCACCGCGGTGAGGAACAATCCCCGTCGCCGGGGGGCCGGACGCGCCGGTTCATCGCGACCGGGCGCCCACGGGTCCGCGCCGGGCTCGTTCTGTGCGGGGGCGGCGTCGTCGGAGGTCACACCGGCAGGGTACCGATGCGGCGGGGACGCCGCCGGTGGCGGGGCCACCGGCAGCGACGAGGGTAGTCTCGGGTGTTCCTGACAGGTGCGGGTCCGCGCGTCGAGCGCGGCCGGGTTGAGAGGTGGATCGCGGTGCCCAGCGGCAAGGTCAAGTGGTATGACGCGGAGAAGGGCTTCGGCTTCCTGTCTCAGGAGGGAGGGGAGGACGTCTACGTCCGCTCCGATGCGCTCCCGGCGGGCGTGGAGGCGCTCCGACCGCGTCAGCGGGTCGAGTTCGACATGGTCTCGGGACGGCGCGGACCACAGGCGCTGCGGGTCGTCGTCCACGAGGAGCCCTCGGTCGCGGAGTCCCGGTCCCCCCGCGGTGGCCGTCGTCGCTCGCCCGACGAGCTCCACGGGATGGTCGAGGACATGATCAACGTGCTCGAGTCGACCGTCCAGCCGGAGCTGCGCCGCGGTCACCGCCCGGACCCCAAGGTGGGAGGTCGGGTCGCGTCGGTGCTGCGCGCCGTCGCGCGCGAACTGGACCGCTGACCCGCGGGAGCCCCGCGGCGGACCCCGGCGCGTGAGCGGCGTCAGTCCTCGTGGACGAACCCGACCGACCACTCGCCGCTGAGGACCGACTCCGCCCCGTCGGCGGAATAGACCAGGGCGACGGCGCGGATCACCAGGCCCTCGATCCGCCCGGCCTCGTCGGTGGCCGTGGGGATGAGCAGTTGCCCGGACCCGTCGGACTCGACCGTGTACTCGCGCGCTCCGCCCTCACGGACCTCGTACACCTCGAGAGCCGACCCCTGGAGCTCCGTGGACAGTCGCACCGTGAGCAGGTCCTCGTCCCGGACGGTGAACTCGCCGACCGGGTTGGTGTAGGTGGTGCCCTCGAGGTCCGTCGCGGTGAACGGCAGTACGTCGAGGTGGCCCCGCTCGGTAGCCACCGTGATCTCGGGGACCGCCCCGTAGCGGGACTCCGAGCCCTGCCACGCGCCGAAGATCGCCGCACACATGATGACGACCCACGCGAGGATCATCCAGGTGACGGGGCGGACGCGAGGGCCGGACACGGGGGAGTCACTCATCGTGCTCACTCTTCCATCCTGCCGAGCAGCCGCGCGCCCAGGCCCCGCGGATCCCGCGGAGCCCCCGGGAACCGCGGCCGGTTGCCGCCCAGCCCCGGCACGAGTGTCGATCCGCGTGCGGTGAGCAGCGCCTGCGTGAACATCAGCGCGCCCACCACGGAGATGACGGAGAAGCCGATCCCGAAGTCCGGCGGGAGCAGGACGCCGAGGGCGCCGCCGCCCACCCAGGCGAGCTGCAGGGCCGTCTCCGACCTGCCGAACGCCGAGGACCGGGCGATGTCCGGGATGTCGGTCTGGATGGACGAGTCCAGCGCCACCTTGCCGAGTGCGCTGCAGACCGCGGCGATGAGAGCCAGCGCCGCGGCCGCCCAGATGGTGCCGAGGAACGCCGCCACGATCGCCGCCGCCAGCGCGGACCCGGCCGCGGCCGTGGTGATGCGGCCCGGTCGCCCGAGGGGGAGCCGGGCGCCCACGGCGTTGCCCACGAACGTGCCGATCCCGCCGGCACCGCCCGCGATCGCCAGGATCGTGGCCTGCTCGGTGGCCGAGGCGTGCTCGTGCGCCTTGGCCACAAAGGCGAGGAACAGGGTGAGGAAGCCGGTCATGAACCGGACCATCGACTCCGCCCACAGGTCCCGCAGGACGTGACGCCCCAGGGGCCGGGTGAGGATCTCCTTGAGCCCGCTGGTGAGTGAGCGCTCCGGCCCCACCCTGAGGGTCGCGGACTCCTCGTCGGCGGAGGCCTCGGCGTGCGCGGGGATGGTCATGGCGACGTACGCCGCCACGAGCGCGACCGCGGCCAGCAGCCACAGGGCGGCGGGCGAGTCCCAGAGCCACGAGACCAGCCCGGCGAACGCCCCGGCGACCACCGAGCCACAGACATGGCCGAGCACGGTGAGGCGGGAGTTGGTGCGGACCAGGTCGAGGGCGGGAGGCAGGACGTGTGGCGTGATCGACGCCTTGACCACGCCGAAGGTCTTGGACAGCACCAGCATGCCCAGTGCCAGCGGGTAGAGGAGCCAGGAGTCGAAGTTGAGGGCGAGGATCACCGCGAGGACCGCGCGGAGCGTGAAACTGAGCGAGACCGTCAGCCGTCGACCGCTGCGCAGCCGGTCCAGCGCGGGGCCGATCACGGGCGCGATGAGCGCGAACGGCGCCACCGTGACGAGGAGGTAGAGCGCCACGTTGCCCCGGGACTCCGCGGTAGCCGCGGAGAAGAACAGGGTGTTGGCGAGCGCCACCGCGAGGATCGCGTCGCACGCGAAGTTCGCCACGGTGACATAGCTCAGCGGCGCGAGACCCGACCGGTCCGCCCCGTCGGCGTGGAACACGCGGCGTCCGGCGCGCCCGGTCGCCGCGGCGGCGCGCCGCGCCGGGCCGCCGCGTCGGACGTTCCCCACGGGTTCCTCAGCCAACGAGGCGCACCTCGTACATCTGGGGCCAGAGCTTGCCGGTGAGCAGCACGGTGTCCGACTCCGGCAGCGCGGCGATCCCGTTGAGGACCGCGTCCGGATCGGCCGGCCGTGGCTGCTCGAGCCCGGACGCGTCGTAGATCGCGGTGACGGCGCCCGAGTCCGGGTCGATCCGGATGATCTCGTCGGTCATCCACACATTGGCCAGGATCTCTCCGCCCACGCATTCGAGCTCGTTGAGCTGCGGGACGGGCGTGCCCCCGGCCGTGACGTCGACTGTTCCGGTGGGGTCGAACGTGGCCGGGTCGCGGAAGGTCAACGTGTCCGAGCCGTCGCTCATGACCAGGCGGTCGCCGTCGTGACACAGGCCCCAACCCTCGCCCTCGTACGGCACCTCGTCGCGGACCTCGAGCGTCTGCGGGTCGCGGTCGTGGGCGACCCCCTTGCGCCAGGTCAGGGTCCAGAGCGTGTCAGGAGTGACGGTGAGCCCCTCCCCGAACTCGTCCGAGGCCATCGGCACCCACGCGGACGGCTCGGTGTCCTCGATCGCGCGCCGCTGGACCTGTGAGTACCCGTACCGTCCGGTCGACTCGTAGAGCTGATCGCCGACCACCTCCAGGCCCTGCGTGAACAGCGTCGGATCGTGCGCGATGGTCCGCACCACCTCCACGTCCCCCCGGGCCGGCTGCGGACTCTCGGTGCCCACCGCGACCCGGGCGCTCTCCCCGCTGCTCGAGTCCGTGGGCATGCTGGATGAGGCCAGGGCCGTGCCGCCGGCGGACTCCTCCGGGGGGCCACCGGGGTCGGCGGCGCACGCGGAGGCGAGGCCGAGCACACAGAGCGAGGCGACGAGTGGGCCGACGGGGCCGGGGAGGCTGCGCATGCTTCCAGGATGCCGCACGGCGGCCCTGTCCGTGACGTCGACACGATGACGCGCATAATGGGAGCCGTGGACACCGAGGCAGTGACGGATCAGGCGTCGGATTTCGACGACGCGTTGCGCGCGCGGCTCACCGACGCGGTCGACGTGGCGCGGACCGCCGTCGAGGAGTTCGCCTCCGACGGCGTGGGCGAACACCTCGACGCGATCGTCGAGGCCCCGTTCACCACCACGCACCGCTTCGTCTCCGAACTTCCCGGCTACCGCGGGTGGCACTGGGCCTGTGTGCTGGCGCTGGTGCCCGGTGGCGAGGTGACGATCGACGAGATCTCCCTCCTCCCGGGCGAGGGGGCCGTGGTGGCCCCCGAGTGGGTGCCGTGGGAGAAGCGGATCCGGCCCGGCGACCTCGGCGCCGGCGACCTCCTGCCCCCGTCCGACGACGACGAGCGGCTCGTGCCCGGGCAACTCCTGGGCGGGGACGAGGAGCTGGACGAGCTCGCCGCCCCCGTGGGACTCGGCCGGCCACGGCATCTCAGCCGCGAGGGTCGGTCTGCCGCGGCGGAGCGCTGGGCCGCCGAACGCGGCCCCGGGTCGGAGATCGCGCGCGGGGCCAAGGAACCCTGCGGCACCTGTGGGTTCCTGGTGCCGATCGCCGGGTCCCTGGGAGCGATGTTCGGCATCTGCGCCAACGAGTTCTCCGCCGACGGCCAGGTCGTGCACCTCCAGTACGGCTGTGGCGCCCACAGTGAGGTGCAGCTCAAGACGGACACCACCGACCGGACGGCCGAGGCATACGACGACTCCGCCGTCGACGTGGTGGTCCTGCCCCAGCAGCTCGCCGCCTCCGCCGCCCGGCGCGATCCGGAGGACCGGGACGGCCCCGGGGAGTGACCCGCCGCTGACCAGTCGGGTCAGTCGGGGCGGCCGAAGTCCAGCCCGCCCTGGGCGCCCGCGCTGCCCCGGAGGACCGCCCGGCGCTGCATCGCGTAGATCAGCGTCCCGAGCGCGCCGACCCCCACGCCCACCGCGCAGAGGATGACGGTTCGCATATCCACGTCGCGCAGCAGCATCTCGGCCAGCAGGGCGAGCGTCCACGCGACAGTGCCGATGATCACCACGGGCCGCGGGTCCAGCAGATAGTCGGGGATCCGGGGCACCCCGGGCTCCGACTGCTCCTCCGTCATGACCGCGACGCTACCGCAGCCACGGGCGCCGGTTACCCTGAGACGGTTCCCATGAACCGTTCAGGAAGGTCGCCCGATGTCGCAGAGCACCCAGGCCCCCGGGCCCGCTGACGCCCGGGGCGGGGCGCTCGACCGCTATTTCAAGATCAGCGAGCGGGGCTCGACGGTCGGCCGCGAGGTGCGCGGCGGGCTGGTCAGCTTCTTCGCGATGGCCTACATCGTCATCCTCAACCCGCTGATCCTGGGCTCCGGTGAGGACGTGACGGGTGCGCAGCTGTCGATCCCGGAGATCGCCGCCGTCACCGCGTTCACGGCCGGCGTGATGACCGTGGCCTTCGGGGCGATCGCGCGGTACCCGTTCGCGTTCGCCACCGGACTCGGCATCAACTCGCTCGTCGCGGTGACGATCGCACAGCAGGTCACGTGGGCCGAGGCGATGGGGCTCATCGTCATCGAGGGCCTGATCATCGTGATCCTCGCCGTGAGCGGCTTCCGGAAGGCCGTCTTCGACGCGATCCCGCTCGACCTCAAGGCCGCGATCGCGGTGGGCATCGGCCTGTTCATCGCCATGGTCGGCTTTGTCGACTCCGGCTTCGTCCGCCGCCTCCCGGACGCCGCGGGCACGACCGTCCCCGTCGGCCTCGGCATCGACGGGTCGATCGCCTCGTGGCCCACCGCCGTCTTCGCGCTCGGCCTGCTGCTGTGCGGGATCCTCGTCGCCCGGCGCGTCCGCGCGGGCCTGTTCATCGGCATCGTCATCACCGCCGTCGTCGCGGTCGTCGTCGAGGCCGTCACCCACGCGGGGCCGTCGGTCGTCGACGGTGAGGCCGCGCCCACCGGGTGGAGCCTCGCCGTCCCCGCCGTCCCCGACTCGCTCGGCGGCCTGCCCAACCTCAGCCTCATCGGCGAGGTCGACCTCATCGGCGCGTTCACCCGCATCGGCCCGCTGGCCGCGGGACTGTTCGTGTTCACACTCCTGCTGGCCAACTTCTTCGACGCCATGGGCACCTTCACCGGCCTCGGTAAGGAGGCCGGGCTCATGGACGAGCGGGGCAACCTGCCGGGGATGAAGACCGCGCTGGTCGTCGAGGGCGTCGGCGCCGTCGCCGGCGGCTTCACCTCGTCGTCGTCCAACACCGTCTTCCTCGAGTCCGCCACGGGCATCGCCGAGGGGGCGCGGACCGGGCTGGCCAACATCGTCACCGGTGCGCTCTTCCTGGTCGCGATGTTCTTCACGCCGCTCTACGAGGTGGTGCCGGTCGAGGCGGCAGCCCCCGCGCTCATCGTGGTGGGCGCGTTGATGATGTCGCAGATCGTCCAGATCGACTTCAGTCGCTTCGCGGTGGCCCTGCCGGCCTTCCTCACCATCGTGACCATGCCGTTCACCTACTCGATCGCCAACGGGATCGGCGTCGGGTTCATCGCGTGGGTCGTCCTGGCGGCCGCCACCGGCAAGGCCCGGTCGGTGCATCCGTTGCTGTGGGTCGTGGCAGCGGCGTTCCTCGTGTTCTTCGGGATCGGCCCCATCAGCGACGCGCTCGCCTGAGTCCGGGACCGTGCACGTCGTCGACGTCCCCGACCCGGCCGATCCGCGTCTGGACGATCTCCGCGACCTCAACAACTCCGACCGGCGACCCGACCTCCCCGGCGGCCGCGGGCTTGTGGTCGCCGAGGGCACCTACGTGGTGGCGCGGATGCTCCTGTCGCGGTTCACCCCGCACGTCCTGCTGGGCACCGACGCGCGCCTGGCCCAGCTCCGACGGGAGGCCGCGGCCGAGGGCTGGGACGCGGACGACGAGGCCGGTCAGGCGGTGTTCCTGCGGGCATCCAGGGAGGTCATCAGCGAGGTGATCGGCTTCCGCTCCAGTCGCGACATCCTCGCCGCCGCCGAGCGCTCCGCCCCGCTGCCCGTCGCGGACGTGGTCGACGGCGCGCGCACACTGGTCGTCCTGGAGGGCGTCAACGACCCGGAGAACCTCGGGGCGATCTTCCGCAACTGCACCGCCCTCGGGGTGGACGGCGTGCTGTTCGGCGCCGCCACCGGGGACCCGCTGTACCGGCGGGTCGTGCGGGTCTCGATGGGGCACGTCCTGCGGCTGCCGTTCGCCCACCTGCCCGGCAGCCCCACCACGTGGCAGCGGTCCCTGCAGGACCTGCGGGAGCAGGGCTTCCGGATCGTGGCGCTGACCCCGTCCGGCGACGTGCCCCTGGCGCGCGCCGTGGAGTCGGGGAGGGTCGCCTTTGTCCTGGGCGCCGAGGGGCCGGGGCTGACCGAACACGCGATGCGGGCCTGCGACGTGCGGGCGACCATCCCGATGACCCCGGGGACGGACTCGCTCAACGTCGCGACCGCGGCGGCCGTGGCGTTCTACGAGCGGGCCCGCCGGGCGTAGCGCGTCGGACGCCTCAGCGGCGTTCGGACCGGAACCGCGACACGGAGTCCGCACCGCGGCGCACGGCGTCACCGACCGTGCCGGCGAACCGGCGCAGCGGGCCGCCGACCGCCCCGGCCGCGGAGAACGGGAGCCGCTCGTAGTCGTCGTCCTCGTAGGGCGACGACGGGCGGGCACCAGACGACGACGAGGCTTCGGCCTTGCGCAGATTGGCGGCGTGGAGCTCGGCGCGCCCCGGCGCCCCCACCACGTGGATCGCCTGCCCCTCGGGGGGCCGGTGCGGGCGGACCTCGCGGCGCCCGTCGGTGGCGAACCCGTGGACCGGCACGTCCAGCCCTCCCGGGTCGAGGTCGAACCCCAGCCAGTCCCGGTGGGCGGCGTGGAGCAGAGCCGTGGGGGAGAAGGGCAGTGCGAGGGGGGTGGACTCGTGGTCCGGGATCGGGAACTCGCCGGACCAGTAGGGCCTCTCGAACGGCAGGGGCATGCCCTCGTCCTCGACGATCCTGTCGTCCGCCCCCGCGAACGCGCGGACGAGCCGCCCGGACTCCCAGCGGGCGAAGCCGCTCACCCCCGTCTCCGGGTCGTGCGCGAAGGCCAACACCGTCGGGGTGTCGACGAGGCGGAGCCAGCGTTCCGCGGTCGTGGAGGGCGAGACGGCACCGTCCACGGGGGTCTGCACCACGGTCACGCCGGGGAACGAGCCCACGTAGATCTCGCCGGCCCCGGCGGACGCCGAGCGGTTGAGCGGGAAGGCGCCGAGTGAGGCCACCGTGGCGGTGGGGAACAGTCGCGAGAGCAGCCGGCGCGCGAAGCCCGGATCCGACGGGCTGCCGGCGCGGATGGGGGCGGACGGGTCGTCCGTGTCCAGGTACCAGAACGTCGCGACGTGAGTGCCCATGATGCGGATCAGTCGTCCTTGCCGCGGACCCCGAGGAGGACGTCCTCCCACGACGGCATGGTCGGGTGGCGGCGGCTCGAGCGTCGCTCGGGCGCGGCCGGCGGGTGCTGGAGAAAGTCCTCGTCGTCGTGACCGGTCTCGGCGTCGGTGGCGCGGTCGTGGGTGGCGCGCTCGTGGTTTGCGGGGCCGTGGGGCGTGGGGCCGTGGGGGGCGCGGTCGTCACGCTCGTCGGGCCCGGCCACGGGCGCGGCGGCGGGCTCGTCGTCGGTCTCGGAGTGATCGGCGTGGTCCGGCACCGCCTCCACGGGCGCCGCGACCGAGCGGATCGGAGGCGGAGCCGAGGGGAGCGGGGGCGGGGAGGACACGGATCGCAGGGCGGTCGCCCGGGCGGGGTCGAGCAGTCCTTCGGCCTCCTGGTCGAGCGCCCGTGCCGAGCCCCCGTGGGAGTCGGGGACGAACGACCACGTCGCCGACGCGTCGTCCGATAGGCCGGCCGGCCACGAGGTGCGCACCACCCAGCCGCCGGAACGGTCCCGCCACGCGTCCCACGTCGCGAGGTCCGGGTCCACGCCCCGACGATCGAGCGCGGCCCCCACCCGCTCGGCTAGCGTGTTGAGCGCCGGGCCGTCGTGCAGCATCGGGTGGGCGTTCTTGGCCAGGTCCGCCGCGCTGGCCCGCTCGAGCAGGACGGGCACCGCGAAGCCCTCGATGCGGGAGAGCGGGACCCCCGCGTCGGTGGCCACCTCCTCGGCCGTGGCGCCGTGCCGGATGCGGTCCTGGATCTCGCGGGGGCGCAACGTACCGGTCACGGGGCGCCGCTCCGCGGCGTCGGAGGCCAGGTACTCGCCACGCGCGGCGGCGCGGAACCTGTCGTCGAGGGGGAGTGTGAACTTCTCGCCCGAGGCCGGGACCTCGCACTCGACCACCGACGAATCGGCCTCGACCCCGACGATCCTCAGCTTCCGCATGCCGCCTCCTCGACTCTTCGTGGCCCCTGCGGCGTCGTCGCACCCGGGACCGGGGCGTTGGACACATGGTAGGGCAGTGGCGCCCGCCCGACGTGCTGACTGGCCGGGCGGGCGGCAGGAAAACGCGGGCCGACCCGCCGGGAGTGCCTCCGGCTGTGCCGCGCGCGCCGGGCATACCCGCGTTTCGGCGCGACACCTGGGCACAGCACCTGGGCGCGACACCTGGACACAGCACCTGGGCGCGACACCTGGGCACAGCACCTGGCCGCAGCACCTGGCCGCAGCACCTGGCCGCGACACCTATCGGACTGCGCTCCACCTATGGGATCCGCTAGGTGGAGCGCAGTCCGATAGGTGAATCGCTCTCGGGCGGGGTCATCAGTGCCGAGCAGCGGCGGGTCAGGGGAGTTCGCCCACCACGTGATCGATGCACCGGGTCAGCTGGGTGACGTCCTCGGGCTCGATCGCCGGGAACATGCCGATGCGTAGCTGGTTGCGCCCGAGCTTGCGGTACGGCTCCGTGTCGACGATGCCGTTGGCGCGCAGCGTCTTGGCCACCTTGGCCGCGTCGATCCTCTCGTCCAGATCGATCGTGCCGACGACCTGCGACCGGTGGGCCGGCTCGGTGACGAACGGCGTGGCGAAGTCGCTGGCCTCCGCCCAGTCGTAGAGACGCGAGGAGGAGTCGGCGGTCCGCGACACGCACCAGTCCAGGCCGCCGCGCTCGTTCATCCACTCGATCTGATCGGCGAACATCAGCAGCGTGGCCACGGCGGGGGTGTTGTACGTCTGGTTCTTGGCCGAGTTGTCGACCGCCGTGGGCAGCGAGAGGAAATCGGGGCACCACCGGTCCGTGGCGGCGATCTCGGCGACGCGCTCGAGTGCGGCCGGGCTCATGATGGACACCCAGACCCCGCCGTCCGAGGCGAAGCACTTCTGGGGCGCGAAGTAGTAGACGTCGGTGTCGGAGATGTCGACGGGCAGTCCGCCGGCGCCGGAGGTGGCGTCGATCGCGACCAGCGCGTTGTCCGAGCCCGCCGGCCGGGAGACGGGCAGCATGACGCCGGTCGAGGTCTCGTTGTGGGCCCAACCGATGAGGTCGACAGACGGATCGGAGGTCGGCTCCGGCGCCGAGCCGGGATCGGCGGAGACGACCACCGGATCCTGCAGGAACGGGGCGCCCGCGGTGACCTTGGCGAACTTGGAGGAGAACTCGCCGTAGGTCAGGTGCAGCGCCTTCTCGCGGACCAGGCCGAAGGCCGCGGCGTCCCAGAACGCGGTGGTGCCGCCGTTGCCCACGACCACCTCGTAGCCCTCGGGCAGGGAGAACAGCGAGGACAGTCCGTCGCGGACCCGACCCACGACGTTCTTGACGGGGGGCTGGCGGTGGCTGGTGCCCATCACTGTGGTGGCGGCCTCGGCGACGGCCGAGATCTGCTCGGGGCGCACCTTGGACGGGCCGCAGCCGAACCGTCCGTCGGCGGGCCTGAGGTCGGCGGGGATGGTGGGCAGCTGATCGCTCATGCTCTTTGTGGCCGTTCCTTGTCGTGGGATGGGACGCGTCTCGGATCCGGGACTGGGGCCCATCGTAGTCGGGGGAGCGGGCGTGGCAGGGGTAGCGTTGCGCGCCATGGAGGAGCCCGCGCTGGAACCCGTCGATTTCGACACCATGCGGGTCGGATACGGCCTGCACCCCAGACTCGACGCCGCGGACCCGGCCGACGGGTGGCTGCCGCTGTTCACCGACTGGCTCGACGAGGCCGCGCGCCGTGGGGTGCGGGAGCCCAACGGGATGGTGCTCGGCACCGTCGGTGCGGACGGGAGGCCGTCCACGCGCACCGTCCTGTGCAAGGGCGTCGACGAGCGCGGGCTGATCTTCTTCACGACGACGACCTCGCGCAAGGGCGTCCAGCTGGCTGCCACCGGGTACGCGTCGGCGACCTTCCCGTGGCTGGTGGTCGAACGGCAGGTCCACGTCGAGGGCGCGTGCCGCCCGCTCGAGCGCGAGGAGAGCCTGGACTACTGGCGGACGCGACCGCGGGGATCGCAGATCGCCGCATGGGCGTCGGATCAGTCGCGTCCGGTGGAGTCCGTCCACCGCCTGGAAGAGCTGTACTCCGAGGCGGAGACCCGGTTCGCCGACGTCGACGAGATCCCGATGCCCGACCGGTGGGGCGGCTACCGCCTGTTACCCGATCGCGTCGAGTTCTGGCAGGGTGGCCGGGACCGCTTCCACGACCGGGTGGAGTGCGTCCGTCGGGACGACGACTGGATCGCCCGACGCCTCCACCCCTGACCCACGCTCCCGGCGGGGCTCGGGGGGGATCCCCCGGAGGACGCTTCGAAACGCGGAGGGGGGCCACGGTAAGGTGTGGCACAGCACATTCGTGGCGGGAAGTGGCCGCCGGGACCAATCGTCGGAGAGGGAATCGCGTGACCGCAGGCTCGAACGGTTCGGACCGCAATGCAACACTGTCCTACCCCGGCGGTGAGCTGGAACTCGACGTCGTCGACGCCACGCTGGGAAGTGACGCGGTGCAGCTGGGTCCGCTCCTGGCCGAGACGGGGATGACCACCCTCGACGTCGGCTTCGTCAACACCTCCGCGTGCACGTCGTCGATCACCTACATCGACGGCGGGCAGGGGGTCCTCCGGCACCGCGGCTACCCCATCGACGAGCTCGCGGAGAAGTCCTCGTTCCTCGAGGTCGCCTACCTCCTCATCTACGGCGAGGACCCCACCGAGACGCAGCTGACCGCCTTCACCGAGAAGGTCCTCGGAGAGACCTCCCTGCCGGGGCAGATGATGCCGCTGCTGGAGTCCTTCCCCCTCGACACGCACCCCATGCCGGTGTTCTCGGCCGGCGTCAGCCTCTTCGGCACCCACGGTGACGATCTCGACATCGACGACCCGAAGGCCGTCGACCTGGCCACCGCGCGCCTGCTGGGCCGCGGCCCGACGCTCGCCGCCGCGATCGAGCGGATCCGTTCCGGGCAGAAGGCCGTCGACCCGGACCCGTCGCTCGGCTACGTGGGCAACTTCCTGCGCATGATGTTCGGGCCGGACTACGAGATCACCGACGAGGTGGTCCGGGCGCTGGACATGCTCCTGCTGCTGCACTCGGACCACGAGCAGAACTGCTCCACCTCGACCGTCCGCATGGTCGGCTCCTCCGAGGCGCCCCTGTACGCCTCGATCACCGGCGGCATCAACGCGCTGTACGGCCCGCTCCACGGCGGCGCCAACCAGGCGGTTCTCGAGATGCTCCAGCGCATCGACGCGGAGGGCGGCGACGCCACCGACTACATGGACCGGGTCAAGAACAAGGTCGACGGCGCCAAGCTCATGGGCTTCGGGCACCGCGTCTACAAGAGCTACGACCCGCGCGCCAGCATCGCCAAGAAGCACGCCCACGCGCTGCTGTCCAAGAGCAACGACCCGCTGCTGGAGATCGCGCTCAAGCTCGAGGAGACGGCGCTGGCCGACGACTACTTCGTCGAACGCAAGCTCTACCCGAACGTGGACTTCTACACGGGCCTGATCTACCGGGCCATGGGTTTCCCCACCGAGATGTTCACGGTCCTGTTCGCGCTCGGCCGCATGCCCGGCTGGATCGCGCACTGGCGCGAGATGCGCGAGGACCCGTCCACCAAGATCAACCGCCCGCGTCAGGTCTACACGGGACCGACCGAGCGGAGTTTCACTCCGATCAGCCGACGCTGAGCCGGGGACACCGACTCCAGGAGGAGACACCATGGACAAGCCCGAGATCGACGTGCCCGAGGGCCCCGCGCCCACCGAGCTCGTCACCGAGGACCTGACGGTCGGGGACGGTGCGGAGGCGGTGTCCGGCGGTGAGGTCACCGTCCACTACGTCGGCGTCGACTACGAGACGGGCGAGCAGTTCGACTCCTCGTGGGACCGTGGCGAGTCCATCACGTTCCCCCTCAGCGGGCTCATCCAGGGCTGGCAGGAGGGCATCCCCGGCATGAAGGTCGGCGGCCGCCGGCAGCTGGTGATCCCGCCGGAGAAGGCGTACGGCACCTCGGCGGCGCTGCACCCGCTCGGGGGGAAGACGCTCGTCTTTGTGATCGACCTGCTCTCCGCCTGAGCCGACCCCGGACCGCGGACCATCCCGCGACGGACCCGGACCATCCCGCGGCCGGGGCGTTCACTTCTGCGGGCGGAGGTGGGGCCGGAGCGCGTCGAGGACGGCCGGGTCCTCGATCGTCGACGGCACCGGGGCCTCCTCCTGCCCGTCGGCGATCTGCCGCATGGTCTTGCGCAGGATCTTGCCGGATCGGGTCTTGGGCAGCCCCTGCACCACCGTGCAGTCGCGGAACGTGGCCACGGCGCCGATCTCCTCGCGGACCATCGCCACCAGCTCCGCCCGCAGTTCCCCTGGATCGCGGACCTCGCCGGCCTTGAGGACCACGTAGCCGACCGGTCGCTGCCCCTTGAGCTCGTCCCGGACGCCGATGACGGCGGCCTCGGCGACCGCGGGGTGGGTGGCGATCACCGACTCCATCGACCCCGTCGACAGGCGGTGCCCGGCCACGTTGATCACGTCATCGGTCCGCCCCATGACGTACACGTACCCGTCCTCGTCGACGTACCCGCCGTCGCCGGTCGAGTAGTAGCCGTCGAAGGCGGACATGTACGAGGAGACGAACCTCTCGTCGTCCTCCCACAAGCCCAGTAGTGTGCCCGGGGCCATGGGCAGGCGGATCGCGAGGTTTCCCTCCCGCCCTGCCGGCAGGGCGCTGCCGTCGCCGTCGAGGACGCGGAGATCGTACCCGGGGACGGGGACCGTCGGTGAGCCCGGCTTGATGGGCATCGGGTCCAGTCCCCGCAGGTTGGAGGCGATCGGCCAGCCGGTCTCCGTCTGCCACCAGTTGTCGACCACCGGCATGCCCAGGGTGTCCGTGGCCCAGTGGTAGGTGTCCGGGTCCAGGCGCTCGCCCGCACAGAACAGGGTGTGCATGCGGGACAGGTCGTACTCGGCGACCTTGACGCCGTGTGGGTCTTCCTTGCGGATCGCGCGCACGGCGGTCGGTGCGGTGAACAGGGCGACCGCGCCGTGCTCCGAGGCCACCCGCCAGAACGCGCCCGCATCCGGGGTGCCGACGGGCTTGCCCTCGTACAGGATCGTGGTGGCGCCCACCAGGAGCGGGGCATAGACGATGTACGAGTGGCCCACCACCCACCCGACGTCGGACGCTGACCACCAGACGTCGCCGGGGTGGACGCCGTAGATGTTCCACATCGACCAGGCCAGGGCGACCGCGTGTCCGCCGTTGTCGCGGACCACGCCCTTGGGCATGCCGGTCGTGCCCGAGGTGTACAGGATGTAGAGCGGGTCGGCGGCGCCCACGGTCACGGGCGCGGCGGGCTCGGCGCGGCTCACCGCCTCGTCCCAGTCGACCCACCGGGTCCCGGGGGTCTCCGGGAAGGTCTCGTCGGGGAACTGCTCGGCGCGCGCGGCGACGATCACGGAGGACGGGGTGTGCTCGGCCAGCTCGAGCGCCCTGGACACCATCGGAAAATAGGGCACCGTGCGCGTGGGCTCGATCCCGCCGTGGGAGGTGACGATCACCTTCGGGCGCGCGTCGTCCACCCGGATCGCGAGTTCGGGGGCGGCAAAGCCCCCGAACACCACCGAGTGGACGGCGCCGAGCCGGGCGCAGGCGAGCATGGCGACGACGGCGCGCGGGACCATGGGCATGTAGATGACCACGCGGTCGCCCCGGCCCACGCCCTCCGCGGCGAGCGCCCCGGCGAAGATCTCGACCCGCGCGAGCAGCTGCGCGTAGGTGATCGTCTCCTTGACGCCGGTGACGGGGGAGTCGTGGATGATCGCGGCCCGGTTGCCGTGGCCCGCCTCGACGTGCCTGTCGACGCAGTTGTACGAGGTGTTGAGCTCACCGTCCGGGAACCAGCGGTAGAACGGCGGCCGTGACTCGTCCACCGCGGTCGTCGGCGGGGTGACCCAGTCGATCGCGCCGGCCGCGTCGAGCCAGAACGCGGCCGGATCGGCGACCGAACGGTGATGGGCGGTGGTGTACTCCGACATCGGTGGGGTCCTTTACGCGTACGGCTGCTGGTTCACGGCGCCGGCCTGTGACGGGGTTCACCCTAGGGTAGACCCAGGTGCCGGTACCGCGACATCCGCTGCGAATACCTACGTTCCGGGGGGCGACGCCGGACCTCGATCAGCGCGCTCGCCACGGCATCCGCCAGGCGGTCGCAGAAGGCGTCGGGCTCGTCCGCCGCGTCCGGCCGTTCGGGCACCACCACGTCCACGATCCCCGCGGCGGCGAGGTCCGCGGAGGTGACGCCCTGGGTGGCGGCCACCTCTGCCGCCCGGGAGGTGTCGTGGTGCAGGATCGCGCTCGCGCCCTCGGGAGGCAGCGGTGCGAGCCATCCGTGCCGGGCGCACAGTACCCGGTCGGCGGGGAGCAGGGCCAGGGCGGCGCCACCGGTGCCCTGGCCGAGAATCACCGAGACGGTCGGTGTGGGCAACGTGACGAGGTCGGCCAGGCTCCGCGCGATCTCCCCGGCCAGGCCGCCCTCCTCCGCCTCCTGGGACAGTGCCGCCCCCCGGGTGTCGATGAGCAGTACCAGCGGCACGCCGAGCTCAGCGGCGATCCGCATCCCGCGGCGCGCCGAGCGGAGTGCGGAGGGTCCGAGCGGGTGGGACTCGTGCTCGGCGTCCCGGTCCTGGGCGAGCACGACCGCCGACCGCCCGCGGAACCGGGCCAGCGACAAGAGGAGCGCCCCGCTGTCCTCGCCCTGGCCGGTCCCGGACAAGCGCACCAGGTCGGTGGCGACCCGGTCGAGGAAGGCGCGGGCGCCCGGGCGGTCGCGACGGCGGCTACGGGTGATGGCGTCCCACGCGCCCGGCGCCTCGCCGGTGTCGGATTCCGGCTCGGGCACGGGGCCCGGTGGCGGCGTCGGCTCGTCGTCGTCCGGTGGGTCCTCGCACAGGACCCGCAACGCGGTGGCGGTGAGGTCCCGGACCTCCCCGGGGACCACGACGCCGTCGATCATCCCGCGTTCGGCGAGGTTCTCGGAGACCTGGACCCCCTCGGGGAAGGGCGCGTCGTACAGGGCCTCGTACACGCGGGGGCCGAGGAATCCGATGAGCGCGCCCGGCTCTGCCACGGAGACGTGCCCGAGGGACCCCCACGAGGCGAACACGCCCCCGGTGGTGGGGTGGCGTAGGTAGACCAGGTACGGCAGCCCCGCCGTCTTGTGCCCGGCCACCGCGGCGGAGATCTTGACCATCTGCAGGAACGCGACCGTGCCCTCCTGCATCCGCGTGCCGCCGGAGGTCGGGGAGGCGAGGATCGGCAGGCGCTCGGCGGTGGCGCGTTCGATCGCCGAGACGATGCGCTCGGCGGCCGCGATGCCGATCGACCCGGCCAGGAAGTCGAACTCGCACGCGATCAGCACCACCCGGCGACCGCGCAGGGTGCCCTCCCCGGTGACCACCGCCTCGTCGACACCCGATTTCTGCGCCGCCCGCTCCAGATCGGTCGCGTAACCCGGGGCCGTGTCGACGTCGGGCGAGCGCAACGGCGCGTCGTCCCACGACAGGAACGACCCCTCGTCGAGGACCAGGTCGAGCATCGTCAGAGCTCCGGTACGTGCCATGCCCGCATCGTACGGTGGACGCCATACGCAGCGGGTATCCTCGGCCCGCGGGGTGCACGGCAGTACCCCCGCGTCCAACCAGGAGGTCGAACCCGCCATGATCGAGAGCCGCAGGGACGGTGCCGTAGCCGTTGTCACCCTCGACCGACACGCCACCCGCAACTCGCTCGACGCCGAGGTGTGCACCGCCCTGCGCGAGGCCGTCGAGGCGGCGGACGCGGCGGCGGGGGACGTGGAGGACCCGGTGCGGGCGATCGTCATCACGGGCGCCGGGACCGCGTTCTGCGCCGGAGCGGACCTCTCGGGCGGCGTCTACACGACGGACTTCTACGACGCCCACGCCGCGATGTTGCGGGCGGTGGAGACCGCCGACGTCCCCGTGGTCGCCGCGGTCAACGGGCCGGCGATCGGCGCCGGTGTCCAGCTCGCCCTGGCGGCCGACCTGCGCGTCGTGGCCCCCGGGGCGGTCTTCGCGGTGCCCGTCGTCAAGGTGGGCCTGGCCCTGGACAACTGGACCATCAAGCGGTTGGCGAACGTCGTCGGTGGCGGCCACGCCCGCTCCGTCCTCATGACGGCCCGCCCGGTGGGCGCGGAGGAGGCCGCCCGGATCGGTCTGGCCAACGAGATCGGCGACCTGGACGCCGCCATGGAGATGGCGGCCGAGGTCGCGGACTTCGCCCCGCTCACCCTGCGTCACATCAAGTCCGTCATCAACGACGACGACGCCCGCCTGCTGCCCCGCGACGAGCACACCGAGCTCCAGCACCGGGCCTGGCACAGCGAGGACATGGCGGAGGCCCGCGCGGCGCGAGAAGAGAAGCGCGCGCCCAGGTTCCGGGGTCGCTGACGCCACGAGTGCCGTACCGGGCGGCGCCGGGCCGCACCGGTGCGCCCGGTCCTGAGGAGGAACGCCCGCCCGCGGCCGGGCGCGGATAGGATCCCCCGAGCGGTGCCGCCCGGGCGTGGCACCGCTCGCCGTGTCGCCGGCAGGCGTCCGGCGCCCGCGAGCACACGAGGGGAGCGCCATCCGATGTCCGCCAGGCACAGTGCAGAGCCACAGGGGAACCCGACGGCCCGCCGGGTCGTCCTCGTGGGGGCTGTCCTCCTCGTGGCGGCCCTCGTCATCGGCCTGGCCCTCGCCGTGCTGTCGCGGCTGGGGATCGGCGGCCTGTGCGGGGACCGGGAGGAGATCACCGTGGCGGCGGAGCCCGGGGTCGCGCATCACGTCGAGGCGCTCGCCGACGAGGCCGCCGGGTGCCACACCTTCGAGGTCACCGAGGTCTCGTCGTCGGACATGGCAGCCCGGACCGCTTCCCGGGAGGACTTCGCCGACCTCTGGGTCCCCGACTCGGCCGTGCGCCTGGCACAGGTGTCCCAGCAGGCCCGCATCCCGTTCGACACGGTCCTCAACTCGATCGCGTCGACGCCGGTCATCCTCGCCACCCGCGACGCCCGGGTGGACCTGTCCACCTGGACCTCCGCGCTCGCGACGCCGGGACTCGCGATGGGCGACCCGGTCAGGTCCGGCATCGCGGACGCCCCGATACTCGCCGCCTCGTCCGAGGTGGAGAACATGCGCTCGACGTCCGACGCGCTCGGGGCCGCGATGGCGGCGCTCGCCCAGGGGCCGGCCGGACGCACGGGCGCCGCGCCGAGCGAGCGCGCCCTTCTCGAGGGCGTCATACGGTCGGGCGGGGCCGCGGTGGTCTCCGAGCGCCAGGCGGTGCTGGCCGTGCGCGACGCCCCCGACGCCGGGATCGAGCTGGCCGCACCCTCCACAGGAGTGGTGTTCCTGGACCACCCGCTCGCCGTGACGACGCAGGACCCCACGCGGCGCGACGCCGCCGCCGAGGCGGCCGAGGGCCTGCGGGACGCCACCGCGTCGTCGGATTTCGCGGCCGGGCTCGCCGACGACGGCTTCCGCACCGCGGACCGGACACCGCTCGCCGACGGCGAGGGGATCGGTGAGGCGGAGGCCCTCACGACACGGGACCCGGAGAGGGTGCGCTCCACGCTCCAGAGGTGGCGGCTGCTGTCCATGCCGGCGAGGTCCCTGGTGCTGGTGGACACCTCGGGGTCGATGGCGTTCACGATGGCGGGCACGGACCGCACCCGGATCGGGGCCCTCGTCGAGACCGCCACGGTCGGACTCGGGCGTTTCCCGGACGACGCCGCCCTGGGGCTGTGGGCGTTCGGTGGGGCAGCGGGCCGGGACGGCAGGCCGTACGCGGAACTCGCGCCGGTGGCGGGGCTCGACGCGACGACGCCCGAGGGGACGGGACGCGAGGCGCTCACCAACGCCCTCGGCGACCTGCCCGGCCTGGTCGGCGGCGGCACGGACCTGTACCAGTCCGTCCTCGACGCGTACGCCACGGCCCGCGACGGCTACGACCCGGACATGATCAACTCGATCATCGTCATCTCGGACGGGGCCAACGACAACGAGTCGGCGCTCGATCGCGAGGAGTTCCTCGAGCGGCTCCGGCAGCTGACCGACCCGACGAGGCCGGTGGTCGTGGTGACCGTCGGTCTGTTGGACGACGCGGACCCGGAGATGCTCGCCGAGATCTCCCGTGCCACCGGTGGCAGCAGCCATGTCGCGGAGAGCCCCGATCAGATCGAGCGCGTGTTCGCGGAGGCGATCGGCGCACGAGGCGGCCCCTGAGCCCGCCCCGGCCCCCGGCCGGAGGTGCGCTCACCCCCCGGGTTGGGGTGGCCAGAACGTTCCTGTGCTGCGCCTTTTCTTTTCCTGGTCGCTGCCGATCGAGTTGATGGTGTGTCCCGTGCCACACTTTTGCGGTCACGTCATGTGAGGCGCGTCACTACCGTGATGTAGCCGAGAGAGTCGAATCGGAGGATCTCCGTGTCCAGTCCAATCGATCCGCCGGCGGGAGGATCGTCACGACGCACCCCGGGCGAGGGGGAATTCGTGGCGATGCAGTCCAGCCCGGAATTCCAGGAGCTACGTAGCAAGTTCAGATCGTTCGTCTTCCCCCTGACGGTCGCGTTCCTCATCTGGTACTTCCTCTACGTGCTGCTGGCCGTCTACGCCACCGGGTTCATGGGGACCAAGGTGTTCGGGAACATCACCTGGGGTCTGATCATCGGACTGGCGCAGTTCGTCACGACCTTCCTCATTACCTGGGTGTACATCCGCTTCGCCAACAATCAGATCGATCCCCGCGCGGAGGCCATCCGCGACGAACTGGAAGGTGAGGTGGCCTGATGGGCGATTGGCTGATCAACATCAACGAGCTCACACCCGGCGAGACCGTCGGCAGCACGCTGCTCAACGTGGTCGTGTTCGCCGTGTTCATCGTCATCACGATGACGCTGGTGCTGCGGGCCTCCAAGTCGACCAAATCGACCAAGGACTTCTACACCGGCGGGTCCAGCTTCACCGGACCCCAGAACGGCTTCGCCATCGCCGGCGACTACCTCTCGGCCGCGTCCTTCCTGGGGATCGCCGGCGCCATCGCCGTCAACGGCTACGACGGCTTCCTCTACTCGATCGGGTTCCTGGTCGCCTGGCTGGTCGCGCTCCTGCTCGTGGCCGAACTCATGCGCAACACCGGCCGGTTCACGATGGCCGACGTGTTGAGCTTCCGGCTCCAGCAGCGGCCCGTCCGCATGGCCGCCGCCCTGGCGACCCTCGCGGTGTGCCTGTTCTATCTGATCGCACAGATGGCCGGCGCCGGTGGCCTGGTGGCACTGCTGCTCAACATCCACGATTCCACCGGCCAGTCGATCGTCGTGGCGGCCGTCGGCGTCCTCATGATCGTCTACGTCCTCGTCGGCGGCATGAAGGGCACCACCTACGTGCAGATGGTCAAGGCCGTCCTCCTCGTCGGAGGCGTGCTCCTCATGTGTCTGCTCGTGCTGGTCGCGGTGCGCGGCAACTTCTCCGCGCTCCTCGGTGAGGCGGTCGCACGCTCGGGTGACGACCTCCTCCAGCCGGGCCTGAAGTACGGCACCAGCGAGACCACCAAGCTCGACTTCATCTCGCTGTCGATCGCGCTCGTCTTCGGTACCGCGGGCCTGCCGCACGTGCTCATGCGCTTCTACACCGTCCCCACGGCCAAGGAGGCCCGCCGTTCGGTGACCTGGGCCATCGCGCTCATCGGCGCGTTCTACCTGTTCACCCTGGTCCTCGGCTTCGGTGCCGCCGCCATGGTCGGACCCGACGTGATCGAGGCGGCGCCGGGTGGCGTCAACTCGGCGGCCCCACTCCTGGCCTTCGCGCTGGGCGGGGAGATCTTCCTCGGCATCATCTCGGCGGTCGCGTTCGCCACCATCCTGGCGGTGGTCGCCGGCCTGGCCATCACGGCGTCGGCCTCCTTCGCGCACGACATCTACAACGGGGTCATCAAGCACGGCGAGGCCACCGAGACCGCCCAGTTGCGCGTCTCCCGGATCACCGTCGTGGTGATCGGCATCCTCTCGATCGTCCTGGGCATCGGCGCGATGGGGCAGAACATCGCATTCCTCGTCGCCCTGGCGTTCGCCGTGGCGGCGTCGGCCAACCTGCCGACCATCCTGTACTCGCTGTTCTGGAAGCGCTTCAACACCACCGGCGCCCTGTTCAGCATGTACGGCGGGCTCATCAGCACACTCGTGTTGATCGCGCTGTCGCCGGCGGTCTCCGGCAGTGAGACGTCGATGATCTCCAGTGTCGACTTCTCCCTGTTCCCGCTGTCCAACCCGGGCATCATCTCGATCCCGCTGGCCTTCCTGCTCGGGATCGTCGGCACGTTCCTCGGAAAGCAGGACGAGTTCCCGGCCAAGCGGTCGGAGATGGAGGTCCGTTCCCTCACCGGCGTCGGCGTGGAGAAGACCATCTCCCACTGACCCGGGCCCCGCACGAGCGGGGCCGACAGGCCCGCCCGACCATCGTCGATGGCCGGGCGGGCCGCGTCATCCGGTCAGGAGCGTTACCCTCGGGTCCACCACTGGCGACTCGGAGGCGATAACGACGATGTATCCCGGACAGGATGACCAGACGCGGCGCATGGGGCAGCAGCCCGACTCGCGCGCGTATTCGCAGATGGGTGGCGACCCCGGGTACGACGACATGTACGCGGGCGACTCCGGCTACCAGCAGCCCCGCGCGCCCCGGGGCCCCGGCATCGACGTGGGCAAGTTCGCCGGCAGCGTGCTCGCCACCGCGCTCGTCGCGGGGATCGCCGGGTGGCTCGGGGCCTGGATCGTCGACGCCGTGTTCTCCCGGTTCGGCCACCAGTGGGCCAACGGGGGCAACACCCCCACCATGTACGCGGTCTACGGGGCCGTCGCCGCGATCCTCGCGGGCGTCCTCTGGTACCTGCTGTTGGTGGGCACGGCCAACCCCCAACAGTTCTTCTCGTGGGTGGTGGGGCTGCTGATCGTCGCCGCCGTGGCCCTGCCGTTGTTGGTGACGGTGCCGTTCCTCGACGGACTCGCCGCGGCGATAGTCCACCTGGTCATCGGGTTGCCGATCCTCGCGTTGACGGGCGCGTTCGCCGCGACCCTGCGACGCTGAGGTCTGTGGTGCCCTCGGCAGGATTCGAACCT
>DWWP01000002.1 GCA_019119635.1 Candidatus Dietzia intestinipullorum
ACCTCGTTGCTGCCCGCGTAGATCATGAGCGACTTGGCGTCACGGGCCAGCTGTTCGACCCGGTACTCGGCCATGTAGCCGTTGCCACCGAACAGCTGTACCGCCTCCATGGCCACGTCGGTCGCGGCCTCGGAAGAGTACAGCTTCATGGCCGACGCCTCGGCCAGCGAGAGCGGCTTGCCCGCACGGGCGCGTTCGATGGAGTGGAACACCATGTTCTGCACGTTGAACCGCGCCACCTCCATCTGTGCCAGCTTGAGCTGGATCAGCTGGAAGCGCCCGATCTCCTGGCCCCAGAGGGTGCGCTCGCGGGCGTACTCCACGCAGAGCCGGTGGCACTCGGTGATGATGCCCAGCGCCATGATCGCCACGCCGGTGCGCTCGGCGGTGAAGCTCGCCCTGGCGGACTCGCGGCCGTCGCCCCCGCGGTGCTCCTCGGTCTCGCCCAGGAGTCGATCCCGCCGCAGTCGCACGTCGTCAAAGGACAGTTCCCCGGTGGGGGAGCTGTGCAGCCCCATCTTCTTCAGCGGCGGGCTCTGGGTCAGTCCCTCCATGCCCGATTCGAGGACAAAGGTGAGCACCTTGCGGTCCCGGCGGTCCACGGTCGGATCGCCCTCGTCGAGCTTGGCGTAGACGATGAGGATGTCCGCGGCCGGGCCGTTGGTGATGAACGTCTTGCGCCCGTTGAGGATGTACTCGTCGCCGTCTCTACGGACGTAGGTCTGCATGCCCCCGAACGCGTCGGAGCCCGAGTCGGGTTCGGTGATCGCCCACGCCGCGACCTTCTCCATGGTGGCGATACCCGGTAGCCAGCGTTCCTTCTGGGCGAGCGTCCCGCGCGACATGAGCGTCGTGGCCCCGAGCCCGATGCTCACCCCGAGCGCCGACACCATCCCCATGCACGCCCCGGCGAGCTCGCTGACCACCACCGCCATGAGCGAATCTTGGCCCTCGAACGCGCCGGAGCCGCCACTGCTCGCCTCCTCCTTCTCGGGGGCGCTCGTCTCGCCGCTCTTGCCACTGCCCGTCTCGCCACTGCCCGTCTCACCGCTGCCCGGCTCGCCGGCGTCCCGGGCCCGCTCCTTGGCCAGCATCTTCTCCACCGCCTCGGAGGCCATCACGTCGATCCCGAACTCGGAAAACAGCTTCCGGATGATCGGATACGGTGACATCTCGCCGCTGTCGAGCGCGTCGAGGTGCGGTCGGATCTCCTTGGCGATGAACCCGCGTATCCCGTCGCGGATCATCAGGTCGGTCTCGGACCACTCGAACATCGTCACACCCCTCGCGGTTGTCGGTCTCCCCGGCACAGTGTGTCCCCTCGTCGCCGGGCGGGCATCCCTATTCGCGATCTCGGCGAGCCGCGCGGACCGCGTCCCGGATCCGGCACACTCGGGGGTATGAGCACCCCCACAGAGAATCCCGGCCCCCGTGCCGGCCACGCGCGAGCCGGTCGCCGGCAGTTGGGTCGTGTCGGCCTGTGGACCGGCTCGCTGGAGGGCGTGCGGGCGGCGGAGATCCCCGACCTTCTGGCGGACCTGGAGGCGCAGGGCTGGCCGACACTGTGGTTCGGCGAAGCGGTGGGCCGCGAGGCCTTCACCGCCGCGCAGTTGTACCTGAGCGCGACCGAGCGCATGGTGATCGGTACCGGCATCGCCAACATCTACGGTCGCGACGCCTCCGCGGCCGGGGCGGCGTCCCGCACGCTGGAGGCGCTGTACCCGGGCCGGTTCGTCCCCGGCCTCGGCGTCTCCCACGCGCCGCTGGTCGAGCGCCGCTCGCACCAGTACGGCCGGCCGCTGGCCGCGATGCGCGAGTACCTGGACGCCCTCGACACATCCCGCTCGGCGACGGCGGGGGAGGAGTCGATGCCGCCGGTCGTGCTGGCCGCGCTCGGCCCCAAGATGCTCGAACTCGCCCGCGACCGCACGGCCGGGGCGCACCCCTACCTCACGTTGCCCGAGCACACGGCGCAGGCGCGTGAGATCCTCGGCGGGACCGGCGAGGACGGGCCGGCCCTGATCGTCGAGACCGCCGCGGTGGTCGCCGAGGGTGTGGAGGACGACGACGAGGTGTGGCGCTCGCGAGCCCACGACCACCTGAACGTGTACACGGGCCTGCCCAACTACCGGAACTCGTGGACCAGGCACGGCTTCGACGAGTCCGACTACGTGCGCGGAGGCAGCGAGCGCCTCAAGCGCGCGCTGGTCTCCCAGGGGATGGAGGCCACGCGTCAGCGCGTGCAGGAACACCTCGACGCCGGTGCCTCGACCGTCCTCGTCCAGGTGCTGGGCGAGGACATGATGACCCCGCCGCTCGAGGACTGGCGCCGCGCGTCGCGGGTGTTGCTCTAGGGGCGCCGGCGCTTCTCCAGGCAGCGCGGCGCCCCCCGAGGAGCCCGCCCCGGACCATCCGGGGCCAGCCCGGCCGCGGATCAGTCCTGGTACTCGGGCGTCTCCAGCGTGATCGGTCCGGCAGCGCCACCGGCGTCGGTGGTCAGTCGGTATTCGACCTCTCCGGCCCCGGTGGGGACGATCGAGTCCTTGGGATGCGCGACACCGGTCCAGAGCTCGGGCTCGTCAACGGTGTACTGCTTCTCGCCGCTCTCGCCGGTATCGAGATTCTCCCAGTGCAGCGTCACCGTGAGGTCGCAGGCGCCCACGCCGGGCATGGCGATCCCCCAGTGCAGGCTGGACGAGTCGGGGTAGCCGTTCGTGCCGATCTGTGCCGCCACCGCGCCGGTGCACAGGCCCGTCGGCGACCCGGTCGGGGCGACGAGCGTGTCGGGGCCCGGGCTCAGGTACCGGGGGAGGTCCGAGGACGACGGGGTGAGCGATCCCTGCGCGCTCGCTGTCGCCGGCATCGCCACACCGACCGCGACCGCACATGCCGCGGCGGCTCCCAGGGCTGCTCGTGAGATTCGTGTGTTCTGGCTCATGCGCTCACGATGGCATGGCGTGCCCCACCGCACAATGCCCGCTCGGGGAAGTCTTGTTAACGCGCTGACCGGTAACGATAAAGGGGCAGCGGCGATCTCGTCGTCGTCGGGTGGGGACGTCGGGCTGGGATGTCGGGCAGGGCCGTCGGGCTGGGATGTCGGGCAGGGCCGCCGGGTGGGGCTACCCGGCCACCCCGATCACGGCCGCGGCCGTGAGGCCCGCGGTCACGCAGGCGAACGAGGCCACACTGACGAGCCGGAACCACAGCGCTTCGCTGGCGCGCGGCCCGAAGGCCAAGGGTAGGAACAGCAGGGGGTTGAGCACGGTGCCGATGACGATGAGCACCTGGACCCACACGGGCAGGTCCGGCAGGACGGCACCGACGGCGATCACGAGGACGCCCATGATCACGTAGTCGAGGTGCAGCTGCAGCAGGCGGCGCGGCTCGCGGATCCGGAGACGCTCGAAGAGCTGGGGCATGGCCAGCTGGGCGGCGACGATCCAGCCGGTCCACGCACCCACCGCGAGCAGGATGAGCCCGAACTTCACGAGGAATGCCATAGCCGGAGGGTAGCGGACATCCGCGACGCCGTCGGGAGCGGATTCACGCCCGTCAACTCGGCTCGGTACTGTCCGGTCTACAGGGATTCTCGGTGCGGAAGGGCGTGACATGGGCGGCGTAGTGCGGGACGGACGTGTCGTCCGGTCCGAGAGCAGCGGGCTGGTCACCGTTCTGGCCTTCGCGGGGATCGTCGTCTCGCTCAGCCAGACCCTCGTGATCCCGCTTCTCGGGATGCTCCCCGAGATCGCCGACACCACGCCATCCAACGCCGCGTGGGTCGTCACCTCGACGCTCCTCACGGCCGCCGTCGCGGTGCCGGTGCTCGGCCGGCTGGGCGATCTCTATCCCAAAAAGTACGTGATGCTCGGCGCCGTCGGGGTGATGGTGCTGGGTTCGGTGATGTGCGCGCTCGCCTCCTCGCTGTGGCCGATGGTGATCGGGCGCGGACTCCAGGGGTTCGGGATCGGGTTCATCCCGGTGGGCATCGCGACCATGCGGGAACTCCTCCCGCCGGCACGCCTGGGGTCGGCGATCGCCCTGATGAGTTCGTCGCTGGGGGTGGGCGGTGCGCTCGGTATCCCGGCCGCCGCGGCGCTCGCACAGTACGGGGACTGGCGGTGGATGTTCTGGGGCTCCGCCGTGCTGGGGCTGGCGATCATCCTGCTGATCGCGCTGCGCCTGGACGCGGTCCCGGCGGCCAAACCGGACGGCACGCTCGACGTGATCGGGGCGCTCGGCCTGGCCGTGGGGCTGGTCTCGCTGCTCCTCGCCATCTCCAAGGGGGCCGACTGGGGCTGGGTCTCCGGGCTCACCGTGGGACTGTTCGGGCTGGCCGTGGTGGCTTTTGCGGTGTGGGGCTGGTGGGTACTACGGCATCCGTCCCCGCT
The DNA here is from genome assembly GCA_019119635.1 of Candidatus Dietzia intestinipullorum. Lineage (GTDB taxonomy): Bacteria > Actinomycetota > Actinomycetes > Mycobacteriales > Mycobacteriaceae > Dietzia > Dietzia intestinipullorum. Next base: position 4,389 of record DWWP01000002.1, read on the forward strand.
CGTTGACCTCCGTGTGGCCGCCCGCCCGCCGGTCCTGATGACCAACATCGCATCGGTGCTCGTCGGAATGGCCCTGTTCTCACAGCAGTTTCTGCTACCGCAGATCATGCAGTTGCCGGTCGAGACCGGTCACGGGTTGGGCCAGTCGATGGTGGCCATGGGGCTGTGGATCGCGCCGGGCGGGCTGGCGATGATGGCGGTCTCGCCGATCAGCGGTCACCTCATCACGACCCGCGGCCCCAAACCGACCCTGGTCCTCGGCGCGACGGTGACGGCACTCGGGTACGGCTCGGCGCTCGTCCTGATGGGCTCCACCTGGGGGATTATGCTCGTGAGCGTCATCGTGTGCGCCGGGGTGGGGCTCGCGTACGGGGCCATGCCCGCGCTGATCATGGCGTCCGTCCCCAATTCCGAGATGGGCTCGGCGAACAGCTTCAACACCCTCATGCGGTCGATCGGACAGTCCACCGCCGCGGCGGTCCTCGGCGTGGTCCTGGCGCAGATGGTCACGGACTTCGGCGGCGTCCCGGTGCCCACGGAGGCCGGCTTCCAGGTCGGACTGCTCATCGGCACCGGGGTCTCATTGGCGGCCGCGGGCGTGGCCGCGGTGATCCCGCCGGCCTGGGTCGCGGAGGAATAAGAGCGCGAGGGCCTGCGCCTGCGCGGTTCTCCCCGGCCCTCTCCGCGGCCCCTTCCCCGGCTCTCTCCCTGGACCTTCCCCCGGCCCTCTCCGCGACCCTTCTCCCGGCCCCTTCTCCGGGCCCCTTTTCCCGGTCATCTCCCCGGACCGTGCTCTCGCCCCGCTGCCGAGCTGCCTCCAGAAAACAGTTACATCACCGTTATCGCGCGTTCGATCACGTTCGAGTAGACTCGAACACAGAAGCGACCGAGGGGGTGGTGAGAGTGGCGGACACGGCGACAGGCGGCGCGGACGGGTCGCGCTCGGCCGACGGCTTCGATGACCCCGGTGCTCTCGCCCTTGCCGAGGATTTCGCGAGCGGGCTCGTGATGGCGGAGAACCGTTCCGCAGCCGAACGCTGCCGCGGCGTCCACACCGTGTACCTGCGCCATGAGGAGCGGGTCCGTGCCCACCTCGCCGAGGCACCGCCTGGCGAGCCGGAGTGGGCACAACTCGATCCGTTCGAGCATGCGTGCCAGTCGCTGGTGGCCGTCACCGGGGTCTCGTACGCGCGCTCCCAGGACATGGTCCTGTTGGCGATCGATGTCCACGACTGGGCTGGCCCGGTCCTGGACGCGATGGCGTCCGGTCTCATGTGCGAACGGATCGCCATGCTGTTGTGCCGGAAGGTCCGGGGCGTCGACGACCCGCTCCGGGCGGAGGTTCTCGCAGCCGTCGTCGCGGACTACCTCCGGAGACTGCGGGACGGCGAGCGGCCCAGCCGGCAGGCGACCTCGCGGAATGCCGGGAAGATCGTGGCCGATCTCGACCCGGAGGGCGTCGCGCGGAGACGTGAGGACGCCGCCTTCACCCGTGCCGTGAGGTTCCGGAAGGACGACGACGAGGGTATGTGCACCATGACCGCCCGCCTCACGTCGGCGGCCGGTGCGCTTCTCGCCGAACGCATCGACGCCTTCGCCGGCAAGGCCGCCCCCGGAGACCGTCGGACCCTGGCGCAGCGGCGCGCCGACGCGCTCGAGGCCATGGCGACCGGCGAACACATCGTGGTCAAGGCCGCACACGGCGCCGGCCCCGGCGCGAAGGCCGGTGATGACCTCAGAGGCACTGCGACCGGGAACTCGGCCGGTAACAGCGCGGCGGGGAACACCGCCGGGAACAGCGCGGCGGGGAACACCTCCGGCACGGCGGACCGGCCTGCCGACGATGCCCCGGCGGAGCCGAGCGGGGCAGCCGCCTCCCGCGGTGCGTCGAACCCGGTGAACGTCTACCCCGTACTGCGCCCGCACATCACCGTGATCGCCACTGGGACCGGCGCGCCGCGGATCGAGTTCGCCCGGACCGGCGAATCCTCGATGGAGGCCCTGTGCCGCCTGCTGGAGTCGGCCAAGGGGACGAGGTTCGAGCTCGTCGACACCCGGCCCGGGACCCACGACCGGCCTGAGAGGGCCAAAAAATATCGGATCTCACCCGAACTCGCGCGGCGGATCCGCGCGCGCGACGGGACCTGTCGACACCCGGGCTGCTCTGTGCCCGCAGAACAGTGCGACGTGGACCATATCGTCCCCTTCGACCACTCGGATCCCGAGAAGGGTGGCCTGACGCTCGAGCGGAACCTCATGTGCCTGTGCCGGCGCCATCACCGGTACAAGACCTTCACCAAGGCCCGCTACGAGTACATGAACGAGGGTCGGATCCGGATCCTGATCGACCGGCATATCCTCACCACCGAGCCGACCGGGCCACTGGCACGAGCCCGCTCGTGGAGGCCGATGTCCACGAATCGCGACGGTTCGGGCGCCACCGGCCGGCCCGGACGGCCCGGACGGTCACCCTCTGCCCAGCCGCCCACGTCGGGGCCACCGCCATCGGGACCGCCTCCGCCCCGGCCGGGGACCCCACCGGATGACGCGCCCCCGCCGTTCTGACGCTCAGCCCCGAGCGCGGGCGATGATCGCCTCGGCCAGCTCCGTGGGGCGCTCCTCGGGGATCCAGTGGCTGACACCGGGCAGTTCGACAAAGCGGTAGTCGGCGGACACGTAGCGGCCGGTCTGTTCGGCGCCACCGCGGCCGAGGGCGGGGTCGCGGTCGCTCCACACGAACGTCGTGGGGACCCGTATCCGGCCGGTCGAGCCCTTGGGCGACGCGAACGGCAGAGCGCGATACCACCCCAGTCCGCCGGGGATCGCGCCGTCGTCCACCATCTCGCGGTGAAACCGCTCGAGCATCGCCGGCGACATCCTCATGCCACGGCTGAGGAGCCGGTTGATACGCGCGCCACCCGAGGTGAGCACCCGCTCCGGCACGAACGGCAGCTGGAAGAAACCCATGTACCAGGACCGTCCCAGCTGGTCAGAGGTCACCATCGACCGCAGGAACGCCGCAGGATGCGGCACCGACACCGGGACGAGTGTGCGGACCCGCTCCGGGTGCGCCGCGGCGAGCGCCCACGCCACCACCGCGCCCCAGTCGTGACCGACCACGTGGGCGGTGCCCGAGCCGCCCTCCGCAGCCAGGGTGTCCAGCAGTGCGAGCACGTCGCCGACCAGCTCCGACAGTCGATACGCACGCCGACCCCGGGGCCGGGCCGTGGCGCAATAGCCCCGTTGATCCAACGCGATCGTGCGGTAACCCGCCTCGTGGAGCAGCGGCGCGACCGCATCCCAGCTGCTCACACGCTGCGGGAACCCGTGGAGCAGGACCACCGGCTCCCCGTCGTCAGGACCTGCGACCACGGCGCGGAACCGCAGCGGACCACGCGCGAACGTGATCTCGGACGTATCCCCAGTCGACATCTCTGACCGCTCTGACTCAGCCACGGACATATCCCCTCTTCACCGAACGCTCGAGTATCCCCAGGGTCGCCTTGAGGGCCGACGCGTCCAGGACCGGCAACACACCGGAATCGCGCCACTCGGGGTGGGCCTCCGACCAGTCGTAGTAACTGACGACCTCCGTCGATCGCCCGTCGTCGCCCGTCGGGGTGAGCCGGTACCCGTACACGTGACCGATCGGCGGTTTCATCGCGCCATCGATGGTCCACTCGATCTCCGTGTCCTGGACGAACCGGGTGATGATCACCGTGACGTCGTACAGGCCGAGGTCGTAATCGCCGAGCGCCTCGCGGTCCATGTGGACGACGAACCGGTCCCCCACCGCCGCGACGTGCGGCCCGTCGGCGGACTGCAGCATCCCCGACGCGTCGATCGACACGTGGCCGTCGGGATCACACAGCACCGCGAACACCTGGCCGGCCGGGGCGTCGATCACCCGGCTCGCTTCGAGTCTGCGGGTGGTGGGGTCTCGGGCTGGGTCGTCACTCTGGGTCACGGCGTCGACGCTACCGCTGGACGGCCGGTCCCGACCGGTACTCGGGCCCCGCGCCGCCGAATAGGCTGCTCCCATGGCCGACCCGAGGCCGGCACGACGAGCCCGCGGGGGCGGGGAAGCACCACGGACAGGGCGGAGATGAGTAGAGCCGAGTACGTGGAGATCCGCCGGTCCAGCGTCGTTCGCGCACCGCGCGAGCAGGTGTGGGCGCGGGTGGTGACCGCCGAGGGGGTCAGCGACGAGTTCCGGCCGCTGCTGAGCATGCGCTTTCCCGCCTCCCTGCGAACGAGCCGGGCAGGCGATGAGCCCGGGATCGCGGACCTGCCACTGGGGCGGTTCGTCGGGAGGGCGTGGATCCTGCTCGGCGGGGTGCTCCCGGTCGAGTACGACGACCTGGTGATCACCGGGGTCGAGGCACCCCATTACTTCCAGGAACGCTCTACGCTCGGATCGTGCAGGGTGTGGGAGCACCGGCGCGAGCTCGACGAGCTGCCCGGGGGCGCGACACGCGTGACCGACATCGTCCGGGCAGAACCGCGGGCATGGGTGCCGGCTGCTCTGGTGAGGACCATCGTGGGGGCACTGTTCGCACACCGCCACCGCAGGCTGGCCAGGACTTTCGGGGGCTGAACCGGGAAGGACCGGGGAGAAGGGGACACATGCAGACGACCACCATCCACGGACGCGAGCTCGCCTACCGCGAGTCGGGCACATCGCGCACGGAGGCGATCCTGCTCATCCACGGTATGGCCGGGAGTTCGCGCACGTGGCGCGAGTTGATCGCGCGGTTGGAGTCCCGCTTCCACGTGATCGCCCCCGACCTGCCGGGTCACGGCGAGACCTCGCCGGACTTCGACGACTACTCGCTCGGCGCGATGGCCTCCGCACTACGGGACCTGCTGGTGGAGCGGCGGATCACGCGCTGCACGGTCATCGGGCAGTCGCTGGGCGGCGGCGTGGCCATGCAGTTCGTCTACCAGTACCCCGACATGTGCGAGCGACTCGTACTCATCGGGAGCGGCGGGCTCGGTCGCGAGGTCAACCCGATCCTTCGGATGTTGGCCCTGCCGGGCGCAGGGCTCGCCCTCACCGGGGCGACCGCGCCGGTGCTCGTGTCGTCGGGGAACGCGATCCGCGGCTTCCTCGGCAAGAAGCAGGTCGGCCTGACAGGGACGAGGGCGGCCGCGATGGCAGAGACGTGGGCGGCGTATGAATCACTGGGCCGGCCCGGGCACCGGCGCGCGTTCTTCAAGACGCTCCGCGCCGTCGTCGACGGGCGGGGCCAGTCGGTCTCCGCGGTCAACCGGCTGCATGTGGCCGCCCGGTTGCCGTTCCAGCTGATCTGGGGTGATCGCGATCCGATCATTCCCGTGGATCACGCATACGCCACACACGAGGCGATCCCGGACAGTCGCCTGGAGATAGTCGAGGGGGCCGGCCACTACCCGCACGCGGAGGCGCCAGCGGCGGTGGCGCGGATCATCGTCGACTTCATGGACTCCACCGAACCCGGACACATCGACCGCGAGAGCTTCCTGCGGCGCTCATAGAGGGCTTCATATAGAGAAATCAGAGAACCTCGGGACAGAGCCTCAGGACAGAGCTCGGCCCCGGCACCGTCGTGGGTGCCGGGGCCGCACCGCTCGAGCGGGGGTTGCTCAGGCGGTGGTTGCTCAGGCGCCCGCCTGGCTGACCGCGTCATCGACGGTGTCGGTGCTGTCGTCACCGGTCTCGTCGCCGGCCGCCTCGCCAGCGTCGTCGGTGTCGGTGTCGGCATCGGTGGCGCCGTCACCGGCGTCCTCGCCCGCGCCGCCGAGCGACTCCAGCATCTCGGTCGAGCCGGTGGCGTCGCCGATCTCGGTCTCGTCGTCGCCCGGGGTCTCGGCCTCGATACCGCGGAGGATGTCGAGCGCGCCGGCGATGTCACCGTTCTGCGCGGTCTCGACGGCCTCGTCGGCGTTCGCCTCGCACTCCTCGCCGCTCAGGCCCGGGGCGACGGCCCCTGCCGAACCGAGGAAGTCGTAGGCGGAGACGGTGCCGCAGAGCTGCTGAGCGATCAGCGAGACCTCCTCAGGGGTGTCGACCTCGTCGTCGTCGCCCTCAGCGGTGCCCTCGGCGCCCTCGGTACCGTCGGTGCCCTCGTCCTGGGCGCTGTCGTCCTGGGCGTCGCCGGCCTCACCGGCGTCCGTGGTGGTCTCGGTGGTCTCGGGGGCGGTACCGGTGTCGGGCGTGGTGTCCGTGGCGTCCTGGGCGGTGGCGATGCCTGCACCGGCAAAGGAGAACGCGGCAGCGGAGCCGATGATCGCGATGGTCTTCTTCATGGTGTTCGCCTTCCTGACGGGGTGCACACGCGGCAGCGGTGGCGCTGCGAGCGAAGTGGTCATGCTCCGAGGTCTCCCGGAGACGGCGGCCACGCTATCGACACCACCGCCCGGTGTGCTGTTGCGCGTGTCACAGGGCACGGTGCCTGAGCGGGCCACGGCCGGCTGTGCTGCGCGGACGGGGGCCCGGGGAATTTCTTCTTCACCGCCCGGATGACCCGCTTGCCGCAGCGCACGACGGCAAGGATGATAAGCGCATGAGTGGAACCGCCGAGATCTATGATGCCGTCCTCACGCCGGGAAAGATGGACCTGCTGCGCGCGTGGGTGGCCGGCCAGCCCTGGTTCGATGGCGATGAGGCGGCTCTGGAGCAGGTGACCACCTACCGTTTCGTCGACCCGGACGGTGCGGTAGGGATGGAGTCGTTCCTGCTCACCGACGGCACGCGCACGTTCCACGTGCCCGTGACCTATCGCGGCGAGGAGCTGCCGGGAGCGGATGGCGCGGTCGTGGGCACCACCGATCATTCGGTGCTGGGGCGCAGGTGGGTCTACGACGCCGAGGCGGATCCGGTCTACCGGGCCGAGGTGCGGCGCGTGATCCTGCACCGCGACGCCGCCGCCGACCACCTGTCGATGGAGGACGGCAGCATCACCCCGTCGCCCGTCAACATCCGCGGCGGCGGGGCCGGCACCACGACGGGCGCCGCGGACGGCGTGCTGCCCACGCCGCGGGTCGTGCGGGTGGTCTCCGAGGAGAACGACATCGAAGCGGGCCTGCCGGTGATGGGTTCGCCCGGCACCCTCTCCGGGACCTGGCAGGACGCCGACGGCAACCACACCGCTGTCCTCGTGGTGATCGGCTGAGCGAGACAGAACGTCGCCCCCACCTGCAGCCGGTGGGGGCGACGTGCCGTGTGCGGGGCGTGCGGGCGTGCCGGTGCCCCGGAGCTCAGGCGTCCTTGATGGCGGAGACCTCGAACTCGAGCGTGACCTTCTCGGCCACGAGCACGCCGCCGGTCTCGAGCGCGGCGTTCCAGCTGAGGCCGAAGTCGCTGCGGTTGACGACGGTCGAGCCCTCGAAGCCGGCGCGGAGGTTGCCGAACGGGTCGGTGGCGGTGCCCTCGTAGTCGAAGGGGATGGTCACGGACTTGGTCGTGCCCTTGATGGTGAGGTCACCCGTGACCTCGAGCGAGCCGGACCCGGTGGCGGAGACCTTGGTGGAGCGGAAGGTGATCTCCGGGTAGGTCTCCATCTCGAAGAAGTCGTTGGACTTGAGGTGGCCGTCACGGTCGGCGTTGCGGGTGTCGATCGAGGTGGCGTCGACGACGACCTCGATGGCGGCGTTCTCGATGCCCTCGGCCGGGACGGAGACCGTGCCCTTGTACTTGTTGAACGAGCCACGGACCTTGGTGACCATCGCGTGGCGGGTGACAAAGCCGAGGCGCGTGTGGGTGGGGTCGAGGGTCCAGTTTCCGGTCAGGGCGGTGATGTCGGCGCTCATGAGTAACTCCTTGGTGTGATGTGTCGGGCTTTCCCTGTGCTGTGACCCTCACACTAACCAACGAAGGATGACGCGTCAACTACTTTGCCGATAAATGTGTGACAGGTCATCTAATCGCGTGGATGGCGCCCGGTTCACGGGACGGCGAGCCGGCCCGAACAGCTATGACGCGTGACGGGCGAGGAAATGCAGCGCGTGCTCGACCGCGAGGACGTGGCAGGCCCGGCCGGCGAAGAGGTCGAAATGGTCGCCGGGATAGTGCCTGACCTCGGCGCGGGCGGCACGGGCCACCGTCTCGGCGGCGTGTGGCGGGGCGCTGCGGTCCAGGTCGGCGATCTGGAACAGGAGGGGCACATCGATGAGCTCGTCGGCCCGCGCCCCCGGCCGGAACGCCCCGAGCTCGGCGCCGATCCCCGCGCCCACCTCGTTGCGCCACGTCGGCCCGGCGACCGCGGTGTACGCCTCCTCGTAGCCCTCCAGGGACAGCAGTGCGGTGGAACCGGGCGGACCGGTCAGCGGGATCATGGGCTCCGGGCGGCCCGCGGCGGCGGACACCTTGGCCGCGACGGCCGTGCCCGTCGCCCGCAGGAGGGCTGCGGGCCTGTGCTCCCGAGCGGCGGCGACGGCGGCGGCCCGGCCGTCGACCAGCGGGACCATCGAGACGACGGCGACGACGTCGGCCCGCCCCCGGGCCACCTCGATGACGTGCCCACCGGAGAGCGAGCACCCCCACAGGACGATCCGCTCCGGATCCACCTCGGGCTGCGCCGCGGCCGCAGCGATGGCCGCCCGGTAGTCGTCCTGCTGCCGGGCGGGGGAGACCACCTGGCGAGGGGCGCCCCCGGATCGCCCGAAGCCACGGTAGTCACAGGCGAGGACCGCGAAGCCCGCGGCGGCGAACGCCTCGGCGAAGGGCACGAGACCGGAGTCGACGGTGCCGCCGAGGCCGTGGGCCATCACCACGCACGGGCGCGCCGCGCCGCCCGCGCCGTCCGTGGCGGGCGGGAACAACAGCCCGTGGCACTCGGCGCGGTCGGCCCCGCGGCCGGAGGGGAAGGTGAGCTCCCTCACGCGGGGTCCACGTCGGGATCGGGTCTGCCGTACACGCAGCGGACCCACATGTCGGTGGCCGTGGCCAGGAGCAGCTCCCTCGGGGGCTCGGAGGTCGCGTAGACCAGCTGCTCGAGCACGGACTCGTTGAGCTGCACCAGCGCGCGGGCCAGTGTGGTCGGGTCCGCGCCCTCGGGGGCCCGACCGGCCGCGCGCTCGGCCCGGATGTGCTCGGCGATCGGCTCCGCCAGTTCGGCGCGGCCCTCGTCCCACAGTTCCCGGGTGGACTCGGTGGTCATGCGTGCGGTGAGCAGTGCGCGATAGATGTGGGCGTTGGCCACCAGGCGGTCGGCCAGGATCTCCAGCGAGTTCTCCACGCGCCGGCGGAACCCGCCCTCGCCCTCGACCACCTCGGTGGTCGACTCCTCGGCCCGCTCCAGCACGGAGCCGAGGAGCACGGTCACCGCGGCGGCCTTGGAGTCGAAGTAGAAGTAGAACGCCGAACGGGTGATCCCGGCCGAGTTGGTCAGGTCGGACACCGAGATGTCGTCGAGACTCGTGGTCCGGAGCTCCTCGTCCAGTGCGGCGAGCAGCGCCTCGCGCCGCTTGTCGCCGCGCGGCGAACTGTTCTGGGAGGCCACGGCGGCACCGCCCGCCAGTTTCTTGAAGCTCATGCCGTCACCCCTGCCCGGATCATGCCGCCGAGTCGCGAGGCGCGCCCCCGGCCGCGCGGGATCTCCCGGGTGCGCAGGTCGTGCGCATAGAGGAAATAGTCGACCTGCTGCTGGTGACGGGGGGTGTCGAGCATGTGCCCGATGTACTTCTTCTCGTCTGCCACGATCATGCGCTCCATCTCCGCTGTCGGTGGGGTCCTGTATATCCCAGCAGCCCATGCCGCGACGAGTCTGGCCTGTGCCTCCACAAAGGGAAACAGGGTGGGGGTCGCCTGGGCGAATCCCACGAGCGCGAGGTCGTCGATCCCGGGGACGAATATCCGTTTGTAGAGGGGCACGTGGTTGTTCGCGTCGGCGCTGAGGAATCCGGTGGCGAAGAACGGGAACGTGGTGTTGTACCCGGTGGCCTGGATGATCACGTCGAACTCCGCGCTCGTGCCGTCGGCGAAGTGCACGGTGTGGCCGTCCAGCCGGTCGATGTCGCCCTTGGCCGTGACGTCGCCGGAGCCCAGCCGCAACGGGAGCTCGACCGACTGGGTGGGGTGCGCCTCGAAGAACCGGTGGTTGGGCGTGGGGAGCCCGTACGACTCCGGGGTGCCCGCAGAGAGGGGCTGCATCGCCTGGATGACCTTGCGCTGCCACGAGTACGGCACGTAGGGCAGGGTGGCGAAGTACTTGTCGGCAGGCTTGCCGGCGATGTACTTGGGCACGATCCACGCGCTCGATCGGGTGGACAGCACCACCTCGTTGCGCATCGCCCGGGACGACAGCTCCACGGTGATGTCGGCGGCACTGTTGCCGATACCCACCACCAGGATCCGCTTGTCCATCAGGTGCAGCGGGTCCCACGGGTCGATGTAGGCGTGGGAGTGGATCATCTCGCCGGCGAACTCGCCCGGGAAATCCGCGAAGCGCGGGTCCCAGTGGTGCCCGTTGCCCACCACCAGCGCGTCGAAGCGTCGGCTCGCGCGCTCGCCCGCCCGCTCCGTGGTGAGCTCCCAGCCGCCGCCGGGGAGCCGCTCGGCGTGCACCACCCGCGTCTCGAACACTATCGAGCGCAGGAGGTCGAACGCCTCGGCGTAGTCGTCCAGGTACTGCTTGACCTGCGTGTGGTGCGGGAAGTCCGGGAACTCCTCCGGCATGGGGAAGTCGCGGAAGCTCAGCTGGTGTTTGGAGGTGTCGATGTGTAGTGAGCGGTAGGCGCTCGAGCTGCCGTTGGGGTTGTCGAACGCCCAGTTGCCCCCGATGCGGTCCGAAGCCTCGAAGCAGGTCGCGTCGATACCGTAGTCGGCGAGCATCTTGAGGCTGGTCAGGCCGCTGATGCCTGCGCCGATCACCGCCACCGACGGCGATCCGTGAACAGCGGCGGGAGCCGGGCGCGTGGGTCCACCGCGGTCAGTGCTGGAAGACATGGAGCTCTTTCGGACGTAGTGTCGTACATCACAGTAGGGCCGATAATTGACGGACGTCAGCGGAACGCGGAAAGTGGCGCCGGTCGTGGCCGTCACCGGCGAGGCCTACCGTGGGGTCATGCTCTTCGCCTTCTCCGTCGCGCCCACGACCACCGAGGACGAGTCCGCGTCGATGAGCGCGGCCGTCGCCGAGGCGGTCCGGGTGGTGCGTGACTCCGGACTGCCCCACGAGACCACGTCGATGTTCACCACCATCGAGGGCGAGTGGGACGAGGTCATGCCCGTCATCCGCGCTGCCACCGAGGCCGTGTCCGCCGTGTCCCCGCGGGTGAGCCTGGTCCTCAAGGCCGACCTGCGACCGGGCCGAAGCGGCGAGCTGTCCGGCAAGGTCGAGCGGGTCGACCGCCACCTGGAGGGCGGCTCGCGCGGGCAGGGGCCCGGCGGCGGGGTGGCGACCCCGTGACGTCGGAGGACGCCGCGGGACGCCGCGAGCACGCCGGGCCCGGACCCGGACCCAGACCCGGACCCGGACCCAGACCCGGACCCGGACCCAGACCCGGGCCCGGACCCAGACCCGGCCGGAGCCGGGGCCGGGGCCGGGGCGAGGTCATCTTCTCGGCAGCCATCGCGGTGGCGGGCATCGGCGCGCTCGCATTGGGGGTGGCGGCACTGTTCGCCCCCGAGTCCGGCGTCTCAGAGATCCTGCGGTGGACCGCGTTGGCCGTGCTCTTGCTGGGGGCGGCGGCCCACCGCTGGTGGTTCGCGGGCCGCGCCGAGGAACGCTCCCGCCGGATCGCCGCCGAACTCGGGCCCGCCGACGTCGCGGAGGCGGAGCGGGAGTCGTCCGGAGAGATCCAGGCCATCCGCAGGATGCGGGTGGCCCACCCGGGACTGGGGCTGCGGGATGCCCGCGACCTCGTAGTGCGTCACCGGGGGCAGCGGACAGGCGACAGGGGCTGACCTCACGGATCCGGGGCCGCGCGCGACTACCGGGTAGAGGGCACACGCCTGGTACGGACACAGGAGGAGCGGCGGTCATGCGCACACCTTTCGACGCGGCGGTCGCCCGGCACGGGCCGACCGTGCTGCGTGTGTGTCGCGCGGCCCTCGGGGCGGGGCCCGACGCCGATGACGCGTGGTCGGAGACCTTCCTGTCGGCCCTGCGCGCGTGGCCGGACCTGCCCGAGGAGACCAACGTGGAGGCCTGGCTGGTCCGGGTGGCGCACCGCCGCGCCGTCGACGTGGTCCGCCGCGGCACCCGCGCGGGGGATCCGGCCGGTGGGGCCGACGATGTGGCCGCCCTGGAGGCCCTGGACGCGCGGAACGGGGTGGGGAGGAGCTCTGCGGGAGGACATGCGGGAGGACATGACGACGACGAGCCCGGCGGCCACCCGATCTGGACCACCGTCGCGACGCTGCCCACCCGGCAGCGGCTCTGCGTGGCATACCGCTACCTGGGCGGGCTCGCCTATGCGGACATCGCCGAGCTGACCGGCGGCAGTGAGGCGGCGGCCAGACGCGCCGCCGCGGACGGCGTGGCGGCGCTGCGGCGACTGCTGAGCGGGCACGGGGCTCCCGACAAGAACTCCGACAAGGCCGACGCGGCGAGAGAGGTTCTGCCATGAGCGACCGGGTGAGCAACGATATGAGGGGCGAGGCGAGGGACGAGCTGGAAGCGGTGCTGCCGGCATCGTCGGCGGACACGGACCGGCTGCGCGGGGAGCTGGCGCGGCGGGCCGCCGCGGAGGGCCTGCTCGACGTGGCGTACCGCGAGGTGGGCTCGCCGATCGGCGTACTGCTGCTCGCTGCCACGCCGCGCGGGCTGGTGTACACGGGCTTCGAGTCCGAGGACCGCGACGGCGTGCTGGCCGTGCTCGCGGACAAGCTCGGCCCGCGCGTGGCGCGGTCCGAGGACGACCCCGTGCTGGCGGTCGCCGCCGAGCAACTCCACGATTACCTGGTCGGCCGGCGACGCACCTTCAACGTCCCGGTGGACACCGCCCTGGCCACCGGGTTCCGGGGCGAGGTGCAGCAACACCTGGCCAGCCTGGACTACGGTCGGACCGCGACGTACAAGGAGCTCGCCACGCAGCTGGGCCGCCCCGGCGCCGTCCGCGCGGTGGGGACGGCCTGCGCGACCAACCCGCTGCCGCTGATCTGGCCCTGCCACCGGGTCCTGCGCACGGACGGCGGGCTCGGCGGCTACCGCGGGGGGACGGAGACCAAGGCACGACTGCTCGCGATGGAGTCCGCCGCGTGACGGCGGGGGCGGTCGGCGCGCTGGTGGGGGTCTGGGCGCTCGCGGTGGTCTCGCCGGGGCCGGACCTCGTCGTCGTCCTCCAGCGCGCCCTCGCCGGCCGCCGACACGGGCTCGCGACGGCGGCGGGGGTCGTCGTGGGGATCACGGTGTGGCTGGTGGCGGCGTTCGCCGGCCTGGCCGCCGTCCTGCGGGTCCAACCGGGCCTCATGACCGTCCTGCAGGTCGCGGGGGGCCTGTTGCTGGCGGCCGTGGGCGCGCTGGGTCTGCGGGCGTGGTGGCGGACCCGGGGGCAGCGGCAGGGCCCGGCCGCACCGATCGGTGCCGCACGGATCGGGGGCGACCTCGCGCGGGGCCTGGCCACCAACCTCTCCAATCCCAAGGCGGTGGCGTTCTTCGGCGCCGTCCTCGCGCCGTTCCTCACCACCGACCTCGGGGTGGGCGCGGCCGTGTCGCTCGTGGCGGTGATGGTGGCCGTGGCGCTGGCGTGGTTCGGCGCCCTGGCGGTGGCGGCCTCGCACCCGGCGGTCCACGCGCGGATCGGCCGTGTGCTCCCGTGGGTGGATCTCGCGGTGAGCGCGGCGTTCGTGGCGGTGGGGGTGGCCTTTGTGATCGTCGCGCTCGCCTGACGCGGGCACCGGATAGGTTCGCGGGATGAGCAGTGGCAGCGGCACCGTCGGCGACGTGGGGGCCCGGGACTGGATACGCGCGGCTCTGGCGATGTTCGCCGTGGGCTGGGGCGCCAACCAGTTCGCCCCGCTGCTGAGCGTGTACCAGACGGAGCTGGGACTGGGGCAGGGCGAGGTGACCGGCATGTTCGCCGTCTACATCGTCGGGCTGATCCCCGCACTGGTGTTGGCCGGGCGCTGGTCGGATGCCCACGGCCGGCGTGTGCTCATGCGGCCGGTCCTCGTGTTGTCCCTGGCCGCCACCGTGATCATGCTCCTCGGCCCGGCCGACCCGGTGTGGCTCTACCTCGGTCGCTTCCTGGCGGGAGTGGCCTCCGGAGCGGCGTTCGGGCCGGGCGGCGCGTGGATCAAGGAACTGTCCGCGGGAGCGGCGCCCGGCGCCGGGGCGCGACGGGCGGCCGTCGCGGTGTCCGGCGGATTCGGTCTGAGCGCGCTCGTCGCGGGGATCGTCGGTCAGTTCCTCCCCGCCCCGGTGTTCACGCCCTACGGCCCCCACCTCGTCCTGGGGGCGGTCGCCGTCGTGGTGGGCTGGAACGCCCCGGATCCGTACCGGCCCCGCCCGGACGCGGCCCGGGCGTCGCTGCTGCCACCGAGCGCCCGGACCAGGCGCTTCGTGCTGGGTGTGGCGCCGTGGGCGGCGCTGGTCTTCGGTTGCGCCTCGATGTCCTTCGTCGTGCTCGCCGGGCTGGTCGGAGGGGATGCGGCCGGCATGCCCGTCGCCTACGCGGGGGTCCTCGCCGGGATCACGCTCGGCACCGGTGTGTTGGTCCAGTCGGGGGCGCGGCGGCTCGCCTCGGCCGCCGCGCCCTGGCGGGTGCCCGTGGCGGGACTGGTCGCCGCCGCCCTGGGGATGGCGGCGGGTGCCGGGCTCGTCGCGGCCGAGGACCTGCCGCTGCGGGCACTGGCGATGCTGCCGGTGGCGGTGCTGCTGGGCGCCGGCTACGGGACGCTGCTCGTGGGCGGGCTCGTCGAGGTCGAGCTCCAGGCCGGCCCGGCGGACCACGCCGGGCTCGTGGCGGTCTTCTACGCCCTCGCCTACGTGGGCATGGCCACCCCGTACGCGATCGCCGAGGTCTCGCGCCTCGGCGGTCCGGTGCCGTGGATCCTCGGGATCGCCGCCGCGTGCCTGGCGCTCGTCCCGCTCACCGTCTCGCAGCTGCGCGACCCGCGCACCGGCACCTCCCGGCTACCCGGTGTTGCGTAGCGCCGTGGCCAGGCCGTTCATGGTGAGCTGGATCCCTGAGCGCACCGTCGGGTCGGGGTCGCCCGCGCGATAGCGCCGCAGCAGTTCCACCTGTAGGACGTTGAGCGGCTCGAGGTAGGGGAAGCGGTTGCGGACCGACCGGTCCAGGGCCGGGTTGTCGTCGAGGAGCGTCTCCTGCCCGGTCACGGTGAGCAGCATCTCGCGGGTGAGGTCGAACTCCTCGGCGATCACGCCGTGGATGCGGCGACCCACCTCGGGGTCCCGGACGAGCTCCGCGTAGCGGCCCGCCAGCCCGATGTCGGCCTTGGCCATGACCTGCGCCATGTTGGACAGCGTCGTGCGCAGGAACGGCCAGTCCCGGTACAGGTCCCGCAGGACGCCCAGGCGCTCCTCGGGGGACCCGCCGTGCGTGCCGGCGTCGCCTGCGCCGTCGACCCAGCGCCGCAGCGCCGTGCCCACCCCGAACCAGCCGGGCAGCATGACACGGGACTGCGACCACGACAGCACCCACGGGATCGCACGGAGGTCCTCGACCGACGACGTCTGCTTTCGGGAGGCCGGGCGGGAGCCGATGTTGAGCTCGCCGATCTCGCTGAGCGGCGTGGACTCGGTGAAGTACTCGATGAACCCGGGATCGGAGTGGACCAGTGAGGCGTAGGCCTCGCGTCCGAGGGCCGCCAGGTCGCTCATCACCGCGTAGGCGGCGTCGGCGCGGTCCCCGAGCCCCTCGACGTCGAGCAGTGAGCCCTCCAGCGTGGCCGCGACCAGGGCCTCGAGGTTGCGGCGGGCGCGGCGCGGCTCGGAGTACTTGGCGGAGATCACCTCGCCCTGCTCGGTGATCCGCAGCGCGCCCTGCACGGCGCCCGGGGGCTGGGCGAGGATCGCGTCGTAGGAGTTGCCGCCGCCGCGACCGACGGCGCCGCCGCGGCCGTGGAAGAAGCGCAGCATCACGCCGGCACGCCCCGCGGCGGCCACGAGTTCGCGCTCGGCCTCGTACAACGCCCAGTTGGCGGCCAGGTAGCCGCCGTCCTTGTTGGAATCCGAGTAGCCCAGCATCACCTCGACCACGTCGCCCTGGGAACGGATCAGCTCCCGGAACCGCGGGAGCGCCAGCGCGGCGTCGAGGATGCCGGCCCCCGCCGCGAGGTCGTCGATCGTCTCCAACAGCGGGATCAGGCGCACCGACGAGCGGGGCCGCTCCGGATCGCCGGAGAACAGGCCGACCTCCTTGAGCAGGATCGCCGGCTCCAGCATGTCCGAGACGGACTCGCACATGGACACGATGTAGTGCGGCACCACGTTGGGCCCCAGCTCGTCGACGGCGGCCGCCGCAGCGCGCAACACCCCGAGTTCCTTGTCCGCCAGCTCGGACAGCTCGGCGCGTCGCCCCAGCAGGGGGCGGTCGTGGGAGAGTTCCCGCAGCAGCAGCTCCACGCGCGCGTCCTCGTCCAGCGCCGCGTAGTCGTCGGTGACCCCGGCCAGCGCGAACAGCTCGGCGAGGACCTCCTCGTGCGATTCCGAGTTCTGCCGCATGTCCAGGGACTGCAGGTGGAAACCGAACGACCGCAGCGCCCAGCGCAGGTCGCGCAGTCGCGGCGAGCGCAGCAGATCGGCGCCGGACCGGGTGAGCGCGCCGTCGATGAGGTCGAGATCGGCCAGCATCTCCCCGGGTGAGGAGTACGCCTCGTCGTCGTCGCTCCCGAAGGACCGGGAGGCGGACCCGGGCGGCGTCGGGGTGACGGCCGCGGGGCGCGCGGCGAGGCGGCGGCGCACCACCCGGACGGCGCGGCGGAACGGGACGTCCTCCCGGGCGGCGCCGACCTCGTCCCGCTCCGCATCCGAGTCCCCGGACCCGGAGTCGGTCAGGGAGTCCGCCAGGGTGAGCAGGTCGGGGTCGGCGTCGACGATCCGGACCGACAGGGACAGTTCCCGTTCGAGCAGGCGCAGCTGCTCGGCGTAGTGCGCGTGGACGAGCTCGGCCGCGCGCTCGGTGGCGAACCGCACGACCTCACCGGTGACGTACGGGTTGCCGTCGCGGTCGCCGCCGATCCAGGACCCCGGCCGGACCACCGCGCGTTCTCCGCAGCCGAGACGCTCGGCGATCTCCGCGTTGAGCGGCGGGATCACGTCCAGCAGCGTGGCCTCGTGGTATTGCAGGCCCGAGAGCACCTCGTCCTGGATGCGCGGCCGCTCGCTGCGGATGATCGCCGTCTGCCACAGCGTGAGGACCTCCCGCCGGAGGTCGTGCTCCAGGGCCCCGATCTCGGCGTCGGCGACCCGGTCCCGTGTCCCGGTGCGCAGCGCGTCGCGGCGGCGCATGAGCGCGTGCACCCGGCGCGTGACCTCGAAGACCGTGCGGCGGCGCGTCTCCGTGGGGTGCGCAGTGAGGACGGGGGAGACGCGGGCGGTCTCGCGGGCGCGGTCCAGCCGGCCCCGCACCTCGGCGGAGTCCGCCTCGGCGTCGGCGAGTCGGCGCCACGTGGTCTCGAGGTCCCCGTCCGGGGTCGGCTCGGCCGCGGCGGTGTGGATACGACGACGACGATCCTGATGCAGGTCCTCGGCTACGTTGGCCAGCAGGGCGAACAGCGAGAACGCCCGGATCACGGGGATCACGTCGGCGGTGGCCACATCCCGGAACAGGGCGGCCACCTCGTCGCGCTCCGCCTCCGAGCGCCGGACGGCGAACGCTGTGCGGCGGGCCGTCTCGACCAGGTCGAAGATGCGGTCCCCGGCCTGCTCGCGGACCGTGTCGCCCAGGAGCGCGCCCAGGAAGCGGACGTCCTCCCGCAGCGGCGCCACGGCCGCCTCGAGCGGGTCGGACCGGGTCTGCGTCTGCGTGGTGTCGGCCATGACCGCCAGCGTAGGCGCGGGGTACGACCTCCCGGGTGGAACCAGGGTTCACCCGGATGCCGGGCCCGCCCCCGAGGAGGACACTGGGGGCTATGACTCAGTCAGGATTGCCGGACAACGCCCCCGTCGCCGCCCCCGAGGACCGCACGCCCGCGGCTCTCGCGCACGCCTCCAGCCTCATCGCGATGGTGATCTCCGCGGGCTGGCTGTCCTTTGTGGGCCCGCTGATCATGTGGGTCCTCTACAAGGACCGCAGCCCGTTTGTCCGCCAGGCGGCCGCCGGATCGTTCAACTTCAACCTGGGCCTGTGGGTCATGAGCATCGTCGGGTGGATCTTCATCCTCACCGTGATCGGCATCCCGATCGGTGCGGTCCTGCTGGTGGTCTCGTTCCTCGGCCAGATCATCGGGCACATCATCGGCACCATGCGGGCCACCAAGGGCCGGACGATGGGCTACCCGTTCCAGATCAAGGTGCTGCGCTGAGACCGACCGGCCGAGTCCTCACGCCCCGGCCGGCTGCCGCCCGTGCAGGCGGTACTCCGCGAGGAGGGCGTCACGGTCGTCGTCGGTGAGCGGCCGGTACCCGCCGTCGTCCCCGCGCAGGTAGATGTCGCCGGGCGCGGTCCACGACTCGCGCCGCAGGCTCGGCTTGGAGATCTTGCGGGTCGCGGTGACCGGCATGTCCTCGAGGACGCGGACGAAGCGCGGCGCCCACTTGGTGCCCATGTCGGGCTGGGCGCGGCAGAACTCGGAGAACGCGACCGGATCGAAGGCCACGCCGGACTCGAGCTGGATCGCCGCCATCACCTGGTCGCCGGTCCTCGGATCCGGGACGGGGTAGACGGCGACGACGAGGACGCCGGGGAAGCGGTCGAGGATGCGTTCGACGGGGCCGGATGAGAAGTTCTCGCTGTCCACCCGGATCTTGTCGCCGGAGCGGCCCGAGAAGTAGAAGAACCCGTCCGCGTCCCGGTAGCCCAGGTCGCCGGAGTGGTAGACCTCCCCGATGTTGCGCTCGGCCGTGGCTTCGGGGTTGCGGTAGTAGCCCTCGAACATGGCTGCACCGGTGAGGTTGCAGATCTCGCCGATCGCCTCGCCGGCGTTGGCGAGCGCGCCGTCGGCGTCGAACTCGGCGCGTGGGCACTCCTCCCCGTTCTCGTCGAGGATCGCCACGCTCATGTAGGCGCCGGACACGCCGAGCGCGTTGGGTGGCGTGTCCTCGGTCCGGCCGATCACCACGGCGCCCTCGCTACTGCCGTAGGACTCGCCGGGTTTCACGTGGAACCGCCGCTCGAACTCGGCGCGGTCGTGCACGGAGGCCTCGGTGCCGAAGACGATGCGCAGCTTGGTCTGCGACTCCTCCGGGCGCTCGGGCTGCGCGAGGATGTAGGAGAGCGACCGGCCCACGTAGTTGACGTAGGTCGCGCCGAACCTGAGGACATCGGGCAGGAAGCCCGAGGCCGAGAACTTCCGACGCAGGGCGAAGGTGCTGCCCACGTAGGCGCAGGGGGCGAAGGCGGCGAAGAGCGCGTTGCCGTGGAACAGCGGCATGGCGCTGTAGGCGACGTCGTCACGGACCAGGTTGCGGTAGTTGACCGTGCCGAGCATCGCGAGCCGACCGGTCGAGCACATGACCGCCTTGGGCGCGCCCGTCGAGCCGGACGTGAAGAGCAACGCGAGCAGGGCCTCGGGGTCCCGGGCGTCTTGGGCCAACGCGGGGGTGGCCTCGCGGTGGTCGGTGAGCAGGCGCTGCCAGAGCTCGGAGTCGATGTCGTGGATCGCCGCTACACCTGTCTCGAGGCCGTCGAGCAGGAGCCGCCCCTCGCCGTCGGTGACGATGACGTCGCAGTCCACGCTGCGGATGTCGGCGGCGAGCTCGGTGCCCCGGCGGGTGGGGTTGATCCCGATGACCGTGACGCCCGCCAGCGCTGCCCCGCACAGCACGAAGAGGTACTCCGGCACGTTCTCCAGCAGGATCCCCACGTGGAGTCGTCGGTATCGCTCGGGCCGGCCCGCGTAGTGGTCGGAGAACTCCGTCGACCAGAGTCCGAGGATCTCCGCCCGCACCGCGGACTCGGCGACGAACTCCCGCCATGTCCACGAGGAGTCCTCGAACAACAGGCCGGTGTGGTCGTCGGTCGACCGCTCCAGGAGGATGTCGCCGAACGTCTCGTGCTGCATCTCGTGGCCGGGGTTGAAACGTGGTGCTGTCACGGTTCGCACGCTAGGCCACCACGCGGTCTGACGGGTGTGAAATGGCGGGAGTGGCCGAGAGTTCAGGCGTCGGGGAAGTTCAGGCGTCGAGGAAGAGATCCAGCTCGAGCTCCTCCAGGGGCGGGCCGTAGACGGACATATCGGTGACACCCGCCTCGGCCAGGACCTCGTCATCGATGAAGAAGTTGCCCGTGCACGTGGCCGGGTCGCGGGTGAGGATCTCGTACGCGGCGTCGGACATGATCTGCGGATCGCGGCTCCGGGCCACCGTCTCCGCCCCGCCGAGCAGGTTCTGGACGGCGGCGGTGGCGATGGTGGTGCGCGGCCAGAGGCTGTTGGCGGCGATCCGACGATCGCGCAGCTCCTCGGCGAGCCCGAGGGTCACCAGGCTCATCCCGTACTTGGCGATGGTGTAGCCCAGGTGCTGCCCGGCCCACTTCGGGTTGAGGTTGAGCGGCGGGCTCAGCGTGAGGACGTGGGCCGCCTCCGACTTCTCCAGGTGCGGCAGCGCCGTCTTGGACAACAGGTACGAGCCCCGGCAGTTGATGTCCTGCATGAGGTCGTACTTCTTCATCGCCATCTCGGACGTGGGGGACAGGTCGATCGCGCTGGCGTTGTTGACCACGATGTCGATCCCGCCGAACGCCTCGACGGTCCTGGCGACGGCGTCCGCCACGGAGTCGTCGTCACGGACATCGCCGAGGATCGGCAGGGCCTTCCCGCCGGCGGCCTCGATGGCCTCGGCGGCGGTGTGGATGGTGCCCTCGAGTTTGGGGTGGGGCGTGTCGGTCTTGGCGATGATCGCCACGTTGGCGCCGTCGCGGGCGGCGCGTTCGGCGATCGCGAGGCCGATCCCGCGGCTCCCGCCGGACATGAGGATGGTGCGTCCGGCCAGGGTCGGCCGGTCGTGCGCTGCTGAGGTCATGGGTGCTCCGATCGTGAGGGGCGCGTGACCCGACCGTAGTGGGTGTGGCCGGGCCGGGAAGGCACTCGCCGGCCGCCGCTCGACCACGTCCTGTAAAAGTGGGACGACACGTCAGCACGAGGGGAGGGCGACGCCGTGAGCGACCTGGCGGTGGGCGATGCGGTCCCGGACGAGATCCGACTGACCAGCATCCACAATTTCCGCGACGTCGCCGGGCCGGGATATCGGCTCGCGTCCGGCGGGTCGATGACCAGGGGGCTCGTCTACCGCTCCACCGCCCTCGCACTGGGCGAGGAGGATCTGGGGCTCGTCGAGGGGCTGGGGGTGACGACCGTGGTCGACCTGCGCACGCCCGACGAGATCGCCACGCAGCCGGACGTGGTGCCCGCCGGGGCCGAGTACCTCGCCGTCGACGTGCTCGCGGGGCACACCTCCGCCGCCACGTTCACCGGGGCCGGCACCTTCGACGTCGACGACGCGCGGCGCGAGATGGCACTGACCTACGAGCGTTTTGTGCTCGGCGAGGACGAGAGGGCCGGCTTCGGGCGCGCCGTGCACGCCCTCGCCAGGTCGACGGGGCCGGCGATCGTCCACTGCACCGCCGGGAAGGACCGCACCGGGTGGGTCGCGGCCGTGCTGCAGTTGCTCGCCGGCGTCGATGAGGACGACGTGATCGCCGACTACATGCTGACCCGCGAGCGGTCCGTCGATTTTGTCGCCGCCATCCGGAGCTTCATCGAGACCGAGATGCCCGATCAGCTCGAGGCCGTGAACGTGCTCATCGACGTGGAGGAGAGCAATCTGCGGCGCTCCCTGGACGCCATGTCCCGCGAGTTCGGCGACGTGCGCCGCTACCTCGTGGAGGGCACCGGGATGGAGGAGAACGTCGTCGACGACCTGCGGGCGCGGCTCCGCGGGGAACGGTCGGGCTAGGTCAGGACCACCAGGCCGGCGAGGGTGCCGCCGATCGCCAGTGCGTTGAGCGACACCGCGAACGCGCGCCCGAGCTCGGTGCGGGCCTCGGCGAGATGCTTGAGTCCGCCCATCGCCACGGCGTAGAGCGCGACGATCACGGCGACGCCCAGCAGCGGGTTCACGTGGAGCGCGACGAGCCCGTAGACAGTGGCGAAGCCGATCGCGCCGCCGCCGCAGATGGCGGCCGCCGTGGTCACAGGGGAGGGGAGGACGGCCGCTTCCGTCCCGTCGGCGACGCCCGCAGCGAGAGGAGCGGGATCGGGCAGGTCCCGCTCCCGTTCTTCTAACGTCAGACGTTGGCTCATGAACTGGACACTACGTCGCTGGGGCGCCAGATTCCTGTCCCGATGCTGTGGAAAGCGAATGGATCCGGTATGTGCAGGTCAACGAGCCGAAATCGGCGGAGAGATCCGTCACATTCGGCGAGGATTCCGGCCGGATCGCGCCGGAGAGGTCACTTTTCGGTCACGACACGACGGTGGCGGACGAGCGCGTAGTATCCGGGTGTCCGGTGGGGGCCGGACGGCACGGGATCGTCGGGAGGACGGGGCCATACATGAGTGTGACGGGCACGGTCGGCGGCTGGTTCGGCCCGGGCGACGACGTCGGGCGCGCGTGGGATGAAGCCGAGGCGATCCTGCTGGCGTGTGACGACCTCGACGCGGTCATGGAGACGATCCACGGTGCCGAGACCCCCGTCGAGGCCCGGCGCGCCCTCAAATGCGGCTTCGGGTTCACGGGACGGCAGGCGGCGCTGCTGCTGACGCTGCCGGTCCTGTCCTTCACCCGATCCGAGCGCGAGCGCATGCACGCGAGCCGTCGCGCCCGCATGGACCTGTTGGCGGACGTCACCGGCGCGATCCCCGTCGTGCGGGAGCCCACAGCGCCGGAGCCCGCGGAGCCTGATCCTGCAGCATCCGCGCCCGCGACGTCCGGCTGGACCACGTGGGAGGACGAGTTCGACGGCACCCTGGACCGGATCCGGTCGGTGATGGACGAGCACTACGGCGTCGCCCCGACCTCCCCGCCGCCCCCCGCCACCCCGCCCGTGCCCGCCGCGCCTGTGGCCGCCTCCGGAGGCCGGGCGGGCCGCAGGTCGTCGGACCGGTCGGAGGAGGCGGGCGCCGTTCTCGACGAGCAGATCGGTGAGTTGTGCGATGCCATCGCCGAGTTGGTGGAGGTCGACGCCCCGGCGTCCCCGCTGCTCGACGATCCCCGGGAGTCGATGAGTCCGACGGGGCAGCTGCTGGACAGTTGCGGCCTCGACGACTCGACGGGGGTGCGCACGTTCTTGTGGCACCTGCGTCGGACGGGGCTGGAGTCGGTGGAGGCGCTGCTGCCGTTCGCGGAGCCGCTGCCCGCCTCGCGTGGGTTCGACGTCCAGTCGGCCCGGTTCGAGGAGGCGATGGCTGCCGGTGGGCTCGGACCCGAGCCGGTCGGTGGGTCCACGTGGACGGGCCGACTCTGGCCGATCGCGGAGCGTCGCGGGTTCGGGTACGCGGTGCATTACCGCCCCGGTCCCGGGGCCGGGACGGTGTGGGCCTACGGCGGCGGTGAGCCGCTGCACCTGTTGTGGGATTCGGTGATCGACATGCTCGGTGAGCTGTATCGGGCGTTGACGGTCGGCGAGCCGTGCGACGCGGCCCTCGCTGCCGTGGTCGAGGGCCGGGTGGTGTGGACGAACCTCAGCTGAGTCGGCCGCTCAGCCGAGGTCGCGGGCCACGATCGTCGCCCGCTCGCCGCGGCAGAACACGAGCTCGATCCGCGAGACCTCCCGGCCGGTGGTCGAGCGGAGGAGGTCGGCGTAGGCGCACAGCTGGAGGAGGTGCTCGTCCACGGTGGCGGTGGTGACGCCGACGTCGGTCTTGTAGTCGATCACCGAGAGTGTCCCGTCGGGTTCGTCCACCACGAGGTCGACCACCCCGTCGACGGCGACGCCGGTGCCGTCGGCGGTCGTGAGGACGCCGGCCAGCGGGAGCTCGGCGCGGTGGGGCAGGCCGCCGGCCCGGAGCACGGGCGGCGAGGTGAGGGCTGTGCGGGCGACGGCCACCATCTCGGCGACGGCCCCGGGTTCGCGGGCGTCCGTGAGATCGCCGCCGAGCCCCAGCGCGGAGAGCTGCCCCGCCGCCCACCGGTCCCAGTCCTCGCCGGGGGCGCCGCCGCGGGCGGCGAGAGCGGCCAGGTTCGTGTGCTCGGCGAGGTGGTGCACGGCGGTCCCGACATCGGTGCCCGCGGCGACCGGGCGTGACCGCGGGAGCGGGGGAAGCTCATCCTCCCGCGCCGGGTCCGGGGCGAATCGGTTCCTCAGGGCGGCGGCGAGCCGCGCGGGCAGCGCGTCAGTGGCCTCTGCCGAGTCGACCGGGGTGTCCTCGGGGTGGACGATGCGTGTCGCCGACCATCCGGCCTTCTCGCGGGAGCGGGCGGTGACCGCCTCGCTCCGTTCCTCCCAGTCGTGGGCGTCGGGGACGTCCACCGCCGGGGCCGCGGTGGCCTCGAGCAGGTCGGGACCGTAGTCGACGAGCGGCGGGGCGTCGGCGTCCTCCATGACGGAGCCGAGCAGGGAACCCCAGAGCTTCCTCGGGTCGTGGGGCTTGCTCTTCTTGCGGACGAACCCGTGCCCGGACACGGCGAGCCGGGTCTCGGCCCGGGTCGTGGCGACGTAGAGCAGGCGGATCCGTTCGGCGTGCGCGTGCTCCTTCTCGCGGTCCGCCGCCGCCTCGAACGCGGGGTCCCGGACCGATTTCGACAACGAGACGGCAGGGGCGGGGGCGTCGCCGGAGTCGGTCCACAGCAGCTTGTCGTCGCTGTTGGGCCACCCGCGGCTCATCCCGGCCAGGACGACCATGGGGTACTCGAGTCCCTTGGAGGCGTGGATGGTGGTGATCCGCACGGCGTCGACCCCGATCTCGGGGATCGCGGCTTCGGGCACGCGGGCGTCCTCGGCCGTGAGGGACAGGGCCCAGTCGGCGTAGTCGCGCAGGTCGGCGCGGGCGGGGTCGTCGGCGGACTCCTCCCACTGCCAGGCGTGCTCGGTGACAAAGCGGATGCGGCGCCACAGGTCGCGGCGGCGCGGTGACTCGGCGACGGACTCGAAGACCATACGGTCCGCCACCAGGTGTTCGAGGAGTTCGCCGGGCCTGCGGGTCCGGCGGGACAGCGTGGCGAGGTAGCGCAGTCCCTCGGCGACCGGGGACTCCTCGAGGCCGTCGGGCGCGGGGGCCGCGGGCGCCCAGCTGCCGCCGGCAGCACGCCAGCGGAGCAGGTCGTCGTCGCCGCACCCGAACAGTGGGGAGCGGAGCGCCCCGACGAGCGAGGCCTCGTCGGCGCTGGTGGCGACAGCGCGGACGGCGAGCAGGAGTTCCCGGATCTCGGGGGTGCCGTAGACGATCGACGACGCCTCGGCCCGGTAGTCGATCCCGGCGTGCTCGAGGCAGGTCTCCAGCATGCGGAGGGATCCGCGAGAGGGGAGGAGGATCGCGATGTCGCCGAGGGCGAGAGGGGTCTGCTCCCCGTTCTTGGACTCGTGGGTCCAGCCTTCCCGGATCGCCGTGGCGATGACGCGGGCGACGTCGGCGGCCTCGGTCCAGTGGCGTTGCTGGTCCTCCGTCGCGTCGGGGGGACAGTGCTCGGGCGCCCGGTCGATCTCGCTGCGGAACACGAAGGGCGGCGGCCCGTGAACCGGGTCGTGCGGCGGGCGGTCCGGGGCGGCGACGAGATCGCGGTATTCGGGTTGGACGCCGTCGGAGCCGATCAGGACCTCGGAGAAGACGGAGTTGACCCAGTCGAGCACGGCGCGTGAGCACCGGAAGTTGGTGCTCAGGCGTTCGATCTCGACCCCGGCGCCGTCGCGGCCGGTCCGGGCGCGCAGGTAGGTGGAGATGTCGGCGCGACGGAATCGGTAGATGGACTGTTTGGGGTCGCCGACCGTGAAGAGTCGTCCGGCCTCCGGGCGGGCGCCTGCCCCGGCGGGCAGGTCGGGATCGGAGGTGAGGAGTTCGGCCAGGTCGAGCTGGATGGGGTCGGTGTCCTGGAACTCGTCGATGAGGATCCGGGTGTAGCGCTCGCGGACGCGGCGGCGGACGGCGTCGTCCTGCAGGAGCCGGCGGGCGAGCACGAGTTGGTCGTGGAACTGCAGGGTGCCGTGGCGGCGCCGCTCGGCGGCGTGGGCGCGGACCACCGGCGTGAGTCCGGAGATGACCACGGCGAGTCGCGGCGCCCAGTGCTCGGCGAGGGCGGCCGTGCAGTGGGCGGCGAGTTCCCGGATCTCGGCTTTGATGGTCTCGACCGTCTCCTTGCCACCCCAGGCGTCGCCCCTGCCCCCGCGGCCTGCGGTCCGGGGCGCGCCGAGCAGCTCTGCCCACGTGGGTGTCGCGCCGGGGTCCTCGAGCGAGGCGGTCAGCTGCTCGAGCCAGGCCTCGTGCTCGCCGAGCGTGGCGTACAGCTTGTCCGTCTCGTCCCGGCACTGGTCGCGCCATGCGACGATCCCGCCGACGTGCGCGATGACCTCGGACAGATCCGGTGCCGGGGGCAGGTCGACGGCGCCGGGGTCGGGGGTGTCACCGGCGTCGTCGGGTAGGCGGTCCCAGTCCCGGTGCAGCGCGAGGACGACCTCACGGAACGCGGTGGTGCTGACGCCGCCGTCGAGCAGATCGTCGACGGCCCGGGCGAGTGAGCCGCCCAGGGCGTCCTCGCGTCCCGGGCCGAAGAGTCGCGCGGCGCAGTCCTGCCACAGTTCCTCCACCGCGGCGTGCTCGGCGGTGTCCTGCTGCGCGGTGACGCGGGGCGGGATGCCGGCCTCGAGCGGGTTCTCGGAGAGGAGCCGGAGCGCGAACGAGTGCAACGTGCCGATCGCGGCGGTGTCGAGGCCGGTGAGTGCGGCGTCGGCGTGGGGATCGCCCTGGTCTCGGGCGTCCACGAGGAACACCCGCAGCCTGTCGCGCAGTTCGGCGGCCGCCTTCTCGGTGAAGGTGATGGCGGCGATCTGCTCGATGGGCACCCGGTTGGTGAGCAGGAGCGCGCCGAGGCGCCGGACGAGGGCGTAGGTCTTGCCGGTCCCGGCGCCGGCTTCGACGAAGAGGGTCGCCGCGGTGTCCGATTCGACGCGGTCGCGGGCGGGCTGGTCGGCCAGCGGTGTGCGGGCGGGCTGGGCGGAGGGTTGGGTGGTCACGCGTCGCGCTCCGTTCCGGTCTCGTCCCGGGCGGCGTCGGCAACGATGCCGGCGAATGCGGGATGTGAGGCGAAGGGCTCCTGCCGGGACAACTGCTCCCAGGCGCGGTCGAGGTCGCCGCCGCCGAGGATGTCCGCCAGGTCGCGGGCGGATCCGCGCCCGCCCTTGAGTGGGAACCACCCCTTCTCGATGGCGTCGACCAGGGCCCCGACGTCGGCGCGTACGGCGTCCATCAGTGCGTCGTCGATGGTGAGGGAGACCTGGTCGAACTCGCCGCGTTCGGTGCAGTACCAGTAGCGGACCTCACTGACGGGCAGGTCGTGACCGGTGGCCGCGGCGACGGCGTAGAGCGGGAGCTGGAACCGGGTGCCCGCCAACGTGGGGTCGTCCTGCCTCGGGCGGTCGTCTTTCGCCGGGGCCTTACCGGTCTTGTAGTCGGTGACGCGCTGCGTGCCATCGCGCCGGTCTACCCGGTCGATCGAGCCGGCCAGCAGTACGGTGCGTGTCCCGGTGGTGGTGGGGACGTCGAACGGCACCTCGGCGTGACCGAAGCGGTGCTCGGTGGCGGTGGGACGCCATCCCTGGTCGGCGTCTGCGGCGTCCTCGTCGAACCAGCGGGTGAGTTCGGCCGCGAGCAGGTCCTCGCGCCGGCGCCACAGGGATTCCACCAGGCCCGGGGCGTCGTCGACGGCTACGGCGCACTCCTCGCGCAGGATGCGTTCCAGGCGGTCGCGGTCGGGTGCACCGCCGTCGGTGATGCGCTCGGAGACGTACCGCTCGAGGATCGAGTGCACGAGCTCGCCGTAGTCGCGCAGGTCCATCTCGATCTCTGCCGCGGGCTCGTCCAGGGGCCGCACCCGCAGGACCGTGGCGAGGAAGAACAGGTACGGACTCTGTGCCCAGTCCTCGAGCCGGGTGGGCGAGAGGGGGCCGTCGAGCACGCTCAGGTGCTCACGGGCCGAGGAGACGTCCCCGGTGAACCTCGAGAACCTCCCGATGCGGCGGTCCCTGCGCATCGCGTGGCCGCGGCGGAGGGACTCGGGGAACGACCCCGGGGCGGCGGCCCAGCCGTGCGAGGCCAGCGCGCGGAGCCGCAGCTCCGCCGCGGTGGCGGGGTCGTGCCCGAGGATCGACGGCGGGGTGAGGACGCCCTCGACGAACGACGGCACGGCGGTGACGTGCGCACAGCCCGCCACGTCCTCCTGCCAGCGGGTGGCGTGGACGGGGGTGCCGGTGAGGGCCGCGAGTGTCGGCAGGAGCCACCGGGACGGGATGCGGTCCCCGCCGCCGCGCATGGACCCGCGGGGAAAGGAGCACAGGCGGTGCGTGCCGCCCGCGGCCAGCGCGAGTTGGAGGACGCGGTAGCGCTCGTCGAGCTGCTCGGCCGTCGGGAGGTCGACCGCGCCCTCGGGCAGGAGCGGGTCCGGTCGGTGGAGGACCGGGAGCAGACCTTCGGCCATACCCACGACGCAGACCGTGTCGAGGTCCCGCCCCGCCGCGTCGTCGACGGGGCCGAGCGTCACCCCGACGCCCTCCTCGCCGACCCGGTCGCCGATCGAGTCCAGGCGCGTGGCGACGGCGCCGGCGACCCGGTCCCGCGTGATCGTGGGCGAGACCAGCTGCAGGTCCGCCAGTGAGCGCACTGCGGCCTCGACGCCCGCGCGGTCGAGACCCGGGCGCAGGAGCGTGCCCACCAGGGACGTCAACGCCTCGGACACGCCGGTCCAGCTCCGGGCGCCCTCGACGGAGGCGAGCAGCTCTCGGACCCGACCGATGAGGGCGCGCAGTGCGTCCGCGGCCGCACGCTCCGCCTCGGACAGGCCGGATTCCGGATCCGCGGCGGCCCGGGCGAGGTGTTCCCAGTCGTCGCCGCCCAGGATCGGCACGCGCGTCCGGGTGAGCAGTTCGAGGCGACGAGAGGAGACCGGCCGGCCGTCCCGGTCGACCACCGCGAGGGCGCCGTCGGCGATGATCGACAACAGGTCGGCCCGAGGAAGTGTCCCCGGGTCGACGCGGAGCAGCCGGACGAGCGTGCGGCCCGCCGGAGTCCGGCCCAGTGAGGTGGTGGACGGGCCGTTGACGGTGATCCCCGCCTCGGCGAACGCCCGCAGGAGGAGCCGCAGGTACGGGTCCGGTGACGGGTAGTAGACGCCGATCCGGTGCCCCGGGGTCCCCTCGGCGAGCCGGGAGCGGACGAACCGGACGACGGCCCGGACCTCGTCGTCGGAATCGGAGGCGTGCAGCACGTGCGTACCCGTCACGGCGCCGGGGCCGCCGGGGTCGCCGGCGGAGGCGAGGTGCTCGGATCCCGAACCGGGGACGGTGGTGACCCCGCGGGCCTCCAGGGCCGTGCGCAGGCGCCGCTCGTCCTGTGTTCCCCGCAGTGGCGCGGCCAGGATGACCTGCCCGAGCCGGTCGAGGTGCGCCACCGCGACCTCCACGGCCTCGACCCGGGGGTAGTACGCGGAGCCGGTGGTCTCGTGTGCGCGTGTGGACAGTCGCAGCACCTCGCTGTGGAGCGGGGTCTGCGCGGCGACTGCACCCGCGTCGACCGTCCCGAGCCGCAGGCAGGCCTGCGCGACGGCCTGCGCCGTGACGGGCTGGTCCGCGACGGCCGCGAGACGCCCGGGGTCGGCGTCGAGGACCTGCTCCACAGCCGCCGCGAGCAGGGGGAACGGAAGCGGGGCCCGGGGCGCGAGTGCCGGCCCCGAGAGCTCGGTGATCACCTGCTGGGCCGTCCGGACCGCGACGCCTGCGGCCCCTCCGTCAAGCGCCAGGGCGCGGACCAGGTCGCGCGCGGCCCCGAACGAGGGCACCAGCACCGTGATGCGGGTCAGGGGGCCCTCGCCGCGGAGCCCGCGCACACGGTTGACGATCGCAGCGGTGGGGGCCTGGTTTTCGGTCACGTCGCCATGGTGCCTCACCGGTACGACACGTCGGTGTCGACGACGATAACGGTCGGACGCTGTCGGGGTGACCTGCTAGGTTTCGATCAGATCGGCCGATCCGGAGCCGCGTCTGGAAGTGTGACCAGGGAGACTGACGATGACGTACGGCACGGGCGGTGGCTACGGCGGGGGCTCAGGCGGCCCGTACCAGCAGTGGTCGCCGCACGGCTATGACACCGGGCCCGAGCAGCGCGGTGGCGTCTCGGCCGGCCTCATCGTCCTGATCGCGCTGCTCACGGTGGTGGTGCTCGCGCTCCTCGGCGTGGTCGCCTATCTGTTCCTGCGCCCGGGCGGCGTCAGCGGCACCCCGGACGAGCAGGCGGTGGCGGCCTCGTCGTCGTCCTCCACACCCCCGGCACCGTCGACGTCCCGGGAGCCGGTCACCGAGACCGCCTACACGACCCCACCGGAGCAGGAGACGGTGACGGTCACCCGTCCCGCTGAGCGCCCGCCGAACCCGGGCACGGCGTATCCGGCGGGAGCCGATCGTTCGGGGTGGACCTCCAATACCCAGTCCCGGTGCAATGCCGGCGATCCGGCCGCCATGATCGGCCGGACCTCCCAGGCGTCGTTCTCCATCTGCGTCAACCCGGACAACGGCCGCTACTACTACCGCGGTTCGGCGAGCGGATCGGGTGTCGAGGTGGACGACCCCGTGGTCTCCGGCGCCAGCGCGACCGTGACCAACAACAACGTCGTCTACTCGATCAGCTCCGGGGGCATGGTGATCTACGAGAACGGCGAGGTGATCTCCAGTCAGGCGATGGTCGACTTCTGGGTGGGCTGATCGGCTGAGCGGGTGTGTCGTCGTGTGGAACCGCTCGGGAGGGTCGCGCCGTCGTAGGGGGTGACGGAGTGAGATGACGACGACGAGGTGAACCCATGCCCGACGGGACGATCAGTGCGGACGCGGAGAAGATCGCGAGCGCCGTCGCGGTGTTCCGCGGTGCCGGGGAGGGGGCGGCGGGCGTGTCGTTGCCGCATGTCGCAGCCAATGTCGGAGCGGCGCTCCCGGGCGGATCGGCGATAGAGCAGGCGCTGGATCGGGCGTGCGGAGCGGCGGCGGTGTGTGCGGCGCGGAGTTCGGGGCGGCTCGTCGGCCTGGCGGACTTCGCGGCGCAGGCGCACCGATACCTCGAGGCGGAGGACGAGGACTTCGCCGCGCTACTCGGGGCGGTAGCAGGCCCGTGAGCCGTCAGAACGTCTTGGCGTCGATCACGAACCTGTAGCGCACGTCCGAGTTCACCACACGGTCGTAGGCCTCGTTGATCTTGTCCGCCGCGATCATCTCGATCTCCGCGGTGACCCCGTGACGCGCACAGAACTCGAGCATCTCCTGGGTCTCGGGGATGCCGCCGATCATGGACCCGGTGAGGATCTTGCGACCGGCGGCGAGAGAGCCCGCCCGCACGGACATCGGCTCGGTGGGGATGCCGATCCCGACGAGCGCGCCACGCGGCTTGAGCGTGGCGAGGAACCGGTCCACGGGGAGGTTCGCGGAGACCGTGTTGAGGATGACGTCGAACGTCCCGCGCAACCCCCTCAGCGTCTCGCGACCCTCGTCACCGGCCGTCGCGTAGTGCTCCACGGCGCCGAAGCGCAGCGAATCGTCCCGCTTGGACGTGGTCTGCGACAGGACCGTCACCTCGGCGCCCATCGCCACGGCGAGCTGCACGCCCACGTGCCCGAGCCCGCCCATGCCGATCACCGCGACACTCATGCCCGGGCCGACGTTCCACTGCCGCAGCGGCGAGAACATGGTGATCCCCGCGCACAGCAACGGCGCGGCCGCCGCCGGGTCGAGCCCGTCCGGGATGGAGACGACCATGCGCTCCTCGACCACGATGTGCGTCGAGTAGCCGCCCTGGGTGACCGTCCCCTCCGGATGCCCCTCGGGCAGTGGCGAGCCGTAGGTCGCGACGGCCCCGTTCTCGCACTCCTGCTCCTGACCAGCCTCGCAGGACGAGCACTCGTGGCAGGCCCCGACCAGACAGCCGACGCCCACCCGGTCACCGACCGAGTGCCGGGTGACCTCGGACCCGACCTCGCGGACGAGGCCGACGATCTCGTGGCCCGGCGTCACCGGGTACTCGGCGCTCCCCCACTCGCTGCGCGCGTGGTGGATGTCGGAGTGGCAGATGCCGGCGAACTCGATCTCGATGAGCACGTCCGCCGGCCCGGTCTCGCGCCGCCGGATCGTGGTCTTCTCCAGCGGCGCGTCCGGCGCGGTGGCGGTGACGGCGGCGACGTCCATGTGATCTCCCGGGGGTCGAGGTGAGGCGTACACCGCCACGGTAGAGGCCTGAGGCGTCACGGCGCCGTGGCCGCGGTCGACGGGATCGGTCGGAAAGTAATGGAACCGAACCGTCGTACGGCGCGTCAGACAGGGTGACGGAAACACAGCGGGGGACGAGGACACGGGAAAGAGGCTGGTCGTGGCGTACTCGGTTGCGGAGATTCGACGGTGGGATGCCGGGGGACTCGCCACGGCCGGTACCGCCGTGGCCGAGCGGCTGGACAGGGTGGAGTCGGTGCGACGGACCCTCACCGAGGGACGCGATGCGCTGGACGACGGCTGGGACGGCAGGGCCGCCGAAGCCGTTCTCGCGGCAGCCGAGGGGGAGAGGTCCCACACGAACGGGCTGATCGACGGATTCGATGATCTCGCCGCCGCGCTGACGTCCGCGGAGCAGGCGCTCCGTCCGGCGGTGCAGGTGGTCAACGACAGGATCGCTGCTGCCGAGGCCGCCGGACTCGTGGTGAGAGGGGATTCGATCGCCCCGGCGTCCGGAGCCGCCGACACCGAACAGTCGGTGGTCGACGAGCACGCCGAGGCACTCTCCCAGGCGGTCGACACGGTGGCCTCGCTCGACCTCCACTACGGTCGCGAGATCGACGCGATCGCCGCCCGTCTCCACGCGGTGATCCCGCCGGAGGTCGACCGTGGTGTCATCCCCGGCCCCGACGATCCCTGGCCCGGGCGGGGCGTCGATGCGATGACCGGCGCGATGTCGGAAAGGTTCCCCAAGTTCGCGGACGAACTGGATCCGGCGACTCGTGGGCGTCACGCTCTCGTGACCGCGCCGGATGATGTCGCGCGCTCGGCCGCTTCGGGGCTGAGGGGCCTCGGACGCGTGGCCGGCCCCCTCGGCGCGGGGATCACGGTCTACGACGGGCTGGAAGGTTATGCCAAGGGCGAGACATCGAAGGGCGAGGCAGTAATGGAGACCTCGGGGGCTCTCGGTGGTGGAGTTGTCGGTGGCATGGCCGCGGGCGCGGCTGTAGGTACGTTCCTCGGGCCGGTCGGCACGATCGTCGGAGTGGGGATCGGCGCAGCAGTCGGTGCTTACCTGGGACAAAAGGGTATGGACGAACTACACGATGCGGCTTTCCGATGAGCTATCGGAGTGAGCAGCGCCGGGTCGGACAGGGCGCACGACAGTCAACAGACAACGAGGGGTTTCTCTATGGATCGTGACGACCTGGAAAGAGATACGGGGGAGCGCCAGACGCTTCAGCAGCGGTATGCGGCCTATATCGGTCATGATCGCCCGGACCGCTGGTTTGGGACGTGGGCGTGGTACAGGGGCGCTATCGCGAAGAATTTTCGAGAGAGACTGCGGGTTTACGATTTCAATATGCACGTATTAGTCGTGTCGACGATCGTTGTGGTTCTAATAATGATCTACGGCCTCATCTGGGGCGGACCGAACTTTTAGGTAGATCATCGACTGCGTAATAGCACCTTGAGCGGGGCTCGCCCGGGATCGCGCTACCGTGGCGGCAGGCGGTGAGGAGGTTCTGTGAGTCACGAGCACGCGGTCCCGCGCGGATCAGACGTCACCGACGCCACCGACACAGCCGACGACTTCGGCGTGCCGGCCCTGCCGGAGAAGCCGACCCTGCGCGGCTGGATCCACGCCGGCACCCTCCCGGTGGCGATCGTCCTGGGCGTGCTGCTTGTGGTGATCGCCGAGGGAACCGCGTTGACATGGGCGACCGCGGTGTTCTTGTCGTCGTCGTCAATCCTGTTCGGCGTCTCGGCGCTGTATCACCGTCGCACCTGGTCACCCCGGGCGACCGCGCTCCTGCGGCGGATGGACCACTCCAACATCTTCCTGCTCATCGCCGGGACGTACACGCCGATGACCGTCGCGGCGCTCGAGCCGCCGTCGAGCACGATCCTGCTCGTGCTGGTGTGGGCGGGTGCGCTGATCGGCATCGCGTTCCGACTGTTCTGGCTCGGCGCCCCGCGATGGTTGTACGTCCTGCTCTACATCGGTCTGGGCTGGACGGCGGTGTGGTTCGCCGGCGATCTGATCGAGGCCGACCTCGCCGGCGTGATCCTCGTGCTGGTCGGCGGCCTCGCCTACACCGGCGGCGCCGTGGTCTACGGGCTCAAGCGACCCGACCCGGTGCCGGGCGTCTTCGGCTTCCACGAGGTGTTCCACCTGTGCACCGCGATCGCCTTCGCCTGCCACTGGACCGCGATGTTGCTGTTCGTGCTGGAGGCATGACGGCCGCCACCAGCTGACGGACGTCGTCACGCGGAGCCGGACGCCCGGCGAGCAGTAGGCTCGGGCGGGTGAACACCGAATCCGGGAAGAAGGCCACCGTCGCCTACTGGGCCATGCCCGCCGCGCTCGCCGGGATGGGCGTGCTGCACTTCGCCAAGCCGGAGCCGTTCTACGGGCTCATCCCGCCGGAGCTGCCGGGCACCAAGAAGGCGTGGACCTACGGCTCGGGGGTCGCCGAGCTCGCGGTGGCGGGCCTACTCGCCTCGCCGCGCACGCGCCGGGCCGGCGGCACGGCCGCGCTGGTGCTGTTCATCGGCGTGTTCCCCGGCAACCTGCAGATGGTGCGCGCCTGGCGCCGCAAGCCGGTGTGGCCCTGGCAGGCGATCGCGTGGGGCCGGCTGCCGCTGCAGATCCCGATGATCATGGCCGCAGACCGCATCCGTCGCGGGGCCTGACCACACGGGGCCTACTGCGGCCCGCCGGCCTGCGGGTACGGCGCCGGACGACGACCGCGCTCGGGGTGCAGTGCCGCCACCGCGGCGCAGATGATCACGAGGACGTAGACGACGATCGTCGCGTAGAAGCCCGCGCCCGCCCCGAGGCCGGAATCGGGGCTCGGTCCGGGCTGCGGCGTGGGGCCCGACGAGTCGCTGAACACAGCGGCCGTGAGCAGGACGACGGCCACTACCAGGAGCTGCGGTATCACGCCCATCAGGGCGACCGTGGCGCCGAGCTGGCGGGCGGTGGTGAGCATGAGCAGACCACCGACGAGCACGAGCAGCGCGGACAACATGAGCATGGCCGCGAAGGGGCCCATGACGGTCTGGATCCCCATCTCCGTGAAGCCGAGCTCGAGGGCGTCCGACTCGGACAGTGCGCGTTCGGCCAGCGAACTCAAGCTGACAGTGCCGCGCGCCGAGACGCTCATGGTGCCGTCGACCAGACTGCTGCTGGAATCGCGGATCCACGCCAGGCTCGGGGTCGCCAGCAGGATCAGACCGGAGACCAGTGTCACGGCCGCTGCCACGAGGGCGCCGATGTCGCGTGTGAGGAAGGCGATCACGCGGGCCCCGGTGCCGGGGCCCTGCGGGGGGTAACCGGCGTAACCGGGAGTGGCCTGGCCGGGATAGGCCTGCGCTGGGTCGCCCTGCCCTGGTGTGTGCTGCCCTTGCTGCGGGGCCTGCCACCGGCCGGGGTCGCCGCCGGTGTTGTTGCCCTGTGACGAGGTCATGCCATCCACCTCCTGATCCGGATGAACTCCCGGTAGATGATCATCCCCAGGTAGACGAGCAGAGCGATCGTCATGATGACGAGAGCGAAGGTCGACAGGCCCAGGCCGAGTCGCGCCTCCGGCATGAAGGCCGACAGTAGGCCGCCCAGCAGATCCGCGGAGCCGAATATGCCACTGCTGGCCTCGCCGATCGCATCGGCCAGATTGCCGACCGCCTCCGCCGGCACCCGCGCGTACCCGAGGAACACGGTGCCGAGCAGCATGAGTCCGGCACCGAGGGTGTGGACCCGGTCCAGGGCGACGAGCAGCCCGCCGGCGATCAGGCACAATGCCGCGACCACCAACATGATCCCGACGTACACCGTGAGCGCGCGGATCGCCTCCACATCGTCGCCGTCGAGCGAGTTGAGCGCGGCCATGTCACTCCAGCGGCTGCCGCTGGACGCGGACACCCCCCGGAACGGGGCGAGGCTGTACTCGATGAGCCCGCCCGTGGAGCGGTCGAACACCGCCCACCACGAGAACAGGCAGCTCAGCAGGGTGAGCAGGCCGGCCACGACGGCGAGCCCACCGGGCATCCGCATGACGCGAGCCTGCCAGGGCATGGAGCGGACCTGTCGGACGGCCTGGCCGGCGAAAGCGGAGGCGCCCGGAGCCCCGTACGGTGCGTAGCCCTGCTGCGGGGACTCCTGGTCGGTGTCTGTCCGGGGTAGCCGTGTGGTCGGGTCCTCGCCGGGGGGTGGTCCGGAGTCCGGGGCTCCGTCGTCGTCTGCCATCTGGCGGCACTCCTACTCTTCTGGCGTCCTGCCACGCCTAGTCTGGGTACGAGCTAATAGTAGAATGTGTTCGCACGTCGAGGGTGCTCATCCTCGGACCGGGCCCCGCTCTGGCGGGTCACGTATGACCAGCTCGTCGCCGTCATCGTCGCCAGGTCGGGCGGTGGCGACAGGGACGGTGCACCGGTGACAGGTGAGAAAATGGTCACGGTGAGGGGGCAGCGTGTGCCCGCCGGACACCGCCCATAGTCCGACGAAGAGTGAAAGAATCCACGATGTGAACACCCTCGGACTGGTCCTTATCGGCGTCGGCGTGCTCATCGCCGTGGGCGGCGTCGTCGTCATCATCTCGGGCCGGCGGGCACGGGCGGCGAGCCCCGGCACCGCGATGCCCTCCGCGCAGGCCGGGCAGCACGGCGACTGGGCTGCGGACGGCCACGGCGGGCAGGCCCCGACGGGGGCCGCGACGGTCGTTGGTGCCCTGCTCACCGTGGTCGGCGTGGTGCTCGCGGTGAGCGGCGGCGCCATGTCGCTCCTGCTTTCCGACGAAGGCTCGGGCCGCGTCGGCGATGAGGTCGTGGCCGTGGGGGCCGATGAGGGGGCGACACCCACCGCGGACCTCGCCGGCCCCGGCACCGAGTGCGGGCAGGTGGAGCCGCCCGCGGGCCGGCCCGGGCCGGTGCGGGTGGAAGAAGGCCAGATCGGGTGTGACGAGGCGGTCGCCGTGGTGCAGAAGTACTACGAGTTACCCACCGACCCGGAAGGCGGCAACACCGCGCCCAAGGAGTTCGACGGCTGGCGCTGCACGACCGCCACCGCCGGATCCGCCGCCGAACGGGGTTACGGCACGTCCTGCCGCACCGCTGACACGCACCTCGTGGTCCCGCTGGTCGACGGCGCAGACGGTTCCGAGAGGCCCGAACCCGCGCCTGCACCGCGCGGCGATCTCGGGCTGGCCACGCCGATGTCCCATCCGAGCTGCGACGGACGAGGGATCGTGGTGCTCTACTCGGCCGTGACCCCGGGGTCCTACGAGTCCGAGATCCAGACGGCGTTGGCGAACAATCCCGGGTCGAGCTACCTGCGCACCGACCAGGCCTGCCCCTCACTGCGTTCGCGCGACGACAACGGCAACGTCATCTACGCCGTCTACCGTCAGTCCGGCTACTCGCACGCCCAGCTGTGCTCGGACGTTGCGGCCGCGCCGGCGGGGGCCTACGGCCGCTGGCTCGACGTGACCAGTGATCCGGACCAGCTGGTGCGGTGCTGACCGGTGGTATCCGCCGCCCCGGCTCAGTCCTGGCGGGTCATCGGGTCGGAGCCGTCCCAGGCCGAGACATTTCTGGCCTGCGGCAGGTCGTCCCGGTGGAAGACCGGGTTGTGGCCGGTGGCCTTCTGCTTCAGGTAGTGGCGTAGCAGCGCCACGGCCAGGCCACCGAGCGGGAGGATGGCGATGAGGTTGATGGTCGCCATGAAGCCCATGAACAGGTCGGCCAGCCCCCAGACCAGGTCCACGGAGCCGAGCGCGCCGCCGAAGACCGCGAGCAGCACGAGGGCGCGGAACGCGGTGATGGTGCGCGGGCTGTTCCGCAGGAAGTTGATGTTGGCCTCGCCGTAGTACGAGTTCCCCAGGATGGAGGAGAAGGCGAGGAAGAAGATCACGACGGTGATGAACGGCACGCCCCACGCGCCGACCTGGGACGCCAGGGAGTCCTGGGTGAGCGAGATGCCCTCGCGGTCGCCCCCGAACTCGGGATCGGCCAACAGGATGATGAACGCGGTGGCCGAGCACACGACCAGGGTGTCGAAGTAGACGCCGAGGGACTGGACCAGTCCCTGCTTGACGGGGTGGGAGACCGACGCGGTGGCGGCGGCGTTGGGGACCGAGCCCATGCCGGCCTCGTTGGAGAACAGGCCGCGGCGCATGCCCTGCATGATCGCGGCGCCGATCGCGGCGCCGGCGACCTCGCGGAAGCCCAGGGCGTGGCCGACGATCATGGAGATCAGCTCGGGGACCTCGGTGATGTTGAGCGCCACCACGGCGAGGGCCACCACGACATACGCCGAGGCCATGACGGGGACGAGGACCTCGGTGACCGCGGACAGTCGCCGGATCCCGCCGAAGATGACCAGGCCGGTGACCACGACCAGCGCCAGGCCGACGAGCACGGCGGCCAGGGTGCTCTCGAGGCTGAACTGGTTCTGCACGGATTCGGAGATGGAGTTGGCCTGGACGGCGTTGAAGACGAACCCGTAGGTCACGGTGATGATCACCGCGAACAGGGCCGCGACGGGTTTCCATCCCAGCCCGTCGCGGATGTAGTAGGCGGGGCCGCCGATGTAGGAGTCCTTGCCCTTGACCTTGTAGAGCTGGGCCAACGTGGACTCGATGAACGCGGTGGCGCCGCCGAGGATCGCGATGAGCCACATCCAGAACACCGCGCCGGGCCCGCCGACGGTGATGGCGATCGCCACGCCGGCGACGTTGCCGGTCCCCACCCGCGAGGCGGCGGAGACCGTGAAGGCCCGGAAGGCCGAGATGCCCTTCCTGCCGGTGTCGATCTCCGACGGTTTCTCGCCGATCGTCCGCAGCATCTCCGGGAACAGCCGGACCTGGACGAACAGCGTGCTGACGGAATAGAACAGGCCCGCCGCCAGCAGCAGCGCGATGACGAGGTACCAGTAGACGTCATTGACGGAGGCGACGAGATCGGTGAGGGCGGTCACTCCCGTGACGATAACGGACCGACCGGCGGCCGGACGGCGCCCCCACGGAAAGTCCTACGCTGGTCCGTGTGACCGACCTCGAGCCCACCGCCCCCGACGTCGCCGTGCTCTTCGAAGGCGGCGGGATGCGCGCGGTCCACACCGCCGGCGTGGTGGTGACCCTGCTCGAAGCGGGAATCCACCCCGGGCTCGCCGCCGGGATCTCGGCGGGCGCCTCGCACACGGCCAACTACCTCTCGCGGGACGCCACACGCGCCCGCAACAGCTTCGTGGACCTGGCGGCGGACCCCAACTTCGGCGACTGGCGCAGCTTCGCCCGCGGCAAGGGGCTGTTCAACGCCGAGTACATCTACGAGCAGACGGGTCTGCCGGACCAGGCGCTGCCGTACGACTTCGAGACCTACCGCGCCAGCGGCACGGCCGCGCGGATCGGCACGTTCCGCTGCTCGGACGGGGCGACGGTCTTCTGGACCGAGGACGACGCCGCGACCATGCCGGAGCTGATGCGGATGGTCCGCTCGTCGTCGACGATGCCGGTGTGGATGCCGCCGGTGCTCATCGACGGGGAGTACTACGTGGACGGGGCGCTGGGGCACGACGGCGGGGTCCCGCTGTCCGCCGCGCAGGAGGCCGGGTACGAGAAGTTCCTCGTCGTCCTCACCCAGCCGCACGGGTACCGCAAGGTCCCGCCGCGGCGGCTGACGCCGTTCTACCGCTCGTACTTCCGCCGGTTCCCCGCGGTGGGCGAGGCGCTGCAACGCCGGTGGGCGCTCTACAACGAGACGCTGGACGAGATCGAGGAGCTGGAGGAGTCGGGGCGGGCGATCGTGTTCCGGCCCGAGCGGGTGATGATCCGGAGCTACGAGCGCAAGGTCGACCGGCTGGCCGAGGCCTATGAGCTGGGTCTGGAGCAGGCGCGCGGGGAGGTCGACGCCTGGCGGGCGTTCTGCGGTATGTAGGCAGACCTTATTAGACAGACTGGTCTGTCTGTGGTTAGTCTCGCCGACATGACCAGTGCCGAGACCACCCGTCCCGCTCGTCCCGCGCGTGCCCCCAAGCCCAAGGGGCAGTGGAAGATCGACGGCAAGATGACCCTCAACCACAACGAGGAGTTCAAGTCCGAGGACGATGCGCTCAACGTCAGGCAGCGCATCCTCGACGTCTACTCGCGTGAGGGCTTCGGTTCGATCCCCGCCGACGACCTCTCCGGTCGATTCCGCTGGATGGGCCTGTACACCCAGCGCAAGCAGGGGATCGAGGGCGCGCGGACGTCCAAGCTCTCCGCCGACGAGCTCCAGGACGAGTACTTCATGATGCGCGTGCGCATCGACGGCGGCGCGCTGACCACCGAGCAGCTGCGCGTGATCGCCGGGGTGTCGACCGAGTTCGCCCGCAACTCCGCCGACGTCTCCGACCGTCAGAACGTCCAGTACCACTGGATCCGGATCGAGGACGTCCCGGAGATCTGGCGCCGCTTCGACGAGGTGGGCCTGACCACCATGGAGGCCTGCGGCGACTGCCCCCGCGTCGTGCTGGGCAGCCCGGTGGCCGGGGTCGCCGCCGACGAGATCGTCGACCCGACGCCGGCGATCGAGGAGATCAGGGACAAGTACATCGGCAGCCCCGAGTTCTCCAACCTCCCGCGCAAGTACAAGACCGCCTTCACCGGCCACCCGAGTCTCGACGTGGTCCACGAGATCAACGACATCTCCTTTGTCGGCGTGGTCCACCCCGAGCTCGGCGCGGGCTTCGACCTGTGGGTCGGGGGCGGCCTGTCCACCAACCCGCAGCTGGCGCAGCGCCTGGGCGCGTTCGTCCGCCCCGACGAGGCCGCCGACGTCTGGCACGGCGTGACCAGCCTGTTCCGCGACTACGGCTACCGCGCCCAGCGCACCCGCAACCGGCTCAAGTTCCTCGTCAAGGACTGGGGCGTGGAGAAGGTCCGGCAGGTGCTGCAGGACGAGTACCTGGGCCGCGAACTGCCCGACGGCCCCGCGCCGGCCAAGGCCACGGGCCCCGGCGACCACATCGGCGTGTTCGAGCAGAAGGACGGCCGCTACTTCGTGGGCGCCACCACCACGGTCGGCCGGGCCGGCGGCGACGTCCTGGCCCGGGTGGCCGACCTCGCCGAATCCGTGGGCTCGGAGCGCATCCGGTTCACCCCCCACCAGGGCGTCCTCGTTCTGGACGTCGAGGGGGACAGGGTCGAGACGGTGGTCGAGGGACTCGCCGCCGTCGGGCTCCACGCCCGCCCCAGCTCCTTCCGCCGCACGACCATGGCCTGCACCGGCATCGAGTACTGCAAGCTCGCCTTTGTCGACACCAAGGACTCGGCCGCCGAGCTGGTCGACGAGCTGGAGCGCCGGTTCGCCGACGACGCACCGCTGGAGACGCCGGTGTCCATCAACCTCAACGGTTGCCCCAACAGCTGCGCCCGCA
This sequence comes from Candidatus Dietzia intestinipullorum, assembly GCA_019119635.1. GTDB lineage: Bacteria > Actinomycetota > Actinomycetes > Mycobacteriales > Mycobacteriaceae > Dietzia > Dietzia intestinipullorum. The sequence continues at coordinate 46,237 of DWWP01000002.1, forward strand.
TCCAGACCGCCGACATCGGTCTCAAGGGCCAGCTGCTCGACGGCGACACCCCCGGCTTCCAGGTGCACCTGGGCGGCGGCCTGGCCTCGTCCCACCGCGACGAGGGCGGCCTGGGCCGGACGGTCCGCGGGCTGCGCGTGCGTACCACCGATCTCGCCGACTACATCGAGCGCGTGATCCGTCGCTACCGCGCGGACGGGGACACGGGCGAGACGTTCGCGGCCTGGGCCCACCGGGCAGAAGAGGAGTCGCTGGTATGACGATCGACCTCGAACTGCTACCCCGCAGCACCGTCCTCACCCCGGGGCCCGGCCGCCGTCGGAGCGACGAGGAGCTCAGGGCGATCGCCGACGACGCCGCCCGGCGGTTCGACGATCGCGGCCTCTACGGCCACCACGGCGAGATCGACCCCGGCGAGGTCCTGGCCTGGGCCGGGGAGACCTTCGGCGACGCGCTCGCCGTGGCGTGCTCCATGGCCAACACGGTCGTGCCGGAGATGACCGCGCAGCACGCGCCGGGCGTCGACGTGCTGTTCCTGGACACCGGATACCACTTCTCGGAGACCATCGGCGTGCGGGACGCGCTGGCGGCCACGCCGGGCCTGAACGTGGTGGACGTGCGCAGCCCCGCGAGCCGCTCCGAGCACGAGGCGGCACTCGGCCCCCGCCCGTTCGAGTCCGACCCCGAGATGTGCTGCCGCCTACGCAAGGTCGAGCCGCTCGACGCCGCGCTCTCCGGCTACGAGGCCTGGATCACCGGCCTGCGTCGCGTGGACACCGACCACCGCGCCGGCGCCGGGATCGTGGAGTGGGAC
>DWWP01000056.1 GCA_019119635.1 Candidatus Dietzia intestinipullorum
AGGTGGATGGTGAGCCCCGCGAGCGCCCCGACCACCGTCCCGTTGATGCGGATGAACTGGAGATCCTTGCCCGCGAGCAGCTCGATCTTCTCCGATGCCTCGTCGGCGTCCCAGCGTTCGACGGTCTCCGAGATGATGGACGTGACCTCGCCCGCGTAGTTCTCCGCGACATACGCGGCGGTCCGGGTCATGTACCCGTCGAGACGGACCCGGAAACGCTCGTCCTCCACCAGCATGTCCGCCAGCCGGCGCAGGAGGTCGTCGATCTTCACCCGGAGGGTCGACGACGCGTCCTCGGTCGCCTCGACGATCATCCGCTTGCCGGCGGACCACGCCGAGGCCGCGGCACGCCTGACCTCCTCGCGGTTCATCACTTCGTGCTTGAAGACCTCGAGCTTGTCCATGGTGGCCGGGTCGTCCTGCAGATCCCGGGCAAAGTCCTGGACGAAGCCGATGAGGGCCAGGCGCACGGGGTGTTGCTTGTCGACCTTGATCTGCCAGGTCCACTCGCGTAGTTCCCGGTACGCCCGGTCCGAGAGCAGCTCATTGACGAACTGCGGCGCCCAGGTGGGCGCCTTCTCGCGCACCCATCGGTCGATGGTCTCCGGGTGGGCCTCGACCCACTCGTGGGCACGGTCGGCCATGAGGTCCATCAGCGGCAGGTGCCGGCCCTCGTCCAGCAGTTCGGCGAGGATGCGGCCTGCCGGCGGGCCCCACTGCGGCTCGGCGATGCGGGCCACGATGGTGCGTTCGATGATCGCCACCGCGTCCTCGTCCCGAAGCACGGCGAGAACGGAGCGGGTGGCCTTGGCCGTCTGATCGGAGGCCAGGTCCCGGTTCCCGGGTTGTTGGAGCCACTCCCCGGCCCGCTCCGGGATGTGCGCCCCGCGGACCTTCTCGCTCACCATCGTGGGGTCGAGGAAGTTCTCGCCGACAAAGCTGCCGAGCGAGGTCCCGAGCTGGTCCTTCTTCCGCCGGATGAGCGCGGTGTGCGGGATCGGGATCCCCAGCGGATGCCGGAACAGCGCCGTCACGGCGAACCAGTCCGCGATCCCGCCGACCATGCCCGCCTCCGCGGCGGCGCGCACGTACCCCACCCACGGGCCCGCGCCGTTGTTCAGCGCGACCTCGGCGAGCACATAGACGATGCCGGCGACGACGAGGAATCCGGTCGCGACCAGCTTCATGCGGCGGAGGGCAGACCTCCGCTCCGCGTCCGCGTCCGGGTCACCAGCGCGCAGCGCCGGGCCACCGGCCGCGGTGACCGGGTCGAGGGTCAGTGCGCGTCCTCACGCTTGTACTTACGGAAGCCGACCGCGCAGATGGCCAGCCCCGCGAGGAAGACCACGATGGTGCCGACCACCGAGGCCACCACGAGTCCGAGGCCCACGTCCATGTCGTCCATGTAGTAGCCGAGCGTGACGATCGGCAGTCCCAGCATGGCCATGCTCAGCAGCATCACCGTCGATCCGACGTAGACCTCGGTGGAGTACAGCGGATAGATGGGGGCCTCGACCTCCGCGTACTCGGGGTAGTACTCCTCGACGATGGCGGCACCGGTGTGCTCGAGCGTCTGACCGGCCATGATGTCGTCCTCTTTCGTCAACTACCGTCCCCGCGCCCAGAGCCCGGGTCCTGATCTGTCACAAGTCTATTGGACGCCGCTCCGGCGCGGGCAACCGACCGGCGGTTCGGACGCGCCGCGCGGGCCGGCGGCGCCGTCTACCGGTGCGCGGCGTCGTAGCGGTAGAACCCGTGCCCGGATTTCTTCCCCAGCCGGCCGGCCTCCACCATGCGCAACAACAGCGGCGGCGGGGAGTACAGCGGCTCCTTGAACTCGGCGTACATCGAATCCGCGATCGCCTTGACCGTGTCCAGACCCACGAGGTCGGCGAGCGAGAGTGGGCCCATAGGGTGGGCGCAACCCAGGACCATCGCCTTGTCGATGTCCTCCGGTGTCGCGAAGCCGGACTCCGCCATCCGCATCGCGGACAGCAGGAACGGCACCAGCAGGGCGTTGGCGACCGCGCCCGACCGGTCGGCAGAGTGGATGACCTGCTTGCCGAGGACCTGTTGGGCAAACGCCTCGGCGCGCACCCTGGTGGGCTCCCCGGTCTCCAGCGTGCTCACCACCTCGACCAGCGGGAGCACGGGGACCGGATTGAAGAAGTGCATGCCCAGCACGCGCCCGGGCTGCGCGGTACAGGTGCCCAGCTTCATGATGGGGATCGAGGAGGTGTTGGAGGCCAGAACCGCGCCCGGGTCGACGACCACCTCGTCGAGCTCCCGGAACACGGCGGTCTTGGCGGCCACGTCCTCGACGATCGCCTCGACCACGAGTTGGCGGTCCGCGAAGTCCGCCAGGTCCGTGGTGAACCGCAGGCGCAGTGCGGCCTGGTCGCGTTCGCGCTCGGTGATCTTGCCGGCGGACACGCCCCGGTCGAGGGAGGTGAGGATGCGGGACCGGCCCGCCGCGGTGAGTTCGCGGGTGGACTCCCACACCAGGACGTCGACGTGGGCGCGGGCGCACACCTCGGCGACCCCCGCCCCCATCTGGCCCGCGCCGACCACCCCGACCCGCGTGATCCGTTCCGGCTCGGCATCGAGGGAGCTGCTCATGTGCATGTGTCCTTGTTCAGCCGGGGCGGGATGGCCGGGGGTCGGTGGGTGGCGGATGGGCCGGGGACCAGTACCGGGTGGTGAGACACCACCGGGGGCCGGGCCGCCTCGTGGAGACGGCCGCAGCCCCCGGTGTGGTCACCTCGCTGTGCGTTCTGCCGGTCTCACGCGGAGACCGTCAGGAGGGGATCAGTTGAACTGACCCTCCTCGGTCGAGCCCTTGAGCCCCGAGGTGGAGGTGTTGGGGTCGACCGTGGTGGCGATCTGGTCGAAGTAGCCGGCGCCGACCTCGCGCTGGTGCTTGACCGCGGTGAAGCCCCGCTCCTCGGCGGCGGCGAACTCGCGCTGCTGCAGCTCGACGAACGACGTCATCTGGTTGCGGGCGTAGCCGTAGGCCAGGTCGAACATGCCGTAGTTGAGCGAGTGGAAGCCCGCCAGGGTGATGAACTGGAACTTGAAGCCCATCGCGCCGAGCTCCTTCTGGAACTTGGCGATGGTCTCGTCGTCCAGGTTCGCCTTCCAGTTGAAGGAGGGCGAGCAGTTGTAGGCCAGCAGCTGGTCCGGGTACTCGGCCTTGACCGCCTCGGCGAACTGCTTGGCGTACTCGAGGTCCGGCGTGCCGGTCTCCATCCAGATCATGTCGGCGTACGGGGCGTAGGCCTTCGCACGCGCGATACAGGGCTCGATGCCGTTCTTGACGTTGTAGAAGCCCTCGGCGGTGCGCTCGCCGGTGATGAACGGGCGGTCACGCTCGTCGACATCGGAGGTGATGAGCGTGGCGGCCTCGGCGTCGGTCCGGGCGATGATGAGCGACGGGACGTTCGCGACGTCGGACGCCAGACGGGCGGCGTTGAGCGTGCGGATGTGCTGCTGGGTCGGGATCAGCACCTTGCCACCGAGGTGGCCGCACTTCTTCTCCGACGCGAGCTGGTCCTCCCAGTGCACACCGGCGGCGCCGGCGCCGATCATGGCCTTCTGCAGCTCGTAGGCGTTGAGCGCGCCACCGAAGCCGGCCTCGGCGTCCGCGACGATCGGGGCGAGCCAGTTCTCGACCGACTTGTCATCCTCGATGCGGGCGATCTCGTCAGCGCGCAGGAGGGCGTTGTTGATGCGGCGGACCACGGTCGGGACCGAGTTGGCGGGGTACAGCGACTGGTCGGGGTACGTGTGACCCGAGAGGTTGGCGTCGCCGGCGACCTGCCAGCCGGAGAGGTAGACGGCCTCGAGGCCGGCGCGGATCTGCTGCACGGCCTGGTTGCCCGTCAGCGCACCGAGGGAGTTGACGAAGTCCTTGTTGTTGACCTTGTCCCACAGGATCTCCGCGCCACGACGGGCGAGGGTGTGCTCCTCGACGACGGTGCCCTGCAGCTCCGCGACCTGCTCGGCCGTGTAGTCGCGGGTAATGCCCTTCCAGCGGGGGTTGGAGTCCCAGTCCTGCTGGATCTCCGCAGCGGTACGTGCCTTGCCGACGTTCGACATAGCGACTCTTTTCTTCTCTCGGGGGCGGACCCGGCCTTCGCACAATTGCCAAGACCGATCTCCTGTACGCGCCCAGATTGCCATATTGCAAACACCGCGTCTACCTGCGACTTGTGCGAAGTTGGCGAGTTTTCGCAACAGATTTGCAAAGTTTGCAAGGATTCCGTGTATTGTCACTGGCCGACGGGGTCCACCCTCACAGCGGACGAGACCGACGTCACTCCCACACCGGATGCGAGCCAGGGGGTCCACGGATGGCCACAGGACACATGGGCGCGCGACTGCGTCGACTCCGCGAGGAGCACGGCCTCACCCAGGCCGCGTTCGCCCAATCACTCGGCCTCTCCTCCAGCTACCTCAACCAGCTCGAGAAGGACACCCGGCCGGTCACCTCGCGGGTACTGGTCAAGCTGTCCGAGGTCTACGGCGTGGACTCCACGTTCTTCGCCTCGGACTCGGATACCCGGCTCATCGCCGCGGTGACGGAAGCCCTGGAGGATCCGCAGATCTCCACCGGGGTCCCCGCCGCCGACGTCGTCGACATGGTCCGGGCCCACCCGGACCTGGCCCAGGCCTTCGCCACCCTCCACCAGCGGCACCGCAACTCCGCGGACCTCCTGGCCGCGCTGACCGAGGACCGCAACGCGCTGGACGAGGACGTGGACAGGAACGCCCTGGCGATGCCGCACGAGGAGGTACGGGACTACTTCTACCGGCGCCAGAACTACATCGATTCCCTGGACCGCGCCGCCGAGGACCTCACCACCCGCATCCGGATGAACCGCGGCGACGTGGGCACGGAGCTGGAGATCCGGCTCGCGGAGACCCATGGCGTCCAGATCGTCCGTCGCGTCGACCTCCCGGACGGGCTCTGGCACCGCTTCTCGCCCACGGAGCGCCGACTCGAGCTCTCCGCCCACCTGACCACCGGGCAACAGGCCTTCCGCGTCGCCTCGGAACTGGCGTTCCTCGAGCACGGCGGCCTCCTCGACGAGCTGGTGGCCGAGGGGGCGTTCAGTTCCGCCGCCGCCCACAACCTGGCGCTACGCGGGCTCGCCAACTACTTCGCCGCGGCGGTGATCATGCCGTACCAGCGCTTCCTCGACACCGCGGAGGACTTCCGCTACGACGTCGAGCGGCTCAGCGCCTTCTACGCCACCAGTTACGAGGCCACGTGTCACCGGCTCTCGACGCTGCAGCGGCCGGGAGCGTCCGGGATCCCGTTCAACTTCGTCCGCGTGGACCGGGCGGGGAACATGTCCAAGCGGCAGTCGGCCACCGGCTTCCACTTCACCACCTCCGGCGGCACGTGCCCGCTGTGGAACGTGTACGAGACGTTCTCCTCCCCCGGCAAGATCATGCGGCAGGTCGCGCAGATGCCGGACGGGCGACTGCACCTGTGGGTCTCCCGCACCGTCACCACGCGCCCCATGCGGTTCGGTCAACCGCGCAAGACGTTCGCGATCGGGCTCGGCTGCGAGGCCAGGCACGCCCACCGCACCGTCTACGCACAGGGGCTCGACCTCACGGACGAGGAGGCGGCCACCAAGATCGGCTCGGGCTGCCGGATGTGTGAACGCCCCGCCTGCCCGCAGCGCGCTTTCCCACCCATCAACCGCGCACTGCAGGTGGACGCGCACCGCTCGTCGCTCTCGCCGTACCTTCTCGACATCACGAGCACGGACCAACACGGCACGCCGTCGTCCATCTCTCCCCTACCCTGACGGCCATGGACCAGCCCACTCCCCCTCGCATCACCCCAGGCGGATTCCGCGAGCTCGGCCCGGTGGGCTGGGTCGTCAACCGGGTCGGCGCCCGGGTGACGGGCAGCCGCGACGTCCACCTGTTCTCGACGCTCGGCCGGGCCCGCCGGCTGTTCCCGGCCTGGCTGGCGTACTCCGGCATGATGATGCCGTTCGGCGTCCTCGACCGCCGCACCACGGAGCTGGTGATCCTTCGCGTGGCCCACCTGCGGAGCAGCGCGTACGAACGAGCCCACCACGAGCGGATCGGCGCACGGGTGGGATTGAGCGCGGCCGAGGTGACGCGGACCACCGAGGACCCGGTGACGGCCGAGTGGTCGGAGAAGCTCAGGGCGGTGCTGTGCGCGGTCGACGAGCTGGTCGGGACCAAGGACCTCGCCGACGACACCTGGGACGGGCTGTCCGCCCACCTGGACCCTTCCGAGCTGGTGGGGTTCGTGCAGCTGGTGGCGCAGTACGACGGCCTGGCCACCTCGCTCCACGTCCTGCGGATCCAGCCGGACGAACGCCGCTGACCTGCCCCGGGCGGGGCGGAGTGCAGCCGAGCCCGTGATCGACGGGGCCGGCCGCACACCGGCGGTCAGCGGAGGCAGACCGCCGCGCGCTCGTCCAGCTCCACGACCACGGTCTCCGTGGCCGGCACCTCGACCGGCCGCCCCTGGACGGTGCACGTGAACGTCCCGCCCTCGAGGGTGGTGAGGGTCAGCCGGTCGTGGGTGGCCCGGACCTTGACGAGCGTGCCGCGGACCGTGAGCCGGAAGGTGATGCCCTCCCACTCGGCCGGGACCCGCGGATCGAAGGAGATCGAGCCCCGGTAATCGCGCATCCCGCCGAACCCGCTGACCAGCGCCGACCACACGCCGCCGGCGGAGGCCACGTGGATCCCGTCCGTCGCGTTGCCGTGCACGTCCGCGAGATCCACGACGAGCGCCTTGGCGAAGTGCTCGAACGCCTCGTCGCAGTAGCCGATCTCGGCCGCGATGATCGACTGCACCACCGCCGACAGCGTGGAGTCGCCGGTGGTGAGCGGGTCGTAGTACTCGAAGTTGGCGCGCTTCTGCTCCTCGGTGAACTCGTCACCGCGCAGGAACATGGCCAGCACCACGTCCGCCTGTTTGAGCACCTGGTGCCGGTAGATGACCAGCGGGTGGAAATGCAGCAGGAGCGGCCGCCGGTGGTCCTCGAGGTCCTGGTCCCACACCTCCTTGGCCAGGAAGTCCTGGTCCTGCGGGTGGACGCCGAGCTCCTCGTCGTACGTGATCACCATGTTGGCCGCCGCGCGGCGCCACTCCGCGATCTCCTCGTCGCGGATCCTCAGCCGTCGGCAGATGGCCTCCCACCGGCCGCCGTCGAACTCGGCGATGCGTGCGCACGCCACCGCCGCCGCGGAGAGGTTGAAGCGGGCCATGGCGTTGGTGAACAGGTTGTTGTCCACGACGGTGGTGTACTCGTCCGGCCCGGTGACGCCGTGGATGTGGAAGGCGCCGTCGTGGGCGAAGAACCCGAGCGAGACCCACATCCGGGCGGTCTCGACCAGCACGTCCACGCCCTCGCGGATCATGAAGTCCTCGTCATCGGTGGCCCACATGTACTTCACCATGGCGTGGGCGATGTCCGCGTTGATGTGATATTGCGCGGTGCCGGCCTCATAGTAGGCGGAGGCCTCTTCACCGTTGATGGTGCGCCACGGGTAGAGGGCGCCCTGGACGGAGAGGTACTTCGCGCGCTGCCGGGCCTTGTCCAGCAGCATGTAGCGGAAGCGCAGGGCGTTGCGGGCGAACTGCGGCATCGTGTACGTGAGGAACGGCAGGACGTAGGTCTCGGTATCCCAGAAGTAGTGGCCCGAGTACCCGCTACCGGTGACCCCCTTGGCGGCGATCCCGCTGGTCTCCGCCCGCGCGGAGGCCTGGGCCAGCTGGAACAGGCTGAAGCGGACCGCCTGCTGCGTCTCGGGCGGCCCCTCCACCTCCACGTCGGCCCGGTGCCAGAAGTGGTCGTACCAGTCCCGCTGGGTCCGGTGCAGCTCCTCGACACCGCGCACCTGGGCCCGCGACAGGGTCCGTGAGCAACGGTCGGCCAGCTCCCTGGCCGGGACCGTCTCGGAGGTGTGGTAGGCGGCCATCTTGGTGAGGCGCAGGACGCGGCCCGGGGTGACGTGGGCGTGGTAGACGACCTTGGAGGAGTCGTCCTCCACCTCGGTGCTCATCGTCACCTCGTCCTCGGTCTCCAGCTGGTGGTCCACGGCCACGCTGATCGACATCCCCGAGTTGGCGGCCCGGAAGCCGTGCATCTGGTAGCCGCGCTTGCCGTACGTGAACTGGGTCTCGAGCACGCGGTGCGCGAACCCCTCGGCGCGGCGGGGGTCGAAGCCGGCCTCCTCGGTTCCCGGAGAGGTTCCGGGGTGATACTCGTCCTCGCCGTCCTGCCGGTTGAGGACCTGCGAGGAGATCACGACGGGCGCCGGCTCCTCGGGCAGCTCCACCTCGTAGGTCATCACCGCGAGGTGCTTCTCCACCATCGAGACCATGCGGGTGGTCCGCAGGATCACCTTCTTGCCCGACGGCGTGCGCCACTCGACCTCGCGGCGCAGGATGCCGTCGCGGAAGTCGATGCTGCGCTCGTAGCGGTCCAGGTCGGCGGCGCCCACCCGGAGCGGCTCGTCGTCCACGTAGATGCGGATCGTCTTGGTGTCCGGCGCGTTGATCAGGGTCTGCCCCTCGCGGGCCAGCCCGAACGCGTCCTCGGCGTGGAGGATGTGCCACGTCTCGTGGAAGCCGTTGACAAAGGTTCCGTGGTGGGCGGAGGCGCGACCCTCCTCGGGGTTCCCGCGCATGCCCAGGTAGCCGTTGCCCACGGCGAACTGCGTCTCGGACACTCCCAACGGCGTGGAGCGGGGGTCGGTCTCGATCCAGCGCCACGGGTCCACCGGGTGGGTGGACCGGTTGATCTCGGGGACCTCGAGGTGACTTCGGAGGTTGACGCCGTAGGTGGTGCGGATGTTGCCGGGGACGGACTGCCCCACGGTGTCGTGGACGGGGCCACGTCCGGGAGGGACGGGGGTCATGCGCGGTCCTCCTCTTCTGCGGGCACGAGCTCGGCCAGATCGACGACGACGAGGTCGGCACCGGCGTCGGTGAGTGCGGCGCGGCCGGCGCCCCGGTCCACGCCGACCACCGTGGCGAACCCGCCCGCGGCGCCCGCCTGCACCCCGGAGACGGCGTCCTCGATCACCACACAGTGCTCGGCGGGGACCCCGAGCAGCTCGGCCCCCCGCAGGTAGGTGTCGGGCGCGGGTTTGCCGGGGATGCCCTCGTCTGCAGCGACGAGGCCGTCGACCACCACCTCGAAGCGGTCGCGCAGGCCCGCGGCCTCGAGCACGGTGACGGCGTTCGCGGAGCTGGAGACCACGCACGAGGCGATCCCGGCCGCGTCCAGGGCATCCAGGTACCGCACGGAGCCCGGGTACGCCTCGATGCCTTCGGCCAGCAGGTCGAGGAAGACGGCGTTCTTGCGCGCGCCGAGACCGGTCACGGAGTCGGCCTCCGCCGGGTCGTCGTCCCCCTGTGGGAGCTCGATACCCCGCGCGGCGAGCATCGCCGCGATTCCCTCGAGCCGGGGCCTGCCATCGATGTAACGGAAGTAGTCCTCGTCCGAGTACGGGTCGATACCGCGGTGCGAGAAGTAGTCGGAGAACATCCGGTTCCACGCCTGCATGTGTTTCTCCGCCGTCGGGGTGATCACCCCGTCGAGGTCGAAGAGCACCGCGTGCACTCCGTCGTGGTCCATGGTCGTGTCCTGTTCGGTCGAAGGGCCGTCTTCAGGTCGCTTCCTCCTGCCGCGTCAAGGGTAGCCACATGCTGGGCTCAGGTCCCCCCACGTGCGCGTACCCGGCGCGTCCCGCGCCCGCGTGCGGTGATCCGGGCTGTGCGGTGGCACTATGGACGATGACAAAGGACTTACACAAGGAGAGAGATGCGCCTCCGCACCCGCACCACCCGTCGCGTCGCGACCGCCGGCATCGCGCTGGTCACCGCGGCAGCGATGTCGGCCTGTTCCTCCGATACCGAGGAGGACGGAGGCACCGCGTCACCGGAGACCTCGGCCTCGGACCCCGTCGACGACTCGACGCCGGAGGCCCCGGTGGACCAGCTCATCCTGGGGCAGGACGAGGCGCCCGGCGGCGGGGTCGTGGAGCGGCTCGAGCACGATCAGATCCGCGAGCAGGTGGACCGGATCGTCGAGTCCCAGGGCAGGGAACTCATGGAGAACCCCGCGTGCGACACGGTCTCCCGGGTCCCCACGGTCACCAACCACGCGCTCGACGACGCCGTCCACTCGGTGATCCGCTACAAGCAGTCCGAGACCGACGAGACCGAGCACCGGTTCGGCGTCGGCCTGGTGGACCAACGACTCGACGAGTTCCTCGACCGTTCCCTGTACGAGGCGTGCGACACCTCGCCGACCATCGCCGACCCGGGCCGCGAGCTCCGGATGTCGGTCGAGGACGCCCCCGAGGTGCCCGGCACGGAGGGCTTCCGGGTGATCTCGGACTTCGTCACCACGGAGCCCGACGGCAACCAGAGTCTGTACCGGCTCGTGGTGCTCCACGGCTTCGCCCGCGGCACGACGGTGAACGTGGAGTACGAGGCCACGAGTGACGACGTCGACGCCGATCCCGTCCTGCCGACCGCCGCCGGGGCACTCGACGCCATCTACACCGAGCAGATGACCAAGCTGGTCGAGGCCCCCTGACCCGGCCGGCGCGGGGCATGTGGCGCCCCGCGCCCCCGGCCGGCGGAGCGCAGGCGGGCTCGACCGTGCCGGTCTAGAAGTTGATCATGTGGCCGTCGAGGCCGTGGACGGCCTCCTTGAGGGCCTCCGACAGCGTCGGGTGCGTGTGCACGTTGCGGGCCACGTCCGCGGCGGTGAGATCCCACATCTGGGCGAGCGTGAGCTCGGGCAGCAGCTCGGACACGTCCGGGCCGATGAGGTGCCCGCCGATCAACTCGCCGTGGGTGCCGTCGGCGATGATCTTGGCGAAGCCGACCGCGTGGCCGAGGCCGTGCGCCTTTCCGTTGGCCGAGTACGGGAACTTGGCGACCTTGACGTCGTAGCCCTCGTCCCTGGCCTCCGCCTCGGTGAGCCCGAAGGACGCCACCTGCGGCTGGCAGAAGGTGGCGCGCGGCATCATCCGGTAGTCACCCAGCGTCTGGGTCCCGGCCCCGGCCATGGTCTCGGCGGCCACGACGCCCTGGGCCTCGGCCACGTGGGCGAGCTGCAGCTTGGAGGTGACGTCCCCGATGGCGTAGATGCCGTCGACGTTCGTGCGCATGTGGTCGTCGATGTCGATCGCGCCGCGCTCGGCGAGCTCGACCCCGGTGTTGTCCAACCCGAAGCCCTCGGTGCGCGGGGCGAAGCCCACTGCCATGAGCACCTTGTCCACGGTGAACGTCTGCGCGTCGCCGCCGTCCTTGCCCTCGACGTCCACCTCGACGGAGTCGCCGTTGTCGCGCACCGCGGTGGTCTTGGTGGCGGTGAGCAGCGTGACGCCGAGCTTCTTGTACTGCTTGGTGATCTCCTTGGAGACCTCCTCGTCCTCGTTCGGCAGGGCGCGGTCCATGAACTCGACCATCGTCACGTCGACGCCGTAGTTGGCCAGGATGTACGCGAACTCCATCCCGATCGCGCCGGCGCCCACGATGACCATCGACCCGGGGATGTCGCGGCTGAGGATCTGCTCCTCGTAGCTCACCACGTTCTCGCTGAGCTCGACCCCGGGCAGGGTCTTGACCACGGAGCCGGTGGCGATGACGCAGTTGTCGAACGTATACGACGTGCCGTCGACCTCGATGGTCTTGGCGTCGGTGAACCTGCCGTACCCGTTGATCTCGGTGATCTTGTTCTTCTTCATGAGGAAGTGGATGCCCTTGACGATCCCGTCGGACACCTTGCGGCTGCGGTCGTACGCGGCGCCGTAGTCCACGGTGATGTCGCCGGAGATGCCGAAGGTCTCGGCGTCGCGGGTCACGATGTTGGCGAGCTCGGCGTTCCGCAGCAGCGCCTTGGAGGGGATACACCCGACGTTGAGGCAGACGCCGCCCCAGTATTTCTCCTCGACTACGGCCACTGAGAGGCCCAGCTGGGAGGCGCGGATCGCGGCGACGTAGCCACCGGGGCCCGCGCCGAGGACGATGAGGTCGAAATGAGTGTCAGCCACGACACACAGGGTAGGCGTTCCGCACGAGTCCGGCACGGTGAGCGGCGCGGAATCCCACCCGAAATACACCATCGCCGCCCCTCCCGGCGGAGGCGGCGGCGATGATGGTGCCCGGGATGGGCTCAGGACATGTTGCCCAGGACCGTCTTGAGCGCGTTGCCCACGGCGTCACCGATCGCCTCGGCGATCTGGTCGGTGATCTTGTCGGTCGAGCTGCCACTGTCGCCACCGAGGGAGTCGGTGACAGAGCCGAGGCTGAGAGAACCCATGTGAATCTCCGTTTATCGAGTGCATTCCCGACTGCAGACGGGAATGGCCGAGCCACTCGGCTCGGGCGCAGTGCATATGCTACGGGCGCGACCGACGCAGAACAAGAGCCTGAGCTTCGAATGAGGAAACCGGCGGGTGACCTCAGGCACGCCCGCCCCGAGGCGCACGGCATCATCGGGGTATGGCTTCTGCTTCGATCCCCGACCTGTACCTCCACCTCGAGGAGGTCGACTCCCCCGAGGCGCTGGCCTGGGTGACCGGGCGCAGCGACCGGACGGTGGCGGACCTGGCCTCCGGCGACCACGCGGACGCCGCCCACGCCCGCGCCCTCGAGATCCTCGACGCGACCGACAAGATCGCCTGGCCGGTCCTGCGCGGGCGGTACGCGTACACGCTGTGGCGGGACGCGGACCACCCCCGCGGCCTGTGGCGCCGGGTGCCGTGGACCGTCCTCGAGCGGGGTGCGCCGGGAGCCGACGACCCGGCCTGGGAGGATCTGGTGGATGTGGACGCGCTCGCCTCCCGGGAGGGCGTCAACTGGGTGTACGCGGGCACCGTGGTGCGCCGACCGGCGGACGACCGTGCCCTGATCCGCCTGTCCCGCGGCGGCGCGGACGCGGTCGAGCTCCGCGAGTTCGATCTGACGACACGCGAGTTCGTCCCGGAGTCCGACGGCGGGTTCCGGCTGGCGGAGGCGAAGTGCTCGGCCTCCTGGGTGGACGCCGACACCCTCCTGCTCTCCGCCCCACTGGACCCGGGAGGCTCGGACGCCACCGACTCCGGGTACGCGCGCCGGGTCCGCCTGTGGCGCCGCGGGACCGCACCGGACGAGGCCACCGTGGTCTTCGAGGGACGGGCCGACGATGTGGCCGTCGGAGGCTCCCACGACCTGACCACCGGTCGGTTCCTCGCCAGCCGCGCCCCCGACTTCCACACCTCCGAGGAATGGTTCTGGCGGCCGGGCACCGATCCGGCCACCGAGGCACCGCGCCGGCTCCCGGTGCCGGAGGACTGCCGCGTGGACTCCTGCGGTCGCTGGCTGCTGCTCATCCCGCGCAGCGACCTCGAGGTGGCCGGGAGCACCCACCCCGGTGGCTCGGTCCTGGCGGTGCCGTGGTCCGCGCTGGACGACGACGAGTCGGCCCTGCCGGCGCCGGTGGTCCTGTTCACCCCGACCGCCTCGACCACCGTGGACGACGTGACCTGGGGCCGCGGCCGGCTCCTGCTGACCGTTCTGGATGACGCCGAGTCGCGACTCGAGGCGTACGCGATCCCCGACACCGACGAGGGTACCTGGGACGCCCTGCCGGTGACCGGGCTCCCCCGCCACGTGAGCATCGACGTCCTCTCGTGCGACCGCCACTCCGAGGGCGGCGACCGGGCCCCGCATCCCGACGACGCCACCCTGGCGATCTCGGGGCCGGTCGTGCCGCCCACGTTGGTGCTGCTCCGCGCGGACGGCAGCACCACGACGCTCGGGACGACCCCGGACCGCTTCGACACGAGCGGCGTCGAGGTCAGCCGGCACACCGCGCGCAGCGACGACGGCACGCTGGTGCCCTACACGGTCATGCGCGGGCCGTCGCCCGCGGGAGTCGACCCCGCGGCTCCCCGCCCCACCATCCTCTACGGCTACGGGGGCTTCGAGGTGTCCATGAAGCCCTCGTATGCCGCCCTGCGCGGCGCGCTGTGGCTCGAGGAGGGCGGCGTCTACGTGGTGGCGGGGATCCGCGGCGGCGGCGAGTACGGGCCCGCCTGGCACCGCGCCGCTGTGCGGGAGAAGCGACCGCGCGCCTACGAGGACTTCGCGGCGGTCGCCCGGGAGCTGGTGGCCACCGGTGTGACCACCCGCGACCAGCTGGGCGCCACCGGCGGGTCCAACGGCGGGCTGCTCATGGGCGTCATGCTCACGCGCTACCCGGAGCTGTTCGGCGCCCTCGGGATCGCGGTCCCGCTGCTCGACATGAAGCGTTACCACCTGCTGCTGGCGGGGGCCTCCTGGATGGCCGAGTACGGCGACCCCGACACGGCCGACTGGGACGACTTCCTGGGTGCCTACTCGCCCTACCAGCACGTGGCACCCGCCTCGGAACGTCGCTACCCACCGGTGCTCATGACCACCTCGACCCGCGACGACCGCGTGCACCCCGGCCACGCGCGCAAGATGACCGCCGCCCTGGAGGCCGCCGGGCACGACGTGCAGTACTACGAGAACACCGAGGGCGGGCACGCCGGCGCCGCGGACAACTCGCAGGAGGCGCGGAAGGCGGTGCTCACCTACGAGTTCTTCCGGCGGCGGCTCACCTCGTCGTCGTAAGGAGCCGGCCGCCTCCCCCGGCGGGGCCCGGGGCTACAGGCCCTCGCGGTCCATCCACGCCAGCACGTGGGCGACCACCTCGTCGGGGTGCCGCGCCCAGGAGTTGTGGCCGATCGCGCGCGGTTCGTGCTCGAGCGTCGTCCGGGCGGAGGGCAGCATGGCCAACAGCGTGGCGGCGGCGCCCTCGGGGGCCAGGTGGTCGTCGGCGATCACCACGGCCATCGCCGGCACCGTGACCCGGGCCAGTGCTGCCGGGTAGTCCAGGTCCGCGCGGGCGGGCTGCATGACGCCGGACCTGGCCAGGCGTGCCCAGTCGCGGACGCGGTCGACGGGCACCCGGCCGGTGGCCCCGAAGAACGAGCCGGGGACGTGCCCGGAGACGCGGCCGATCAGCGGCATGAGGGTGGCACCCAGTCGGAGCCGGCGGCCCATCTCGCGCGGGTACCCGCGGTGGTACGGGGACTGCGCCGCCACGGCCACCAGCCCCACGACGCGACGGTCGGCGCGGGCGAGGTGGTAGACGCCCAGCTGCGCCCCCATGCTGTGGCCCAGCAGCACCACCGGGCGGTCGCCGAACTGCCGTTCCATCGCGTCCAGGGCGAGCGGGATGTCCTGCGCCGCGCTCTCGTGGTAGCCGGCAGCCGCGCCGCCCCGGCCGACGCGGTGGGTGCTCTCGCCCTGCCCGCGCAGTTCGGTGATCGCGACGTCCACGCCCTCGTCGGCGAGGGCGCGGGCGAGCGGCAGGTAGTAGCGGGCCCCCACGGCGATCCCGGGCAGGACCAGCACGGCGGGGCGGTCCGACGGGCGCCGGGGTGACTCGACCAGCAGGAGCGGGCTGGTGCTGCCGTCCGGGTGCTCGAGCGGGATCCGGCGGGGTTCGTCGACCTGGGTCATGTGTCCAGGATGCCCGAGGCCCCGGAGACGACGGACCCCGCCCCACCTGCAGCGGTGGGGCGGGGTCCGAGGCGGCGTCGGTGCCGGTGAGCGTCAGCCCTGAAGGCCTCAAGCTTTAGTGGGCTCCCATGGAGTTCGCCAGCATCGGCCAGGACTGGTGGAGGTCGTCCTGCCAGTAGCCCCACGAGTGCGTGCCGTTGGGCGCGAAGTCGAAGTGGGCGGGGATGCCGAGGTCGCCGAAGCGGCGGGCGAGGTTGGCCGTGCAGTACTGCGTGGCCGCCTCGATGACGCCGCCGACGATCGCCTGGTTGGCCAGCGCCGGGACGCTGTTGTTCAGGCGGGGGTTGGCGAGGTTCTCATGCGGGCCGGGCAGGCCGTTGCCGGTCGAGATGTACATGTCCGGCAGCGTGCCGTCCGCGATCTGCTGCTCGAAGCGCCACGCGCCCCAGACCGGGTCGTTGTCGAACCAGCCGTTGTTCCCCGCGACGGGCTCACCCGGGAACGGGCCCCACATGTTGTCGAGGTTGGCGCCGCCGCGCATGCCGGTGACGATGTTGATGAACTCGTGGCCGATCGGCGTCGAGGTCTCGGCGCAGCCCGAGTAGGAGCCGATGCCGTCGAAGACGCCTGGGTGCTTCTGGGCGATGGTGAGCACCGAGGTCGCGGTCATGGAGATGGCCGCGAGGGAACGCCCGCGGTCGTCGCCCGTGTTGCCGCCGTACCGCGAATCGCTCTCGAACAAGCGCGGCAGGTCCTCGGCGAGGTAGCTCTCGAACGCCATCGGGTGGGTGTCGCTGGCGTACTTGGTCTGGACGTTCGGGTCCGGCTTCTGCCAGTCCGTGTAGTACGAGAAGGCGCCGCCGATCGGGGTGACGGTCCAGGCGTTCTTGTCGCCCATGAATTCCTTGACGTCGGACTGCGCCTGCCAGGTCGCGGAGTCTTCGCCGCCGCCGGCGCCGTTGACCAGGTACAGCACGGGAGCCTGGAGGTTGCCGTCCGCCGGACGCTGGACGATGTTGGGCACCTCGGCCTGCATCTTGTCCGACCAGATCGAGACGATGAGGCGACCGTCAGGAAGCTCGGTCTGCGCCACCTGATTCTCGGCCGTTGCCTTGTCATACTGGATGCTGCCGCCCTGGGCCTGGGCCGTGCCCGTGGCGACGACGGGGACCATGGCCGTGGCAAAAGCCGCTGCGGCGAGCTTCGTCCCGAATCGGCGGCTCTTCACTGAACGCATATTTCCGACGCCTAACTCTCTCGTTGTTCACAGTCGGTGGTGGGCAGACCCTCACCTGAGGAGTAAACCCAATCACCGTTAGTCACACAAGCCCCACGGGCCGTGTGCCCTGCAGCAATTACCCGTGGGTACCGGTCTCGCGCCGCCGAGGACATCGTCCGAGGGTCTCATAACCGGTCGGCCCGGCAGATACCTCGGAGACGCTCCGGCGGCTCACGCATACCTTATCGACACTACTGCCCGCCGTGTTACTCACGTGAAGGAATGCCCATATAGCAAGGTCGCCATCTTCTGCGCCGCACAGGCCCGCCCGCACACGAGAAGGGGCGCCGGGAGCAGATCTCCCGGCGCCCCTTCTCGGCTCGAGGCCGTGGATCAGGCCATGAAGCCGTTCGCGATGGCCTCCTGCAGGTCGCCGCCGGCGAAGTAGCCGATGCCGGAGACAAGGTTGCTGATGTTGCCGAGGAAGCCGGAAAAGACGTCGACGATGCCGTCTTCGCCGAGCGCGTCGCCGACCGAACCGAGTTCGATGCCCATGGTGTTCTCCTTGCGAGATAGATGGCCCGGCCAGTCCCGGGGCCAGAGTGTGCAGTGATGGACCGCTGTACGCCGCGGTCGGGGCGGATGCCGCAGTGACTACCGCGACGGGGACCCGAAGGTCACTCGGCGGCGCCCTCGCCGAAGCTGCTGCCGATGCCCTCGAGGGCGTCGAGGGTGCCCTCGCCCGTGAGCGAGCCGGTCAGGCCGACGATCCCGTCCAGGATGCTGGTGATACCGCCGAGCAGGTCACCGATCGCGCTGAAGTCAGGCATGAATCTCTCCCATTGTTGAACAGTGCACCTCTGGTAGTGAGGCTGCACTTACCTTAGCTTCGAGTACTCCCTCGTCCAACGTGATCCCGACCATAGAAAAGCCTGTGTTCACCTGAGACGCACGAGGGAAAGCCGAACCCGCGTCGGCCCTCCGTAGCAGTGTTGCACATCACTTGACGCCCGTCATGCACTCAGTGCAATTCGCGGAAAAGTTTCGGATAGGCGCTCATACCTGCAGCGTCCAGCCCCTACGCCCTACGAGGCAGTGCGCGAGCGCGGCTCGGCGGCCGTCCGGGAGTCGCCATCTTTATCGGTGATCCCGTCGCGCGACCGGCCCCGGGTCAGAAAATTCCCTTTCACTTGACAGGACGGAGGAGGCAGCCGTTCACCGCCGGTTCACCCAGAGTTCCCGCGCGTCGCGGGCGTGTCCGACCACCCGGTGGACCCCCCGCGGCCCCCGTCAGACACACAGCAGCCCCGGGGCGCCGCGCATCGGCGGGCACCCCGGGGCTGCGGGGATATCTCTGTGAGCCTGGGCGGCTCCGGTGGGACTTCTTAGAAGCCCATGCCACCCATCTCGTCGCCACCCGGCATCGCCGCACCGGCGGGCTCGGGCTTGTCGGCGACCACGGCCTCGGTGGTGAGGAAGAGCGCCGCGATGGAGGCGGCGTTCTGCAGGGCCGAGCGGGTCACCTTAACCGGGTCGTTGATCCCGGCGGCGAGGAGGTCCTCGTACTCCCCGGTGGCCGCGTTGAGGCCCTCGGAGCCGGCCAGGCCCCGGACCTTCTCGGCGACGACGCCCGGCTCGAGTCCGGCGTTGAGGGCGATCTGCTTGAGCGGCGC